>NZ_CP097121.1:0-745676 GCF_024029675.1 Fructilactobacillus carniphilus | reverse complement strand
CGACGACCAACTTCTTGTTAATCAACAATCTGCTACGGTCCCTGCTCACTCTAACTTGAATTCCGAAGCCTCTCAGTCGACTTCATCGTCTGAAAGCGAAAGTAATTCAATTTCTAAGAGCGAGCAGGGTAAGTCCACTGTTAGTAATTCAAGCAGTGAATCAACTACACTGAATACAACTAATAACAGTTCATTAACCAGTTCTAGTAGTTCACAAAGTACAGAATCAAACTCTAACCACCAAGATTCACAGAAGAGTATTAGCAGTGCATCAGCAGAGAATTCCAACGCTAAGTCCACAACAAATACTAGTACATCACAAGCTGATAGTAATACCGTAACTAACGCAAAAGTTTCAACTAGTGATTCTAATGCAGCTGCTAAAGACCTTAATAACTCTATTGCTAGTGAATCAATCATTCAATCAACTTCTAATTCAGAAGATAGCTTGACTGATTCGACAAACAGCATTTTGGGTTATGAAAGTCAAAAGAGTGAAGAACCGAGTTCCGCTTCGACTTCACAAAGTTTTAGTGAAAGTCAAAAGGTTAGTGAATCTGCATTAGTACAAGAAGCATCAGACAACTCACTTTCAAATGACAAGTCATTGAGCATTTCCACTAATGATTCGGTTGCTGCTTCAACTAGTAACAGTGAATCAAGGGTTAACAGTGACAAGCTGGTCTTGGCTGCCAACAATAATGCTGGTCAACCAGGAATGAAGATTCCTAACAAGCCGGCTGGTGAAGATAGCAATACGAATGTCTTTATTAATAGTATTAACAAGGCGATTGATGATGCTAATGCTGCACTTCATACGCATATTCCTACTCTTAATGAGTTAGGGCTTGCTCCTAACGTAGATGGCGTTGTTAACGGAAACCATTATATTTACGATGGTAACTCCGGTTCCATTAAAATTGATACCAGTAAAGGTTGGTTAACGCTTGGTAATGACCAAGAAACTACTCTTTACATTTGGAACCCAGTTACAGGTCAATGGGATAAAGTTAACCAGAAGCCTTACGTAACTAACAATTCTAGAAGTAGTATTTCAGTTAACGTAAACCCACATGATTATGGACTTCAAGCTGGAGATGAAATGTACATCCAAGCTGGAGTTCAGTCTAAGGATTTCATTAACAAAGTTGCACAATACTTTGAAAATTATGTTATCGAACATTTCGGTGATCACTATGCAACTGAAGCATTGAATGCTGCAATTAATGCAGCTGTTAACGTTTATAATGCTGCTATTTCATCTACTAACGCTGAAACTTTCTCTAAGATTCAAGCAGTTCCAGTTATTGAAAACCTTCCATCACAATCAACTTCAGCTTCAGTTAGTCTAGAAAAATCAATGAACACGACTTTATCAGACAGTATGTCTAATAGTTGGGGTTCGATTTCTGGTTCTTACAATGACTCTCAATTAAGATCATTGAGTACTTCTCAATCAGATTCAATCTCATTGAGTTTGAGTAATTTCCACAGCACTTCTGAAGCTACCAGTTTTAGTGCTGAACACACGTCTCTTAATGCACAAAGTGTTGTAGATTCAGCAGTTGCAGCTAACCAATCAGGACTGGACTCAAACGCAAGTCAAAGTGCTTCAATTTCATTGTCAAATGAACTTAGTTCACAACTCAATTCGGTTAGTTCATCTATGAACTCCGCAGATGAATATAACTCTGGTTCATACTCACAAAGTGCTTCTTATAGTTTGCAATCACAAACTTCTGCTCAAGCTGAGCAATCTAGTTTAAGTAACAGTTTCTCTACGAGCATTTACAATAGTAAATTTACTTCAATTCAAACTAGTGGATCAGTTCAAAGCTCTGAAGATGCTAATTTACCGAATGGAATTACCCATCCTTTTAATAGAGCTAGTGCCGTAGATTCGTTATCTCTAGTTCGTTCTACGTTGAATTCTCAATCCGCATCACAATCTGTTGCTGATGCACCCGCATCAATGTCTGCTTCTGCAAAAGTTTCTGAATCGATGTCCGCTTCGATTTCTTTAATTGACAGTAAATTAGCTGCAGATAGCCAGAAAACTGCTGATTCAATGAATGATGCGAGTCAATTGACTTCGAAGTCAACTTCCGTGCAACTTCAGGATCGTTCGGAAGCAGAATCTCAGATTTACAAGAACTCAATTGTCGATAGTTTGCAAAGTTACTACAGTTCACTGAGTGCTAATGCAAGTACGTCTAAATCTGAATCAACTAGTATGACTTCTCAGGAAAGTTTGAATTCTAAGTCTAATTCAGCTGCTAAGTCTACTTCTGCAAGTGATTCTACTGCAAAGAGTCAATCAGCATCTGCTTCAACTTCATTATCAAACAATCCTAGCTACAATCCTGATTCAGTATCCAAGAGTGCTTCTACTTCAGCATTTGACAGTCAATCAGCTGAAAAGAGCACCTCTGAATCGATTAGTACGTCAGTCTCTGAACGAAACAGTAACCAATCTGCTAGTGCATCAGCATCTGCTTCAACTGAAGCAAGTTACTCAACTTCAGCATCGAAGAGTACTTCGATTCAAAGTATCATTTCTTCCTCTGAGTCGAAATCAATGGCAAGTGAATCAAGCGAAACTACTGATGACCGTGGATCTGCTTCACGGAGTACTTCAACTTCAACTCGGCAATCAGACTCTGATTCCAATTCATTAAGTTCTTCTAAGAGCTTCTCTGAATCGGCCTCCACTAGTAAGTCGAAACATGACAGTGTTTCTACATCAGCAAGTATTTCTAATTCAAAAGCTAGTCTTAGCGATTCCAACTCAGAAGTAGCTAGTGTAAGCAGTTCGAAGTCTGTTTCTCAAAGTCTGATTGATTCAACGACGGCGTCAGCTACGCAATCAACTTCGAAGTCTAATTTTGACAGTATTTCAAAGAGTAACTCAATTAAGAGTGAATCAGAATCAACATCGAAGTTAGCGTCTGAAAGTACTTCGACTAAGTCGTTATCGGATAGTGAATCAACGTCTAAGATGGAATCTGAAAGTACTTCAACGAAGTCATTGTCAGACAGTGAATCGACATCGAAGTTAGCTTCAGAAAGTACTTCAACGAAGTCATTATCGGATAGTGAATCAACGTCGAAGATGGAATCTGAAAGTACTTCAACGAAGTCGTTGTCAGACAGTGAATCAACATCGAAGTTAGCTTCAGAAAGTACTTCAACGAAGTCGTTGTCAGACAGTGAATCGACATCGAAGTTAGCTTCAGAAAGTACTTCAACGAAGTCGTTGTCAGACAGTGAATCAACATCGAAGTTAGCTTCAGAAAGTACTTCAACGAAGTCGTTGTCAGACAGTGAATCGACATCGAAGTTAGCTTCAGAAAGTACTTCAACGAAGTCGTTATCAGACAGTGAATCGACATCGAAGATGGTATCTGAATCGGCTAAGAGTCAATCAGACGCATCACTTTCAGAAGCGTCATCAGAATCAGAATCAACCTACCAGTCAGGTTCAGCTTCAGTATCCAAGTACGGTAGTGAACTGAACTCACGGATTGATTCTATAAAAGCCTCTATTTCACAAAGTGAACTTAATTCAACAATTAAATCCGCTCAAAATTCAATTAGTGGTTCGCAAAGCGCTTCTGAATCCACGATTACCTCCGGGATTGCATCACATTCAGAATCAATGAGTGCCAGTGTATCCGAATCTACCGCAATTGATTCAGTCGAGAAGTTAATTAGTGATTCTGAAAGTGCATTCGAATCCGTAATCACTTCTGGGATTGCATCGCACTCAGCATCAATGAGTACTAGTGCCAATGATTCGGCATTAGGATCTAATTACGCATCAGGTTCAGCTTCAGTATCTAAGTACGGTAGTGAACTGAACTCACGAATTGATTCTATAAAAGCTTCTATTTCACTAAGTGAACTTAATTCGACAATTAAGTCCGCTCAAAATTCAATTAGTGATTCAGAGAGCGCTTCTGAATCCACGATTACCTCCGGGATTGCATCGCATTCAGAATCAATGAGTGCCAGTGCATCTGAATCTACCGCAATTGATTCAGCCGAGAAGTCAATTAGTGACTCCGAAAGTGAATTTGAATCTACAATTACTTCCGGGATTGCTTCCCATTCAGAATCAATGAGTGCCAGTGCATCTGAATCTACCGCAATTGATTCAGTTGAGAAGTTAATTAGTGATTCTGAAAGTGAATTTGAATCTACAATTACTTCTGGGATTGCATCGCATTCAGAATCAATGAGTACTAGTGCCAATGCTTCCGCATTAGGATCTAATTACGCATCAGGTTCAGCTTCAGTATCCAAGTACGGTAGTGAACTGAACTCACGGATTGATTCTATAAAAGCTTCTATTTCACAAAGTGAACTTAATTCGACGATTAAGTCCGCTCAAAATTCAATTAGTGATTCAGAGATTGCTTCTGAATCCACGATTACCTCCGGGATTGCATCGCATTCAGCATCAATGAGTGCCAGTGTATCCGAATCTACCGCAATTGATTCAGTCGAGAAGTTAATTAGTGACTCCGAAAATGCATTCGAATCCATAATCACTTCTGGGATTGCATCGCACTCAGCATCAATGAGTACTAGTGCCAATGCTTCCGCATTAGGATCTAATTACGCATCAGGTTCAGCTTCATTATCCAAGTACGGTAGTGAACTTAACTCACGAATTGATTCTATAAAAGCTTCTATTTCATTAAGTGAACTTAATTCGACAATTAAGTCCGCTCAAAATTCAATTAGTGATTCAGAGAGCGCTTCTGAATCCACGATTACCTCCGGGATTGCATCGCATTCAGAATCAATGAGTGCCAGTGCATCTGAATCTACCGCAATTGATTCAGCCGAGAAGTCAATTAGTGACTCCGAAAGTGAATTTGAATCTACAATTACTTCTGGGATTGCATCGCATTCAGAATCAATGAGTACTAGTGCCAATGCTTCCGCATTAGGATCTAATTACGCATCTGGATCTGCTTCAGTATCTAAGTATGGTAGTGAATTGAACTCACGAATTGATTCTATAAAAGCTTCTATTTCGCTAAGTGAACTTAATTCGACAATTAAGTCCGCTCAATCATCAGCTAGCGGTTCGCAAAGCGCTTCTGAATCCACGATTACTTCTGGGATTACTTCCCACTCTGCTTCCGTATCTGGGAGCAACTCGGCTTCTAAGTCAAGCTCTGTA
This sequence comes from Fructilactobacillus carniphilus, assembly GCF_024029675.1. Taxonomy (NCBI): domain Bacteria; kingdom Bacillati; phylum Bacillota; class Bacilli; order Lactobacillales; family Lactobacillaceae; genus Fructilactobacillus; species Fructilactobacillus carniphilus. The sequence continues at coordinate 740,482 of NZ_CP097121.1, read as the reverse complement.
GTTGCTTCTGAAAATGGATCAGTATCAACTTCATTGGTTGATTCTACGTCAACTTCTGTGAGCGATTCTGAAAGCAGATCATCGTCAGAATTAGAATCTGGGATTGCATCGCACACCGCTTCCGTATCTAGTAGCGATTCAGTATCATTATCTGCTTCTAAGAGCGCTTCGTTATCTGGTTCGGCAGTTGAATCAATTTCGAAGTTACAATCAGAAATTAGCTCCTTGAGTACCACTGACTCTTTATCCACGTTAGGGTCAACGTCAGCTAGTGAAAGTGCTTCATCTTCAACGGCTTCTAAAGCAACGAGGGAATCGTTATCAGACCGTGGAAGCCAAATCGCTTCAAACGAAAACTTGTTAAGCACATCTGTTTCAGCAAGTGCCAATGCTAGTGGTAGTTCCTTGAGCACTTCTTTGTCTAATCGTTCAAGTCAATTTGCTTCGAACAAAGCTTCCTTGAGTACTACTGCTTCAACATCAACGACTGGAACTTCATTGTCTACGTCCGCTTCAAATGCTAATTTAAGTTCTGCTAACGCCGCTAATATGAACGCTCAGAACAAGAACAAGCAAACCAAACAACAAGCATTACCACAAACTGGTGACGCCTCACAACCGACGACGGTCCTTGGTTTGTTGATGATTCTTGCAGGTCTTGGTTTCAAGCGACGCAAGGACGACAAAGAATAGTTAAATGATTAGTAAAAACGTTCATTAATTACCTCTCGTAATTAAATCGTTTTGAAAGGATTTATCCTGAGTAATTTAAGCAGGGTGAATCCTTTTTTTGTGCACAAAAAAATCTCCTTTCCTAAGCTGGAAAAGAGATTGGTTTCGTATTTTAATGAGTAATTCCGTTATTGATCATTAATTTTTTATAAATGTCTACAAAGTTAAAGTACATTGATTTTTCAATGTATTCGTTAGAACTGTGCAGAGATTGATTTCCGGGCCCAAAAATCATAAAGGGGAAGTCCTGCGATTTATTGACCAAGAACTTGGCCGCGTCGGTTGTGTAAGTTCCGCCAAAAGTGGTGATAGTCTGACCAGTCACTGCTTGACCGACTTCCTGTCCTCGTTGCACCAATTGGTTTTCAGCGTGTCCGTCTACCGGAGGGAGGTCCATTAAAACGTTCAGATCAAAGTTGTACTTCGAATCTTGTTGTTCTAATTGAGCAATGGCAGTACGCAGAATATTTAACACGGCTGCATTATCAAATTCATCAATGGTGCGGGCATTTAGAGAAACGCCCGCCGTTCCTGGAATGGAGTTAACCTGGGTGCCACCGTTTAGGACAGTGAAGTTAAATAAGAAGTCACCCATAGCGGGATCTGTTGCGGAGACAGTTTGAATCTGATGATTGATTACTTCAATTAAATCAAGTAAGTTTTGCAGCGCATTATTACCAAGTTGTGGCATCGAACTGTGTGCGATTGTTCCCATTGCCGTAATTTGTACATCGAGAGAGCCCTTGTGAGCGTAACAAATTTCATAACCAGTTGGTTCGCCAATGATGAGTGCATCTACGTCTTTCATGTATCCTTCATTGGTTAATTGTTCAGCCCCGTATTCTCCAACTTCTTCGCCTACCGTCAGTAAGAAGCGAACTGTTCCTGGGAATGGATCTGCTTGTTCATGCAAATCCAACATGGCAATTACCATGGCAGCGAGGGCACTCTTCATATCACACGCCCCCCGGCCGTATAACTTTCTGTTCTTTTCAGTCAAGACAAAGGGAGGAGTGCTCCAATCTCCGCCAGGATCAACCACGTCGGCGTGGCCACTAAAAACGGTAATCGGGTGACCATGGCCAATTTCAACGACAAGATTCGCCCGTCCTGGCTGGTAGTTGATGATTTGAGCCGGAATTTGATGACGTCGAAAGACCATTTTAAGGTACTCCGCTACCTCAGCTTCGTGATTGTTGACAGATTGAATTGCAACTAAATCTGAGAGCAGTTTGATCCGTTCTTTTGAATTCATAGTGATCTCCCTTTCGTTTTTTCTTAGGATAGCGGAAAAACAAGAAAAGTCAATTATCCAAGTTGATTTTAGCAGTAATTGCTAGAATTTGATTTAAAATAGTAATGAACAAAAAGGAGGATTATCATGAATCAGAAAATTTTAGTTGTAGAAACCAACGTTGCTAACTTTGCGGGAACTACCCATTTAACTGGACTATGGCTAGGGGAGTCGGCTGAGTTTGTTTCTGTGATGGAGCAAGCCGGGTTTGACATTGACTATGTAAGTCCCAACGGTGGGTATGTCCCATTGGATCCACGGAGCATGAAAGATACATACGTTGATGAAGTTACTTTAAAAACTTATCTAAAGCATGACTACCAGGTTCGAGGATTAGCTCAAACGTTAACTCCCGCCCAGATTAGTCCGGAAGACTACGACGCAATTTACTTTACCGGGGGTCATGGAGTTATGTTTGATTTTCCGGATAACCAGGATTTGCAGAAATTAACGGTAGCTATTTATGAAAATGGGGGCTATTTGTGTTCAGTTTGTCATGGAATTGCCGGCTTGTTAAACGTAAAATTGGACAACGGCAACTACCTGATTGACGGCAAAAAGGTAACTGGGTTTACCACCAGTGAAGAGTTACTGAGTGGGAATTCGAAGCGGGTGCCATTTTTAAACGAGAAAGTGGCGACTAGTCATGGCGCTGAATTTGTGAAGGAACGTCCGTTTAAGAGTTTTGTAGTACAAGATAAACAGCTGATTACAGGTCAAAATCCAGAATCACCTAAAGCAGTGGCTGAACAGCTCTTAAAGAATTTGACTGCTGATGTAGCGGGTTCAAACTAATAAATAATGTTCTTTCCGTGCCTACACAAGAAGCACTCATTGCCAAATTAGCACTAAATTGGGATTCCTTAATTAGAGCTTCAATTACTTTAAATAATAGTCATTAGACCAACTAAAAACGTGCTTATTTGCCAAGTGACTTTTCAAAGGACTTATCTTTTGCGGTGAGTCCTTTTTTTGTGGAACAAATTAAGATAATATCCGAACAATAACTTTATCACGTTTCCTAATGATAGTTTAAAAAATCATTTGACTTCTTTTCTCAATGCGCTATACTGACAAAAATCGAACATTGGGTTGGATTTAATTTAAAGGAAAAGGAAGTGTTAAGATGACTGACCAAGTAGCAAATGCAGATCAAGTAGAGGTGCTGGCTCAAATTCTGTACCAAGCCTACGCCGACCAAGAGCCGTTAGAAATGGCTGATTTTCCTACTTTTTCTGACGAACAGGCCTATCAGGTTCAAGACCGGCTCATGAAGCTCAAACAGCATAAAAGAGGCGGTTACAAGATTAGTTTGACTAGCGCGGAAACGCAGTCGATGTTTGACGCTACGGAACCATTATACGGTGCCCAGTTAGACGAACGCTTCTTTCGTTCCGGTGCTCAGCTACCGGCTAGTTTGTTTTTAGCTCCGTTAGTTGAGGTGGAACTGGTCTTTACTGCACAAGCAGACTTGAGCGTTCAGGACGACTTAGAAGACTTACTGGAGAGAACGACGATTGCTCCGGCGGTGGAAATTCCAGACTGCCGCTTTCGTGATTGGTTCCCTAAATTACCTAAACATCTTGTGATTGCAGATGCAGCCGTTGGCGGTGCCGTAGTATACGGAAAGGAGATGCCTGGGACTAATTTCCAACTAGCAGAGCTAGCTGAGGTTAACACCAAGCTCTTCCATGATCAGGAACAGGTGGCTACAGGAACTTCTAGTGAAGTACTCGGAAATCCAGTTAAATCCTTACGATGGTTGGTGCAAAAATTAGCTAGTCGTGGTCAACAATTACGCGCTGGTGAACACGTTTCGACTGGAACGTTTTTACTTCCTGTTCCATTAACAAAGGGTCACTGGCGGGCTGATTTTGATCACCAACTCGGTTCGGTTGAATTTGACGTCAAGTAAAAAGGGCCCTTCTCTAGGGAAGGGCTTTTTTCACGAAATAAATTAATATTGGAGTTCACATGACAACTGAAATTAAACATTTAACGAATAGTAAACAGACGGTCCGGAATTTACACCAAATGATTGTGAAAACCTTTTGGGATACTTATCGGGGGACGTCTGCTGACCATAACATTGCGGATTATTTGGAGCAAAATTACTCCTTGGAGCAAGTTAAAAAGCAGCTGCAACAACCCAATTGTGCCTTTTACTTTATTTTGGTGAATGGTAAAATTGGAGGTTATATGAAGCTAAATTTTGACGAAGCGCAAACCGAAACTTATCAGGGGAAGTCACTGGAAATTGAAAAACTCTACGTTCTGCCCGCCTTTAAACGGCAGGGGTTAGGGACGAAACTTTTGACTTTTGCTGAAGAGACCGCAGTCAATCGGGATGAAGATTATATGTGGTTAGGGGTATGGAGTGAAAATGAAAAGGCTAAGGCTTTTTACCAAGAAATCGGCTTTCATCAAGAAACTACCCATACCTTTGAACTTGGTGATGACCCGCAAACCGATTTAGTCTTCGTTAAAAAATTAAAATAAGTTGTAAAGTTAGGTGGATAAAAATGGAACAACAGGAAAAACTAGCAGTCTTACGGCAGTTAGTTGGGTTTAAAACAATTGGTGGCAACGAACTCGCGGCCGCTGAGTACATTCGGGATTTATTGGCAGAACACGGAATTAAAAGTGAAATCCATGATTTAGGCCACCAACAGGCGAACTTAATTGCAGAAATTGGCACGGGCCAAAAGCCCGTTTTTACCGTGAGTGGACACCTAGATACGGTAGCCGTTGATGAAGCTGATTGGGACACGAATCCGTTTGAACTGGTGCAAAAAGATGGTCAGTTTTACGGAAGCGGAGTCACCGACATGAAGGGTGGGGTGGCTGCTTTAGTAATTGCCATGATTGAACTCCACGACCGCCAGGTGCCTTTAAACGGAACCCTTCGCCTCGTTTTAACTGCTGGAGAAGAAAGCGATATGCGGGGTTCCCGTGCCTTGCACGCGGAAGGGGTAATGCAGGACGTTGATACGTTGCTAATTGCGGAACCAACGGGTTATCGGACGGTGTATGCGAACAAGGGAGAAGTTGATTTTGTCGTCACTTCCGTCGGCAAAGCAGCGCACAGTTCGCGGCCTAACTTTGGGATTAACGCCATTCAAAACCTGATGGACTTTTTAGAAGCGGTTAAGACCAAGATTGAACAAAAAGCGGAACAACGTCCTGATTCTGTGTTGGGGAAGACCACGTTTACAGTTGATATTTTCCAAGGGGGAATCCAGATTAATGCGATTCCTGCTAAAGCTGAAGCTCAAATTAATACTCGGATTGTCCCGGAATATAATAATGAAGCCGTGATTGCAGATTTTAACGAAACGTTAGATGAATTTAACGCAAACCACGAGGGTGAAATCCAGGTTAAGTTACTGATGAACATTCCGCCGGTGGTTGCTAACCCCGACTCCCGCTTAATCCGGGAGATTGTGAAAATTGCCACGCCATACATGCAGTCGATGCAATATTCGGCAGATGAACAGCAACAAGGAGCTGAAATGTTGGAAAAGCAGGGATTTAATCCCTTTGCGACTGACAAGCTAGCCGTGTTGAGTGCGGCTGGTGGAACCGACGCTTCGGAATTGTTACGTGATAAGTTGGAAGGCGCTAATTACGCCGTCTTTGGTCCTGGAAATCCACTGAAGATGCACCAAACTAATGAAGCTGCCTCGGAACAAATGTGGTTTGACTTCATTGAAATTTATGAAAAATTATTTGCAGAGTACTTAAAGTAAAAAGCGACCGTTGTTTAACGGTCGCTTTTTGGGTGCTGTAATGGTCGTAGTTCAGCCGAAAAACGTTGTAGTAAGTCTGCTGAAAATTTTTTTGTTCCTGGTTGTTGTTTAACATGTTTCCAAAGGATCGCGGCGGTTGCTAGTTTATTGGGGAAAATATTGGTTTCTGGATCCTGGCAAAAATCTTTGACGAAATGATTCCACTGGTAAGTTTGCTCTTCTGAGGTGGATTGAAGTTTCTCTGTACTTAATTCATTTACAGTTAAAAGGTCTTGTATGGTTAAGCGGGAATCATGTTCTTTACGCGCTTTTCTTCGTAGAGCGGCCATTTTTTTGGTGAAATGAAATTCTTTTTGGTTTAAAGCGGTGGCCAAAAAGGTTCTAGTTGCTTTATTAAATTTAAAAGTAGGGTCAATTAGTGGGGTATTTAACGATAATAAATTTGGTGAAGTTGATTTTGGTTGTGAATAAGATTGTTTGATAGTAGAAGGAACCGGATTTCCGTTAAAAAACTCCACTAAGGAATTAAATAAATCAGCCTTGGTACCAGTGGTGGGAAGATTGCGTTCTCGACAAAATTGCATTAGTTCGGTTTTGTAAAAATATTGTTGTTCAAGTTGTTGGAGCGTTAATTGGTTCATTAGATTTCCTTCTTTTAAAAAATAACTTGACATGATGATTGGCACTTAATATATTATATCAAATAATTGAAGGAGGAATTGTCATGAACCGTCGTAAGCAAAACTTAGCCATTATTAACCAAGCTATTATTTTCACGACGGTGAGTGAATGATTCTTGGTTATTTTTACTAGCTAATTAATCAGAGCCTTCCGTCTTTTAAAACTGACGGGAGGCTCTTTTCATTAATAGAAGGGGAGCCATCCAACTTGGATTGGCTCCTTTTTTAGTAGGAGGAAAAACTATGAAAACTGGAACTACGTCACAAACACTGCAATTACCAAGTTACTTGTATCAAGGAACCTTTGGCGTTGAAGTCGAAGAACATCGCGTTAGTTCACGTCACCAATCTTTATCGCAACAATTGCATCCAGCTAGCTTAGGAGAACGCCGTGGGCATGTCTTTTTTCAAAATGATTTTGCTGAGAGTCAGGAAGAATTGGTCACATTACCACATCATTCTACGCGTTCCTGCTTAAATCATCTCCATACGTTACAAGCCGTTTTACAACAGGCCTTACCAGACGATGATTTAATTTGGCCACTGTCAATGCCACCGCGATTAGGAGAAACTGATTTAAATTACTTACCGCAGGGATTTCGAGCGCGACCGTGGTATCAAAAATACCTCGAAAAAATGTTAGAGAAGTATGGTCCTTTTTATGGATTGATGTGTGGAGTGCACGTTAATTATGCGCCCACGACGGCATTGCTTAGTTGGTATCAAAACCAGCACCATCTCACTGATGTAGTTCAAGCTCGCAACCAGATGTTGTTTCAAATTGTCCAACAGGTCCTGGGGTATCGATGGTTATTAACTTATTTATTTGGGGCGGCACCAATTAGTGAGAATCCGGGAGATACCATTCCCACTGACTTACGAGGTTTGCAACCGGTCCGTTCATTTCGCTCAAGTAAGTATGGGTTTAATAATGATGCTAATTTTGAACCTGATTACAGTAGTTTTACTCACTTTGTTAATCAGTTAGAACACTATGTTGCCACTGGGGATTTGGTGGCGCCAAGTGATTTTCATGGACCAATTCGCTTAAAGGGAGTTCCAACTTTTGCTGCTTTACAAGAAGTAGGTGCCCAGTATTTAGAGTTCCGGTTTTTCGATTTGAATCCTTTCTCGCAGGATGGGATTAATCAATTAACCCTGAGTTTTTTACATCTGTTAGTGATGGACGCAGTGGTTAATCCTCGGCAATGGGAAAAAGCGACGTTAAGCCAAGCAGCTGATTATCATGATCGAGTAGCATTACAGCATCCAGAAACGCCAGTAACCGCTTCGGCAAATGCTCAGGTAGAACAACTATGGCAGCGGTTAGATAAAATTGTAGCGGCTGCGCCAGCTGATTTACGCATTAGTCTTAATAAAGCACTTAACTTTGCAAAAATGGCGGTTCACAATCCGGAACAAACGGTTAGTGGGAAGCTAGTTACCTTTATGGAACATGGCTCTTTGATGAATTATGGATTGCGGCGGGGTCGGATGCTAAAACGGGATTATCAGGTGGAGCCCCAGTTGGCTCAGGTGAAAAATGTGCCCGAACAATGGCAAGGTTGTTATCGTGATTGCTGTCGACATGGCTGGAAGGCTGATGTAAAAGATGAGCAATTATTAGTCAAATGCAACCAAAACAGCTATACTCTTAGTAATAAAGCGCAATTTGAAGAATTGTTACAGCGACTAACTGAGAAAGGAAGATGACCAATGAGAATTGGAATTACAGCTAACGTGAACCTTGGGGAACCCAACCTTTACTGCCAACCATTGGCCAATTGCTTGCCCAAAACGTTTATTGACGTGGTAACCAAGCATCAGCACATTCCGGTGATTTTACCGGTGGTTAAACCAGAAATGGCTCCAGAACTAGTTAAAATGGTGGATGCGGTGATTATTCCTGGGGGACAGGACATTGATCCAGAATTTTTTAATGAGAGTCCACAGGAAGAAACCACTGATAGCTATGAACTGCACGATGAATTTGAATTTGCAGTCGCTAAAGCGGCGTTAAATCAGCACAAACCAGTCCTAGGGATTTGCCGTGGCTATCAACTGTTAAACGTAGCGTTTGGGGGGAGTTTGTATCAAGACTTGCCGACCGAATTTCCTGGTCATCCCCGGATTCACGAGCAACGCGGTAAATTAGCGAAAGCAGAGGTACATGAGGTCGAAGTAGAACCAGGTACCCAGCTTTCACGAGCATTAGGAACCCAAACCGGAGTTAATTCGCGGCATCATCAGGGCTTAAACCGAATTGCTCCGAATCTTCATGTGGTAGCAGAAGCCGCCGACGGGGTGCCGGAAGCAGTGGAAGATGATTCGGGATTGTTGCTGGGCGTCCAGTGGCATCCCGAAGATTTATGGCAAACGGATGTCAGTCAGGAACGATTATTCACTACTTTTTTCCGACGGGCTGATTTGTGAAATTAGACAATTAAAGCGTAACATTAAGCATCTTTCATCATTTTTTGATTGAAGGTGCTTTTTAATTTGTGAAGTTTACATTAATATTGTGAAAATAAATTAGATGAATTATAATAGTTTTAGGTTAAGAAAACGGTTACAAATTAACTGTACATAGAAAGAAGATTGAGGACAATGACAGTAATTAATGACTTAGAAAACATCGTGGGGAACCGCTATGTGATTACCTCGAAGGAAAAATCACTGCAGTATCGGGAAGGGTATCGTTCCGGTCGTGGAGACGCCTTAGCCGTGGTTCGTCCAGGTTCGTTATTAGAACTCTGGAAAATTTTGCAAGTGGTCCAAAAAAACGACTTGATTGTAATCATGCAGGCTGCTAATACCGGCTTAACGGAAGGTTCTGTGCCTACTGATGGTGGGTACGACCGTGACGTGCTGGTGATTAACGTGATGCGGATTAAGGGCATGCAGCTGATTGACGATAACAAGCAGGTGATTGCCTTTCCGGGAACCACGTTGCATGAACTAGAAACGAATCTGGATAAGGTTCATCGTGATCCGCACTCTGTGATTGGGTCTTCTAACATTGGAGCCACGGTCATTGGTGGAATTAACAACAACTCCGGTGGAGCTTTGATTCAACGGGGACCAGCTTATACTGAGTTAGCGCTGTATGCCCAAATTACTGCTGACGGGCAACTTAAGTTAGTTAACCACCTCGGCATTGAACTGGGAAGCACGCCGGAAGAAATTTTAACGAATCTTGAAAACCACAATTACTCTGCTAAGGACGTTCAATATGATCCAGACCGGGTGGGGCACAACCGGAACTATGAGGAACGGGTGCGGAACGTCACTTCTGACCAACCGACGCGTTACAATGCAGATCCACAGGAACTCTACGAAGTTTCTGGTTCTGCTGGTAAGTTAGTCGCTTTTGCCGTTCGGTTGGATACGTATCCGAAGCCCAAGGAAACCAAGGTCTTTTACATTGGAACCAACGATCCGGATGTCTTAGAAAAATTAAGACGGCACATCCTGACGAAGTTCAATCACCTGCCAATTTCTGGAGAATACATGCACAAGGATGCTTATGATCTGGCGAAGAAGTACGGAAAAGACTCCCTGATGGTGATTGAATATCTAGGAACCAATCCGCTACCGTTCCTGTTTAGTTTCCGTGCCGCTACCGAGCGAAAATTACGTCATATTCCAACCTTTAAACCCGACTTCATTGACCGGACCTTGCAAAAGTCCAGCGTACTCTTCCCGAACCAATTGCCGAAACGAATGGAAGAGTTCCGGAACAAGTATGACCACTATCTACAACTGAAGGTGGCGGATGATGGGATTGCCGAAGCAAAACAATACCTCGATGAGTTCTTTAAGGACAACGAGGGGAGCTACTTTGAATGTACGCCACACGAAGCGAACGTGGCGGCCATTCACCGGTACGTGGCTGCTTCCGTGCCAATTCGGTACCAAGAAACTCACCAAAAGCAGGGCAACCAAATCTTGCCGTTGGATGTGGCGTTACCACGGAATGAGGAAAAATGGTTTGAAACCTTACCAAAGGAAATTGATGACCAGATTCAATACAAGATGTACTACGGTCACTTCTTAGACCACGTCATGCACCAAGATTACATTTTGAAACCAGGCGTGGATGCCCACGAATTGAAAAAGGAAATGTTAAAATTATTTGACGCCCGGGGAGCCATTTACCCAGCTGAACACAATGTGGGACACTTGTACCACGCTCCAGAGGCATTGGTACATCACTACCAAGAAAATGATCCGACGAACACGTTTAACCCGGGAATTGGATTGACTTCAAAGAAGAAAAACTGGCAATAAATTTCTCTAGGTTTAATCACAATTAAGCAATACCCCATAAATTAAAGATGTAATTTATGGGGTATTTTTATGATTATAATTCTCGTACATATAAGTTAGGACACCATAAATTGCGTTCTTATTGACGCTGTAAGCACATCTTTTTGTAGATGGAATTCAGTATGATAAGGTATTACAGCATACAAAAAATAAGTAAGGGGTAATTAATCATGAAAATTCAACTCGCAATTGACCTAGAAGATGTGGACGGCGCCATTCAATTAATCGACAAAACGAAGGACAGTATCGATATTTTCGAATACGGAACTCCATTGGTAATTAACTTTGGTCTGGAAGGGTTAGCTAAGATTAGAAAGCAATTTCCAGACATCACTTTGTTGGCAGACTTAAAGATTATGGACGTGGCTTCCTACGAAGTAGACCAAGCCTTTAAGTACGGTGCTGACATCACTACTATTTTAGGGGTAGCTGAAGATCAATCCATTAAGGATGCCGTTAAAGCCGCTCACGATGCTGGTAAGGAAATCCTGGTGGACATGATTGGGGTGACTGATGTGGCTAAACGGGCTCGTGAAATTGATGCCATGGGAGCCGACTACATTGGAACTCACACTGGTTATGATTTACAAGCCAAGGGTGAAACGCCATTTGCTACTTTTGCTAAGATCAAGGAAAACGTTACACACACCAAGACGGCGATTGCTGGGGGCATTAAGCTCGACAACGTGGACGAAGTTAAGGCTGCGGATCCGGACCTCTTGATTGTCGGTGGTGGAATTGCCACAACTGACGACCCTGCGAAAACTGCTGCTGAATTCAAAGCTAAATTAAAGTAGGCGCAGACTGATGTGGCAAACGATTCTGGCAGAATTAGGCCGACAAGACGTGACAATCACTAAGGCAGAGTTGGAACGGCTGCAACAAGCACTACGGATCTTTGTCTACGGCGGTGGCCGTTCTGGTCTCGCACTGCGAGGCCTAGCGATGCGCTTGATGCAGTTAGGGAAAACGGCCTACGTGGTGGGTGAAACCACGACCCCAGCGATTCAAGCCGGTGATTTGTTGCTGGTTGCTTCGGCATCGGGAACCACGACGGGGACGGTTAACATTGCTAAAGCCGCGCGGCAAGCGGATGCTGACGTGTGGTTGTTGACGTGTGGTTGTTGACTACGACGGATCAATCACCATTAGCTGATTTAGCTCAGCAAGTGACGCTGTTGCCCGGAAAGAGCAAAGACCTAGTGGGCGAAGAGCAGGCTTCTGTCCAACCGATGGGGAGTTTGTTCGAGCAATCCGTGTGGTTGTTTGGCGATGCACTAACGCTGGCTTATATGCAATTTGCCGGAGTTAGTGAACCGGACATGCGCAAGCGGCATGCTAATTTAGAATAAATGAGATGAAACGGGACTGACTGATGGGTTGGTCCTGTTTTTTTGTGGGGCGATTTAAGGAAAGTTTCCGTAATTAAATAGGGAAGAACAATTTTGTTTTTGTATACGCATTTTATGTGTATAATATATCTATAGAAATGAGTGTGGATTAGTTGCCAATTACCCCTAAAAAGATGGTTAAGTTATTAGAGCAACATGGGTTTATCAAAAAATCTCAAAATGGGACATCACATTTAAAAATGTACAATCCTATTAGTAACGTTACTGTAATCATCCCTCAACATGCGAAGGAACTTGGAAAAGGATTAGAAAATGCCATTTTAAAACAATCAGGGATTAAAAGGTGATCAATTTATTACAAGTTACTAATGAAAAATTGGAGGCAAAATTATGGCAGAAAAAATTTTGGTTTACCCAGTGATTTTGAAACAAGAAGCACATGATGTTTTTGTGACCATTCCAGACATTGATGGTGGTTATACGCAAGGTGACAACGTTGAGGATGCAATTCGAATGGCTCAGGATGCAATGGGAAATTTGTTAGAAGATGTGGATGAAAAGGATTATCCGCAAGCATCAAATCCCAAGGATTTAAAGCTACAAGATGATGAAAATTTAGTTTACGTGGCGATTAACATTGATGATTTTAAAAAACGGTATTCCAAAACGGTCCGGACGAACGTGACCATTCCAAGGGCGTTAAAGGAAAAGGCCAAACGGGAACACATTAATCTTTCGCGAGTTTTAACGGATGCTTTGTATGAAGTAGTGAAATAATTGTGATTAAATGCAAAAGGAACTCCCTCAATGATTGGGGAGTTCTTTTTTGTATTTTTACTTATTTAAATCGTGCTTAATTTTTATAAGATACTTTAAATAAAATTATTCGTTTAATCTATTAGTTATAGGTTATAATTAAATCAGGATAAGTGATAGCGCTTACACCAATTTGAATATTGATTAACTGGAGGTTGATTTTCATGGCAGACCGAATGAAAGATAAAGTAGCAATTATTACTGGTGGTAGTAAAGGAATTGGTTATGCAGTCGCAGAACAATTTGTGGAAGAGGGTGCTAAAGTTACCATTACCTGTCGAAAAGACGATGAAGGGCAAGTAGCGGTTGAAAAACTTAATGCGAAGGTGGCTGGTTCCGCTAAGTACCTCAAACAAGATGTTTCTAATTCTAAACAGTGGAACGAAATCTTTGCGGAAACAGAAAAGGACTTTGGACCGGTAACAACCTTGGTTAATAATGCTGGGGTTGGATTAGGTAAGACCATTGCTGATACGACTGATGAAGAATGGGACCAGGTTCTTGCAATTGATTTGAACGGGGTTTTCTATGGTCTTCGAGAAGCAATTAACCAAATGAGAAAACATTCTATTGCGGGATCAATTATTAACATGTCTTCCATTGAAGGAATTGTCGGAGATCCGATTTTAGGGGCATATAATGCTTCTAAAGGTGCAGTTAAAATGATGACTAAGTCGTCTGCCTTAGATTGTGCTTTAAAAGACGATGGAATTCGGGTTAACTCCGTTCATCCTGGCTACATTAAGACGCCGATGATTTCAGCCGATTTGGAAAAAGCAATGTCACAAAGAACCAAGACCCCGATGGGACATCTAGGAGCACCGGAAGATATCGCGTATGCCTGCGTTTACCTTGCTTCAGATGAATCGAAGTTTACCACTGGAACTGAATTAGTTGTTGATGGTGGTTACACAGCTCAATAATTTGTAACATAAAAGCGCACTTCAGATTATGAAGTGCGCTTTTTGAATTTCTAAATTCAATGATTAATCGTTAATCAACTGATTCGTGGATTAAGATATTTTTGATTTCATTATCAACGATTTCGAGGGAAATTAGATTAACATCTTCTAGGTCTAAAGCCACTTGCCAGAACTCATTGCGGGATAATCCGGTTTGCTGGCGAATGGCTTTAATTCTTGAAGTTGAAGTGGGACGTTCGGTGGGAGCAACAGCTCTAATTGCGGACAAGACTCTTTCTGTGTTCATAACATCCACCTCCTTAGGCTTCAGTCTAACTAAAAAAGAATCATTTGTAAAAAATACTAATGTGATATTTGTGAATCCGAAGTGATAAACATATAATGAAAACAACATAGTTAAAGTAAAACGATATTTATATTAATTATTAGTCATATATATGGCGTTCTTTAATTATATAAGAAACTTGTGCATCAATTTGAGAAGTTATCTTTTTTTTAAATTGATTAAATCCAGTTGATGGATTAAGTATTAAAAATGAAAATGTAGTTTCTTCAAATTCATCTTTATTTATTTTTTTTGATTCTTCACCTGAGGCTGCAATTGCATCAACATTTGCAATTGGCCTAATTCTGTGGTCAATTTTTAGAAGATCAGGATTTTTGGGATCATTTGCGTATGAATGTAGTTGTTTGTGAACCCTATCTTTATTTGATATCTTATGCAATTTCATATATTTCGCATCTAATATAATAGATCCTAAGTAGTTGTTTGTGCTTTTTTTGAAAATATCAATTCTTATGTCAGGCCTTCTTTTATTAAATTTATCTGTTTTTAATGGATGTGTTAAATTAAGTTCCTTTTCAGTTGCTTTTAGTTCTTCATCATAGACAACATTTAAATAAATGTTGTCTTTAAGAGAATCAAATCTTACCAATGTTCCTTGATGTAATTCATTATTTTTATCATTATCAAATATCCATCTGCTAGGTTTATATCCAGATTCATTCAAGGCTTTTAACGTTTTTATGAAAACCCATATTTCATATAATTTTGCTGTATCTTTCCAATAATATTTAAAGGGAACATCAGGATCTAATTTATCTTTAGGATTATTAATTTCGTTAAGTATTTTGTATAAACCATTATATCTTTGATTTAAAATAACGGATCTTGGAATATTTTTTTCTTGAGTTGTATTAACTTTTCCAAAAATTGGACCATTAATAATATTATATAGAGCGAATATTAAACCGCTTATTTTTGATATACTTATTTTTATTTTTCTGGATCTTAAAGAACTGTTTTTTTCGTTTTTTATTTGCTTGTTTATTTTTTCCAAATCTAATTTAGTTGAAATGCTGATACGTAATAATTTATTAAAAACATTTTTAATAAATTGATTTGGAGGAATATTATAATTAGATATTCTTGACGGGGCTAGTACTTTTGTAGACATGTTAGAATAATGCTTTAATGTTTTCCCGTCGATAAATTTTTCTTTACCTTTATTGATCCAATCGTACTTTTTTTGAATTTTAAATTTTGGATGTTTTTCAATTTGGTTAGCAAGGTATTCAATTTTATTACAATAATAAATTAATTTTTCTCTACTTGCTTCTCTAATAATAAAGTTTCTATTTTCATCAAAAGGTTTGTATTTTCCTGATTTATTACTTGATTGAGCAAGCCCAATTGAAGTATTTTCAATATCATCAATCATTCTTTCCCAATCATTTTCGCTTAAATCTTTAAGATCTATTTTAAATTGTCCAAAAAATTTATTTTTTTGATAATTAACGATTATTACATAAATTCCTGGTAAAATTGGAACTCTTTGATTTTCACTTTCGTAAAGATATATTGGCGTATCGTTCGGATAAATTTTTATTTCGTCATTAAAATCTAATTGATTGATTTTTTTGATTGGATAGTCCATTAATGATGGAATTTCCAAACTTATATCATCTACAGATGATTTAAATATTAATTCCAAATTATGGAACTCTTTGAACGTTAGAATTTTATTGGTATTTAAATCTTTCTTGTTTTTACTAAAGATTATTGGTTGACCATTTAAATAAACATTAAATTGTGAATCCATAATCTTCTAGCTCCTTCTTTTTCTGATTTATTATTTTTTTAGTTTTTTCAAAGCTAGAAATTGATTTGTATGCTTCTAAAAGATGATAAATACTTTTTTCATTATTTAAATCTAAATCTAAAAGATCTTTAAGTTGTGATTCAGATCCTTTTATTTTTGTCATTATTCTCTGAGAAATTTGTAAATCAATTGCATTTTTTTTATTTAATTCAGTATTTTTCGGGATATTAGCTATATAATTATTCATTTGATTTATTACTCTCCAACCAATACCTAAGTTTTTGTTTATTTTATATAACAATTCATGCAATGACCATAAAAAGTGAAGGTCAATATCCTCTAAAGATAATTCAGAATTTTCCTTCATTGAATTTAAAATTGTAGTTGTTATTGGACTATCATCAGAATCAGTACTTTCATCAGTATCTATATTTTTAATTTTATAAAATGGAATCAAATCTAATGTAATTATATTTGATCTATCTAGAACTTTATCTGAGAAATCATTAGTTGATTCATCAGTATTTATAGTTCCTACAAATTTTATATTATTTGGTATTTCCATGCTTGAAGGGTACTTGTTAGAGTTAAATATTCTGGGTTCAATTGATTTGTCATATAAAGTTAACTTTCTTTCTCCCTCATTTCTTTCTAAAATTGATAAAAATTGTGAAAAATAATGTTCAACTTTAGCTAAGTTCATTTCATCAAATACCACAATAAATATTTTATCAGGATTTTTTAATGCTTCGTTTATAGTATCTAAAAGTCCACTTTCTCCAGGACGATAAATTGAATTTACTGTATCTAAATATCCCAATAAATCAGAATCATCATCCCAAAACGGTCTTACAGAGATAAAGTTTAAATTAGAATTTGATTTTTCTTTAGGATTTAAAGCATTTGCATAACATGTAACTAATTGTGATTTTCCTGTTCCGCTTAAACCAGCTAGAATTACTAAACCATCTGATTTCATAGACGTGTGAAAATTAATTAAATCTTTTTCACTGTAAAATAATTTAGATTTTCTAGTTATTGACTTAAATCTATTTATAAATTTTAGTTCTTTACTATTTTGTTGGATGTTATCGTCAGTGTGCTTTTTAGTTAATGTAATTTCATCTTCATTTATTTCTGAAATTGATTCATAATCTTCGTTAACCATTAGATCATTTAGTTCATTTACATATTTATTAGAAAATACATTGATAAATTTAATATCTTCAATACCATTATTACTTGGCATGAATAGTAAATCATTTCTTCTATATTGTTTTGATATCCATTCCTCTGATATATGAGATCTTTCTATGTCTTCGGGAAATACACTTATAGTATTTAAATTATTATTTTGTAGCTGTGTATCTTCATTCTCTTTTATTTTATATATATAAGAATCATCTTTATTTTCCCAAATTATATAAAGAGGGATATCTTTCTCAGAATCAGACCATAGTTCCGCTAAACTACCTAAAGATTTACCTGCTATTAAGTTTGCTTCAAAAATTTTATGATTATTAATATTAACGTTTGTGTTTTCAGTTGAAAAAACTGGAATTCTATCAAAATATTTATCATCTGTTTCTACATCGTATTCCCCCAGTATAACCGCATTTTGACCTCTAATTTTTGCACCATCTTGAAAGTATTTTTTTTGTAGTTGTGAAGAAATAATCTTATTTTTTAGATAATTATAAATCTCCTTCCTTCTTGCAAATGTTTCCATAAATTCATTGTCAATTTGTTCTTCTTTAAATGCGGTTGTGTAGACCTGTATTTTTTCATTTTCTTCTATTTCATGTTCATCGTATATGCTATTAGGAATAGAAAGTAATTTTAAGAATATATATGAATTATCATTTCTATCTATTCTTACGTCATCTATTGATTGTAGATAACCAATTGTTGTTATATTTAAAGATTTTTCTCCGCGCATTTCCATATTTGATTCTCCTAAATTAAAATAAAAAGCCTGGCAGAATTTAATCTGCCAGGCTTCAATGGAGTCGGCGGGATTTGAACCCGCGTCCGAATATGCTGCCACCTGAACGTCTACACTCATAGGTCAATTACTTAAATTTCACTTTCCATCACGCCATTAACCGAGGCTAATATGGAAAGCTAACCTGATTGGTCTCTTCTTTCTGCCCCAGGTGGAGACAGAGAAGCGTAAGTCCACTAAATTTAGGACCCAAGACTAACCCATGGACGAAGTTAGCTGGATCTACGTCAGCTGGTGTTTAGGCAGCTAAGGCGTAAGAGTTGGTATTATTTTTTGCAGTTATAATTTAAACTGAACGATTTGACGCATCGTCGTACGGAGTGCAGTTCAAGCACGGACCATACCCGTCGAATCCATAACGACCCCGAAAGATACAATGTACATTGTACCATATCCATTGGTTAAATTAAATCAAAATGACGCAGACCATTGACAATCCCGTGGTTGGTGTTGGCAGTGGTGACAAATTCTGCATGATCCTTGACACGTTCACGTCCATTTTCCATTACAACGGGGTGGTCAACAAAATCTAGCATCGGAATGTCATTGTTTCCATCCCCAAAGGCGTAAGTTGGAATGCCGGTTAAGCCGGTCATTTCCATCAGTTGTTTAATCCCACTGGCCTTAGAAGCTCCGTGGTCAACCACGTCGATACTAAATGGTGAGTTCCGGTAGAAACTTAGCCGGTCGCCAAATTTTTCTTCGTAGACGTCGTCCAAGTCGGTCGTCGTTACAAACATCATGTCAATCGGCCGGTCGTACCAGTACTGACGGTCGACTAATTTGGGAAGGGGAGCGTGGACAAATGCGCAGGCTTTCTTCAAGAGTACGTCGTGACGAGAAGCTCCCTTACCTTCTTGATCCAGGACGGTGATGGAGTTGCCGTGTTGTTTGGCAAAGTCATCGAGTTCGTCGATGGTGTGAGGGTCAATCCGACGTTCAAAGAGTTCCTTGCCTTTGTACATTCCGTGGTCACCGTTTGAAGTAACCGCCGTGTCAATTTTGGTCTTTTTAAGGGTTTCCGGGATTTCGTAGAGAGTTCGTCCGGTGGCAATGACCGGCAAGCCTCCCTTAGCCCGGATTTGATCCATGGCTTCCGCGACTTCGTCCGTCACCTGGGAGTTTTTATCAAAGAGGGTACTATCGAGATCAAAGAAAACTAAATATTTATACATAAATGGGACTCCTTTCAAAACAAGTTTTTATTATAACATTCAATCGCTACTAATTGGTAATGATTCAAGTTACAATGAAACTAACTACATTATAGAAAAACGAGGGATTCAGATGCGAGCAATTGAAATTACAGGTGCTGCTGCCAGTAAAATTGAAGGTGGCTATCCTAAACTAAGCTTAAAGGATTTGGAACAACCAGTTGATGCGACGGACAACGGTGAATTTGTGGCGTTACAAAAGAGCGGGCACTTTGTTGCCAGTGCTTACTTAGCCCAAGAAGGCAATGGGATTGGTTGGATTTTGAGTCGCAAGGAGAACCAAGCCATTAACGCGGCCTTCTTTGAACAACTTTTCCAGAAGGCATTTCAGCTCCGTGCTCCGTTAGTGGGTCAACGGGTAACGGCTTACCGGTTATTTAATGGCATTGGGGATGGCTTAGGTGGTTTAGCCATTGATAATTTCGATGGACAGATCCTATTAACTTGGGAAAACGCTGGACTTTACCACCAACGGGCTTTCATTATGGATGCTCTAAATCAGGTCCTAGACGAATACAAGGGTGTGTACGAGTTAAAACGGTACCAAGCCCAAGCGGCCATTACGCCCGTAACCGACTTAGCCGCTTTTCCTCAGCAACAACAAGTGGTAACGGAAAATGGAATTAATTACGAAATTCAACTGGCCGGGGGAATGAAACCGGGATTGGATTTAGCCTACCGGGAAGTTCGACACCAATTGAAGAACAATTCACACGCTAAATTAGCGTTGCACCTGTTGTTTGACCAAACCGGCTTTGTGACGGCTTCCATTATTGGGGGAGCGGTGCAAAGTGAAGCCGTGGACCAAAAGAATAGTGCGAAGACGAACCTAGTGGCAGAACTGAGTGCTAACGAAATTACCCAAAAGATGCCGAAAGTTCGAACCATGGACCTGCTGGGGTATTTGGATTACGCCACTAAGCACGAGTTGAAATTTGACGTGATTACGATTAACTTACCCGCCTTTCTGCGTTCCAAAAAAGGGAATTTCAACATCCGCAAGGACTTGAATAATTTGTTACAACAGGTCTTTACGTTAGCCACTAAAGAAGCGGACGTCTTCATTACCACTGAAACGCCCGCGGTAACCATCAAGGGCTTGCGCCAAGCTGCACAAACGGCCTTGCAACAATTGGGCCAATCTTTCATCGAAAAGGAAGCCTTCAAGCAACCACTGGATTTCCCGTTTAACCCCGAATACCAACGTGAAAGCCCGATTAAAGGACTCTGGTTTAAGTTCCAACGGTAATTTAAATCCACTAGAAATAGCGAAAGTTTAAAAACTTTGTGTAAACGTTTACAAAAGTTATTGCATTCCAATTTTTCCAGCCCTATAATAAGATTGTAAGATGAATTACCGTCCAAGGAGGATAAGATTATGTTATATGGAAGTATTGAAGCTGGTGGAACTAAATTTGTGTGTGCGGTTGGTGACGAAAACTTTAACGTGGTTGACCAAACCCAATTTCCGACCACAACTCCTGACGAAACATTAGCAAGAACTGTAAAGTACTTTAAGAAATTTGATCACATTGATGCCTTTGGAATTGCTTCCTTTGGTCCAATTGATATCGACAAAAACTCTGATACCTACGGTTGGATCATTAAGACGCCGAAAAAGGGTTGGAGTAACATCGACTTTTTAGGCAAGATGAAGGAAAGCTTCCACGTTCCCATGTTCTGGACGACAGATGTAAATGGTTCTGCTTACGGTGAATACGTAAGTGCTAAGCGCCATGATGAAAACATCAAGTCGGTTAGTTACATTACGATTGGAACTGGAATCGGAATGGGTTCAGTGATTAACGGTGACTTCTTAGGGGTTAAGGGGACACCTGAATTTGGTCACATCAAGGTTAAACGCCATCGTGATGACCTTGATTTCAAGGGAACTTGTCCATGGCATGGTGACTGTCTTGAAGGAGTTGCTTCCGGTCCAACTTTTGAAGCTCGGAACGGTGTGAAGGGGCAAGATACACCAATTTCTGATCCAACTTGGGATATCATTGCTTACTATGCAGCTCAAGCAGTAGTTGATTTAACGGTCACTTTCCGGCCTGACAAAGTTGTGTTAGGTGGAGGAGTCTGCACCCCAGAATTTATCGACAAAGTCCGGGCTCAGTTTACCTTAATCTTTAACAACTACCTTAGCGTGGGTTCATTAGAAAAATACATTACGGGTCCTGAAATTCAACACAACGGTTCTGCTACATTTGGTGACTTTGTGTTAGCCCAAAAAGCAATTGATGACGAAAAGAAGAATATTGAAGTGGGGGAGTAGCACAGATGGCTTACATTAAATTTGATGATTCGAAGGTTGCTCAATTTGTTCACGAAAACGAGTTACCAGAAATGCAAGCCTTAGTAACCGCTGCCGACCAAGAATTACGGAACGGAACTGGTGCGGGAGCTGACTTCCGGGGCTGGTTAACGTTACCAACGGATTATGATCACGAAGAATTTGCGCGGATTCAAACAGCTGCTGAAAAAATTAAGCAAGATTCCGACGTGTTGGTCGTAATCGGAATCGGTGGTTCCTATTTAGGGGCTAAAATGGCTGTAGACTTCTTAAACGGAAGTTTCTACAATTCCAAACCGAAGTCAGAACGCCGGGGCGTCCAAGTGGTCTTTACCGGGAACTCATTGAGCGCTTCTTACTTACAAGAACTCCAAGACTTCGTGGGCGACCGGGACTTCTCAATCAACGTAATTTCTAAATCGGGAACGACGACGGAACCTTCGATTGCCTTCCGAATCTTTAAAGAAAAATTGATTAAGAAGTATGGTAAGGAAGAAGCTAACCACCGGATTTACGCTACGACGGATGCTAAAAACGGTGCTTTACGCCAAGAAGTTGAAGCTAACGGTTACGAAAGCTTTATCATTCCAGATGACGTGGGTGGTCGGTTCTCCGTTTTAACGCCAGTTGGTTTATTGCCGATTTCCGCTACGGGAGCCGATTTAAACGAATTAATGCACGGCGCTGCTGATGCAGCCCAAAATTACCAAGACGCTGATTTAACTAAGAACGACGCCTACCGGTATGCTGCCTTACGTAACATTCTGTACCGGAAGGGTTACGTAACGGAATTAATTGAAAATTACGAACCAAACCTGCGGATGTTGGCCGAATGGTGGAAACAACTGATGGGTGAATCCGAAGGTAAAGATCAGAAGGGGATTTATCCTTCTTCTGCTAACTTTACGACGGACTTGCACTCGTTAGGGCAATACATTCAAGAAGGACTGCGGAATCTGTTTGAAACGGTTGTCAAAGTGGAAAAGCCACCTTACAACGTTGACATTCCAATGGAAGCAGATAACTTGGATGGGTTGAACTACCTGAAGGGTCAATCTTTGAATGAAGTGAATGACAAAGCGTACGAAGGAGTGGTTTTAGCCCACAACGATGGGGGAGTTCCGGTCTTGACGGTCGAAATTCCTGACGAATCTGAATACAGCTTGGGGTACTTAATTTACTTCTTTGAAGTAGCCGTTGGCATTTCTGGTTACTTAAATGGAATTAATCCCTTTAACCAGCCAGGAGTGGAAGCCTACAAACAAAACATGTTTGCTTTGCTAGGTAAACCCGGCTACGAAGAATTAGCTGCTAAATTAAAAAAAGAAACTGATTAATTTCAGTAATGAAAGTGGAGGATGTTTTTGACGTTCTCCACTTTTATTATGGACTGTAAGGTTGGTTAAGGTTAGAGTAGCCTGGTTTGACCTGACTTAAGTATTTCTTAATATTTTCGCAATATATTTCAAAACGATTACAGTTAGATTAAGAACAAGTTGAAGCACCCACAAATGATTTTTGCCATGCTAAGATATGTCTTGTAAGTTAATTAAATTAAAACCTAAAAAGACAATTTCGAAGAGGAGATTATCGTTATTATGAAAAACACTAAAGTTCACTTTAAGATGTACAAAGCAGGAAAGAAATGGTTGTTCGCCGGAATCGCAACTTCAATGATGGCAGGTGCCTTCATGTTTGCTGGTAGCAATACTGCTTCTGCCGATGTTATCTCAACTGGACAACAACACGTTGGAACTTCTTACGCTTGGGGTGGAAGCAATCCTGGTGGATTTGACTGTTCTGGTTTCACGCAATATGTTTACGGTCAAAATGGAGTTAGCTTACCACGGACTGCTGCTGCTCAAGCTGCTGCTGCTCAACCAGTTAGCGCTTCCGAAGCTCAAGCTGGTGACTTAGTGTTCTTCAACGATGGTAGTGGAATTTACCACGTTGGTATCTACCAAGGAAACGGTCAAATGTTGGATGCTCAAAACCGCGGTGTAATTAGTGGTGACTCCATTTCTTACTTCCCAGGTCAAGTAACTTACGGCCGAGTTGGTGGTGGTGCTTCTGCTGCTCAAGCTCAACCAAGCCAAGCACAAACGCAAGGTCAATCAGCAGCAGCTACTGACAATGGTCAACAAGCACAAGCTGCTAATACTGCCCAACCAGCAGCTGATACGCAAGCACAAACTGCTAACACTGATCAACAACAAGCAGCCGCACAACCAGCTGCTGATGACAGCCAAGCACAAGCTGCTAATACCGACCAACCAGCAGCTGACACGCAAGCACAAACTACTAATACTGATCAACAAGCAGCCGCACAACCAGCTGCTGATGACAGCCAAGCACAAACTACTAATACTGATCAACAAGCAGCCGCACAACCAGCTGCTGATGACAGCCAAGCACATACCGCTAACACTGACCAACCAGCAGCTGACACGCAAGCACAAACTGCTAATGCTGATCAACAACCAGCTGCTGAAACTAAACCAGTTCTTACTGATGCTAAGTTGGTTTCCCAATCATCAAACGAAGGTAAGTTTAACCCTGAAACTGGTTACTTCATCAACGGTGACACTCAAATCGCCGTTCGGAAATCAGCTAGTTTGAAGGACAAGATTACTGGTTACCTTCCTGCCGGAGCTAAAATCAGTTACGATGGTTACGTAGTCAAAGATGGGCATGTTTGGGTTGAATACACTGGTTACAACGGTGACAAGTTATACTGCCCAGTTCGTGAAACTCACAAGGTAGCTTGGGGTTCATTCGAATAATCAAATAAACTTTTAAGAAACACTAACTTCGGTTAGTGTTTTTTTATTACTAATGATGAATATTCCATCTGCTATTTCTCATTATGAAGTGAAATCTTTAATTGAAAATGAAATTAAGGTTTTGATTCTAAAATTTTAAAATGAACTTAAAACATATTAGATATTCAGCTGATATGTTTTTTATTTTTATCAACCGCTACCTAAAAGAATTTAACTAAAATCGGTTTGAAGCTCTATTAGATGAAATCCAAAAGATAAGGATTGAATGTATAGATCCGTTAAGCATCGGTTAGTTACAAGAACTGTTACCGCGTCATCTACAAGAATCACTTCAACTTCTGAAAAGAAAGGAGCAGAACAAGTCCGTTTAACCCACTATAGGTTCGGATTTAACCTAGATTTGTTTACCAACAATCTAAAAAGGCACCGTGTCGATTGTGACACGGTGCCTTTTAGGTTCTAATTAAGCATCATATTCTTGTAAGTGACCCCGGAAATCAGCTAGATTTTGGTAACCCTTGGCTGCCATGAGGTCGGCTAACTCTTGGTTAATGCGGGCAAAGGCATCCAAACCTTCTTGCATGACCACCGTTCCTAATTCCACGATGTCAGCCCCACAGAGAATCAGTTCAAAGACGTCGGTTCCTGTGGTGACACCACCAGTTCCGATGATCTTGATTTCCGGACGCAGACGTTGCCGGAAAGCCCGGACGTTGGCTAACGCTACCGGCTTGATATATTTTCCCCCGATGCCACCAAATCCGCCCTTAGGTTTAATTATCACTCGTTCGGTTTCTGGATCGACCACGAGCCCGTTCCCCACACTATTAATGGCGTTGATGTAAGTCAACGGGTATTGGTTTAAAATCTCGGCCATGGCATCGTACTGTTGCAGGTCAAAGTAGGGTGGTAGTTTAACTCCCAGGGGCTTGGTGTAGAAGGCAAATACTCGGTCCAAAATTTCTTTAGTGGCCTCTAAATCGTACCCAATTTGGGGTTTACCCACTACGTTGGGACATGACAAGTTTAGTTCACATAGTCCGGCAAAATCACTGGCTTGAATTTGTTTGAGCGCGTCAATTTGATCTGCCATTTTGGTTCCGGTTACGGATAAATCAATTGGTTTGTTCGTATCGGTATTAGCGATAAAATCAAGGTAGTACGCTAAACCTTGGTTAGGCAATCCCATCGAGTTGATGCTCCCGAGGTCAGTATCAAAATAACGAGGTTGGGGATTTCCCGCTCGTGGGGCGAGGGTGGCACTCTTAGTGGTTAAACCGCCGGCGTCTGACGCTAACACCGCGTTCATTTCTGTTGCGGTTTCGTCCCACACTCCGGCCGCGTTAATCAACGGGTGCTGAAAGGTTTCATTTCCAATCGTTGCGCTTAAGTCAATTGCAGTCATACTCTTCTCCTTTGCACACTGCTGGAGAGCAGTGCCGTTTAACGAAAAAACGCAGTTAGTACGGTCCTGGTTCAGAGAAAAAGACCGCACTAACTGCGTAATTTTACTATCATGCTGAAGATCTCTTGGTCTCTCTGAACCAAATTAAGATTAATTGTATTAATCCTACTGAAGAAGGGCGAGCTTGTCAAGCAGCGGAGGATTGACTTTTGCGCTTAAATTCGTTAAAGTAAGCACCAATTAGACAACTCGATAAAGCGGGTGCTTTAATTCAATCCAGAGAGGTTGACAAGTTAGCTGGCGCTGTTTATTTAGGGACATGCTCGGTTAATTTGGGCATGTCCCTTTATTGTTAGCAAGACAAGCATGAGGAGGAACCAATGGTGAATGCAGCTCAACATGATTTGGTCTCAGTTAGTGATTTAAGTGAAGCAGACGTTCTACATAAGATTCGCTTAGCGCAGTTGTTTCAGGCCGGCAAAACGGTTCGGTTACAGCGACCAACGTTTGCGATGAATTTATTTTTTGAAAACAGTACGCGGACTCACACCAGCTTTGAAATGGCCGAACGCAAGCTAGGGATGCAGGTTTTACAATTCGTGGCTGACGGTAGTTCCGTGACTAAGGGAGAAACGCTGGGGGATACTATCAAAACGATTCAAGCGATTGGCGTTGACGTGGCCGTGATTCGGCATCCGGAAAACGAATACTACCAATCACTGTTAGCTGATGACTTAGACATTAGCATTGTCAACGGGGGAGACGGGAGTGGGCAACATCCGTCCCAATCGTTGCTAGACATGATGACCATTTACCAAGAGTTTGGCACGTTCAAAGACTTAAACATCACCATCGTGGGAGATTTGAACCACTCCCGGGTCGCCCGCTCCAACATGGCATTATTAACCCGACTAGGGGCCCACGTCTCGTTTGCTGGGCCAGAACAATGGTATAACGCCGAGTTTGAACAATACGGGAACTACACCACGATTGATGAAGCAGCGGAGAATGCTGATGTTATGATGCTCTTGCGGGTGCAAAAGGAACGGTTGGGAACTGAACTCCGGGACTTTGATGAAGCCAGCTACCACCAAAAATTTGGACTCACTAAGGAACGGTATGCCCGCTTAAAGCCGACGGCCATCATCATGCACCCGGCACCCGTGAATCGGGGGATTGAGATTGATTCTAGTTTGGTGGAAAAGCCCCAATCTCGGATTTTTAAACAGATGGAAAACGGAGTCTTCATTCGGATGGCGATTTTAACGGACGTGTTGGTGGTCAAGGGTTTGATCAATCCCGCAGAAATCAAAGGAGAATAAGCGATGACAAAGTTATTAGTGAAAAATGGTCAGGTTTATCAAGACCAACAACTGGTGCCTGGTGATGTTTTAATCGAGGATGGCAAGATTGCAGCCATCGGCGAAAACTTGGATCAACCCGATCAAACGGTGGTTGATGCGACCGGAAAAGCCATTTTACCCGGCTTAGTGGACGTCCACGTTCATTTCAGAGATCCCGGACAAACAGCTAAGGAAACGGTGTCTACGGGAAGCGCAGCCGCTGCGCACGGTGGCTACACGACCGTGTGTGCCATGCCGAACGTAACGCCGGTGCCGAACACGCCGGAACAATTAAGCCAGATGATTGCTAAAAACCAGCAACAGGCGCAAATTAACGTGTTACAGTATTCACCCGTGACCGTGGACGAACGGGGCGATGAACTGGTTGATTTTGCTGTCATGAAAGCCGCTGGCGCCATCGGCTTTAGTAATGATGGAATTGGGATTCAAACTGCCAAAACGATGTACGATGCGATGGTAGCAATTGCTCAAACCGGGTTGCCACTCGCTGCTCACGTTGAAGATCACGCTCTAATGAATGGCGGAGTGATGAACGCGGGACAACGCGCTCAAGAGTTGCACTTACCGGGGGCGGTTTCCGTCGCAGAAACGAGCCAATTGGCCCGGGATCTAGAGTTAGCTCGAGTTACTGGTGTGCACTATCACGTTTGTCACGTTTCCACCGCTCGTAGTGTGGAATTAATTCGGCGGGCCAAGGCCGATGGTATTCACGTGACGGCCGAAGTGACCCCGCACCACTTGTTGCTGGATGACAGCATGATTCAGAACGATAATCCGATGTTTAAGATGAATCCACCCCTGCGGACTAAAGCAGACCGGGAGGCCCTGTTAGCCGGCTTACTGGACGGTACGATTGATATGATTGCGACCGACCATGCCCCGCACACGGTAGCGGACAAGGGCAACAGTTTTAAGGATAGTGCCTTTGGGATTACGGGACTGGAAACGGCCTTTCCGCTGTTGTTCACGCAGCTGGTAGAGCCAGGAACGGTTTCTCTGGAACAATTGCTGAACTGGATGAGTTTCAACCCTGCCCGGATTTTTGCGATTCCGGCGCCGACGGACATTAAGGTCGGAAGTGCGGCCAACCTTTCCATCTGGGACTTAGAGGTTGACCGGCAGATTACTGAAGTTGAAATGCAATCAAAAGGGAAAAATACGCCGTTTATCGGCGCTCCGGTCGTTGTCGAACACTTTAAGACGATTTGTAACGGCGAACTAGTTGATTAAAAAATAATGGTAAAAGCCAGAGCACGCTCTGGCTTTTAGTTTGGGCATTTTGACAGCTGACAGAGATTCCCGTAAGATAGATGAGGGCAACAAACGTTCGGACTCAAAGGAGAAAAACGATGAAAAAAATCATGCACTGGCTGGTGGGACTGGTCGCCGGCGTCACCCTGAGTTTAGGGGCGGAAGCGACCGTTAGTTACGCCCAAACGGCAGTGACCACGGCGCCACAAACGACGGCGCTCTATCAACAATTACAACAAACTAACTATCAATCTGGTTCCGCGGCCTATGACGTCTTGAACAACGACCAACCGGATACCATTGCTCCGGTTGATTATTCAGTCAGCCACATCGATTTTTCTAATCTAGATCAGTTAAACCGGGTGGGAACGGCCACGGCTTACCTAACCAAGGATAATTTAGGCAAATCACAAGGAAGAGCCGCTCAGGTCTTTAAACCCACAGGCTGGTCAAACCAACCCAAACGGGTTAACGGCGAACGAGTTTATCCGGTGAACCGGGGGCACCTAATTGCGTACACTTGTACCTTTAACTTGAACCAAAACGGGAAGTACACGCCAGGCGCCAAGGGCTCGATTGATAATCCGAAGAACCTCTTTACCCAAACGGCGTTTGCAAACCAAAAGGTGATGACAATTAACGAGCAAGCGGTTCGGAATGCTTTATCGGCGGGGAAAAAAGTGATTTATCAGGTTACGCCCGTCTTTCAGGGGAATGACCTGATGGCCAAGGGGGTCTGGGTGCAGGCTGTCAGCACGGATGGATCATTTCATTTGAACCGGTACTTGTACAACGTCCAACCGGGCTTGGCCTTTGATTATGCAACGGGGCGGTCGACGGTTGATCACAACATGAACGTGCCGACGCCGATGAACTATGAGAATTATCACGCCAAATCCTATCACAAGGTTGCCGGGGGCTATCGGCACCACAAGGTTCACGTGAACCACCATCATTTCTTTTAAAAAGCGGTTGACAAAATTAGAAACTTCCGTAGAATGAAATTTAACAATTAAGAAAAATTAAAAACGAAGCGTAGCCCAGTTCTAAGTGCCATAATCAAAGAGAGTTCTAGGTTGGTGCGATAGAATGTTTATCCACTTAGACAGATCAGCTACAAGTTGCAACCACGAACGTTTAATAGTGGTTGTTGGGATTGCCCATTATCGCAAACGAGTATCGTTGCCAAGCAACCGTACTTAGAGCCGTTTCATTATGAAGCGGGAAATACTGGGTGGTAACACGTGGAAAAGCGTCCTGGACTGTGCATGAAGCATGGTTAGGGCGCTTTTTTGTTTGCAAGACTACCGGGAGCTAAGAAACCGCTGGGCGGCCGCACTCAAGAGATGGCTAGTGGATCCGGACCACTAGCTAAGTAAGGTGGTACCGCGTTTTTAACGTCCTTGTTCAGTAATTGAACAGGGGCGTTTTTTCTTAGTTGCATTTGATTAAACTAAAGTCAGGAGAATTTTACATGAATGAGTTAGAAACGCCACAACGATTAAAGGGTAAGCAATTAATGGTCTTAGCCTCATTGCTGTTTGCGCTTTTCTTTGGAGCTGGGAATCTGATCTTTCCGGTTCATCTAGGGCAAACGGCCGGGGTCAATTGGGTTCCCGCCGCCATCGGCTTTTTACTATCAGCCATCTTATTACCCCTGTTTTCCATTTTTGCACTGGGAATCACGAAAAGTAAAAATATGTTTGAACTGTTGTTGCCGGTGGGAAGCACCTTTTCTTTACTATTTTTACTGGCGGCCCATGGATCAATGGGGCTTTTGATTGGTTCACCGCGACTTGCAACGGTCACCTTTACGATGGGAGTCCAACCATTCTTGCCGTCTAGCTGGCAGCATCCAGCGTTATTGGTCTTTTCGGGGTTATTTTTCTTAGTAATTGTGCTATTGGCGTACCGGCAAACCAGCATTACCAACAGTGTGGGGAAAGTTTTAAATCCGTTGTTTATTTTGTTAATCCTGTTCCTGTTTGTAGTTGCATTCCTGGTTCGCGGCGACGTGACTCACTTACCGCTAGCTCCCGCTGCCGGTCAGGGCACGACTTCGTTAGTAACCGGATTTTTGGAAGGTTATAATACCATGGATGCTCTGGCCGGCTTAGGCTTTGGCGTTACCATCATTGCTGCAGTGCGCTCGTACACGAAGTCTGATCGTCACCAGGGTCGAAACATTGTTAAAATTGGTTTGGTAGCGATGGGCTTAGAAGCAGTGATTTACGTGGGCCTAATTGCCCTGGGGGTGGTTAGCCTTAGCTACACCAAAGCGAGTGCGGATGGGGGTACCGCCTTTACTCAAATCATGGCGCACTATACTGGGGTGTTTGGCGCTGCTTTACTAGCAACGTTAACGTTATTGGCGTGCTTAACGACGGCGGTCGGAGTTTTAACCTCTTTTGCTCAGGACCTGGGGAATCGGTTCCCGCGGATTGGGTATCACAAGTTTTTAATCGGGGCGAACGTGATTGCCTTTGCGATTGCCAACTTTGGTTTAGACCAAATCATTGCCTTTTCAGCACCCATCCTAAGCCTACTGTATCCGATTGCCATTACCGTAATCGCCTTAGCACTTTTGAACAAATGGGTACAACAAAATCCGGTGGTTTATCGTGGAACGGTGGGACTAGTGCTGATTCCAGCCAGTTTAGACTGCTTGCATACGTTGCCACCGGTGTTGCACCAATTAGCGCCCGTCACGGCTATCGACAATTGGTGCAGTGCGGTGATTCCGTGGTTTAAGCTCGGATTATATTTCATTCCATTCCTGTTAGTAGGATTAGTGGGAAGCAGCTTGGTTGCTTGTTGGCAACAACAAAAGTTAAAAAAGAGTTTGACAAACTAAGCGAGTTCCTGTAAATTAATGACAACTAATTAATTCGAAAAACAAAGCGGAGGAGAGTAGTTTTCCAGTGGCTGTAAGAGAGTTCCCGGGTGGTGCAAAGGGAATCAGCCGCTTGTAAATGAAAGTAACCTCCAAGTTGCAACTGCGAAAAGCCGAGTAGTTGTTGGGAGTGCCCATTATCGCACTGAGTATGTTAGTTTTAACTACATACCTGGAGCCAATCAATGTGATTGGGAAGATGGGTGGTAACACGTGAGAACGTCCTGGACTGTTTCTAGAGCAGTACAGGGCGTTTTCTTTTTGAACTAACATACTCGCAGAGCCCCCAGCTGTGAAGCTGGGGGAAAATAAGGTGGTACCACGGTCACACGTCCTTAGGGAGTGACAATTATGAATTACACTAGGAGGATGCATCATGACCACGATTACTACGGAATCTCAGTCCAAGCTGAGTTTTAAACAATATTTGATCTTAGCCTCACTGCTATTTGGACTCTTCTTTGGAGCTGGAAACCTAATCTTTCCCATTCATCTCGGCCAAATTGCGGGTCACAACTGGTTGCCAGCGGCGATTGGTTTTTTACTGTCGGCGATTTTACTGCCGTTGTTTGCCATTTTAGCCCTCAGTATTACGCAAAGTAACAGTATGTACGACTTGGCGTTGCCAGCCGGCAAGTTCTTTGCAATTGGCTTCTTGGTTTTAACCCACGCCTCGCTGGGTCTGTTAATTGCAGCGCCCCGGACGGCGACGGTTACCTTCTCGATGGGAGTACAACCGTTTATTCCGAAGGCTTGGGCAACCCCAGCGCTCCTGATTTTCTCGCTGTTCTTCTTTGCCCTCACCTTTGGGTTGGCTTACCACGAAGGGAGCGTTACCAAAAACGTGGGAAAAGTTTTGAACCCGATTTTTATTTTACTGATGGTTTTTCTGTTCGTCGTTGCATTTTTATTGTACGGTGACATTCGGGGACTTCCATTGATGCCGCAACCCGGTCAGGGAACCGGTTCGTTGATTAACGGTTTCTTACAGGGTTACAACACGATGGATGCCTTAGCCGGCTTAGGCTTTGGGGTTACCATCATTACGGCGCTGAAAGCATTTGGACAATCCAGTCGGGATCGCTCTTGGTCAGTTGCCAAGGTGGGAGGCCTCACGATGGGCTTTGAAGCCTTAATCTACACCTTCTTGATTGCCTTGGGAGCTGCTAGTTTATCCTTTACTAAGGCTAGTGCTGACGGGGGAACCGCCTTTACAATCATCATGCGGCACTACACCGGAATCATGGGAGCTGGGGTATTAGCAGCCTTGACCTTCTTGGCTTGTTTAACCACGGCGATTGGACTGTTAACTTCGTTGGCTCAGGATTTGAGTCGCCAACTTCCTAAGATTGGTTATCACAAGATTTTACTAGCGGCAACCACCATTGCCTTTTTGATTGCTAACTTCGGATTGGAAAAGATTATCGAATACTCAGCCCCGTTACTGAGTTTCTTGTACCCCTTAGCGATTACCTTAATCCTGTTGGGCTTGTTAAAACCACTGTTAGGGACGAAAACGTTAATCTACCGGGTAACTACCGGAATTGTTTTGATCCCAGCTCTGCTTGATTTCATCCACACGTTGCCCAAACCGCTCTTGAGCTGGACTCCGTTGACTACGATCGATCAATGGGCCTTACACACGATTCCACTGTATCAAGTGGGCTTGGACTTTGTGCCGTTCTTAATCATTGGGTTAATCTTGAGCCTCCTGCTTAATTACGGGAAAAAGGCGCTTACGAACTAAATTAAACTGAGAGTCACCATTGCTTTAGGAATGGGGCTCTTTTTTAGTTGATGTAGCAAAAAGTGACATGGATTGTTTACCTTTGTAATTTTTCTATGTAAGCTAAGGTGAGAAAATTAGGAGGAAAAATCATGAAATCAATGAATCGAGCTACGAAAGGGTTACTATTTGCCATTTTTGCATCCGTATCCTGGGGTTTTTCAGGAACGTTGCAGCAGTTTGTCTCACAGAACGAAACGATTCCGGCTGGTTGGTTCTTATCGGCCCGGACGACGATTGCTAGTCTGATTTTGCTGGGGTTAAGTGCGATTATTTATCGCGGTAAAATCTTTGGCGTCTTTAAGAGTTGGCGTTCGATTGGCTGGTTAGTCGCCTACGGGTTGTTTGGACTAGCCGGGAACATGGGGAGTTTTTACGTGGCCATTCAACAAGGGGGCAGTAACGGTGCCAGCATGGCTACCATCTTGCAGTACTTAGCGCCACTGTTTATCCTCCTGGGGGCCTTGATTTTTCAACGACAACGCCCGAGCAAAGTAGACTTGATCGTCTTTATTTTGGCCTTATTAGGAGTCTTTTTGGCCGTGACAAAGGGGAACTTGAACGAATTATCAATTCCGATGATTTCCTTGGTCATGGGAATTATTTCCGGGATTACGGCCGCGGGTTACGTGGTGCTACCGAAGGAAATTGGGAAGGATAACCCGCCCTTTGTGATCTTGGGTTGGGGAACTTTGATTGCCAGTTTGGCCTTTAACCTCCACCAACCAATCTGGGTGGGGGTTCCGCACCTCAGCATGGGTGGCGTGCTCGGAATCCTCGGAATCATCTTCTTTGGAACGTTGATTACGTTCCCCGCCATTATTTACGCTACTCGCTACACGTCATCTGCTGCCATTAGTTTGGTGGATGCGATTCAGCCGGTAATTACCTTCGTGATTAGTATTTTCTGGTTCCACGCTACTTTAAACATCGTGGAAATGATTGGGGCCGTGTTAATCATCGTAGCCATCTACATCTTGCAGTACTCCGAACGGCACCAAGTTGACCAGTTATCACAATGAGTTTATACTGATTCCAACCTAAGGGGGGATTCAGATGGAACTAATTGTGAATGACGAACTGACGTTGCGCACGCCGGAACCGGAAACGGATGGACCGCGGTTAGCAGCCATCATTGCTAAAGATCGGGAGACATTACAGCAATGGTTGCCATGGGCGGCGACAACCACAACTGCTAGTGAAATTAGTTTTTTACAGGAGTTGGTCACGCAGGCGCAGCAGCACCGCTCGCTACAACTAATTGTTTTGTGGCACGACGAACCGGTCGGCATGGTCGGTTTTAATCGGTACGACCAACTGGATTCCGGGCAACAAAACGCCGAAATTGGCTACTGGCTCTCTAATCAAGCCGTGGGTCATGGCATCATGCACCAGGCCGTGCTCGCACTGTGTCAATATGGTTTTTCGGATTTGCAACTCGATGCGATTACAATTGTGGTGGCGGTGTTAAATCAACGCAGCAATCACGTGGCTCAACGAGCTGGTTTTCAGTTAGATCACGTGGTGCCGAACCAGATTTCCCTTTACGATGGGAGTCAGGTGGACGCGAACTACTGGCTGAAATTTAAACCGGATGGACAATTAGCTCAAAGTCAGGTATATTAAAAGCGACAATTAAATCAGTTTCTTCGGGGCAGGGTGTAATTCCCGACCGACGGTAACGGCAACAGTCGAAGTCCGTGACCCGCATTCGTGCGGTGGATCTAGTGAGAGTCTAGAACCGACAGTATAGTCTGGATGGGAGAAGAAACCAAACAGTTTTTGGACCAGGAGGTGCTCATGGGCACGGACTCGGTCGAAAAGCTTCTTTGCATTAACTTAAAAAACGGGAGCCCCGCAGTTTTTGACTGTGGGGCTTTTTGTTTGCCATGAAAATGAGGGGGTAAAACAAATTGGACGAAATCGCATTGTTACAACAAGCGCAAGCGGCGGCCCGGCAAGGAAGCGGGCACACGTATACTAATCCGGTGGTCGGAGCTGTGATTGTCCGAAATGGTCAGGTGCTGGCCACCGGCTATCATCAGCGCTTTGGAGGACCCCATGCTGAGATTAACGCACTACGGCAGTTAGCGGATCCGCAACTGGCTGAGGGCGCCACGATGGTGGTGACTTTAGAGCCCTGCAGTCATTACGGGAAAACGCCGCCGTGTACGGCTAAGTTAATTGAGGTCGGAATTAAACGAGTCATTATTGGGCAACTAGACCCAAATCCGGTGGTTGCCGGTCGGGGGAAACGAATGTTAGAGGCAGCTGGCATTGATGTTACCGTCGTTAATGACCCGGGGGACTTGAACCAGGCCTACAACTTCTTTTATCAACACCAGCGCCCCTTGGTAACGTTGAAAATGGCCCTGACGCTGGACGGTAAAATGAATCAGATGGGCCAGCAACGGACGTTGATTACCGGGAAAGCGGCTTACCAAGATAGTCAACGACTGCGAGCTGAGCAACAAGCCA
Source organism: Fructilactobacillus carniphilus (assembly GCF_024029675.1). Lineage (NCBI taxonomy): Bacteria > Bacillati > Bacillota > Bacilli > Lactobacillales > Lactobacillaceae > Fructilactobacillus > Fructilactobacillus carniphilus. The sequence continues at coordinate 705,027 of NZ_CP097121.1, read as the reverse complement.
TTTTAGTGGGCGAACGCACCCTATTAGTGGATGATCCGCAACTGACGGTTCGCAACCAATCTTTGGACTATCCCCCGGTTCGAGTGGCAGTAGTAAATGATGCCGACCAGTTGCCCACGCAGCTCCACCTGTGGGATGACCAAGCACCGACCTGGATTTTAAGTCGGCAACCGAGTCAGCGTGAGTGGCCAGCAAACGTGCGTGTGGTTCCAGATTTGGAGTGGCAGCCGAAAACAATCGTTAATTTTTTGGCGCAGCAAGGGGTTCAATCCCTGTTAGTTGAGGGTGGGAGTACCTTGCAATCCCGCTTTTTAACGGCTGCTTTGGTTGATCGGTTGGTGGTATATCGAGCTCCAATCGTGCTTGGCCACGGGCTAGCGGCCTTTAACGATTATCAGGGGCGACCGGTTGAGTTTGTGCCAGTTCAAGAACAGCAATTAGGCCGGGATTGGCGCTTAGATTTAAGGAGAGAATGATGTTTACAGGAATTATTCAAGGTACCGGGAAAATCCGACGGTGGGATTCCGCTGCTAATTCAGGCCGGATGACGATTGCCAGTCCCTTGCCGCACCAATGGCAGAGTCGGATTGGGGATAGCATCGCGGTGAACGGGATTTGTCTGACGATCGTGGGTTATGACGAACGGGAGTTTAGCGTGGATGTGATGCCGGAAACGACTAACCGCACAAATCTGAAACAGTTAAAATCGGGAGCATCCGTCAACTTGGAACCAGCTTTATTAGCGACCCAACGTCTCGACGGTCACTTTGTGTTAGGGCACGTGGACGTTACGGTTCCAGTGGTGCAGTTAGACCAAGACGAAAACGCCATCCGGATGCGGATTGAATTACCTAGTCAGTACCGAGCAGAGATTGTGGAAAAGGGCTCGGTCACGATTAATGGCGTTAGTTTAACCGTGACAAATGTGGGACCGCAGGACTTTGAAGTTAGTCTGATTCCGCACACGTTGCAGCAGACTAATTTAGGCGACGTGGCAGTGGAGGACCTGGTTAACCTAGAAACGGATGTTTTAGCCAAATACGTGAAAGGAATGATGAGTGATGACAAGAGCAGAACGCGTTAAGGCCGCCGTTCGTCAGTTACAACAAGGGGGCTTGGTGGTCGTAGCTGATGATCAGGATCGCGAAGGTGAGGGCGATTTAATTGGACTGGCTGAAAAGATGACGCCAGCAACGGTGAATCGGATGGTGACACAGGCCCGCGGGTTGTTGTGTGTACCGATGGCGCCGGAGCAGGTGCAACGACTTGGGTTACAGCCAATGGCGCACGAACAGGATGCCTTTGGGACGGCTTTTTTGCAGGGGACGGATGCCAAGGCGACCAGCACGGGAATTTCGGCGGTAGACCGAGCCACCACGATCCAGCGATTGGCTAATCCCCACGCCACTCATGATGATTTTTATCACCCTGGGCACCTCTTTCCACTACAAGCACGGCAAGGTGGGGTGCTCGCTCGGAACGGTCATACGGAAGCTGCCGTCGACTTAGCCAAATTGGCGGGAGCGATGCCGGTGGCAGTCATCATTGAAATTTTGCGACCGGATGGCACCATGATGCGTCAGGCGGAGTTACAGGAGTTTGCCCAACGGCAGGGATATCCATTTATCACGATTGCCGACTTACAGGCTTATCGGAAAGAGCAGGTGCAGCAACAATTGCAACGCCTGGAACCGGTACAGTTGCCGACACAATTTGGGACGTTTCAACTGACGGCGTATCAAACGACTACAAACGAAGAACCGGCATTATTGATTAGTAAGGGTAGAGTGACGGCGGACGAGCCGTTGTTACTACGCGTTCATTCCGAGTGTTTCACCGGTGACGTACTGGGATCGTTACGGTGTGATTGTGGCGAGCAATTAGCCACGGCGTTCCAAACGATTTCGGCTAATAGCCACGGCGCCGTTTTGTACCTACGGCAGGAAGGTCGAGGAATCGGTTTAGCCAATAAATTAGCGGCTTATCGCCTGCAGGAACAGGGATTGGATACAGTAGAAGCTAACCAGGAACTGGGCTTTGCACCGGATGAACGTGATTATGAGCTGGTGGCGGCTATTTTACGTGATCAAGGAGTTACGACGATTGATTTAATGACTAATAATCCGGATAAGATTGAGCAGTTAGAGAGCGCTGGAATCATAGTCCGAAAGCGGGTGCCGTTAGAAATTCCGCCACATGCTACGAACCGGGCGTACTTAGAAACGAAAAAACACAAGATGCAGCACATGCTAAAGGAGATTGACTAATGAAAATGGTAACGGGAAGCTTGAACGGGAACGAACGCAAAGTGGGAATTGTAGTGGCTAAGTTTAACCAACTGGTGACGCAAAAGTTGCTAGACGGAACGATCGCCACCCTGAAACAATGTGGGGTGGAAGATGTGGACATCCAGGTTTACTGGGTCCCAGGTTCCTTTGAAATTCCGCGGGTCGCTAAGTTAGTGAGTGAATCCGGAAACGTAGCTGGTGTGATTGCTTTAGGGGCCGTGGTGCGTGGCGCCACTTCACACTATGATTACGTGTGTTCCCAAGCTACGGCTGGGATTGCGGAGGTTTCGTTAGCTAGTCCCGTTCCGGTGATGTTTGGCGTGCTGACGACGGATGACATGGCGCAAGCGCTGGATCGAGCTGGCGGTAAGGCTGGGAATAAAGGAAGTGAGTGTGCGCAAGGTTTGTTAGAAATGCTTAGCGTGGAAGACCAAATTTAACGATTACGCTTGGATGAGAACGGGGAACCGTTCTTTTTATTTTGCTTAATTTATTTAGGTATGGTATATTTTGGTGGACACTGTCCACAAGAAGGGAGAATTTATGAATCTACGCCAAAAATTATTACAGGCAGGGTTAGAAATAGTTGACCAATCTGGAAGTAAAAATATTTCTCTACGTCAGCTAGCAGATCAATGTGGGGTAACCCACAATAGTCCATATCGTCATTTTAAAAATAAAAATGAATACCTATGGGCGTTAAAGCAGGAAATTTCATTGCTGTTTGGAAATGAAATTTCCAAACAAGTAGCAGATAAGCAATCGGCTGATCAAGCTTTGGTTCAGTTAGGGGTAAACGTGGTTCGATTTGCAACTAATCATCCTAATTACTTTGCGGAACTGTTTTATCCGGATCAAGATGTACCGATTAATTTAGAGACTGGAATGGTGGAATGTAATTATAATGCTCCAGGCTTGGATAAATTTACTCAGTTGGTGAAACAATTGAAAGCAGAGAATCAGTTACAAAGTCCATTTAATCTAATCATGATTCATTTTTGGAGTTTCATCGTTGGGTTAGCTATTTTGGTGCAACATCAGGAACAAAATCAGTTTGTTGAACGGAAAATTAGCATGCAAATTGAAACGATGATTAAGATTTACATCGATGGCGATGGTAAAGCTAGTCCCAAAATTAAATAAGAGCTAGAAGAATATAACTCAAAGGAGTTCTCATGAAAACATTAGTTATTTACGCCCATCCGTATTCACAAAGCTTTAATCATGCGATTTTTAATACCGTAACTACCGAGTTGCAGTCCAATCACATGGAATTTCAAACGTTAGATTTATATTTGGAACAATTTAATCCTGCTTTTTCTCAGTCTGAGTTAGCGTTGTATCACGAAGGAAAGGCACTCGATCCCTTAGTGAAAAAATATCAGCAGGCGTTTAAAGAAGCCCAGCAAGTTATTTTTATTTTTCCAATTTGGTGGAATGACGTTCCCGCCATCGTTAAAGGTTTGGTTGATAAAGTTATGCTGCCGCATTTTAGTTATGAAGAAAAAGCCACTGGATTAACTGGTCAATTAACTAATATTAAACAGACATATGTAATTACCACTTCGAAGGGACCAACCTTCTATTTGAAATATATGATGGGCAATCATTTGCAACGGGTTTTTGTCAATCAAACGTTAAAACAGGTGGGAATGCGCAACCGCCACTGGGTCAATTTCGGTAGTATTAAAAAAAGTACTCCGCAATCTCGAGAACGTTTTCTACAAAAAATTGAGCGACTTCCCATTTTAAAATCGAATCCATACTAACCATTTATCCGCACAAACTGACCACTTAACCAACTAGCCATTGTTTTATCAGCTGGGCTTGCTAAGCTAATCAGCAAGGAGGGAAGATGATGAAAGTTGAATTTGATTTACAGCCCCAATTTGTCCAACCATTTGCAACGTTACACGCTGAGCAAAAGGACGAAGAGTTGCAAAAACTAGCGACAGAAGTCGAACAGTGGGGACGACCGCGCGTAATAACTGGTTATCAGAACCAACAGTCGTTTGCGTTGCCGGTAGCGGAAATTATTCGGATTTATACCGAAAATAAAGCGGTCTATGCCGAAACAGCCACAGGAAAATATCGGCTGCAACAACGGATTTATCAGTTACGTAAAACGTTACCCCGGCATCAGTTCATTCAGATTTCGAGTGCTGAAATTGTGAATTTAGCGGTACTGGATCGATTGGCGCTGAGTCGGACGGGTCAGTACGAGGTACGTTTGAAAACGGGGCAGATTAGCTATGCTTCCCGGCGGTTTGTGCAGAAAATGAAAAAGGAGTTGGATTAATGATGAGACGGATTTGGAATTATACAGTTAGCGGGGCAATTGGCGGCCTATTTATTGGTTTTTGGTTAGCCATGTTGTTTTCAAAACTAAACAGTTTGAATCGTTTGTTTCCATCTAGTCCGGCCTTTATCAGTCATTTTGATTCGGAATTGACAGCCACGGCGGTGGCCGGAGGAATGTGGATGGCAATGGGAGTCGTCTTTTCGCTGAGTAGCTTGATTTTTTGGGTCGAACGCTGGAGCATCACTAAGAAAACGGTTTTGCATTTTATCGTGACCTACGTGCTTTTTTCGACCCTAGCGGTTGTTTCGCAATGGTTCCCATTTAATTTTGCTTATTTTGCAAACTTTACCATCATTTTCATCATCATCTACGTGGTGATGTGGATGATTGAAATGAGAAAGGCCCGGCAAACGATTGCGGAAATTAACCAAAAATTAGCGAAGAAATAAGAAAAACCGACGAACTTCTCGAAATTGAGAGGTTCGTCGGTTTTAATTGTGATTAAAGTAACTGACAGCGGCATAAATCATCAAACTAGCAATTGCAAAGGCGGCGAAGAGCCAAAAGTAAGTGATGAAAAAGCAAAGGATAATTAAAAAGAAGATGATTCCTAGACATCCACAACAGTTACTCCGAAAGCCAGAGATGATTGCTAGTAACAAGAGCAAGGGAAAAACAAAAAATAAGAAGATCATTAATAACCTCACAATTTAAGTGATAGAAAAAGCCGCTCAATGAGCGACTTTTTAGTAATTACCCGTACGAGACTCGAACTCGTAACTCCGCCTTGAGAGGGCGACGTCTTAAACCAGTTTGACCAACGGGCAATAATCATCATATAACGGTTTTATTTTACTCTCCGCGATGATAAAAGTCAATTGAATTAATGTTTGACAAGTTTCCGTTGGCATTGTAGTATATTTAATGTACTTATTGGGTATTAGCCAAACTGGTAAGGCAGTGGACTCTGAATCCATAATGTACTGGTTCGAATCCAGTATACCCAATTACGTGTTTTCACTGATTTTCATACACTTGCAAAAGCTCGCTACGGCGGGCTTTTTTGCTACCTTGGGTTTCACTGGTTTTCGGTTCACTCGTAATATTTTTCGTAACACGCAAATGAAGATCGTTATAATCATAAAGCTGTTAAACACAATAAAAATAAAGAGGCATTCAAATTGATTGGATGTCTCTTTTTTAGGCTCTACTATTTTAATTAACAATAAAATGTTACCTAGTAATTATTTATTCACTTGAATGAATTTTATTTAAGATCTAAATTTTAGGAAATGAAAGGGGAATCATTAGATGTCAAAGAATAAAAAGTTTTTCACTATTTTAGGATTATTTTTTGGAGTATTTGTAACTGGAGCTGATTCCTTTATCATCTCCCCGATGCTTCCAGAAATTGCTCATAGTTTTGCTACATCAATTACTTTGGCCGCTTATGGAGTCACTATTTATGCAATTTGTTTTGCCGTGGGGTCTCCGTTATTTGGGCCATTAGGAAATCGATACAAAAAAAAAGTTGTTAATTATTGGCATTTCAATATTTTTGGTTGGCACTTTGTTATGTGGATTTTCTCACACCTTAATTGAGTTTTATATATATCGTGCAATTGCCGGAATTGGTGCTTCATTATTTGTACCTAATGTTTGGGCATTTATCGGTAGTAACTTTGATGGTAAACAGTTGGATATGGTTATGGGAATTGTAATGTCTGCATTATCGCTTTCAATTGCAGTCGGAGTTCCATTAGGAACCACGCTTGCACAACTAAGCAATTGGCATATGGCATTTTGGGGATCGGCATTATTAACTTTGTTGGCTTTTTTGTTAATCTTATTTGCACCTGAACAAAATCCGATTAACGGTAAGCCATTTTCTTATTTAACTTCATTTAAAAATGTATTTTTAGCAAAAAATGCAGTTCCGGCATTAATGATTACTTTGAGTTGGATGATTGGATTTTACGGTGTTTATACTTTTTTAGGAAGTTATATTCAAAGTGACTTTAATTTAAACATTGCAATGACAGGATATGTGTTTGTTGCATATGGTTTATCTAATTTCATTGCTAGTTTTTTTGGTGGAAGGGTAATGAGTATTTTAGGAAAGAAAAAATCGATTAATTTAAATGCGATTTTTTCCATTATATTAATTTTGGGTTTTATTGTTTTTAAAAATAACATTTGGCTAATTTTGATATTACTTGTTCTATTAGCTTTTGCTCAAGGATTTGGAGTTACGTCTTTAAATGCGTATATTGTTAATGTTGTTCCATCAAATCGATCAACTTTAATGTCATTGAATAGTTCATTTTTGTATTTAGGATTAACATTTGGTTCCGGAATAGGAGGAATTATCTATGAATCATTTGGATTTACAGGGGTATGCTTAATGGCTTCATTAGGATTATTCGTTGCCATGATTATTACAAATCTTTTAAAGAACAAAAATTAACAATAATAAATTATTTATTTTGTTCTTTCTTAATATAATTTTCTCCCCATTTATCCATTTCCTTAATTAAGGGAACCAATGACTTACCTAAATGTGTTAATGAATAATAGGTAGTTACATTTGTTTGATCTTTAATCATAACGTTCTTTTTTACTATATCATCGTTAATCAATTGTTTTAATTGGAGTGCGAGCATTCTACGCGAACACTTGTTAATACTACGACTCAATTCATTAAAATGAAGATCCTTATTCATTAATCTACACAAAATGATTGATTTCCATTTTCCAGATAGGATTGCTAATGTACTATCTAGCGGACAAATTTCATGATGTTTAAGTTCACTTTTAGTAGCGTTATTCATTAAAATCAGCTCCTTAAAGATATTTATCTCAGTATAGTTCATTTATTGGTTACCAATAAACTTGGGACCTTTAATATTTATTTTAAATAGAAACCGTAATATTTTTCGTAATATATCCCATACAGAGTTTAATTTTTTCGCTAATTAATTATTTAAGCTAGTATGAAAACATTATTGACGCGTACACGTGAAACGTGTAGGATTATAGAATATAAAATGGGAATTTTTTATCATATGAAAATTAGATTTAAAGATAAGGAAACACGGAAGTTATTTCAGGGAAAACCCAACAAATTACCAACTGAAATTCAGAGAATGGCTGCAATTAAATTAGTTATGTTAGCTGGGATTAACAACTATAATGATCTAAGAGTGCCACCTTCTAATCATCTCGAAAAGTTACATGGAGATAGAGAGGGGCAATTTAGTATTAGAATTAACAATAAATATAGAATTTGTTTTACAGTTGAGAAAAATAAATTGGATAACGTTGAAATTACAGATTATCATTAGGACGGTGAATTATTATGAATGATGCAGTAAAAATCACGATGGGGGATATTTTAAAAGAAGAGTTCATGATTCCCTACAAACTTTCAGCTTCAAAGTTGGCAAGAGACATTGATGTACCAACCTCTAGAATTCAGGATATCCTGCATGATCGGAGAAAAATCAGTTTGGATACCTCAATTCGCTTAGGTAAATACTTTGGCGCTAGCGAAACTTACTTTTTAAACATGCAAAATTCTGTTGATTTACGTAACTTAGATGATGATGCCGTTAAGGAATACACCAAAATTAAACCAATTAAGCATTTATCAGCCTAATTGAATATTGAAACTACAAAAAGCACCCCCACTTATAAAAGTAGGGGTGCTTTTCAGTATAATCATCAAAGTTTACAGCAACTTCGACGTCTTCAACTTAATGTTGTTTGAGTAATCCACCGGAATGTCAATTACGACTGGTCCATCGGTCTTCATGGCCTTCTTGAAAGCATCCTCAAATTCATCGAGGTTGTTAACCCGGATTCCGGTAGCGCCATACCCATTGGCAATTTCGGCGTAGTTGATGTTATTGAAATCAACTCCGGAGTCCTTTCCGTACTTCGCAATTTCTTGGAACCGCACCATGTCGTAGTGCGAGTCATTCCAAATTAATTGAACGATGTTGGAGTTCAATCGTACTGCAGTTTCTAGTTCTTGACCAGAGAACAAGAAGCCTCCATCACCAGAAACGGAAACAATTTTTTGGTTCGGACGAACTAACGAAGCGGCAATGGCCCATGGCAATGAAACTCCAAGCGTCTGCATTCCGTCACTGAACAGCAACGTCCGGGGTTGGTAAGACTTAAAGTACCGTGCCATCCAAATGTAGTGACTACCGATGTCAACCGTGATGGGAGTGTCTTCGGTGACGTTATTTTGTACCACTTCCAGCAGGTTCAACGGATTCAAACGTTCTTGATCACCAGCTTGTTCGTACTGACGGTAGTTTTCTTCGTCAATCTTATCGTATTCACTGCGCAAGCGATTTAACTCAGCTAACGTATCGGCAGGGAATTCTGGTTGATCGGGAAGGGCATCCGTAATGGATTCCAACGTCTTGGCTACGCTGGTTTGGGTATCAATCACTGGTTGGAAATCGTTAGATAGTTCCGTTTGGACGTCATCAATGTTGATAATCGGCGTATCATTGTTGTGCCAGTTCCGCGGTTCGTATTCCACCGGATCGTAACCAACGGCTAGAACCAGGTCGCTATCACGCAGAATCGAATCACCTAGTTGATTCTTAAAGAGACCAATCCGACCGAAGTAGCGGTCAACTAGGTCCTTGGAAACGACGCCGGCGCCTTGGAAAGTTTCAACGACGGGCAGGGCGTATTTTTGAATCAGATCACGGATGGCCTGCGTATTAGCTGGCGCAGAGGACCTCATGCCGGCTAAAATCACCGGACGTTTGGCTTTTTGAATCCGCTCGGTAATGGCAGTCAAAGTGGCCTTTCCAGCCCGACCGTGGTCCACCTTACCCAAGGGTTGCAAAACGGGACGGGTGACTTCTTCGGCCAGTACGTTTTGGGGCAGGGAGATGAAAGTCGCTCCTTGTTTAGGCGCCATGGCCGTTTGGTAAGCGTTGGTAAAGACTTCAGAAGCATTGTTGGCATCGTGAATCTCAACGCTACTCTTGGTTACGTCACGCAGAATGTCAGTGTTTCGAGCGGCTTGGTGGGTGGCCCGGTTAATGTCGTCTTGCGGAACTTGACCCCCTAAGGCAATCACAGGATCACCTTCGGTAGTTGCCGTTAATAATCCGGTGGCTAAGTTGCTAACGCCGGGTCCGGAAGTAACCATGGCGACGCCGGGCTTTCCGGTTAACCGACCGATGGCAGCTGCCATGAACACAGCATCCTGTTCGTGGCGTGTTACAATGAGTTTAGGTGCACGTTCATCTGGACAATACTCGAGGGCCTCGAACAATTGATCGACTTTGGCCCCAGGGATTCCAAAGCAATATTGGATGCCTTGGTTAATCATTGATTGGACGAGCGCTTCGGCACCGTTCATTTTTGTATCAGTCAAAATAAACAACTCCTTAGTTGAGAAAGTAGGATAAAATTATGAATCAGAATTTATTATACCAGCATTCAACCCTCGCTGACCTAACTGCCGGCTTGTTTTCTGGAACTATGCTCGTTTCGGAACTCTTGAAACACGGTGATACCGGGATTGGAACTGGGGACGGCCTGGACGGAGAATTAATCATTTTAAACGGAACTTTGTACCAGGTAACGTCGACCGGAGCCGTGAACGTCTTACAACCAGACAATCAAGTTCCATTTGCAACGGTCAACTTTGCTAATTATCAACCAGAAACAGCCATCCAAGAGCAAACGCGCGATGAAACGCTAGCCCAAATTGCCGGTCGCCATCCGTGGCAAAACCTGTTCTATTCCTTCCAATTAACCGGAAAGTTTAGTTACATGAAGACCCGCTCGGTGAAAAAACAGAGCAAGCCCTATCCCACGTTGGAACAAGCAGCCAATGATCAGGCTATGTTTGAAAAGCACGACGTCACCGGAACGATGCTCGGCTATTATGCCCCCCAACTGTACAATGGGGTGGCAGTTGGTGGTTTTCACTACCACTTCCTTGCCGACGACCACGACTTTGGGGGTCATGTCTTAGACTTTACGGTAGCCGATGCTAAACTAAGCATGCAGGCCTTTACCGATTTGCAGGAACATTTCCCTGCTACTAATCCAGAATTTTTAAACTTTGACTTTGCCAAGCACAACGACGTGGCTAGTCAAATTAAAAACGCCGAACAATAAAAATTAGGTCAGAAAGAAGTCGATAGTGATGCGGTTTGCGCAGACGCAGGCAGAGATTCAGCAGATGATTGCCGACCAAACCATTCCGGGCGCCTCGTATGCCATGGTGACGGGGCTGAACGTTCAATCTTTCGTGCAGGGCTCCCAACAGCTCCAACCGACGACCCAGCCGTTGCGCGAGAATCAGTTGTACGATTTAGCATCGTTAACCAAGGTGATGGGAACGTTGCCGGTGATGATGCAGTTACTTGAGCAGCAAAAGGTGGGAATTGATGATTCCATTACTAACTACCTGCCGGAGTGGAAGCATCCCCAGGTGACGATTCGGCATTTATTGACGCATACGTCTAACATCGAGGGCTACATCCCAAACCGGAACCAGCTAAACATGAACCAACTGCGCACGGCGCTGTTAGGCTTGGACGTGGGTCCTGATTTGGGGCATAAAATGCACTATCAGGACGTCAATTACATCTTTTTGGGTTGGATTGCCGGGGTGGTGTGTGGATTACCGATTCAGCCGTTGATTAAGCGCATGGTGCTCGAACCGTTGGGACTGATTGACTCCACGTTTCACCCGGATGTGCGCAAGACGGTCCCGACCACGTATGACGAGCAAACGGGAACCAACCGTGTCGGACAGGTGCATGATCCCAAAGCCCAAATTTTGGGCTCTGATTGTGGTTCTGCCGGGCTCTTTAGCTCGTTACGGGATGTCACCCGGTTTGCCCAGTGGATGTTACAACTCACGCCCCCTGGCAAGGTCTACACGCCGGAGATATTTGCGGCTATGTACACGGACCAAACGCCGATGCAGGATGGCAGTCGCTCGTTTGGCTGGCGTTTAGGTAATTACCAGGGTCACCGTTACATCTGGCAGGGTGGGTACACGGGCACGTTATTGTTATTAGTGCCGGACCGAAAAAGTGCGCTGGTCTTTTTATCGAATCGGGTCCATCCGCAGGTTAACGAACACTTTATGGCAGCACGGAACCGGATGATTGATAGTTATTTAGCGGAACTATTTTAGTATATTCAATGTATTTTTGGATTTAAATTTTTATTTCGGGGATGATAGCTATTAAAATGTTTTGGGCAACATTTGTTATACTTTTTATATTTATTAGTTCTACAATTTGTATTTTTTCTCTTATTTTTACTGCTTCCTATTATAATTTAATTAAATATTCTGATTTTTTTTCATATTTCTTTGCTATTACTATAATCATTTCTTGTTTAATTTCACTTTACTGGTGTTTAAATTTTTCTTCTTATCATATTGGAATAAAATGGATTATACTTTGTTCAATTATTTTTATATCCTTTTTTTCTCAAGGAATATTTAATTCTATTAGGAATTTTAACCACATTAGGTTAATAGATACACATATAATATCAAATTACGATAATAGTAAATTATATATAAACGATTCTAAAAATAGAAAAACTTTAGTTAAAGGACTTTTAATTAGTATTGATGGAAAATATTGTCATGCTCATCTTACTTATCCTGCATTAAATAGTTCAAGCAAAGAGAATGAACACAATTATAATTTTTGTAAAATATTTTCTAATTTAGTCACTAGTAATTCATATAGTGTTGGTGAGATTATGCAAAATATTAATGCTGAAGTAGTTTATGATGATAAACATGATAAACAGGAAGAACAAAAATTCAAAAAAATATTTAAAGCAAGTGGATGGAAAAATTTTGAAAAATTAAATATTAATTCATTTGATTTCTATAATTACTCAATAAGAAACAACTTTATGTTTATGGAATCTTTTTATAACATTATTCAATGGATTATTAACTTTTCGACGTTTGCAAATTTCACTTCATTAATTTTTAAAATGAATGAAAGAAAAGATAATAAAAAAAAGTGTACTGCACTATAAAAATTTGATTTTTGTCTAGCTTTTATAGGAAATACAGTGGCGTTATTTTTTTATTAAAATTTAAAAAATAATTACAAGTCATTTATGGATACATCATTGATAAGTAAAGCAAGGAAAGGCATATTGCTAAAATGAAAATAGACAGTTTATTGCTGATGTTTTATTAGCAATAAACTGTCTATTTTCATTGGATAATCACTTTAATTTTTAGACAAGAATCATCTAGTAATAGTGATTTCTAACTGCTTTAAATTATTAGTATGATTCCGGTTTAACCTTGGCTTTCAAATCCGTGAAATCATAATCAGGATATTTATTTTCTAGGGCTTCAAACATCATCTGCTTGGAGAAATTTCCGTTTCGCGCCATGATGGGACCGTGGAAGTAGGTTCCAATCGTGTTCTTGTGAACGGCCCCTTCGGTATGATCTTCACCGTTGTTCCCGTAACCCTTGAGCACTTTTCCCAGCGCGTGTTCGTCGTCACCGAGGAAGGTGATTCCCTGGTGATTTTCAAACCCGTGGTATTTTTGCCCGGTTGCTTCGTTTTGAATCTCGATGTTCCCGATAAACCGGTGTTCGTGTTGTTGTTCAGTGTAGTGGTTCATTGCACTAATCCCAGGAAGCTTGCGACCGCTTGCGTCCACATAGTATTTACCCAGCATTTGGTAGCCACCACAAACCGCGATTAACGGCTTGTTTTGTTCGATGAACTTAATGATTTCATCTTTTTTGTTGGGTAAATCCTTGGCCACCACCATCTGTTCAAAGTCTTGGCCACCCCCAAACACGGCAAAGTCAAAGTCGTCGGCCTTAAAATCATCTTCGAGGCTAACGATTTGGTCGGTCACTTCCACACCGATTTGTTTGGCATAAAAACGCAGGGTCAGAATGTTACCAATGTCACCGTAGGTATTCATTAAGTCCCCGTATAGATGGGCAACCCGGATGTTCATGGTCATGATTATTTTCCTCCCTTAATGTAACCTTGCTTCATTAAGCGGGCCCGCATCTCCATCATGGCGGTGTAGGTCGCTAAAATGTAGACTTTTTGGGTTGGCATGTGTTTGATGTCTTCAATTACCTGGCCTAGGTCGGGTTGAATGGTATGTTTGTCATCAGGCACACCGGCGACCTTCAGTCGGAAAGTAATGTCTTTATACCGTTTTCCTCCGGTCTCAAACTGCTTGATGTCCATATCAGGTAAGCGTTCAAACTCGCCGTCCCAAATCCAGCTAGTATCAATTCCGTCGGCGTATTCCGCGTTTAACAGACCGACAAAGGAGAAGGAATCTGGTTCCGTCGCCAGTAGATCAATCACCTGGTTGGTTCCCACCGGATTCTTGACCAAAATGATACTGACGTCTTTACCTTCCACGTTAATTTCTTCCTGCCGCCCAAAGAGGCGTTGGTTATTTTCAAAGGCGTGGCGAATCTGGTCCGGTTGAATGCCAACTTCACGACCCACCGCGTAGGCGGCTAGCGCATTGTAAATGTTGTAGGTTCCGCCAACGCCGATTTCGTACTGATTGTCGTCGATGGCAAACTTGGAATCCTTGGGGGTTCGTTCCGAAACGTCCGTAACTTTAAAGCGGAGGTCCGGTCGTTGGAAACCACAGTTCGGGCAGAAGTAGTCCCCGAGGTTAGCATAAACAATGTAGTGATAGTGCAATAAATGCTGACATACTGGACACAAAATTCCGTCGGTATTAGGTGCGGCCTTCATGTCACCCGTAGCGGGTTCGTTAGAAAAACCGTAGTAAACCTGCGGGTTCGGGAGTTCTTTGGAATGGAAAATGGGTTCGTCACCGTTGGCTAAGACCACGGCATCGGGCGCCAATTTGATTCCATCAAGAATCTTTTGGTAGGTGGTATAAATTTCACCGTACCGATCGAGTTGATCCCGAAAGATGTTAGTTAAAATAAACATCTTCGGTTTAATTTTTTCCACAATCGGTTTGACGTTGGCTTCGTCAACTTCGAGGACCGCGATTCCCTTTTTGCCTTTGGTGGGACGTTTGGCCTCTAGGAAGGTTGAGGTAATCCCCTGCACCATGTTGGAACCCGTTTTATTGGTTACGATGTTATCGTATTTTTCCTTTAAAACCTGGACCACTAGCGCCGTGGTCAACGTCTTTCCGTTGGTACCACTCACGATGATAACTTCGTAATTTTTGCCGATTTCCTGTAAGACATCTGGATCAATGGCAGTGGTAATCTTTCCGGGGAGGGAGCTTCCACCACCCATGAAGTTATGCAAGAACCAGTACGAGGAACGACCGGCTAACGTTGCAAGTTCACTTCTTAATGTCATTCGGTTTCACATCCTTCTAATTTCTCAATTGCTAATCCATTAAATTTTAGCATAAATCGGATAATTTAACGAAAATAAGCGACGCTAGGGTCGATTGGGGAAATATAATGCAGGAGCGCTAAAAATTAGCTATAATGAAAAATAGAGGAATTTGAGGAAAAAGGTGATAGTGTGGCACAGCTTTTCTTTCGTTATGGCGCCATGAACAGCGGGAAATCAATTGAGATTATCAAGGTGGCTCATAACTACGAAGAACAAGGAAAACGCGTAGTCTTACTCACGAGCGCGTTAGATACCAGGGAAGAACGGGGCATGATTGAATCGCGGATTGGCCTGAATCGCACGGCCATTGCCATTGATCCAGATACAAGTGCTTACGAGATTGTCGAGGAACAAGTAAATCTGATTGACCGGCCCATCAGTTGCGTGCTGGTGGACGAAGCCCAGTTTTTAGAGAAGCACCATATTTTAGAACTTGCCCGCATCGTGGATGAACTGCGCATCCCGGTGATGGCGTTCGGGTTAAAGAATGACTTTCAGAACCACTTATTTTCGGGTTCCAAGTACCTGCTTTTATATGCAGATAAGCTAGAAGAAATGAAAACCATTTGTTGGTTTTGTGAAAAGAAAGCAACGATGAATCTGCGGCTCCACGAGGGTCAACCGGTTTATGAAGGAGAACAGGTGGTGATGGGTGGCAACGAGTCTTACTATCCGGTCTGCCGGACTCACTATCAGCATCCACCCCTGTAAGTTAAATCATTAAGGAAAGAGGAGAATAATGGCTGAAAACCAAATGGATCAAATTTTTGATAAATTACAAGCGGTTTCTGATCGTTACGACGAACTGAATGAGTTAATCAGTGACCCCGAAGTAATTGCAGATACGCAACGGTTTATGAAGTTGTCCAAGGAAGAGGGTGGACTGCGCGAGACCGTCGAAACTTATCATCACTACCAAGATGTTAGTACCGCACTCGAAGAAGACCAGGAATTGTTACAAGAAAAACTCGATGACGACATGACCGAAATGGTGAAGGGCGAGATTGCGGACTTAGAGAAAGAAAAAGCCGAATTAGAGCAAAAGCTCAAGATTTTGCTGATTCCAACGGATCCCAACGACGAAAAAAATATCATCATGGAAATCCACGGGGCCGCCGGAGGAGACGAGGCCAGCCTGTTCGCAGCCGATTTGTACAACATGTACGTGAAGTATGCTGAAATGCAGGGATGGCAGGTCGAAATCATCGACGAAGCCGATACCGAAGTGGGTGGTTTCAAAGAAATCGTGTTGATGATTACTGGAAATAAAGTTTATTCCAAACTGAAATACGAAAACGGTGCTCACCGGGTGCAACGGGTACCGGAAACGGAATCCGCTGGTCGGGTGCACACTTCAACTGCGACGGTGGGAGTTATGCCCGAAGAAGAAGACGTGGACATTGACATCGATCCTGCTGACATTCGGACGGATGTGTACCGGTCTTCTGGGGCCGGGGGTCAGCACATTAACAAGACGTCGTCTGCGGTACGGATGACCCACTTGCCAACTGGAATCGTGGTAGCTATGCAGGATGAACGGTCACAACAACAAAACCGGGCCAAAGCCATGACCGTATTGCGGGCGCGGGTGTACGATTACTACAAGCAACAAGAAGAAGACGAATATAACGCCCAACGAAAATCCGCAGTTGGAACTGGAGATCGTTCCGAACGGATTCGGACCTACAACTTCCCGCAAAACCGGGTAACCGATCACCGGATTGGGTTAACCTTAAACAAGTTAGATAAAGTATTAGCGGGTGACTTAAACGAAATTATCGATGCTTTGATTATTTCTGATCAAGCAGAGAAGTTGGAGCATTTAAACGATGCCGATGCTTAAGCCGAACGCGACTCCCTTTGAAGCCCTTCGTTGGGCTTCTTTGTGTTTTAAAGAGCAGGACATTGATCCTTCAGAAGCTCGTTACCTGTTGATGGGGCAGTTAGGTTGGAATCAGACCCAGTTATTAAGTGACTACCGGACGCCACTTACATCTACCCAAGTGACAGAGTTTGGCAAAAACGTGCGCCGACGAGCTGTCGGTGAGCCGACACAGTATATCTTGGGGCGCGCGCCCTTTTATGGACTAGAGCTGCGGGTGACCCCCGCGGTCCTGATTCCCCGCCCGGAAACGGAAGAATTGGTCGACTTGATCTTGCAGGATCATCGGGAAACAAAGTTACGAGTCCTAGACGTGGGAACCGGAAGTGGGGCGATTGCTTTAGCGCTGAAGCAGGCGCGTCCACAGTGGTCGATTACGGCGAGTGATATTTCGCCGGATGCACTAGCAGTTGCTGAGCAAAATGCCGAGGAGCTGGGCTTGGCGGTTAACTTCGTGACGAGTGACCTGCTGGAGGATTTACCACAGCAACAATTTGACGTGATTGTATCGAATCCACCTTACATTGCCGATGCAGAGGTGAATGTGATGGATCAAACGGTTTTAGACTACGAACCCCGGTTGGCCCTGTTTGCACCCCACGACGGACTAGCGTTGTACGAACGACTAGCGCACAGCATTGCGCCGTATCTTACGGCAACCGGAGCAGTTTACCTAGAAATTGGTTATCACCAGGGGTCTGCGGTGCAATTTCTCTGGCGCCAACAGTTTCCGACGGCTGACATCGAGCTTCGGCGGGATTTAGCCGGTCATGATCGAATGGTACGGATTCAACTAGAAAAGAAGGGATTATAATGGAA
The DNA here is from genome assembly GCF_024029675.1 of Fructilactobacillus carniphilus. NCBI lineage: Bacteria > Bacillati > Bacillota > Bacilli > Lactobacillales > Lactobacillaceae > Fructilactobacillus > Fructilactobacillus carniphilus. Next base: position 687,321 of record NZ_CP097121.1, on the reverse strand, counting down.
ACAAAAATCTTTACACCGGCAGAAATTCCTGCTGCCGCCGCGGTAATCAACCAAGAGAATTTGGTGGCCTTTCCCACGGAGACGGTCTACGGATTGGGAGCTGATGCGACGAACGTGGCGGCTGTAGAGAAAGTTTACGCTGCGAAGGGTCGTCCCAGTGATAATCCGTTGATTGTCCACGTGGCGGATCAAGCCACGGTGCGCCAGTATGCTAAAGAGATTACGCCGGCCGTACAAAAACTAATGGATACGTTTTGGCCGGGTCCACTGACGATTATCTTACCCTTAAAGAAAGACGCGTTGGCTCCGCAAGTAACCGGGGGATTGCAGACGGCAGCGTTTCGAAATCCCAATCAGGAAGCAACCTTGGATTTGATTCGAACAGCTGGAGTTCCGTTAGTAGGGCCCTCGGCCAACACCTCTGGGAAACCAAGCCCAACCTTAGCCGAGCACGTTTACCATGATTTAAACGGTAAAATTGCCGGAATTTTAGACGCGGGACCTACTGACTTTGGGGTGGAATCGACCGTCATTGATATGTCCACGGACCATCCAGCCATTCTCCGACCCGGTGCTGTAACGCGCTCGGAGTTAGAGACGGTCATTGGACCAGTGGAAGACCAGTTACACCACGTGAATCAGGCCGAGGTTCCGAAAGCTCCTGGGATGAAGTACACGCACTACTCGCCCGCCGCTGACGTCCAAATTGTAGATCCAGAATTAGATTGGGGAACGGTGATTGCCTGGTGTCGGCAACAAGACGCCCAAATTGGCATTTTAGCCCCGGAAATGACAGTTAAACGGTACAAATGGCCGCGTAATGTAGTAACATATAGCCTAGGAACGAACGTTCAATCCGCTAGCCATCTTTTGTTCGCTGGTTTACGAACGTTTGACCTGGATGATTCGTTTGCGACCATCCTAGTTCAAGGCTTTGCGACCACAGGTTTAGGGGAAGCGTACATGAATCGACTCAATAAGGCAGCTGGTCAGCATCATTTTGGCGACACAGCGACAAATTAAAGAACCCTGGGGGATGAGAAAATGACAGAAGAATACCAACGTTTAGATCCACAGTTATGGGATGCCATTCAGGCTGAAGCAGTCCGGCAGGAAGATACGATTGAATTAATTGCATCCGAAAACATCGCGTCTAAAGCGGTTCGGGCTGCTCAAGGATCCGTGTTAACTAACAAGTACGCCGAAGGTTATCCAGGACACCGCTATTACGGTGGTTGTCAGTACGTTGATGTGGTAGAAACCTTAGCCATTGACCGGGCCAAAGAACTCTTTGGCGCAGAATATGCGAACGTCCAACCCCACTCAGGTTCCCAAGCGAACGAAGCTGCGTATGCTGCGTTCTTGCAACCAGGCGATGTGATTCTAGGGATGGATTTAAATGCCGGGGGCCATTTAACCCACGGAGCTAAGGTTAGTTTTTCGGGTAAGATCTACCATTCTTATGCCTATGGTTTAAACCACGAAACGGAACGCTTGGACTTTGCTGCCATTCGAGAAATTGCCCAAAAAGTGCAACCAAAAATGATTGTGGCTGGGGCCTCCGCATACAGTCGAATCATTGATTGGAACGAATTTCGCAAGATTGCGGACGAAGTGGGAGCTTATTTAATGGTAGATATGGCCCACATTGCCGGGTTAGTGGCAGCGGGATTGCATCCCAATCCAGTCGGAATTGCGGACGTGGTGACCACCACTACGCATAAAACCCTGCGTGGACCACGGGGTGGTTTGATTTTGTCACAAGCCAAGTACGCTAAACAATTAAATTCGGCGGTGTTCCCACGCACCCAAGGGGGACCCTTAGAACATGTGATTGCCGGGAAAGCAGCGGCCTTTCACGAGGACTTACAACCCGATTTTCACGCCTACATGGCCCAGGTGATTAAAAACGCGCAAGCTATGGCGGATGAGTTTAATCAATCTGACCACATTCGGGTCGTATCGGGAGGGACTGATAACCACCTCTTAAACATTGACCTGACTGATACAGAATTAACGGGAAAGGATGCCCAAAACCTGTTGGATTCCGTTAATATTACTACTAACAAAGAGGCCCTTCCAAACGAGCAACGGAGTCCGTTTGTGACGAGTGGGGTACGGCTAGGTACGCCAGCAATCACCTCACGCGGCTTTAAGGAAGACGATGCTAGAGCAGTGGCCCAATTAATCATTAAGACGGTTGAGCATGCTGATGATGAACAAGTCCTAGACGAGGTTCGTGCAGCTGTGCAAGCCTTATGTCAATCTCATCCCATTACACGGTAGACAACTTCGTGATATGATTAAGAGTGGACTGATAAAGAAAAAGGAGTGGGGACGTTGAGTAAGTTTCACGTAATGAATCATCCGTTGATTCAACACAAATTAAGTATTATCCGGGATAAAAATACTGGAACCAATGAGTTTCGAGAAGTTGTAAACGAAATTGCCAATTTAATGGCCTTTGAGGTAACGCGCGATATGCCGCTCAAGGACGTTGAAATTGAAACTCCCATGGGAAAGGCCACCACGAAAAAACTCGCTGGAAAAAAAGTGGCAGTTGTGCCGATTTTACGGGCTGGAATTGGGATGGTTGATGGGATTTTGGAACTCCTGCCGAGTGCCCGAGTGGGACACGTGGGGATGTATCGGGACGAAAAAACCTTCGAACCGCACGAATACTTTGTGAAATTACCGTCTGACATTGAAGATCGGGAAGTTTTAGTCGTGGATCCAATGCTGGCTACTGGTGGGTCGGCCATCATGGCGATTGACGCCTTGAAAAAACGGGGCGCTAAAAACATTAAGTTTGTGTGCTTAGTGGCTGCTCCAGAAGGAGTAAAGGCTTTAGAAGAAGCTCATCCAGACGTTGAGATTTACGCAGCAGCACTAGATGACCGGCTCGAACATGGTTACATTGTTCCGGGTCTCGGTGATGCTGGGGATCGGTTATTTGGAACTAAATAAATTAAAAAGCAGAAATCTTGTGATTTCTGCTTTTTTGCTAACTAATAAATCACGTATAATTGCCGGTCACATTAAATAATTTACTTTGTATTTAACTTCATTTGGTGGTATCATTCTAATGAATTTTAGGATTAGCCATGGTTGTGGCTATTCTTAGAATGAATGGTAAAGCAAGGTGTGAATTCAGCGCCGACTGTTCGCTATTTGAAAGGCAAAAGAGGTGATAATTAGTGGATCAAACTCGTACTTTTCAATTTTGCGGTTTAACCTTCAACGTTGGGAACATGATTTCCGGACTCATCGTTGCAGCAATTGTGTTGGGGTTTGTTTATTTCTGCTCGCGGAAAATTCAAATGAAGCCCACCGGGAAGCAAAATTTATTGGAGTACATGATTGACTTTACGAACGGAATTGTGAAGTCGACGATGCCAAGTGGAGCAACCAAGGATTATGGTTTGTGGGCTTTTACGCTCTTCTTCTTCATTTTGGTATCTAACCAATTGGGATTATTCCTCCACATTGAAGTGGGTGGAATTGTGTACGTAAAGAGTCCCACGGCCGATCCAATCGTTGCAATGTCGTTTGCGCTGATGTCAATGTTGATTGCTCAATTCTCGAGTGTGCAAAAGTTAGGGTACAAAGGTCACTTTGAAACCTACCTGCAGCCCATTCCGTACTTGTTGCCAATTAACTTGATGGAAGAGTTTACTAATTTCTTAACCCTTGGAATTCGGGTGTACGGTAATATTTTTGCTGGTGAATTGCTGGCTGGTTTGATTGCGAAAATGGCATTTTCGCATGGGATTGCAACCCTTGCTATTTCAGCACCGCTTGAAATGGCGTGGATGGCATTCTCGGTATTTATTGGCTGTATTCAGGCCTACGTATTTGTAACTTTATCATGTGTTTATGTTTCTCAAAAGTTATCGATTGAGGAATAAGAAAAGGAGGAAGTATTTATGGGTGCAATTGGAGCTGGAATCGCGATCGCAGGTGCCGCTGTTGGTGCTGGTATCGGTGACGGAATTTTGATTTCTAAGATGCTTGAAGGAATGGCACGTCAGCCAGAATTGAGCAATACCTTACGGACTAACATGTTTATTGGGGTCGCTTTGATCGAAGTTATGCCCATCTTAGCCTTCGTGATTGCAATGTTGGTTATCAACAAGTAATCATTTAATGTTGATTAACAAACAAAGGAGGTGTCAATAGATGTTAGTGGTTGGAGAGGCATTTAATATTGGTGATGCCCTGTTCTACGCGGTCCTCTTCATTATTCTGATGTGGCTGGTCAAGATTGTTGCTTGGAAGCCAGTGACTAAGATGATGCAAGATCGTTCGGATAAAATTGCCAATGATATTGATACGGCCGAAAAGTCGCGGACTGAAGCCCTTGAATTGGCAAAACAACGCAAGGAAGCTTTAGTTAATTCGCAAGCAGAAGCAAACGAAATCATTAGTAAAGCACAACAAACTGGTGACAAACGCCGGGAATCAATTATTAATGACGCAAACTTGGATGCCAAAACCATTAAAGAAAATGCTGAAAAGGATATCGCTCAGCAAAAACGCGATGCCTTGGCTAGCACAAAGGATGACGTAGCTGATTTATCTATTGAAATTGCTTCCAAGATTATTCAAAAGAACTTAGACGCCAATGATCAAAAGACGTTGATTGATTCTTACATTAAGGGGTTGGATAGTCATGAGTCTAACTAAGCTTGATGTTGCGAAACGTTATTCCAAAGCGCTCTATGCGGTGTTAGAAGCTAATGATCAAGTTGAAGCCGGTAGTGCAGATTTGGATGTCATTCGAGCAGTTTTAACTGATGAACCAGAACTTACGGTTGCTTTGGCATCCACCACGCTGGATCATTCACAAAAAGAAACGCTGTTGCAACCATTGTTAGAAAACGTGGCAACGCCAGCGGTGCAAAATTTAGTGAAGATGCTGTTTGACTACGGTCGGATTAGCGATTTAGCTGCGGTGATTGATGCATTCAAGCAATTGTATAATCAAAAACACGGAATTGTAACTGCGACTGTAACGACGGCCGTTCCTCTCTCTGAGGAGCAGCATAACCAGTTAGCTCAGACCTTTGCCAAAAAGGTCAACGCGAACCAGGTTGAGTTACAGGACCAAATCAATCCTGAGATTATTGGTGGAGTAATTTTGCGGTCGCAAGACGTAATCTATGACGGCAGCATTAAAACCAAAATTGATAAAATGAAACGGTTGTTACTGCAGTAATGAGCTCGCAGAAGAAAGAGGTGAAACTTTTATGAGCATTAAGGCTGAAGAAATCAGTGCTCTAATTAAGAAACAATTAGAAGGCTATCAGGACGAGCTCACGGTTGCAGAAACTGGGGTTGTTACCTACATCGGTGATGGTGTAGCTCGTGCCTATGGACTTGATAATGCCTTATCCGGAGAATTGGTTGAATTCCAGAGTGGAACCTACGGAATGATTCAAAACTTGGAAAACAACAACGTCGGAATCGTGGTCCTTGGTGATTACACCGGGATTCGTGAAGGAGATTCCGTCAAAAGAACCGGACGCATCATGGAAGTTCCCGTTGGTGATAACATGGTGGGTCGCGTTGTGAACTCACTAGGTCAACCAATTGATGGTAATGGTAAGATCGAAACGGATACCGAAATGCCGATTGAACACAAGGCACCCGGAATCATGGATCGACAATCAGTTGATGAACCATTACAAACTGGAATTAAAGCGATTGATGCGTTGGTACCAATTGGTCGAGGCCAGCGGGAATTAATTATCGGAGACCGGAAAACCGGTAAAACTTCGATTGCCGTTGATACGATCTTGAACCAAAAAGACCAAGACATGATCTGTATCTACGTTGCCATTGGGCAAAAAGATTCCACGGTTATGCAACAAGTAGAAACGCTCCGGAAGTTTGGCGCCATGGACTACACGATTGTCGTAACGTCCGGACCATCTGAACCGGCTCCGTTGCTCTACATTGCCCCATATTCTGGTGCAACGATGGGTGAATATTTCATGAACAAAGGGAAGCACGTCTTAATCGTCTATGATGATTTGACGAAGCAAGCAAACGCTTACCGTGAACTCTCTTTGATTTTGAGACGTCCACCTGGTCGTGAAGCTTATCCTGGTGACATTTTCTACACCCACTCACGGTTGTTGGAACGGGCTGCTAAGTTAAATGACAAGCTCGGTGGCGGATCAATGACGGCCTTGCCAATCGTTGAAACCCAAGCTGGGGACGTTTCGGCCTACATTCCAACCAACGTTATTTCGATTACCGATGGTCAGATTTTCTTGAACGCAGACATGTTCTACGCCGGAGATCGTCCCGCTATCGATGCCGGAACTTCCGTGTCTCGGGTTGGTGGGGATGCTCAAATTCCTGCCATGAAGAAGGTTGCCGGGACGTTGCGGATTGACCTAGCTTCTTACCACGAACTAGAATCATTTGCCCAATTTGGTTCTGATTTAGATGAAGCAACGAAGGCCAAGCTTGATCGGGGAGCTCGGACGGTCGAAGTTTTGAAACAAAAACTTCACGATCCACTTCCAGTCGAAAAACAGGTCTTGATTTTGTACTGCTTGACGCACGGCTACCTCGACAAAATTGCGGTGGATGATGTGTTACGCTTCCAGAACGAAATCTTTAACTACTTTGATGATCAACACGCAGACTTGTTACAACAAATCAAGGAAACCGGAAAGTTACCAGATGAGCAACAATTAACCACTGCCATTAGTGAATTTACTAAGTTATTTACTTCGACAGCGGCTGCCGATCAAGATCAAGACGCACAGCAAGCTTAGATTTGAAGGGAGGATAACCAATGGCTGAATCAATGAATGAAGTCAAGCACCGGATTGCCTCCACCAAAAATACCCGACAAATTACGGAAGCCATGCAAATGGTGCAAACCGTAAAGTTGAATCAAATTCAAGGGCAAACGGCCACGTATAATGAATACGTCGCTAAAATTAAGGCGGTCGTAATGCACTTGGCTGAATCACACTTGTTAGATAGCCAAGCGCCTTCAAAGACTCAGGACCAAGGTAAAAAAGGTCCAACGGCTTACTTAGTGATTACGTCTGATCGGGGAATGGTTGGTAGTTACAATAGTAACGCGTTACGCGGAACCAATCGGTTCATTGCTGACCATACGCCTAATGCAGATGATTACGTTATCCTAGCAGTAGGTGGTACGGGCGCTGATTTCTATAAAAAGAATGGCGCTAACGTTGCTTATGAGTATCGCGGTGTTTCTGACATTCCGACATTTCAAGAGGTGAAGGGGATTGTGAAAACAATTACCCAGATGTATAATGACCACTTATTTAGTGAACTCTACGTGTGCTACAACCACTTTGTAAACCGGGTTCGGTCTGACTTTCGGGTAGAAAAACTGCTCCCAATGGATCGAGAATCGATTGAACAAAGTATGAGTGGTGCTGATGGAGCCGGAGCTAGCATCCAAACGGAAGCGCTGACCGCTGAATATGAGGTTGAACCTTCTGAACAGGAAGTGTTACACGCCATTTTGCCACAGTACTCTGAAAGTTTAGTGTATGGGGCAATTTTAGATGCCAAGACTGCCGAACATTCGTCAAGCTCAATGGCGATGAAAGCAGCAACTGACAATGCTGATGATTTAATTTCTTCTTTGGAATTAAAATATAATCGGGCTCGACAGGCTGCGATTACGACCGAAATCACCGAAATTACCGGTGGTCAGGAAGCATTGAATCACTAATGATAGGAGGAATTAACGCATAATGAGTGCTGGTAAAGTTGTACAAGTAATTGGACCGGTTGTCGATGTTGAATTTCCCCTAGATGGCGATTTACCTGAAATTAATGATGCTTTGAAAGTCCAAAAAGGCGATAACGATGTTTTAGTAACAGAAGTAGCGCTGGAATTGGGTGACGGAGTGGTCAGAACGATTGCCATGGACGGAACCGATGGTTTACGTCGTGGGATGGAAGTTGAAAACACGGGAGCTCCCATTGAAGTTCCTGTGGGTAATGACACACTAGGACGAGTATTTAATGTTTTAGGGGAAACCATTGATGGTGGCCCTAAATTTGGTCCTGATGCAGAACGATGGGGAATCCATCGGGAAGCACCAAAATTTGATGAAATTAACCCGTCAACTGAAGTGTTGGAAACGGGAATTAAGGTTATTGACTTATTAGCCCCTTACATTCGGGGTGGTAAGGTTGGATTGTTCGGTGGTGCCGGAGTTGGTAAAACCGTTTTGATCCAAGAATTAATCCATAACATTGCACAAGGACACAACGGAATTTCCGTCTTTACGGGGGTTGGAGAACGAACCCGTGAAGGAAACGATATGTACTTCGAAATGAAGGGTTCGGGAGTTCTGAAGCAAACGGCCATGGTGTATGGACAAATGAACGAGCCGCCTGGTGCCCGAATGCGGGTTGCCTTGACGGGACTGACGATTGCCGAATACTTCCGGGATGAGGAAGGTAAAGACGTGCTGTTATTTATCGATAACATCTTCCGATTTACCCAAGCCGGAACGGAAGTTTCTGCCCTGTTAGGTCGGATTCCTTCGGCCGTAGGGTACCAGCCAACGTTAGCCACGGAAATGGGTCAATTGCAAGAACGGATTACCTCGACGAAGAAGGGTGCCATCACCTCGATTCAAGCGGTTTATGTTCCTGCCGATGATTATACCGACCCGGCACCCGCAACGACGTTTGCCCACTTGGATGCCACGACGAACTTGGAACGGTCTTTGACCCAACAAGGGATTTATCCAGCCGTGGACCCATTAGCATCAACTTCATCCGCTTTGGATCCTGCGATTGTCGGGGACGAACACTTCCAAGTTGCTAGTGAAGTGCAACACGAATTACAGCGGTACCGTGAATTGCAAGATATCATCTCCATCTTAGGGATGGACGAATTGTCTGACGAAGAAAAGACCATCGTTGGTCGGGCTCGTCGGATCCAATTCTTCCTCTCACAACCATTCTCAGTGGCCGAAACGTTTACGAACGTTCCTGGTAAGTACGTTTCCGTGAAGGATACGGTTGCCGGCTTTAAGGGCATCTTAGATGGTAAGTACGATTACATTCCTGAAGATTTCTTCAGAAATTGTGGTCCCATTGAAGATGTGGTTGCTAAATACGATGCTGCCCAAAAGGATACCGACAAGTAAGGAGGGATCTAATTGGCTGAAGCAAAAAATGTTTTAACCGTTAGTATCGTGACTCCGGACGGGCCGGTTTATACTAATGAAAATTGTTCATTAGCAGTCGTGCAAACGCAAAGTGGTGATTTGGGGATCATGGCCAACCATATTCCCGTGATTGCTGCCTTGCAGATTGCGCCGGCTGAATTTAAAAATCAGGACGGTCAATCTGATACAATCGCTGTTAACGGTGGTTTCGTGGAATTTTCGAATAATGAGTTAACGATCGTAGCCGATAGTGCGGAACGCAAAGATCAAATCGATGTGGACCGGGCTAATAGTGCCAAGGAACGGGCTCAACGAGAACTTGAAGAAGCCAATAGTAAACACGATGCCGATACAATGAAACGGGCCGAAGTTGAACTTCGCCGGGCCTTGAATCGAATTAATGTTGCTAATCAGCGTTAATTTTGATAAAGGAAAGTCATGTTCGCATGGCTTTCTTTTTTTTTCTGTGAGGGAAGCCAAAGCGGTGCGCTCGGGGTAGTTTCAACGACAGTATGGTTATTTTATGATAAGATTAAGGATAGCAATAAACGGAGGAATGAAAAATGAATGGATTTGGATTACAAGCTTTGATAAGTGTAATTAGTCAGCTTTTTTTTGTGATTTTAGCATTTTGGGCCATTCAAGGAATTCATTTTGAACGGTTTTTACCGATTAAAGAACAGCAGGGCAAAGTTCTATTGGTTTTAATGGCCATTGTGATTGGTTCTTTAAGCAGTAATTTCTTTCTTTCCTTTATTGATAACATCAAAAATTTATAATTCTTATTTTAAAAGCAGCTAGGAGAAGAAAAATGGATAAAATTATTGTTCGCGGTGGCAACCGTTTATCCGGAAGTGTGCACATTGAAGGAGCTAAAAATGCGGTGCTACCCATTTTAGCAGCAACTATTTTAGGGAGTAGTGGGAAGAGTGTCCTAACGAACACGCCGATTTTATCAGATGTGCACGTCATGAATGAAGTGTTGCGAAGTCTGAACCTGCGGGTTAATTTTGACGAAAATCATAATCAAATTACGGTTGACGCAACGGGCGAGATTAGTAGTGAAGCTCCCTTTGAATATGTTTCAAAGATGCGGGCTTCCATTGTGGTCTTGGGACCACTGCTGGCGCGCCTAGGTAAGGCTCGAGTTGCCCTGCCCGGTGGTTGTGCGATTGGTTCCCGTCCGATTGACATCCATTTACGTGGTTTTGAAGCTATGGGAGCGACGATTGAACAACACGAAGGTTACGTAGAGGCAACGGCGCCTGAGGGACTTCACGGCGCAGAAATTTATTTTGACTTTCCTAGTGTCGGAGCAACTCAGAACGTAATGATGGCTGCCACCTTAGCTGACGGGGAAACTGTGATTAAAAACGTAGCACGGGAACCAGAAATCGTTGATTTAGCCGATATGTTGAATGCCATGGGCGCGCAAATTGAAGGCGCCGGGACGGATACTTTGACCATTCAAGGGGTGGATCAGTTACACGGAGTGGACCATAAGGTTGTACAAGACCGAATTGAAGCTGGGACCTTCATGGTTTCTGCGGCCGCTACGCAAGGAAACGTATTAGTGGAAGATGCTGTTATGGAACACAACCTGCCTCTCGTTGCTAAGTTACGAGAAATGGGCGTGGAAGTAACTCAAGAAGAAGCTGGAGTGCGAATTGTGGGACCAGCCACTTTGAAACCAGTTGACATCGAAACCGCTCCGTATCCGGGTTTTCCGACGGATATGCAACCACAAATGACCGTCTTACAGTTAGAAGCGGACGGGGTTAGTACGTTAACCGAAACGGTCTTTGAAAACCGGTTTATGCACTTAGACGAATTACGGCGGATGAACGCTAAATTTGAAATTAAGGGGAACACGGTGGTCATGCACGGTCCCACTAAGTTTGAAGGGGCTGAGGTGGCTGCGACTGATTTACGGGCGGCCGCGGCCCTCATTATTGCCGGATTAGTTGCAACTGGGGAAACCCAAATTACGAATCTCCAGTACTTAGACCGGGGTTACTACGAAATTGAAAAGAAATTACGCCACCTGGGAGCTGATATTGAACGAGTTTCAACAGGTGAATAGCGTGATAATCATGTACTTATGATATAATTTACACAACTAGTTTTAATTAAGAAAGGAAGAAAATTATGGCTGAAGATATCGGAATTGACTTAGGAACAGCCAATGTGTTGGTATCTGTAACTGGAAAAGGGGTCGTTTTAAACGAACCTTCCGTGGTTGCAATTGACACCAAGACTAACAAGGTACTCGCTGTCGGAAAAGAAGCCTACGAAATGGTCGGTAGAACCCCCGGCAACATTAAAGCCATTCGTCCCTTAAAGGATGGAGTAATCTCTGACTTTGATGTCACGGAAGCGATGTTAAATTACTTCATTAAAAAATTAAGTGTTAAAGGGATGGTTTCCAAACCGAAGGTAATGATCTGTGCGCCAACCAACATTACTAATATTGAACGAAAAGCTATTATTGAAGCGGCTCAAAAATCAGTGGGAGGAGAGGTTTTTCTAGAAGAAGAACCCAAAGTAGCTGCCATTGGAGCTGGGATGGATATTTTTCAACCAACGGGAAGCATGGTGATTGATATTGGAGGGGGAACTTCTGATATTGCAGTGGTTTCGCTGGGAGATATTGTGGCTAGCAAGTCGTTGAAATTAGCCGGAGACGTCATGAACCAAGATATTGTGGATTACATGAAACGGACCCACAACATTATCATTGGGGAACACACGGCAGAAAAAATCAAAAAATCAATTGGAACAGCGAAAGCAGATCCCAATGATATTAAAGAACTTCAGGTGCGGGGACGCGATGCCGTGAGCGGAATGCCGATTTCGGTTACGATTAACAGTGGTGAAATTGCCGATGCCATTCACCTGTCAGTGCAAATGATTATTAATGCGGCCAAAAGCGTTTTGGAAACGATTCCTCCAGAATTAGCTGCTGACATCATTGATCGCGGAGTGATGTTGACCGGAGGTGGTTCCATGCTGAAAAACATTGACGTGGTGATTTCTGATGCCCTAACGGTACCCGTGATGGTATCAGAAGACCCGTTGGAAAACGTGGCCAAGGGAGCTAGTTCGCTTCTGGAACACATTGATACGATGAAGAAACCTCAACAAAAGTTTAGCTTATTCGGTAGCAATAAATAAGCCGTGCAAACGTTCTTAGTCAAGCTCATTCGGGCTTATCAAAATGGAATCTCTGCACATACACCGCCAACCTGTCGCTATCAGCCGACCTGCTCGCACTATACTCAGACTGCCATTGAACGATTTGGTAGCTGGCGGGGGTTGGTGATGGGAATTGCTCGTATCCTGCGGTGTAATCCGCTGGTTCCGGGAGGCTTTGACCCGGTACCCACTCATTTTAGTGTCCGGCGGAATCAAGTTAAGTAGAATGGAGGTTAGAATGAGTCGTAAAGAAAAGCAAATCGAATTAGAAGTGGTAGAAACACCCCAACACCAAAATTTAGTTCAAATTAAAGGTCAAACGGTGGGTAAAATCGTGGCCAATGCGGACAAATTTGACTGTTACGTGGGGGACCAAGTTTTCCATGAAAAAAACGAAGCGGATGCGCTCCAACAAGTCATTCGTGAATATAATTTACACCAACGGTAACCTCAGATTTAAATGAAGGAGAGTTAGTTGTGTTTCAAAGAAGACAAATGCAAAGTGACGATCGCATCGATTGGAGTATTATTTTTTGTGTTCTGATGTTAGCGTTGGTGGGATTAGGATCCATTTACGTAGCTGCTTCGCACGATACGGGATCCGTTTCGGTGGTAAGAACCGTGGTATCTCAGTTAGTCTGGTACGCCATTGGAGCGATTGCCGTGGTGGTAATCATGCAGTTTGACGCCCAACAACTATGGAAGATTACTCCTTACGTTTATTGGTTTGGAATTGCGTTGTTGTTCCTGGTGCTGTTTCTGTACAGTCGGGCTTATTATGTGCAAACCGGAGCCAAAAGTTGGTTTGCCTTTGGACCGTTGACGTTTCAACCGTCTGAAATTATGAAGCCGGCGTATATTTTGATGGAAGCCCGCGTTATTGCAACGCACAATAATGAGTACCCCATTCATACGGTACGGAGTGATTGGAAGTTACTGGGTAAAATGGTACTTTGGACGTTACCAGTCGTTATTTTACTAAAGGTACAAAATGACTTTGGGACGACGGTTGTGTTCTTAGCCATCTTAGGTGGGTTAATCATCGTTTCTGGGATTAGCTGGAAAATTCTTGGTCCTGGAATTATCGCGTTTGTAACCTTAGTAACTACGGCCGTGATGTTAGTGGTCACTAGCGGTGGCCGAACGATTTTAGGTCACTTAGGCTTTAAACAGTACCAGTTTGAAAGAATTGATAGCTGGTTGCACCCCGCTTCTGATTCTAGCAACCAAGGATTCCAACTCTGGCAGAGTATGAAAGCGATTGGTTCAGGCGGATTAACCGGAACCGGTTTTAACGTGTCTCACGTGTACGTTCCAGTGCGTGAATCCGATATGATTTTTTCCGTGGTGGGAGAAAACTTTGGTTTCATCGGGGGAACGCTCCTGATTTTACTGTATTTTCTGCTGATTTATGAAATGATTAAGGTGACGTTCCAAACTCGTAACGTCTTTTACGCTTACATTTCGACAGGTGTAATTATGATGATCCTGTTCCATGTGTTTGAAAACATTGGGATGAGCATTGATTTAATCCCGATGACCGGGATTCCGTTACCTTTCATTAGCCAAGGAGGTTCCGCTCTGATTGGGAATATGATTGGGATTGGCTTTATTATGTCGATGCAGTATCATAACAAGAATTCGATGTTTAGTAACGTGAAACAATTTTCGTAAAAGTCTACTGCGGTAGGCTTTTTTATTTGGCGTTTTAACTGGTGCAAAAAAGTGTTATACTTAAGTTTCCAAAACACACGAATGGGAGAAAAGAAGATGACAGATAAAAAGCAACACATTGCGTTATTATTTGGTGGAGATTCTTCAGAACACGACGTTTCTAAACGATCGGCGCACAACATTTTTGATGCCATGGACAAGGATAAATATGACGTAAGTCTCTTTTTGGTAACCAAAGATGGCTTTATTTTAGATGATGCGGCTTCCCACCGGATTTTTGCCGGAGAAGCAGAAGAAGAGGTAGCGGCTGAAGTGGTCCCCCAATTGGATCGTGAGCAGCCGTTGGCACCCATCTTAAATCTGGATAGTACGAAAAAGATCGATGTCTTTTTCCCAATTATCCATGGAAACCTTGGAGAAGATGGAACCATTCAGGGACTTTTACGCTTATTACAAAAGCCTTACGTTGGTAGTGGGGTTCAAGCCTCGGCACTAGCCTATGACAAGGACTTTACGAAAAAGATTTTAACGGCGACGGGTGTACGGAATACAAACTACGTATTGGTGACGCCGGAAAATGTTGCTGACTGGAGTTACGCAAAGATTAGTCAAAAGCTTGCTTCCCAAATTTTGTTTATCAAACCATCCCGACAGGGTTCTTCCATTGGAATCCATAAGGTGGAAAATGAAGCAGAGTACGAAGTAGGCATGCAAGATGCGTTACGCTACGACACGAAAGTCTTAGTTGAGGAAGCAATTGAAGGACCGGAAGAGGTGGAAATTTCCATCTTGGGAAATGAACACCCCGAAGCTTCCAAGATTGGGGCCATTAAAGTCCCAGCCGGAGATGCTTTCTACACTTACGACAACAAATTCGTGGATGCTAGCGCGGTTCAATTTACGATTCCAGTCGAACTACCGCAACCAGTTAGTGAAGAAATCACCCGAATGGCTTTACGTGCTTACCAAGCCCTTGAATTAAAGGGAATGGCACGGATTGACTTCTTGGTTTCTAAAGATTTCACCCCATACCTTGGTGAAATTAACACGTTACCAGGTTTTACTAACATCTCGTTATACCCACAACTGTGGGAAGCAACCGGTATTAGTTATACAGAATTAATTGATCGCCTGATTGAGCTCGCTAAGGATGAGTTTAAGCGACAAGCTGCCATCTTGCATGACTTCAAACCACTGCAATCTAAGGATCAAAAAAAGGTTTACAAAGCTAAATAATGCAAAATGCCTCTGGAGAAATCCAGAGGCATTTT
Organism: Fructilactobacillus carniphilus; assembly: GCF_024029675.1. Classification (NCBI taxonomy): domain Bacteria; kingdom Bacillati; phylum Bacillota; class Bacilli; order Lactobacillales; family Lactobacillaceae; genus Fructilactobacillus; species Fructilactobacillus carniphilus. The sequence goes on along the minus strand of NZ_CP097121.1, from coordinate 671,993 downwards.
TTAATGGATTGACAAGCACCAAGAAACATAGGATAATAATACTTATTTTTTCGTAGATAATTTGTTAGAGGAGCACATTAATGTTGATCTTCCCATCTCCACAGTTGTTAACGGAATTGAGCCGCCTAGTTAGAACCAAACGGCAACAAATTCATTTATCTCAGGCTGAATTAGCCCGTGGGATTTGTACCCAAACGACCATTAGCACTTTAGAGAACGCAACCAGTTTTTCTAAATGGGAGATTGTCCCGTTGCTCTTAACGCGGTTAAGGATTGATCCCCAGGAGCTAGAAAAACACTACTGTCAGCGTTATTGCTATGGGGAACAGCAACTCCAGGAATTGGAAAGTTTATTATTTCAATTTAAATTTAAGCAGGGAGCCCAGCAACTGGCGCACATTAAAGTTGAAAATTTGGACTCACGCGTGTTATTGAGTCGCTATTATTGCTATTCTGTTTTTTTGCAACTCATGTTAGAGAAAAACTTAGAAGCCGCGATGATTGCTTTTGATCACTCTTTAGATTATCAAACCACTACAACAAACCAGCCCTTTATTCACGGATTGGCCCATTTAGGGGAGGCAGCCACGTACCAACAACTTAAGTTCAATCGTCGCGCCCAACAAGCACTTATCAAGGCTTTGGAACAGCTAGAGCAGCAGTTGCAGACAAAGGTGGAATCATTATTGCCGTTAGTCCGCTTTGGCATGGCCGTGACCACCTTAGGATTGGTGTTACAACTACATGCTGAAACACAGGTTGCCTGTCAGTTATTAATAAATTATCTGCAGCAGCACTATTCGTATTACTGCTTAGCTGATTTGTATTACCTAGAAGCCTCCTGTTTTCAAGCCCTGCAACAACCAGCGACTGCCAGTCATTTAATGCAACGAGCTGATCAACTGGTGCATCTAAAAAATAACAGTAAATTAGAGCAAATTTATCAAATATATCAACCTAAAAATTCCTAGCAGGTTTGCCAGGAATTTTTTGGGGTTTTATTAATTGCTTTGTTTTCCTAATTGTCGTTCGGGAATTAATTCATTTTTAAGGTTGGTTTTCACCACTAAGACGTCACAAGTTGCGGATCTCGTTACGTATTCTGTAACTGAACCAATTAACAAGCGCGCCACGGCATTCAGTCCAGTGGCTCCCATGATGATTAAATCGACGTTTAATTCGTGGGGCAGATCCTTGGCAATAATGGTTTTAGGGGCACCATATTCAATCGAATAGTCAATGTCTTCTAGACCAGCTTCGTGCGCCGTCTGTACGTACTTTTCTAGTCGTTTTTTACTTTTATCAGTAATTTCATCAACGATGCTGTTATCAAAGCTAGAAACGTCTTGGTAAGCCCGCGTATCAATGGCATGAACGAGATGCAAGTGAGATTCATTTCGTTTGGCAATGGCTACGGCCTTTTCAAAGGCCAATTCAGCACCGTAAGAACCATCAACGGGAACTAGGATGTTGCGATATTCTTGTAACATAAACAATCACCTCATTTAGATTTGTAAACCATCTAATCAACTTTATTTTAACGCTCTTTCTGAAAAATAGTAGGGTCTAACGGTTCATAAAGGGAATTAACAATAGTTCGGGAATTAAACAACCCAAACAGCCACCGACTAGCGCAATAACCAGAAGGGGAGTGTTGTTAAGCAAAATGGCTCCCACGGTTAACCCGGCCAAAATTAGCAAGCAAATCCCACTAATTTTCAGGATGCGTTGTAATTTTGGATTCTCCTCCGGGTGAAAAAGGAGAAACGAGCGCTGTTGGTGAAGGAGAAAGTACAGCCCATTTCCAGCTAGGAGTAGGGCAAATAGTAATGCTAAGAGATTAATCATGATGATCCTCCTTGGAAGTTTGGTCCTGATGCTGAGCTTGTTGTAATTTTTGGTACTGTTCAGCGTAGGCGCGTTCCATTTTGCCAGTCGTTTTAGGTTGGTAGTACTGAGCATCCTTAATCTGATCGGGTAGATATTGTTGGTTGACCCAACCGTTTTTAAAGTTGTGGGGATACTGGTAGCCGACGTGGCCTAGTTCCTTAGCACCTTTGAAATGAGCATCCCGAAGGTAAAGAGGAATTTCTCCGTAGTTACCGGAACGAACGTCTTCTAGCGCAGCGGCCATCGCAGCCATCGCTGAGTTGGACTTAGGAGAAAGCGAAAGTTCGATGATAGCGTTGGCCAGGGGAATTTGGGCTTCGGGTAATCCCACTCGTTCAGCGGCTTGCACGGCTGTGACCGCTCGTTCGGCGGCCGGTGGATTGGCGAGGCCAACGTCCTCATAGGCGATTACCATTAACCGACGGATGAGGGAGGTTAAATCTCCGGCCTCAATTAGCCGGGCTGCATAGTGCAACGCCGCATTGGCATCAGAACCCCGAATGGATTTTTGCAGGGCGGAGAGAACGTTATAATGGGCGTCACCGTCCTTATCCTGGGTTAGAGCCTGCTGTTGCAAGCAAGCCTCAACGTCTTTAAGCGTGACGTGAATTCTGCCCTTAGTTTTGGGAGTCGAACGGACGGCCAACTCTAAGGCATTCAGAGTACTACGTAAATCACCATTGGTACGATGGCTAAGAAAATGCAATGCAGCTGAATCAAGGTCGACCGGCTCATTCCCAAGTCCCCGTTCTGCATCATGTAAGGATCGTTCGATGGCCGTTTCAATATCTGCGCTAGTAAGCGGATGAACTGGGAAAATTTGAGTTCGTGAGCGGATGGCTGGGTTGATATTGATGTACGGATTCTCAGTCGTCGCGCCAATTAAAATAATCTGTCCGCTTTCTAGTAAGGGGAGAAGAAAATCTTGTTTGGTTTTATCAAGGCGATGAATTTCATCCAACAATAACACCACGGTACCACTCATCTTAGCTTCTTCGGCCACAATTTGTAGATCTTTTTTGGTATCGGTGGCAGCGTTTAGAGAGCGGAAAGCGTATTTTGAGGAACCAGCAATGGCACTCGCAATACTGGTTTTCCCGGTTCCTGGAGGACCATATAGAATCATGGATGATAATAAGTGAGCTTTTACCATCCGATTAATAATTTTGCCGGGGCCAACGAGGTCTGGTTGACCTACGACTTCTTCAATTTTAGTGGGACGCATCCGATATGCGAGTGGTTTTTGCATAAAAGCCTCGGTCTAATGATTTAATGATGGAACAGGCGCTGCCAAAAGGATTGATGGCCAGATTTTTGTGGTTCCTCTGGTTGCGGAGCAGGGGCATGAAACGCAATTGATTCCACGTTGATGGCGTTCGGAGCAGCAATTACAACGGCCGCTTGATCAGCAGCGGTTCCGTAGTCAGCGTTGTTTTTAAGGGTAAACTTGGCGTGTAACTCACCGGCTAACTTAAGGTAAGGGCTTTGGAGCGCACTATCTAGGTTACCGTTTATTAATACACTGTAGTTAGAATGTTGTTCTAATAATTGTCGGACCTGCTTGATGGCGGCATCGTTACCAACTTCTCTGACGGAGACGACCAGGGCGACTCGTTCGCGGAATGTTCCGAGGTATTGGCGTTGCTCATCAGGATTGATTTGGGGCGTGCCCCCGTTCATAGCTTGGTCCAGACGATCTTGGACGTTATTTTCGTTTGGCATGCTTAGTGCTCCTTTCTAATCTTATTTCTTATTGTATCATCAAGTTGATGGTAACAAAAAAAGAGCGCCCTCCAGTAGAGGGTGCTCTTGAACCACTGATTAACGGTTGTAGAATTCAACCACTAAGGAAGTGTCGATGTTAGCATTTAATTCGTCAGGTTGAGGAAGCCGAGTTAAGGAACCTTCTAACTTGTCAGCATCAAAGGAAACGTAAGTAGGGCGGCTAACCACTGCTTCAACTGCTTCTTTGATGATGGCGAGGTTCTTAGACTTTTCCCGAACGCCAACTACTTGACCAGGTTCAACTTCGTAAGAAGGAATGTCAACCCGTTTGCCATCGACCGTGATGTGACCGTGGTTAACTAATTGACGAGCTTGGCGCCGCGTCGTAGCTAAACCTAAGCGGTAAACCACGTTATCAAGCCGTTGTTCCAACTTAATTTCGAAGTTATCACCGTGCTTACCTTCACGAATCTTACCAGCCTTTAAGAACAAGGAGTAAAATTGACGTTCAGTTAAGCCGTACATGTAACGCATCTTTTGCTTTTCGCGTAATTGAACACCGTATTCAGAAAGTTTTTGACGCCGCCCTTGACCGTGAACACCAGGTGCATAAGGACGCCGTTGTAACTCTTTACCAGTACCTGATAAAGAAATGCCGAGTCGACGAGAAATTCGCCAACTTGGTCCAGTATATCTAGACATAATAAATCCTCCAATAAAATAATTTTGGAGTAAAATAACCAAATGTACACTTAGTATTCGTGCATGTCTCTCAGAACTTTCACCTTAGCAGCCGGTGGGTTACTAATTAAACTATTCAAGATAGCAAAGACATGTTGACGAGCTTACCGTGTACCGCTGCATTATTTTACACAAGCTCCATTCTAGCCGGAATATGCAGACTTGTCAACGGGAGCAGCTGATTTTCTAGGGAGAGAGGCTGCTTTCTTTGCGGTGATTATGGTATAATCCAAAGAGACTGTGAGAGTGACAGTTAGTTAATAAATCTAAATTAGGCGAAGGTCGAAAATCATGCTAAACGTTATTATTGGGATTATAGTTATTATCATTATTATTTATCTTGCCGTTGTGGTGTACCAACGAACCCAATTAAAGCAAGCTAAAGCTATGAACCTTGAATTGACGCGATTGAAAAATTTATCGCTCACGGATCAATTACAAGCGGTGGGACAACTGACGTTAACGGGGGACTCGTTAACTAAGTTTCAGGAAGCCCAAAAAAAATATCAGAACGTCCAACAAACCCAATTTCCGGATGTGTCCCAGAGTTTAACGGCTGCTGAAAAGGATGCCAAGGGGGTTAATTTCTTACAGACACGTGATGACGTTGATCAAGCCCACGCTAAGCTGGAAGCGGCTGCGACCGATTTAGATCAGGTGCAAGCCACCCTCACGAACATTCAGAAAATGGAACAGGCCCACCAACAAGCCGTGGTTGATTTAGAAACTAATTATCGAAAACTGCGCAAGACCTTGTTAAATGATAATAGCAAGTATGGACCAGCGATTGATGCGCTGGAAGGACAACTTTCATCAATTGAAGATACCTTTGCAGACTTTTCGGCGTTAACCCAACGTGGTGACCATCAGAATGCAGAAGCCATGCTAGGGGATTTGAAGCAAGCTACGACTTCTTTAGAGCAAAAGATGGAGTCCATTCCAGAACTGTATCAGTTAAACCACGAGCAGTTTGTGAACCAGCTGCAAGAAATTGAATCAGCGTATGCCAAATCACGGGCAGAAGGATTTTGCTTTGCGGATGATGATTTTTCGGTGACCCTAAAAGAATTGCAGCAAGCCGTTCAGGATAACTTAGAAAACATTAAACACCTTGATTTGAGTTTCGTAAGAGAACAAGATAATGAAATTGAAAAGCGGATTAACGACCTTTATGATCGGTTGGAAACGGAAATGAAAGCCCGGCTGTTCGTTGATAAACAGCTTGATGTGATTGGTCGCTTTATTCAGCATGCTTTGCAGCAAAATCAAACTCTCGCGGATGAATTAGAACGGTTGAGCCATAATTATTCATTAGAACATGGAGAAGTGGAAAACACCGAACGGCTCCAAGAGCAGATTAGTTTGATTAACCAAAAGTACCAGGACGACTGCCAGACGATCAAAGAAAACCAGGCCATTTACTCCCAAATTGCGGCAGACCTGAAACAATTCCAGCAATCCTTGACGAACATTGAAAAGAAGCAACGGGCGCTGAATGATTCGATTGCCGATTTAAGTGAGGAAGAGCAGCAAGCGCAACAGACTTTAGAGGATTTAACTGCCGAGTTACATGCCATTCATCGTCGGGTTGAAAACCTGAACTTGCCTGGGGTCTCTGCAGACTACGCCGAGTACTTTGAAATGGTTTCTAAAGAAGTGCAACATTTGAAAGCCACCATGAACAAAGCTAAAATTAGTATGGATGACGTCCAAAAGCAGTTGGAACAAATCAAGCACGATCGTGATCAACTTCAGGATAAGACCAGTGACTTGATTGACCAGTCGTTATTAGCGGAACAAGTGATTCAGTATGCGAACCGTTATGCAGCAACGAACCCGGCAATGGCAGCCGCCATTCATAAGGCTCAGCAGCAGTTTGAACAGGACTATCGGTACGAGGATAGCCTTGCGACGATTGCCAACGCTTTGGATCAGGTTGAACCGGGTGCCTTTAACCGAATCGAAGACAATTATTACAAGAATAAAGCCCAGAATAATTAAATAGAAGAAAGCCAGGTCGATTTGCTGCGGCCTGGTTTCCTTTTTCAAAGGAGTGATTACCATGATTTATTTTGATAACAGCGCGACCACTAAGGTGAATCCGGATGTGCTAGCAACCTATAACCAGGTGAGTGAAAATTACTGGGGGAATCCCTCTAGTTTGCATAACTTTGGTGAAAAAGCAGACCAGTTATTGATTCAGTCGCGCCGCCAGATTGCCAGTCAGTTAGGCGTGCAGCCGGCAGAAATCTTTTTTACCAGCGGGGGAACCGAAGGAGATAACTGGGTTGTAAAAGGAACCGCGCTAGCTAAGCGTCAATTTGGGCGGCACTTAATTACCACTCAGGTTGAACATGATGCCGTTAAACACTCAATGCAACGAATGGAAGAGCTCGGATTTGAGGTAACGTATCTCCCGGTGGATGAAGAAGGGCGGATTCGTCCGGATGATTTACGCCAAGCAATTCGCTCGGATACGACCTTAGTTTCCGTGATGGCGGTAAATAACGAGATGGGCGCCGTGCAACCATTGGCTGAAGTGGCGGAGATTTTACGGGATTATCCGAAGATTCACTTTCACGTGGACGCCGTTCAGGGAATTGGCAAAGGATTGCACGATTTGATTTTTAACGACCGGGTTGACTTTGTAACCTTTTCGGGGCACAAATTTCATGCACCACGGGGCGTAGGCTTTATTTACGGACGAACCGGTAAGAAATTGATGCCACTTTTAGACGGAGGTGGTCAGGAACGCGGGCAACGAAGCGGGACTGAAAATCTACCAGCGATTGCGGCGATGGCCAAGGCCGTCCGCTTACTAAAACAACACGAACAGCAAACGGTGGCAACCGAACAGGAATTACGTCTGAACCTGCGGGATTACCTGCAACAGTTTGCAAAGGTCCACATTTTTTCGGGCACCGGACCGCATTTTGCGCCTCATATCCTGTGCTTTGCGATTGAAGGAGTGAAAGGGGAAACCATCGTGCATGCGTTTGAAGAGGACGATATTTATTTGTCAACAACCAGTGCATGTTCGTCGAAAAAAGGCCTAACTTCTAGTACACTGAGTGCAATGGGAGTGGATCCAGAAATTGCCCGCGGAGCCGTCCGCATTTCTCTGAGTGACCAAAATACGATGGCAGAGGTCGAACAGTTTAAGCGGGTTTTTGCCAAGTTATACGAACAATTTAAAACCTTGAGTTAAAGAAAAAGGGAAGTGACAGAATGGAATACAGTGAAATTATGGTTCGCTACGGGGAGCTTTCCACAAAGGGAAAAAACCGCAAGGAATTCATTCGCCAGTTGGGCCAAAACATTCGCAACGTGTTAAAACCGTTTCCTGCGGTTGTGGTGAAAGCCCAACGAGATCGGCTACACGTGGTGTTGAACGACCAACCAGCTCAACCGGTCATGGACGCCTTGCAACAAGTGTTTGGGATTGAAACCTTCTCGCCGGTGGTAAAACTACCCAAGGACGCTAGTTTAGCTGACATTCAGCAAACGGCGGAACAAATGATTAAGGAACAATACCAACCCGGACAAACTTTCAAAATCGCGACCCGGCGCCAAAATAAAAACTATCCGTTAAATACCTATGGTGTTGATGATGGAGTCGGCAGTTACATTTTAGAGACCATTCCGGGAATTCAAGTCCAAATGAAAAACCCAGATATCAACCTCCAAATTGACGTTCGTCTAAGTGGAATCTACTTATCGAGTGTCACGATTCCGGGGGCACTGGGTCTGCCAGTTGGAACCGGGGGACGGGCCACGATGATGTTATCCGGAGGGATTGATTCACCGGTAGCGGCCTATCTAGCCATGAAGCGGGGAGTGAAGGTTGATATGATTCATTTCTTTAGTCCGCCATACACTAGCCAACAAGCCCTCGCGAAAGCGAAGGACCTGGCGGCGAAACTCGCGGCCTTTGGAGGTACCATTGACTTCATTCAGGTCCCGTTTACTAAGGTGCAAGAAGAGGTGAAAAAGCGGGTTCCAGAAGGATACCTGATGACGATTCAACGGCGGATGATGCTGCGGTTGGCGGCGGCCATTACGATTGACCGCCACTGTAACGGGGTCTTTACCGGAGAATCATTGGGACAAGTAGCTTCGCAAACGCTCGAAAGTATGCGGGCGATTAACGATGTGACGACCCTGCCTGTGCTTCGTCCACTAATCTCATTGGATAAAACCGAAATCATTAAAATTGCGCGGGAAATTGATACATACGACCTCTCAATTATGCCATTTGAAGATTGTTGTACGATTTTCACTCCACCTGCTCCGAAAACGAAGCCGGATTTAGAGAAAACCCACGAATTTGAACAGTTGGTAGACGTAGACGGTTTAATGCAAGATGCTTTAGCTGGAATTGAAGTCACGAAGATTAACGTGGGGGATGACTATCTCAACTCCCAAGAAGACGTTTTTGCTGAATTATTATAAGGGACAATCAGAAAGGAATCATGATGAAAGTTAAATTAATGGATCACGAAGTTGAATTAGTGGGAACTCCACCGGTAGTTGGGGATCGCTTACCGGAATTTACGGTGCAAAACGATCAAAATCAGCCAGTTACTACTACTGATTTACTGGGGAAACCAATGATTTTGTGTGCCGTTCCAGATTTGAATACGGACGTGTGCAGCATGGAAACCAAGAAGTTTAACCAACAAGCGGACCAGTATCCCGCTGCACGGTTTGTGACAATTTCCAACAACTCGATTGCAGAACAAACGGACTGGTGTGCGGCCAAGGGTGTACAAAATTTAGCCGTGTTATCCGATGAGCAAGGAGAATTTGGTCAAGCCACGGGCTTGTATGTTCCTAGTTTCAAGCACCTTGCTCGGGCCGTTTTTGTCGTAGACGCGCAGGGAAAGATTACGTACGAAGAAATTTTGGATCAAATTGCGGCTGAACCTGATTATCAACAAGCTTTGACGGCTTTAGAACAACTTCTTTAAGAAAGTAGTTGACGGATTAGCTAAAGTTCAGTATATTAATGGGCAAACAATAAATGTAATGAACAAGAGGCAAGTTGGAACCAGTTAGAAGCGAGAGAGCGTTGGTGGGAGGCTCTTAACGAAGCCAATTTGTGTAACTTGGGAGCAGTTATTACGAAATCAGTAGTTATAACCGGTTACCGCCGTTATCGGAATTGAGTTGGGATTAACAACTTTGTTAATTCAATTTAGGTGGTACCGCGAGCATTCGTCCTATTGTGAAATAGGAACGAGTGCTTTTTTATTTTTGAAGGGGTGAATTTGATGAGTGAGGAAGAAGCAAAAACAGCCATGTCCACGAAGTTTGATCCGCAAGCCGTGGAACAAGGAATGTACCAAAAATGGGTTGACGAAGGTGTATTTAAACCTAGTGGGGATGAAAAGGCCAAGCCATATTCAATTGTCCTGCCGCCACCAAACGTAACGGGAAAACTCCACTTGGGACACGCGTGGAATACGACGCTGCAGGACATGCTGATCCGGCAAAAACGGATGGAAGGGTACGATACGCTATGGTTACCAGGCATGGATCACGCGGGGATTGCAACGCAGGCCAAAGTAGAAGCTATGTTACAAGACGAAGGCATTTCACGGTATGATCTAGGTCGAGAAAAGTTCATTCAACAGGTTTGGGACTGGAAGGATAAGTTTGCTGCTACGATTCACGAACAGTGGGCCAAGCTGGGCTTATCTTTAGACTATGATCGCGAAACCTTTACCTTAGATGACGGAGTTTCAAAGGCCGTCCGGAAGGTCTTTGTGGACCTGTACAACCAGGGCTTAATTTACCGGGCTAAGTACATCATCAACTGGGATCCCCAAGCTAGAACGGCCCTCTCAGACATTGAGGTGGAACATAAAGACGACAAGGGTGCCTTTTACCACGTGAAGTATCAATTTACGGGTGACACCACGTTTGCTGGCAAGGATTACATTGAAATTGCGACGACCCGGCCCGAAACCATGTTTGGGGACGTAGCTGTGGCAGTTAATCCAAGTGACGAACGTTACAAAGACTTAGTGGGGAAGACGGTCATTGTTCCGTTGGTTAATCGGGAAATTCCGATTATTGCAGACCACTATGTTTCACCTGACTTTGGAACTGGAATGGTAAAGATTACCCCGGCTCACGACCCGAATGACTTTAAGGTCGGGAAACGACATGATTTAGCAGAAATCAACACGATGAACGAGGATGCGTCCCTTAACGAAAACGCCGGGAAATACAACGGGATGGATCGGTTTGAGGCCCGCAAAGCCATTGCTGATGACCTGGAAGCCGCCGATGCGATGCTGAAGGTTGAACCAATCGTCCATTCGGTTGGACACTCCGAACGGACGGGAGTTCAAGTGGAAGCCCGCTTGTCCACCCAATGGTTCGTGAAGATGAAGCCCTTGGCAGAAGCCGCTTTGAAAAACCAACAAACGGATGATGCGGTGAACTTTGTCCCAGAACGGTTTGAAAAAACGTTTAGTCGGTGGATGGAAGACGTACACGACTGGGTTATTTCCCGGCAACTCTGGTGGGGACACCGAATTCCAGCGTGGTACAACAAGCACACTGGTGAAATGTACGTGGGTGAAACCGCACCGAAGGACATTGAAAACTGGGAACAGGATCCCGACGTGCTGGATACCTGGTTCTCATCTGGATTGTGGCCGTTTACAACCATGGGCTGGCCAGACACCGACTCGCATGATTTCAAACGCTACTTCCCCACTTCGACGATGGTTACCGGTTACGACCTGGTCTTCTTCTGGATTTCCCGGATGATTTTCCAAAGTCTCCACTTTACTGGTCGGCGGCCTTTCAAGGACGTCTTACTGCACGGTCTAATTCGGGATGAACAGGGTCGCAAGATGAGTAAGTCCCTTGGGAACGGAATTGACCCCATGGACGTGATTGACCAATACGGTGCGGATGCCCTCCGATGGTCCTTATCTACCGGAACGACGCCCGGTCAAGACGAACGGTTTAGTTACGACAAGATGGATGGTTCCTGGAAGTTTGTCAACAAGATTTGGAACGCGAGTCGGTACGTAATCATGAACCTCGGGGAAATGGAAAAACCAGAGTTGCCAGCTGAATCAGACTGGAATCTTGCCGATCGCTGGATTTTAGCTCGTTTGAACAAGACGGTAGCAGCTGTTCGGGAAAATTACGACAAGTACAACTTTGGAGAAGCCAACCGTTCCTTGTACGATTTCATCTGGAACGATTTCTGTGACTGGTACATTGAAATGAGTAAGGAAACGTTAACTGGTGACAATGAACAAGCTAAGCAAAACACGCGTAACGTGTTAGCGTACGTTCTTGACCAGTTCCTCCGGCTCTTACATCCAGTTATGCCGTTTGTAACGGAAAAAATCTGGCTCTCGATGCCGCACGAAGGCAAGTCATTGGTAACGGCAGCTTATCCAGAAGTTCATGCTGAATTTACCAATGAAAATGCCGAAAGCGACATGGAACACTTGATTGAAATCATCAAAGCGGTTCGTAACATTCGTGCCGAAGCAGGAGCTCCGTTAGGAAATCCAGTTGATATCCTGATTAAGACCAAGGACACGGACTTACAACGGGTGTTAGAAAACAACCGGGAATATCTGGACCGGTTCGGGCACCCACAAAAGTTGGAAATTGGTGCTAACGTTTCCGTACCGGACTTGGCAATGACAGCCGTGGTGACGGATGCTGAAGTTAGCATTCCACTGGCTGAATTGATTGATTTGCACGAAGAAGTGCAACGGTTAACCAAGGAAGTTGAAAAGTTCCAAGCCGAAGTGGATCGTGCTAAACTAAAGTTAGCGAACGAAAAATTTGTGGCTAATGCTCCGGCAACGGTGGTTGACGAAGAACGCAGTAAACAAGCTGATAACGAACAAAAATTAGTGGCCGCCAAGAAACGGTTAGCTGACGTTCAAGCAGCCTTAGATGATTAAAAAACAAGCCCAGAAAATTCTGGGCTTGTTTTTTCGAGGAGTAAACATGAGCACAGATTACGAAATGGCACTGGCTTATATTCATGGGCGACCGCGGATTAAAAAGGAAACCACTCAGCGGCGGATTAACGAGCTACTGCAGCGGTTGGGTCATCCAGAACGCCAAATTAAAACAGTTCACGTTGTAGGGACCAACGGGAAGGGCTCGGTTGTGGCGTACCTGCAGCAATTATTAATGGAAAGTGGACTCTTAGTGGGAGCATTTATTTCACCATTTATCGTGCGGTTTAACGAGCGAATCCAGATTAACCAGGTGCCAATCCCGGATCAAAAACTGGTCCAACTCGTGCAACGGGTACGCCCTGTGATGGCTGAGTTAGATGCCGAGGATCCGGAACTAGGTCCATCTGAATTCGAACTGATTACGGCATTGATGTACTTGTATTTTCACGAACAAGGAGTGCAAATTGCCCTAGTGGAGGCGGGCATTGGGGGGCGTTCTGATTCAACGAACGTTGCCGATCAGGCACTCATGACCATTATTACTACGATTGGCATGGATCACATGGCCATTTTAGGGGATACGCTTACCAAGATTGCGACCGACAAAGCCGGGATGATTCGCGAAGACCGTCCGACAGTGACCGGTCCACTTCCTAACGAAGCCAATCAAATTGTGCAGCAAGTGGCAACTAACCGTCACAGTAAACTCTTGCAACTGCGCCATCAGTTTGACTATCAACGACTTAATGCCCAGTGTTTTTCATTTCAAGACCAGTTTGGAAATATCGACCGGGTTACGACCAAGATGATTGGTGATTTTGAGATGGAAGATGCCGCTGTTGCAATTGCGGCTTTTCGTGCTTTAGCCCAGCAAACAGCGTTGATGCCGGTGACGCAGACTAAAACTGTGATTCAGAGTGCGATTCCAAAGACCCAATGGGCCGGACGGCTGGAGGTTGTACGGGATCGACCTCGAACTTTGATTGACGGAGCGCATAACGTGCCGGCCGTTCGGCGATTGTTAGAAACGCTGGATCAGTTTCCAGAACGGCAATTTAACGTGGTGTTAGCGGTGTTAGCCGATAAACAGTATCAGGAAATGGTTGCACTGTTACGCAGTGATCCCCGAATTAATCTGTATCTCACTGAATTTGCTGGAACAGGACAACGGGGGAGTGCAGATTTTTCTACCCCAATGTTTGCTGATTTAGATTACATTGCAGACTGGAAAACTGCCATTACCGTTGCCCAGCGACGGACTTCACAGAAGGATTTAACGCTAATTACGGGATCGCTCTTGTTCATTGCAACCGTGCGTGCTTGGTTTTTTGCAAACGATAAAAATTAAAGAATTGCTAATAATTTCAAACACGAGCCGTAATGGAACGCAATATGATATACTGGGATTATTAATAAGAAATTAAATATTACAATAAAGGGATGAACATTTTGTTTGGACTAGGAACTAAAAACATTGGAATTGACTTAGGGACTGCCAACACACTTGTTTACGTTGAAGGCAAGGGAATCGTTTTAAGAGAACCCTCTGTCGTGGCACGTAATGCCAAAACAGGTGAAATTGTGGCAGTTGGAAACGAAGCACAAGAAATGCTAGGCCGGGCGCCTGCTAGCATTGAAGTTATTCGCCCCATGCGTGACGGGGTAATCGCTGATTATGATACGACGGTCGCCATGTTGAAGTATTACATTGGGAAGGCCTTGGGGAATCGGAACGTCCGTCCCTATGTCATGGTTTGCGTTCCCAGTGGCATTACCACGGTGGAAAAACGAGCTGTAATTGATGCGACTCGAGTTGCCGGTGCTCGGGATGCCTACGTGATGGAAGAGCCATTTGTAGCAGCAGTTGGAGCTGGATTACCAGTCATGGATCCAACTGGGAGCATGGTGGTTGATATTGGTGGAGGAACTACAGACGTTGCTACCCTTTCCTTAGGTGGCATCGTTTCGTCTCGTTCCATTCGGATGGCCGGAGACAAGTTGGACGAAGCCATTGTTTCGTACGTGCGGAAAAACTATAACCTCTTAATCGGATTACCTACTGCAGAACACGCCAAAATTACGATTGGCTCTGCTTCGATTGAAAAAGCGCGACAAATGGAAGGGGAAGCCGTTCGGGGACGTGATTTACTGACTGGATTGCCTAAGTCAACGGAAATCACGGCAGAAGACGTTGCTACTGCTATTCATGAAGGAATCTTGGAAATTATCAACGCCATTAAAGAAACCTTAGAAGCTACGTCCCCTGAAATTTCCGCTGACGTTGTGGACCATGGAATTGTCTTAACTGGTGGGGGTGCTTTGATTCAGAACCTGGACGAAGTGATTTCGGATGCTACCAAGGTCCCCGTTAGTGTTGCTCAAGATCCGCTTGATTGCGTGGTTCTTGGAACCGGTGAATCATTAAAGAGCATGGAAGTCATGAAGAAAAAATAAAACAAATAAGCGGGGAATCCCGCTTATTTGTTTTATTGAATTGAATGGGAGATTGATATGCATAAGCTTTTTTCCAGCCGGAACTTGGTGATTTTGGTAATTTGTCTGGTCCTGAGTATGGGCCTGATTACCGGGACGGTTGCCATTCGAAACAAGCGGGCCACTCCGCCCATCATTCAAAGAATTGGCAATGATTTAGTGGGATTTGGAAACCAGACGTTGGGCTTTCCCGTTGGAATCGTGGATGGTTTTTTTGCGAATACGAATGATTTGCTCAACACTTATCACGAAAATCGAATTCTAAAGGGGAAAGTTGATCAAATCGAAGCTACCCAAACGAAGAATGCAGCGTTAAGTTCCGAAAACCAACAGCTAAAACGACAATTAAAGATGGACAAGACCCTGACGGATTACACCAAGGTTAATGCCAACGTCATCGCACGGACTCCTTCTAATTGGCAACAACAACTGGTCATTGACAAGGGAAAGATAAACGGAATTAAAAAGAATATGCCGGTCCTAGTGAACCAAGGTTTAATTGGTCGAATTAGTGAAGTTAACGACACCAATAGTAAGGTTGAGTTAATTACTGATAGTGGCGACGGTGCGAACCGGTTTGCGGTCGAGGTTGCTGGTGAAAAGGGTCCCGTGGATGGATTAATTTCTGGTTACAACAATGCTAACAATGAGCTTGAAATGGGAAGTCTAACCTCAAAAGACAAGATTAAAAAAGGTGCCAAGGTAATGACTAATGGTCTAGGAGGAACGACGCCGAAAGGACTGTACGTTGGAAAGGTCACCGGTATTTCGGGAGCCGCTAACGGAATTTCAGAACAAATTAACATCAAGCCAGCCGCTGATACCCGCAGCATTGACGTTGTTTCGGTACTGGGGAAGAAATAGGAGGCGCGCCTTATGAAGAAAAAAAAACGTCATATTTTGTTTCCGTTAGGGATTATTATTGCTTTCCTTTTTGAAGGATCCATCATGCACTTCTTTTCTGGAGTACTAGCGGGGACATTTCCGATGGTTCCCTATCTAACGCTTCTATGGTTTGTGTATGCGATTTTATTTGTGAAAGATCTTTCGGAGCTACATCTGTACTGGTGGGCCTTTGGAGTTGGAATTGTGTATGACCTGTATTACATTGGAGTTTTAGGTATTTATACCTTTTTGTTTCCATTGGTCGTCTATGTTACCAAGTTACTAAAAAATTACATCGAAGCTAACTTTGTTAGTGGAACATTAATTTATCTAATTGATTTAGTTATTGTGTTAGTATTAGGTTATGCGGCAGGTCGAATTGCACATTTGGTTTATTTTTCTGGAATGCATTTTATGGCCTTTGCCTTCGGTCCGACGATTTTACTGAATCTCATGCTCTTTTTATTGTTGTACTATCCAGTGAGTCTGTTGTTTGACCAATATCGATCATAGGAGTTTTCAACTTATGAAAAGTGTGATGTTAAAAGGAAGCCAAACTGGTTTTCAAGTTACAATTAGTGACGAAGCTGACTTTCAGCAAGCCGTCCAAGAATTTAAAAAGTTAATGACCCAGTTGGCTACAAAAAATCAGAATGCCTCGGAACCGCAAATTGAGTTTACAATTTTATCCGGGAACCGAGCACTTTCTGCTGACCAAAAACAACGGTTACGCAACATTGTTAACCAAGCCGGAAACTTGGTAATTAAGGAATTTAAAGCAGATGTCATGTTAAATGATGAAGCCTATCATCTGCGCGACGAAAACCGGGTTACGATTATTGATCAAACAATCCGTAATGGTCAAGATTTACGGGTTAAGGGCGACGTGCTCTTTCTAGGTTCAATTCACCAAGGGGGCCGTTTAATTACAAATGGAAACCTTTTTAGTATGGGAAAAGTAAAGGGAATTGTCCACGTTGGTTTTCCTGTAGATGAAAGTAAACTAGCCATTGGGGACTTTCACGAAGCCCAACAGGTTCGGATCGGAGAACAGATTGAGATCATTGCCGATCAACGTCAGCCGGTTTCTACGGACGTGCGAACGGTTATGCACGTGAACGACTTGCACAGTATCGACTACAGTAATTTGGATAACATCAAAGCGATTAGTCCAAAATTCTTTAGTAGAATTGGAGGAATTTAGTGATGGGTGAAGCAATTGTAATCACATCTGGAAAAGGTGGGGTTGGAAAAACAACGACGTCTGCTAACATTGGGACGGCCCTAGCTCTGATGGGGAAAAAGGTTTGTCTATTAGATTTAGACATCGGATTGCGGAATCTCGATGTGGTGCTGGGATTAGACAATCGGATTATGTATGACATTGTGGATGTTGCTAAGGATCGAGCCCATTTGGTTAAGGCACTTATTAAGGATAAGCGGTTCGATGGGAATTTGTACTTGTTGCCAGCTGCGCAAACTACAGATAAAAATGCCCTTACAGAAGAAGAAGTTAAAAACATTGTGGATGAGTTAAAACCACAGTTTGACTATGTTTTAATTGACTGTCCTGCTGGGATTGAGCAGGGCTTTTTGAACGCTGTTGCGGGGGCAGACCGAGCCATTATTGTCACCACTCCCGAAATTTCTGCAGTTCGGGATGCCGACCGAGTGGTTGGTATCTTAGAAAAGCACCCGTTACATGAATCTCCCGAGTTAATCATCAACCGGATTCGGCCGAACATGATGGATAATGGGGATGTAATGGACGTTGATGAAATTACCCAACACTTAGGAGTAAAGTTGTTGGGGATTGTGATTGATGACGATGAAGTGATTAAAACATCCAATCACGGAGACCCCATTGTTTTGAGTTCAGATAATGTGGCTGCTAAGTGTTATCAAAACATTGCACGCCGGGTCATGGGAGAAACGGTACCGTTGATGCCCATTCAGGCGGCGAAACCTAGCTTCTGGGATCGACTTAAACACTTATTCAAGTAGACAACTACAACCCTTAGGAATTCGCTAAGGGTTTTTTTATTGGAGGAAGTATGCAGAACAAGACAGCACGGATTCATTTTAATCAGCAACCTGGGAATAAATTTAAGACGACTACGATTGCCATTGATTTTGTGGAACCATTAGACCAGCAAAATCTTGAAAAACGGGTGTTATTAGCAGAATTGATGGAAAATTACAGTCAAAAGTATGCCAGTAAACTGCAAGTTGCTCAGCGTTTGGCAGAGTTATATGGAACACAATTTGGCACTTCTGTTTTTCGAGTCGGAAATCAAGCGGTGTTACGCTTTTTAATTAGTTTTGCAGATGAACGGTATCTTCCCAATGGAGTTGACGTAACTACCCCAGTGAGTGACTTTATCACTGAGATGCTTTTTCATCCACTGATTGATGAAGGCGAATTTCCTCCTGACTTATTTCAGTTACACCAACAAAATTTGATTGATTATGTTAAGAATTTAGACGATGACAAGAAGTACTATGCCGGCCGCCAGTTACAGGAACTCTATTTTGCAGAAACTCCGCTTCAAGGCAAAAGTGTGTTAGGGAATGTGCACCGGCTACAAAATTTAACCAGTGCTGAAGTTGCTCAGTATTACCAAGAAATGATAATGGACAATGAAATTTTTGTGTCGGCACTTGGGACGGCATCACCAGCAATAATGGAGGACCTCCAACCCCAGTTTGAGCAGTTGCAGTCCACTACCAGCGATGCTAGCGATGTCTTATCCCGAATGGTTCCACAACAAATGCACACCAAGGTGGAACCCGTGCAGCAACAACAATCACTCTATCAACAGGCTTATGCGCTCCCGGTGCTCCGTACCGATTTAGACTACTATGCTGCTGTGGTAATGAACGGTTTGTGGGGCGGAACGGCCAGCTCGTTAATGTTTCGTGATATTCGCGAGCGGGACAGCTTAGTTTATTACATTAACAGCAGTTATAATTCCACGGTGGGCTTGCTCACAATTCAAAGTGGAATTGATGGAGAGCAACAGTCGCGGGTTCAAACGTTGATTCAAGCAGAACTGCAACGCTTGATTGATGGCGATTATTCCACTGCTGATTTGGACCAGGTCAAAGAAGTCTTAACCTCAAGCTTTAAGAGCCGTGCCGATAGTCCGCGCCGCTTAATTAACCAACAATTTTTACAGCAACTATTGGGACATGATGCCAGTGGGGCCTGGGAAAATCACATTCAGCGCGTTTCTAAAGCAGAAATTAGTGCTGTTGCCAGCCAGCTACAGTTACGGGCCACCTTCTTTTTGAAAGGAGCTTCTAATGCAAAAACATTATAATCAATATGACGAAACGGTAGAAAGCACCCGGCTTGCGAATGGAATGAAAGTAATCGTTAATCCGAAGCCCCAGTTTAATTCAATCTATGCAATGCTAACTGCGGACTTTGGCTCGATTAACGTCCGACTCAAAAATCGGACCGTTCCAGCTGGAATTGCCCACTTTATGGAGCATAAGTTGTTTGATAAGGAACATTACGATTCCAGTGATCACTATGCTGCTCTAGGTGCAAGTGACAACGCCTTTACTAGCTTTGCGCAAACTAGTTATCTGTTTACGGCCACTGATAATGTGATTGAGAACCTCCGGGTGCTGTTAGACCTGGTCTATCATCCGTTCTTTAGTCCGGAAAAAATTGCCAAGGAGCAGGGGATTATTGGACAAGAAATTTTGATGTATCAAGATGATCCTAACTCGCGACTCTATTTTGATACGATTGCCAACTTGTATTCTAACTCGCCGTTAAGCGCTGATATTGCCGGCGACATTCCTTCGATTGCTCAGATTACGGAGGCTGATTTGTACGCTACCTACCGCCAGTATTATCAACCCGGTAATTTGACTCTGACACTTTGTGGGCCGGTGACGTTAGCAGAAATTTTACCTGTTTTACAAACATTACCAACTACCCAAGGCGATCAGGCCGAGTTACGGAGACTTAAGCAACAAACGAAGCGGGACATTCAAAATAGCGTGGTGATTCCTCA
This sequence comes from Fructilactobacillus carniphilus, assembly GCF_024029675.1. Taxonomy (NCBI): domain Bacteria; kingdom Bacillati; phylum Bacillota; class Bacilli; order Lactobacillales; family Lactobacillaceae; genus Fructilactobacillus; species Fructilactobacillus carniphilus. Next base: position 652,276 of record NZ_CP097121.1, on the reverse strand, counting down.
GCGAGAAACCTCGTTATCAGTAACCACGCCTAAGCTGGCGGTTGGTTATCGAGGACCGGCACCAACTAGAACGGGACGGGATTTTGCTCAGCAAGAATTAGCCTTTGGCATTTTTCTCCAGTTGCTGTTTTCTGAAGATTCGGATATTTATCAACACCTTTACCAAACTGGGATTATCAATGATTCATTTGGCTTTGATTTTGAAATGGAAGCAGATTATCACTTTTTGATTTTGGCGATGGATACAGAGCAGCCCGAACGCTTTAGTGATGCGATTGGAAATGTGATTGAACAAGCCCTTCAGGATCCGCAGCGCTTAGCTCCGCAGTTTAATTTGATTAAAAATGAAGAGCTCGGGGAGCGAATTAGCCAAATGAATTCGGTCTCTGCCATTGCTAACCAATTAGGTACAGCTTTAGATGGATACACTAATTTGTTTGATGAAATTGAAATCATTAACCAGTTGGATTTGAAAACAGTTGTTAAGCTGGCACAAGCCTTCTTTCGGGCTAGTCAAAAAACGATTAATCTAATTAAGTAGCTGGTCGTGTTTTCAGTATTCTGGATATGATATACTGACAATAAATTAAGGAATTGGAGTTGAAAAAATGAGTGAGGAAAGCAAGCAAACTAGTAATTCTGAAATCGGAGCTCAATTAAAGGCGGCCCGGGAACAAGCCGGTCTTTCAATCGATGAACTCCAAAAGCGGACTAAGATTCAAAAACGGTACTTAACGGCGATCGAAAATGGTGATTTTAATGCATTACCGGGTCAATTTTACGTCCGGGCGTTTGTGAAGCAATATGCAAACGCTGTGGGTCTAAACGGGGAACAATTCTTACAGGATGCTCATTTGACCACCGCTAAGGTTAGTCCTGATGCTGATTCATTACAAACGACCGAACCAGCTGAGGCTGAAACCGGTCGGACTGCTAATCAATCAACGAATAGCCCTAACCTTTCTAAGAACCAGAACCAAATGGATCGCCAAAAAATGATTCCATTGGTCGGACTAGTAGTAGTGGTGATTATTATCATCGGAGTTGTGATCTTTGCCGTTGCTAAGACCAGACAAGATAGCAACGCTACGGCACCTAAAAACGCTAAAGTAACGGTTACTAACGATGATGCTAAGAAGAAAAAGTCGGAAAAACAAACCAAGAAGAATAACTTAAAGGAAGGGCAAACGGAAATTAAGCAGGTGAAAGACAGTACCAGCGACTTTACCGTTAAAACCGGAAATGCCACTTCTAAGTTAGATTTAGCGGCTACTCAAGCCACGACCGTAACGGTGAAACTGGATGGAAATCAAGTTTATAGCGGCACGGTAAATCAAAATGCGGGACATCAAGTTGAGATTCCAAAGAACACCAAAGAGGTTAACATCCACCTCACGAACGCTCCAATTTCGAGCGTGAAGTTAAACGACCAACAAGTAATGCTTCCTCAACCGGCAGCAGGTCAAGATGCCAACCAGCGGGATATGAACTTTAAATTTGAATAATAACGAACAATGGCGGCCTGTGTAACAGCAGGGCGTTATTTTCGGTTTGAGGAGGATTTTTTGTAATGAATTTACCTAATAAATTAACCATGTTTCGGATTATCCTGATTCCCATTTTTCTATTGTTATTAGCATTGCCGATTAGCATGGGGTCCGTGGTTGTGGCTGGAACCATGATTCCAGTGAATCAGTTATTGGCAGCTCTAGTGTTTATTGTAGCGGCTTTGACCGACTTTTTAGATGGTCAGATTGCGAGACGAAAACACCTCGTCACTAACTTTGGGAAGTTCGCAGATCCGTTAGCCGATAAAATGATTGTTATGTCAGCTTTCATCATGCTGGTGGGGGTCGGTGATAACAATGTTGCCGCTTGGATTGCTGCCATTATCGTGTGTCGGGAATTGGCGGTTACGGGCTTACGCCTAATTATCGTTCAAAACGATGGTCAAGTCATTGCAGCTGACTGGTCAGGAAAAATTAAGACCTTTTTTGAAATGATTAGTGTGATTTTGTTGCTGTTGAACAACGTTTTTTTCAATAACTTAAATTTACCGGTCGGACAGTTTTGTTTATACGTGGCCTTAATTGCGGCCGTATACTCTGGAGTTGAATACTTCGTGAAGAATCGGAAGGTCTTTGCAGATTCCTTCTAAGTAAGCAAGACAGTAAATAGGAAGAAGTTCGAAAATGAAAGCAGAAATTATTAGCGTTGGCACCGAACTGTTATTGGGCGAAATTGTGGATACCAGTACGCCGTTCATTGCTCAGCATCTTGCTAACTTGGGAATTGATGTGTACTTTACGGCTACGGTAGGGGATAATCCCGAACGTCTGGCTACCACCATTCACCGGGCTGCCCAGCGCAGTGACTTGGTGGTTTTAACGGGGGGACTTGTTCCAACGGAAGATGATTTGACGAAGAAGATTTTGGCTAAAGTTGTGCAACGGCCGTTGGTTGCGGAACCGGAATCAATGACTAAAATTAAGACCTTTTATGCAGAAACCAAGCGGCCGCAACCCATCCACGCTGATCTAATGGGGGAAATCATTGCAGGGGCAACCGTCTTACCCAATGAAGTTGGCTTTGCGGTGGGAATGTTGTTAACTACCGAACAGTGTCGTTATTTGGTCCTTCCCGTTCCCCCAACTGAGTTACAACCGATGTTTGAAAAAGAAGCAGAGCCACGGTTAGCCCAATTAATGCAAAGTGGTCAAGTGATTAAGTCTCGGGTCATGCGCTTTTTTGGAATTGGCGAACCCGCGCTAGAAGACTGTCTCCATTCATTGATCGCCGGGCAGCAAAATCCAACACTTGCCACGTATGCCAAACAAAATGAGGTTACGCTACGGATTACCGCCAGTGGCAGTAATGAGGGCACCGTAGTTCAGTTGTTGGATGAAACAGAGCAGCAGGTTTTGCATCTAGCAGGACAGTATTTTTATGGCTATGGTGATGATAATTCATTGGAACAGGTGGTGGTACACCTTCTGCAACGGCGGCAGTTAACCATTACCGCTGCTGAATCATTAACTAGTGGTTTGTTTCAAAGTACGCTCGCCAACGTTGCCGGAGCATCGCAGATTTTTTCGGGAGGCTTTGTTACATATGCCGCTGCCGCGAAAGAGCAATTAGTAAACGTTCCGGTCACTACGATTGCTGCTCATGGAGTGGTTTCAAAGGAAACAGCGATTGCCATGGCAACGGGAGCCCAACGACAGTTACAAACTGACTTAGCCATTTCGTTTACTGGAGTGGCCGGTCCAGATGAGCTAGAGGGACATCCAGCTGGATTCTTTTGGATTGGGCTATCCTTACCAGATGGGCGGGTGCTTACTAAAAGTTTCCAGTTTTCCGGTTCTAGAAATGCCGTCCGCGACTATGCAGTTAAGTCAGGGCTAAAGCTAATTTACGATCAGTTCCAAGGTTAGTTATTGACAAAGAAATAACTGTTTCAATGGTCTTGGTTGACAGTTAAATTTTTTAACATTAAACTGGATAAGTGGCAAACGTGGTGAACGTTTGCTTCTTTAAAATTCAAGTGATACGGGGGAAAAATAATGGTATTCGCTATTGTTGGATGCGCCGCTATCGCTATGATTGTTGGTTTTTTAATCGGGCAATTTACTCATAAACGAACGGTAGAAGCGAAGCTGACTGCCGCTCATCAAAATGCTAATGATATTCTAACCGATGCGCAACGTCAGGCAGAGCAGCAACTCAAAGATGCTACTGCTAAAGCCAAAAAAGACGGTAATGCTTACCGAAATAAGGTCGAAAAGGTCTTAAAAAAACGGCGTGATGATATTCAGCGCCAAGAAGATTATTTACTGAAACGGGAGGAAGCTCTAGATCGTAAGGATCGGGCTTTTGAAAAACGGGATGATAATCTAAACCGGTTAGAGGAACGCATTAGTAGTGAGAAAAAGGTACTGGAAAAAAAGCAACAAGATGCAGATGCACTTATCGCAAAACGGCAGGCCGAGGTCACCAAGGTTGCTTCCTTAACTGAAGCAGAAGCACGCGACTTAGTGCTGGATGAAACAAAACGTGATTTAGCAGACGTGCGGGCGCGGATGATTAAGCAAAATTATGAATCCGCTAAACAGACGGCTGCCCAGGACGCGAAGAACTTAATTGTAGAAGCCCTACAACAGAGTTCTGCAGATATTGTTTCAGAAACCACGGTGTCCGTTGTCGCCCTTCCTAACGATGATATGAAAGGAAGAATCATCGGTCGGGAAGGACGAAACATTCGGACTTTTGAAACCGTAACGGGAGTTGATTTAATTATTGATGATACTCCCAATGCGGTGGTTCTAAGTGGATTTAATCCGATTAGAAGAGAAGTTGCCAAGTTAGCGCTTGAAAAGTTGATTAAGGATGGACGGATTCATCCCGCTCGCATTGAAGAAATGGTCGAGAAGAGTAAAAAAGAACTCGACCAACAGATTCAAGAAGAGGGCGAAAACGTCATCTTTGATTTAGGAATTCATTCCATGAATCATGAATTAGTCAAGTTAGTGGGACAATTGAAATATAAAATTTCATACGGACAAAACGTCTTGTCCCGCTCCATTCAGGTTGCTAAATTAGCTGGAGTTTTTGCAGCTGAGTTAGGTGAAGATGTAACTTTAGCAAAGCGCGCTGGATTATTACACGAAATTGGACGGGCAGCAGCGAGTGGGACCGACGAATCTTATGTCGAAGCCGGAGTGGACATCGCCAAGAAGTATGGCGAAGATCCGGTAGTCATCGATGCCATTCGACTTGAAGATGAGTTGAATGAACCCCACACCCTAGTTTCTGAACTAGTTGATGTTGCCAATCGAATTTCGATTACCCGACCGGGAGCCAAGAGTGACTCGTTAGAGAGCTTTGTGCACCGGTTGGAAAAGCTGGAGAACATTACCAACAGTTTTGATGAGGTCGAAAAGAGTTATGCCGTCAAGGCCGGCCGTGAAATTCGGGTAATTGCGAAACCAGAAAAAATCTCTGATTCACAAGCAATTGTGTTAGCTAGGGAGATTAAGGACAAAATTGAAAATGAAATGAATCATCCGGGTCACGTCGAGGTAAAAGTGATTCGGGAAGTTCGTTCCGTTGAATATGCTCAGTAGAAGACTGGTTGGTGCCAGTCTTTTTTTATTTAGAAATTTCCATGGTAAAATAGAAGTAACAGAATAACTTTAGATAGGCGGACAGGCATGCAATTTTTATTTTTAGGTGACGTGGTTGGTGAAATGGGAATGCAGTTAGTGGAACAGTATCTTCCCGAGTTAAAAAAAGAGTTTAAACCACAAGTTACCATCGTAAACGGGGAAAACACGACCAAAAGTGGGCGCGGGATCACCCAAAAACTATTTAAAGACCTAATGAAAGCCGGGGCGGACGTTGTGACCCTGGGTAATCACGCATGGAATAATCAAGAAATCTTTGCCTTTATTGATCAAACCCCTAATCTACTGCGCCCGTTAAACTATCCTGGAGCCAAGGTCCCTGGGCATGGCTATGCTACATTAAACGTTAATGGCACTCAAGTTGCCGTGATTAACTTACAGGGGCGGGTGTTTATGGAAGCAACTGATGATCCGTTTGCAGCTGTTGACCGGCTTGTCACCCAACTGCATGCAGAAGGAATCAAGGTCATCTTTGTTGATTTTCATGCCGAAACGACCAGCGAGAAAAAAGCCATGGCCTTGTTTTTAGACGGACGGGTTTCAGCTGTAGTTGGGACTCATACCCACGTGCAGACGAATGATCCGCAAATTTTAACGGATGGGACTGCTTTTTTGACGGATGCTGGAATGACCGGTCCCGCTACAGGTGTGATTGGAATGGAGTATCAACCCGTCATTCAAAAATTCTTAACGGCGCGCCCTAATCGTTTTGCAGTTGAAACAACGGGAGCTGGAATTTTGTCCGGATGTGTGGTTAACGTTAACCCACAAACTGGTCAGGCTAAAAAGGTGCAAACGATTTTAATTGACCATGACCATCCGTACCAGAACGTTTAAATGAAAGAGTGAAGAAATGGCAAAGGCAGCAAAGAACACAGCAATGATGGAGCAGTATCAAAAAATTAAAGACCAGTATCCAGATGCGTTTTTGTTCTATCGGATTGGGGACTTTTATGAGCTTTTTAATGATGATGCAGTGAAGGGGGCCCAGTTACTGGAACTGACTTTAACGGCGCGGAACCACAATGCTGATGATCCGATTCCAATGTGTGGGGTTCCCCATCACTCGGCGCAAAATTACATTGATACGCTAGTGGATCAGGGATACAAGGTGGCCATTTGTGAACAGGTTGAAGATCCCAAACTTGCCAAGGGCATGGTGAAACGGGAAGTGGTCCAGTTAGTAACCCCTGGAACGCAAACGGACAACCATGCTGAGACTGCCAAGGTTAATAACTATCTAACTGGAGTAGTAGCGGACGAGGACCAGCACCAGTTCGGCCTTGCTTACATCGAACTTTCAACGGGGGAACTAAAGGCCTGTCAGTTGGCGAGTCAGGAGGCGGTTTTAAATGAGATCATTAATTTGAATTCCAAGGAAGTGGTGGTTGCCGGGGAGCAGTTAACCTCTTTAACCACGCAGTTGGAAAAATTAGGCATCTTAGTTTCCCATGCTGAACCGGCACCGATTGCTAATGAGCAATTATTAGCCGGATTACGTAGTCCCGCGTTACGCCAAGCGGGCGAGTTATTGTTAACCTACGTGACAGAAACCCAAAAGCGTAACTTAGCTCACATTCAACCGGCGGTGCAGTACCAACCGAACTCCTTTTTAAAGTTAGATCATAATTCACAGTACAATTTAGAACTGACGAAAAACATTCGGACGGGTAAAAAAGCGGGCACCTTACTGGGCGTTCTTGATGATACGAAAACGGCCATGGGGGGACGAAAACTCAAGCAATGGTTGGACCGACCGTTACTTCAACCACAGCAGATTGAAACGCGGCAACGCTTGGTTAAAACGTTGCTAGATCATTATTATGAACGCAACGAGCTTAGAGAAGCACTCGTTCAGGTGTATGATCTGGAACGATTAGCGGGACGGATTGCCTTTGGTGGAGTTAACGGACGCGATTTAATGCAACTGGCCACCTCGTTAGCGCAAATTCCGAAGGTTAAACATGTTTTAGATGAGCTAGAGACACCTGAGTTTGCCGATTTGTATCAGCAATTGGACGATCTCCACGATGTAAAAGATTTAATTGAAGCAGCGATTGTGCCAGAACCCCCAATTTCTGTGACCGAAGGGGGCGTTATTAAGCCCGGTTACAACGAAAAATTGGATCAATACCGGGATGCGATGCGGAACGGAAAGCACTGGTTAGCTGATTTAGAAGCCCAAGAACGCCAAGCCACGGGAATTAATAACCTGAAGGTGAAGTATAACCGGGTCTTTGGCTACTTTATTGAGGTTTCCAAGGTGAACCTGGCTAAATTACCGGAAGACCGCTACTCGCGGGTGCAAACGTTAACGAACGCTGAACGTTTTACGACACCGGAATTAAAGGCGAAGGAAACCATTATCATGGAGGCCCAGGATAAATCACAAAGTCTGGAATACGAACTGTTTACCCAGTTGCGGGACCAAATTAAGCAAGAGATTCCCCGGGTGCAAAAGTTGGCTAGTGGCATCGCCAGCCTAGACGTGTTGCAAAGTTTTGCTCACGTTAGCGAACGCAACCAATTTGTGCAACCGACCTTCAATAAAGAGCATCGCCTCCAGATTACGAACGGACGGCACCCCGTGGTGGAAACGGTTTTAGGACCACAGGAATACGTCCCGAATTCCATTGAGATGGATCCAGAGACGCAGGTACTCTTGATTACTGGACCCAACATGTCCGGAAAGAGTACTTACATGCGACAACTGGCTTTAATTGTCGTGCTCGCTCAGATGGGATGCTTTGTTCCCGCAGAAGCAGCGGAACTCCCGATTTTTGACCAAATTTTCACCCGGATTGGGGCGGCGGATGACCTGATTTCTGGGAAGAGTACCTTCATGGTGGAAATGAAGGAGGCCAATCAGGCACTGCAAACGGCGACCGCCAACAGTTTGATCTTACTCGATGAACTGGGACGGGGGACCTCTACGTACGATGGAGTGGCGCTGGCCCAAGCTATCATTGAATACATCCATAACTACATTCACGCTAAGACGTTATTTTCGACGCATTATCACGAACTCACCGACTTGGATCAAGAACTAGAGCATCTACAAAACATTCACGTCGGGGCCGTAGAAAAGGACGGTCAGTTGGTCTTTTTACACAAGATTATGACGGGTCCTGCCGATAAGTCGTATGGAATCAACGTGGCCAAGCTGGCGGGGTTACCTGATCAGTTACTAGAACGGGCGCAAACCGTGCTCGATCAGTTGGAAGCAGAAAATGGACAATACTTAACGACTCAGGTGCACCAATCCAGTCGGGAGCCGGATACTTCCCAAGCGACAGAGGAACAGTTAGAGTTATTAGCCCCGGCGCCGCAACCCCAGCCAGTTGGGTCTAGCAAACTAACTAGCACCGAAAAACAGTTACTTAAAGCAATTAAACAAACTGATTTAATGGGAAAAACCCCATTAGAACTAATGAACTTAGTCTACCAGTGGCAGCAACAATTACGAAAGGACTGAGAGATTCATGGGAACGATTCACGAATTACCGACAATTCTGGCCGATCAAATTGCGGCCGGAGAGGTAATTGAACGACCAGCATCAGTTGTAAAGGAATTGGTAGAAAATGCGATTGATGCACATAGTACGCGGATTGATGTTGAAGTTAAACACGGTGGCATTGACCGAGTACGGGTGACCGATAATGGGGATGGGATTGCCCCAGATCAGGTACGGTTGGCATTTCGACGGTTTGCCACCAGTAAAATTGAAGATCAAGCCGATCTTTTTCGGGTGAACTCGTTAGGTTTTCGGGGCGAAGCCCTGCCGAGCATTGCCTCAGTGGCCCAGGTCGTGATGAAAACCTCAGATGGAGTGCACCCGGGAACTGAAATGCAGATGAAGGGTGGTACCGTGCAGACTGAACTTCCCGCAGCCACGCGACGGGGCACGACCGTTGAGGTTACGGACCTCTTCTTTAATACGCCCAAACGCCGTGATTATTTAAAGTCCAGCAGTACGGAGCTTGGTAAAATTACTGAGATGATGAATCATCTAGCTTTGAGTCATCCAGAAATTGCCTTTAGCTTGGTGCACGAGGGAAAGGAACTGCTGCGCACTTCGGGCCGTGATAACCTGCAGCAGGTGATTGCCGGCATTTACAGTAATCAAAGTATGAAGAAAATGATTGCGGTGCAGGCGGAAAATGACCAATTTCAACTAGCGGGATATACGAGTTTGCCGGAACTAACTCGGGCCAGTCGCAAGTATCTATCAGTGATTGTGAACGGTCGCTTTGTTCAAGATTCCGAATTAAACCGGGCCATTATTGCCGGCTACGGTTCGAAACTGATGGTGGGACGTTACCCGGTGGCTGTCCTTAAAATTACCATGGACCCCAGTCAAATGGATGTAAACGTGCACCCGACGAAGCAATCAGTCCGGTTATTGAACCGAGATAAGTTGGGTCAGTTTATTGAAGCCACGATTTACCAAACGTTGGCGCAACAAAATCTGATTCCAGAAGCCTTGGATAATCAGCACTTTAAGAGTGGGGTGGCACGCCATAATTCGGTTGAGGTGGCCTTGAACTTAACGTCTGGTTCGGAACTACCGGAGACCGCGGAAGCAACTACGGCTTTTGAAACACCAGCAGTAGTAGCGGAAGAAGTTGTCGAAGCTCCACATGAACCCATTATCATTCAGGACCGAGCCGAATTACAGCAATCAGCGGTTCAATCGTTTCAGCGCCGATATCAACAAGAACGTTTGCCTGATGATCCGCTACAAGGAACCATAGAGAAACAAACGGTTGCGAGTACTGCTGAACCAGTCACGGCTCCTGTTTCAGAAGAACGATTTCCGGAACTGCGGTTTGTGGGTCAGGTTCACGGCACCTATTTAGTGGCTGAAAGCGAGCTGGGGCTCTACATTGTTGATCAACACGCGGCCCAGGAACGAATTAATTATGAACGACTGCGGACCGATGTGGGGTCCGTTGCTGCTGACCAGCAGCACTTACTGGTTCCGATTGTCTTAGACTATCCCGCTAGTGATGCGTTGGTGATCAAGCAACATCTGGATGATTTTGCAGCGATTGGATTGGAACTGGAACCGTTTGGGGCCAATAGTTTTATCGTGCGTCAGCATCCAGCTTGGTTTCAAACGGGGGAAGAGGAACAAACCATCCGCGAATTAATTGACTGGGGGCTCGCCCACCAAAAGCTTTCGGTAGCAGCTTACCGGGAACAGGCGGCCATTATGATGAGCTGTAAGCAGGCGATAAAAGCCAACCATCATCTGGATCACAAGCAGGCCCAAGCCCTGTTGGATCAGTTGCATGAGTGTGAAAATCCCTTTAACTGTCCGCACGGGCGCCCGGTTTTGGTTAATTTTTCGCCCACGGATTTAGAGTCCATGTTTAAACGAATTCAAGATCCCCATGAAGCCGAACGATGGGAATTATAACGGAAATGAGGAACAACGGTGTTTGAATATTTAAATGGAATTGTGACTAGCGTTAGCCCCCAGACCATCGTCATTGATGTCAACGGGGTGGGGTACCTAGTGTACGTTGCTAATCCGTACCATTTTGAACGGGCGGATCAAGCCCCCCAAAAAATTTATGTCCACCAAAACGTCACTGACTCCAGTCAAACGTTGTATGGATTTGCGACGGCGGAGGATAAGCAATTATTTGAACAATTACTGAACGTGTCAGGAATCGGAGCTAAAAGTGCTTTAGCCATTATGGCAGGCAACGATAATCAGGGCTTAATTACTGCCATTCAAACGGAAGACGTCCAGTTTCTGACGAAGTTTCCGGGAATCGGGAAGAAGACGGCCCGCCAGATTATTTTGGACCTTCAGGATAAGCTCCAGACGCAAACGGTTGCGCAACCAACGATGGAACAGACGACTCCCGTAACAGAAAATGCCCAGCTAACCGATGCTCTTAGTGCTCTACAGGCGCTGGGATTTAAAGAAAAAGATGTAGTAAAAGTAGGCCAACAATTACAAACCACCGACGAAAATTTAACGACTGATCAGTACCTAAGTCAGGGCTTGAAATTACTTACCAAGTAGAAAGGGGGAATTAACGTGGAGAAGCGGATTATTACGCAGGATTCCGATGACGAGGAACGATCCTTTGAACAAACGCTGCGCCCCCAGACTTTTGCTCAGTACATTGGCCAATCTGAACTAAAACGGTCATTGCGGGTTTACATTGAAGCCGCCAAGCAACGCGAAGAATCACTTGACCACGTGCTACTATTTGGACCACCAGGATTAGGGAAAACCACTCTAGCCACGGTGATTGCCAACGAGATGGGCGTGCATTTAAAAACGACCAGTGGTCCGGCAATTGAAAAGAGTGGGGACTTGGCAGCACTATTAAACGAACTCGAGCCCGGCGACATTCTCTTTATTGATGAAATTCACCGGTTACCCAAGGCCGTGGAAGAAATGCTGTATTCAGCGATGGAAGATTTTTACATTGACATCATAGTGGGTCAGGGTCCCACAGCGCACCCAGTTCACTTTGCTTTACCCCCGTTTACGCTAATTGGGGCAACGACTCGGGCGGGGTTGTTGGACGCGCCCTTTCGGAATCGGTTTGGAATTGTGGAGCACATGAATTACTATCAAACGACTGAACTAGAACAAATTGTGCAGCGGTCGGCCCAGATCTTTCAAACTAAGATTCAACCAGAGGGCGCCCACGAAATTGCCTTACGATCTCGGGGCACACCCCGGATTGCCAACCGGTTGTTAAAACGGGTTCGTGATTTTGCCCAAGTCTTAGGCAAGGAAGAAATTGACGTGGCCAGCGTAGATCAGGCGCTTACGGCTTTAGGTGTTGATAGTGAGGGACTTGATCGCACGGACCGTAAGATTTTAGCGACCATGATTGATTTTTATAACGGGGGACCGGTTGGATTGAACACCCTGGCGGCTAACATCGGTGAGGAAACGGAAACCGTGGCCGAAATGTGTGAACCCTACTTACTGCAAAGTGGCTATTTAAAGCGAACGGCTCGAGGAAGAATGGTCACCCAGGCGGCCTATCAACATTTAGGCCGTCCCTATCCACAGAATGAAACCAAACCCTAGTCGACACAGTTTTTTTTTGCTAAAATTAGGGTAGTAACGAAATTGAGGTGAGAATAATGGGACAATATGCTGGAATTATCGTAATCGTTGTTTTGTTTGCTTTGATGTACTTCTTCATGATTAGACCGCAAAAGCAACAACAACAAAAACACCAAGAAACCTTGAAGACCTTGAAAAAGGGTGACCGCGTGGTAACGATCGGTCGGCTTCATGGTGTGATTGATAACATTGATCGTGAAAAGAACTTGGTTACGATTGATTGTGACGGGGTTTACTTGGATTTTGACTTGAACGCAATTGCAAACGTTGAAAAGGCTCCTGCTGCTACTCAACCAACTGCTAAGTCAGAAGCACCCAAGGATGAACAACCACAACCATCTGAATCTGCTGCTCCCAAAGCAGAACAAGCAAACGATGACCAAGCACAGAAGTAGGAAATTAGTCTGGTAACAGACTTTTTTTCTGGAATGAAAACGAACATACGTTTGGGAAAGGGGTAGTCTGGTGGACGAGCAGGTGGAATTGCAACAGTTAATTAAGCGCCGGATTTTGCACGTTGATATGGATGCCTTTTTTGCTTCCATTGAAGAACGGGAACATCCAGAGTTGGCGCAGGTCCCGTTGGTGATTGCAAAAGATCCCCGTCACACCGGCGGTCATGGGGTGGTTACTACCGCTAATTATCATGCCCGTCAGTTCGGAATTCATTCGGCCATGCCGGCTAGTCAAGCGCTTGAACTTTGTCCCGATGCAGTTTTTAAAGCGCCTGATTTTCCCCTGTTTCGCTCAGTTTCTGACCAAATTCACGAAATTTTTCATGAGTACACGGATCGGATTGAAACCGTTGCCCTCGATGAAGCTTACTTAGATGTGACCACTAACAAACAGGAGTTGGAGGACACAGTGCTATTAGCACACTGGTTACAGAGTGAGATCTGGGAAAAAACCCATTTAACTTGTTCGACGGGGCTTTCTTACAGCAAGTTTTTGGCCAAAGAGGCCTCTGATTACCGTAAACCGGCGGGAGTAACGGTCATTAATCCCGCGGATGCTCATGACTTTCTGATGGCGTTACCGATTGCCAAATACCGGGGCGTCGGGAAAAAGACGCTCCCAAGGATGGAAGCCTTAGGAATTAAAACCGGTGCTGATTTATACCGGTTTTCGGAATTAGAACTAATGAACCAGTTTGGTAAGTTTGGCTATTTTTTGTACCGTCGGGTCCGCGGCATCGATGAACGACCGGTGGAATACCAACGCGAGCGAAAATCGATTGGCAAGGAACGGACCTATAATCCTTCGTTACAAAGTCGAGGCGAGGTGCAGACTCAACTACAAAAGTTAGCCGAGTTAGTGGTGGCGGCGTTACAAGCACACCAAAAACACGGCAAAACAATCGTGGTTAAGGTCCGCTATCAGGATTTTACGACCATTACTAAACGCGTAACTGAAGCGGACTTTTTTGCATTGGATGCGCAAACCCTCTACGAACGAGCGCTCGCTATTTTTGACGAGCTTCCGCCGGCGACCGTGGGAATTCGATTGGTAGGAATTACGGTTACGAACCTTGCCGAATTGAACTTTCAAACCATCAATTTACCGTTAACCACCAGATAGGGGTTTGCGAACGGAACCAGAAAGGTTATACTTAACTGTTAAAACCTTTCACGTCAGGAGTTATGCACCATGAGCATTCAAACAGAAATTTATCAAGAAGTGGCCGCTGCTAATCCGATTATTATCCACCGTCACCAACGGCCGGATCCGGATGCGATCGGCTCTCAGATGGGACTGGCTGCCATTATTAAGGCTAGTTTCCCGGACAAACAGGTCTACTGCGTAGGGAAGCAGTACGAGGGCTTTAAATCCCTGGGGACCACCGATGAGATTAGCGATGAAACCTATCAAAATGCGTTGGTAATCGTAGTTGACACCGCTAATCAACCCCGAGTGGATGATCAACGGTTCACGACCGGAAAAAAGTTAATTAAAATTGACCATCACCCAAACGACGATCAGTTCGGGGATTTAATGTGGGTTAACGATGAAGCTTCCAGTGTGTCCGAAATGATTTATGACTGGTATGACGCTAACCCTGCATTAAAAATGTCCGATCATGCCGCTGAACTGCTGTATACGGGAATTGTGGGTGACACGGGTCGCTTCAAATACCCAGCCACCACGAGTCATACTTTCTGGGTTGCGAGTCAGCTGGCTCAGCACGATTTTTCTACGACGGATGTGGCCCAAAAAGAGGACGAGATTGACATTCCGTTGGCCCATCTAGCCGCCTACGTCTACCAAAATCTACAAATTACGGAGTCGGGAGCGGCCTACGTGTTCCTGACCAACGAAGTGATTGCCCAAATGGAACTCGGTGATGACAGTACGTCGGCCGTGGTTCCACTGCCTGGAAACATCAAGCAGGTTGTTGCCTGGGCCATCTTTGTGCAACAAAAAGACGGCAGTTACCGGATTCGCTTACGCTCCAAGGGTCCGTCAATTAATGAACTAGCCAAATTACATCACGGCGGGGGCCATCCGCTCGCGAGTGGGGCCACCGCCGCCGATGAAACCGAAATTAAAACGGTGGTTGAACAATTAAATCAAGTGACCACTGTTTATGCAACAGAAAGGAACGCTTAATGAGTGCTTCGTTTACAGACTATCATTTTCAGCCGTTTATCATGGAAGCCCTGCAGGAATTAGACTTTAAAAAACCGACCCCCATTCAAGCCCAGGTCATTCCAACGATTCAACACGGTAATAGTATCGTGGGAAAGTCCGCGACGGGAAGTGGAAAGACCCATGCCTTTTTACTGCCGTTGTTCGACCAGTTAGATCCAGCTGACCACCGCCCCCAGGTGATCATTACCACGCCGAGTCGGGAGTTATCCTATCAAATTTACGAAAACATTAAGCAATTGGTACGCCATAGTTCCAGTGTTATTCACGTGGAAAATTACGTGGGTGGGACCGACAAGGAACGCCAGTTAGAAAAATTAGATCGGGAACAGCCACAGGTAGTGGTGGGGACGCCCGGCCGGATCTTAGACATCGTGAAAAGCGGAAAGTTGGAAATTAACGCTGCCCGGCGGTTGGTGATTGATGAAGCCGATATGACCTTGGATTTGGGCTTTTTAACGGAAGTAGACCAAATTGCGGCTCGAATGGCGAAGGACCTGCAGATGATGGTCTTTTCCGCCACCATTCCGCCCAAGTTGAAACCTTTCCTGCAAAAATACCTGAAAAATCCAGTGATTACTGATATTCCCACGGAACACGTGATTAATGCAGACGTTTCTAACTGGTTAATTTCTACTAAAGGTCAGGACAAGAACCGGTTAATTTTTCAATTGTTAACCATGGGGAATCCGTACCTGGCGTTGGTCTTTGCCAACACGCGCGGACGGGCCGACGAACTGGAAAAGTATTTACAAGAGCAAGGATTAAAAGTAGCGAAGTTGCATGGGGGAATGCAACCCCGAGTCCGTAAGCGGGTGATGAAACAGATTCAAAACCTCGACTTTCAGTACGTGGTGGCAACGGATTTGGCCGCCCGAGGAATTGATATTACTGGAGTGTCATTGGTCATTAATGATGATTTGCCGTCTGATTCCGAGTACTTTGTGCACCGCGTGGGACGAACCGGGCGAAACGGGATGCCGGGAACGGCCATTACGCTCTACGCCCCTGATGAGGAAGCAAAAATTGCGGAGTTAGAAGCAAAGGGTGTGCAGTTCCAGCCCAAGGAAATTAAGCATGGTGAAGTGGTTGATACCTATGACCGTCGACGCCGGCAACAGTACCGCGGGCATCACGACCAGCTTGATGGTTCCACGCTGGGTATGATTAAGAAAAAGAAAAAACACGTTAAACCTGGTTATAAAAAGAAAATTAAGCGCGCCATTAAAATTAAAGATGATCAGAACCGAAAGATTGAACTGCGCCAACAAGTTCGCGCCAAGAAGAAACAGAAAAAGCGCAGTTCGCAGCGTTATCAATAATTGACAAGCTGGCCTAATTCTGACTATAATTTGCTTGTGGATATCCGTTTAAAACTGGCTTCTAACAGAGAGGACGAACAGCTGAAAGCGTCTGAAGTGGCTTTTGAATTTGGGCTCCCACGTATGAACTAACGCTCCCCGCGTTATCAGGGCTAAAGAGGTTAACGACAACATCGTTGCAAACAGAGTGGTACCGCGTTTCGGCGTCTCTGGTCGCAACGATGTTTTTTCTATAAGGAGGAAAAAATGAAACAACTTACTAGTGGTCAAATTCGCCAAATGTTTCTTGATTTTTTTCAGGAAAAAGGACATGAAATTGTTCCCAGTGCATCACTAATTCCGAAGGATGATCCGACGTTACTATGGATCAACTCCGGAGTAGCGACCATGAAGAAATACTTCGATGGTTCGGTTGCTCCCGCTAATCCACGGATGACCAGTTCGCAAAAAAGCATTCGGACCAACGACATTGAAAACGTGGGGCGGACGGCTCGGCACCAAACGTTGTTTGAAATGTTGGGGAACTTCTCGGTGGGTGACTACTTTAAAAAAGAAGTGATTCCGTGGGCCTTTGAACTCTTAACCAGCGACAAGTGGTTTGGCTGGGATAAGGAGCGGTTGTATGTTACCTATTATCCAGAAGATAAGGAAACCAAAGAGTTGTGGGAACAAGTCGGGATTGCTCCGGATCACTTGATTCCTGCTGAAGATAACTTCTGGGACATTGGTCAGGGACCTTCTGGACCAGACTCTGAAATCTTTTACGACCGGGGGGAAAAGTACGATGACTTAGCACCCGATGATCCAGAAAATTATCCGGGTGGGGAAAACGAACGGTACCTCGAAGTTTGGAACATCGTCTTTTCCCAATTTAACCATACGGCGGAAGGAACCTATGAACCACTGCCCCGGAAAAACATTGATACGGGAATGGGATTAGAACGGGTGGTTTCGGTCTTTCAAGATGCCCCCACGAACTTTGAAACCGACCTGTTTTTACCGTTAATTAAAAAAACGGAAACTTTCAGCGATAAGCGGCACTATGGTGACAACGCCACTGACGATATTGCCTTTAAGGTAATTGCCGATCACATCCGGGCGATTACCTTTGCGATTGGTGATGGTGCCCTGCCTTCTAACGAAGGGCGTGGCTACGTAATCAGACGGTTACTACGGCGGGCCACGGTCAATGGGCATCAACTTGGAATTGACGGAGCCTTTTTGTATCAACTAGTTCCGGTGGTTGGTGAAATTATGCAATCTCACTACCCACACGTCCTAGAACAAAAGGATTACATCCAAAAGATTGTGAAGAGTGAAGAAGACCGGTTTAACGCGACCCTGAACGACGGAATTAAGCTCCTGGATGATTTAATCCAAAAAACTAAGGAAGCCGGCCAAACGGAAATTGCCGGTAAAGACGCCTTTCAGTTGTATGACACCTATGGTTTCCCACTTGAATTAACGGAAGAATACGCTCAAGACCGAGGCATCCACGTTGATGAAGCTGGTTTTGATCAAGAAATGGAACAACAGCGGAATCGCGCCCGGTCAGCCCGGGGTAGCAAAGGATCCATGAAGGTCCAACGGGACTTATTATTGGACATTAAAACACCGAGTGAGTACGTGGGTTACGAGCAGCTCACCGTTCCTGCGGCTGAGCTCCAGGACATAATTGTAGATGAGCAACTCGTTGACGATGCTAAGGTTGGGACTGCTGAATTAATCTTTGACCGGACCCCGTTCTATGCAGAAATGGGTGGACAAGTGGCTGACATTGGAACGATTTACAACGAAGCCGGTCAAGCGGTCGCTACGGTGACGGACGTGCAACATGCTCCTAACGGACAGAACTTGCACACGGTTAAGGTTACTGGTGAACTGAAAAAGGGCGATCATTACCGGTTAGACGTGGATCGTCAGTTCCACGCGGGAGTGGAACGCAACCACACGGCAACCCACTTGTTGGATCAATCACTGCGCAATGTGTTAGGTGGTCACACGGAACAGGCCGGTTCGTTGGTAAAACCAGATTACCTGACCTTTGACTTCAATCACTTTGGCTCGGTTACAAAAGAAGACTTAGCCAAGGTTGAACGGATGGTCAACGACCATATCTTTGCTGCACTGCCGGTTGAAACGGTGGTGACGGACCAAAAGACTGGAAAAGAAATGGGCGCCATTGCCTTGTTTGATGACAAGTATGGAGACAAGGTCCGGGTTGTGAAAGCCGGGGATTTTTCGGTGGAATTCTGTGGTGGTGATCACGTGCATAACACCAGTCAAATTGGGTTGTTCAAAATCATCTCTGAAAGTGGAGTGGGAGCCGGAATTCGTCGGATTAAGGCGGTTACTGGTAAATACGCCTTTGACTACCTAAACGACGAAGAAAAGATGTTGAATGAAATTTCCCAAACGGTGAAGGTTCCGACCAACGAACAAGCGCCTGGTCGGGTGAAGGAACTCCAAGCCCAAATTAAGGAACTGGAAAGCACCCAGGAATCGTTAGAGGCGAAGTTAGCCAACCAGGAAGCCCAGGATCTCTTCACGAATCCGGAGACGATTAACGGCGTGACCTTAATTACCGGACAATTAGAAAATGCTAACATGAACCAACTGCGCGAACTAGCCGATACTTGGCGAAACGAAGCTCGTTCCAACGTCTTGGTATTAGGAACGGCAACGGATGGAAAAGCCAACTTACTGGTTGCCGTTGATGAAGCTCACGTAAAGGATGGAATTAAGGCCGGGGATTTGATTAAAGCCATTGCCAGTCATATTCAAGGGGGCGGAGGTGGTCGTCCGAACCTTGCCCAAGCTGGAGGAAAGAATCCAGCGGGGCTACCCGACGCTTTCAAGGCTGCTGCTGATTGGTTAGCAACAAAGTAATTAGTACCCTTCCAAATGATAGGATGTTAAAATGAAGATCATGGGATTAGACGTGGGATCCAAAACGGTGGGCGTGGCCATCAGTGATGCTTTAGGCTGGACCGCTCAGGGAGTCGAAATTGTTGCCATTGATGAAGCTGAAAAGGAATTCGGCTTAGAGCGGATTGGCGAACTAATCGCTGAAAACGACGTTCAACTAGTCGTGATTGGGCTACCCAAAAACATGAACAACACTTCGGGTCCCCGGGTGAAGGCTTCCAAACGTTACGGTAAAATGGTTCGAGCTAAGTTCCACGTTCCCGTGGAATTTGAAGACGAACGGCTCACCACGGTGGAAGCGGAACGGATGCTGATTGAAAAAGCAGACGTATCCCGTGCCAAGCGCAAACGCGTTATTGATAAAGTCGCAGCAGAGTTGATTTTACAGGGATACCTGGATCGCAATCACGTTTAAGGAGGAATTAAACGATGGCTGAAGAACCACAAGCAGAACAAATTACCCTCGTTGATGAGGATGGTAACGAAATTTTATATAACGAATTATTCACCTTTTCGTCAGAGGATTACGGACGTTCTTACATTCTGATGTATCCTGCTTCTGAAGAAGGCAACGACAGCATTAACATTGAAGCTTATGCCTTGCCGAAGGGAGCCGATCCGACGGCACCAGATGATGCTGATTTGGAACCGATTGAAAGCGACGAGGAATGGGAAATGGTCCAAGAAACGTTAAACACGTTCTTAGATCCAAATGGCAAAATGTAGCGCTGCACCAGAAGAGGGGACCAACACGTTAGTGTTGGTCCCCTTTTTCCCGTCATCATGATAAAATAGACCATATTGGAGGGATTGACGTGAATAATAAACGAAGATTTAAAACCCGAATTGGCAAGAAAGAGTACACGTTAATTGGAGCGGCATCTGATCAACACATGCGGGCCGTGGCTAAAATTTTAAACGATGACTTAACGAAACTACAGAGCCAATCCCAAAACCTGAGCGAAGAAGATGCGGCCATTTTATTGGCCTTTAATGCCATTTCAGAGCAGTTAGACAAACAGTTGGAATTAGATCAGCTCCGTACCAAATTACAACATGATGATCCAGATGAATCAGACACAACTAGATAAACAAGGGGTTGTTAGTCTATGAACGATAAAATTTTACAAACATTAGAATATCAGCGAATTAAAGACCAAATCGCACCGTTTCTAGTAACGGAAGCCGGGCGCACCGAATTGCAACAACTCCTGCCTAGTTCAGATCAAGCTACTGTTCAGCGCTGGTTAGATGAAACCGACGATGGGGCTCATTTACACCGCTTGAATCGGACGATCCCGTTACCGAAAATAAAGGACATTAAGCCGGCCGTGCAACGGCTAGCGGTGGGGGCCAACTTAAACGGGAAAGAATTGGCGCGCATTAACGCGGTGCTCTTAGCTAGTTTACGAGTGCAGCGTTTTTTTTGCTGATCTCGCTGCTGACCATGTGGAGCTCAACTTATTGGATCAAGAAGCCACGACTTTTGCGGTGCTTCCAGAAATTAGTGAACGCTTACGCCGGTCTGTCGACGAAAACGGCTTTTTAAAGGACGAGGCGTCGTCAACGCTGCGCTCCATTCGGCGCCGGATTTTGCAGTTGCAAGGAACGATTAAGGGGCGGATGGAAAGCTACATGCACGGTAAAAAGGTGAAGGACCTGAGTGAGACGGTGATTACCATCCGGGACGATCGCTACGTAATTCCGGTTAAGGCGGAAGCCAAACAAAAATTTGGCGGCATTGTCCATGATCAAAGTGCAACGGGACAAACTCTCTACATCGAACCGGCCAGTGTGGTCGGGTTAAACAATGATTTACGGAGTGAACAGATTAACGAACGCGAAGAGATTAAACGGATCTTACGGGAACTTTCTGATTTACTTCGCCCTGAACAAGCGGCTTTACGGCAAAATGCCGAAAAACTAGGTCATTTTGACTTTATTAATGCGAAAGCTCGGTCGGCGGCCCAGCTAAAGGCGACGAAACCAGCTTTATCCGCTACCAATCAGGTGGAATTGAAGCAGGCCCGGCACCCACTGATTGACCAGGCCAAAGTGGTGGGCAACGATTTAACCTTGGGATTTAATTACCGCCAAATTATCATTACTGGACCCAATACCGGGGGGAAAACCATTACCATGAAAACGTTGGGGGTATTGGAACTGATGGCGCAGTCAGGGTTATTTGTCTCCGCGAATGAAGGCAGTCAAGTGGGACTTTTTGACGAAATTTTTGCAGACATTGGGGATGAACAATCCATTGAGCAAAACTTGAGTACGTTCTCCTCCCACATGGATAATATTATTCAGATTTTGCGGCAAACCACGAAGAAGAGTCTAGTGCTGATTGATGAACTGGGAGCCGGAACTGATCCACACGAAGGAGCCGCGCTAGCGATTTCCATTTTGGATGCGATTGGTACCAAACAAAGTGAAGTTTTGGCTACCACTCACTATCCAGAGTTGAAGGTGTACGGTTATAATCGTCCGGAAACCATCAACGCCTCGATGGAGTTTGACGAAGCCACTTTGCAGCCAACCTATCGCTTATTAATGGGGATTCCCGGCCAGAGTAATGCCCTAAGCATTGCCGCTCGGTTAGGTTTACCCGCTGATATAGTTGCAGAGGCCCGGTCGTTGACTAGCCAGGATAGTCAGGAAATTAATCGCATGATTAGTCAACTGACCAAGCAAACGAAGGCGGCAGATGAGCGCGCCCGGAATTTGGAACAGCAGTTGGCAGAGGCAACCGATTTACACGCTGAACTGCAAACAAAGTTCAACCAATTTACGGAACAACGTGATCAGCTAATGAATACCGCCAAGCGGGATGCTAATCAAATTGTTTCGCGGACCAAACGCGAAGCCAATGCGGTGATTGCTGATTTACATCGGAAGCAAAAGCAGGGCGCTAACATTAAAGAACACGAGTTAATTGCGGACCAGGGGAAACTGAATGCGTTAGAGCAACACCCAGAACTACAACATAATCGGGTGTTACGGCGTCAAAAAGCTCGCAAGGCCTTTCACGTGGGCGATGACGTTCTGGTGAAAACCTACGGGCAACGTGGGGTATTATTAAAAAAAGTGGGGAATCATGACTGGGAAGTAGAACTCGGGATTCTGAAAATGAAGGTAGCTGAGAGTGACCTGGAAAAAGTTAAACCCGAAGTACCACAGCGCAATGCGAAGGCTAGCGTCCGGCGAACCAAATCTAGTGGTTTATCTACGACTTTAGATTTACGGGGTGTGCGTTATGAAGAAGCAATGCAGCGCTTAGACCGCTACATTGATGCTGCTTTACTGTCCGGTTATCCGTCGGTGACCATCATCCACGGAAAGGGGACCGGTGCGTTACGGTCGGGAGTCACTAACTACCTCAAACGAAACCGACAGGTCGCTTCCTTTGGATTTTCACCGGCAAATGCTGGTGGTGATGGTTCAACGGTGGTAAAATTCAAATAAGCTTAAATAATTGTAATTTAGAGTAAAGTTGTTATACTTACAGATAGTAAGTTAATAAAGGAGGAAATTAACATGGTACACGAAATTACGGATGCTAATTTTGCTGCTGAAACAGCAACTGGAACAGTGGTCGTTGATTTTTGGGCTCCTTGGTGTGGCCCTTGTAAGATGCAAGGTCCAGTCGTTGAGGAATTAGCTAACGAAGAAACGGACATCAAGTTCTGCAAGATGAACGTTGATGATAACCAACAAACTGCCGGTCAATTTGGAATTATGAGTATTCCAACGCTTTTAATTCTTCAAGACGGTAAAGTGGTTGACCAAGTGGTTGGTTACCACCCAAAGGCTCAATTACAAAAGACTTTGGCGAACTACACGGCCTAAGCAAAAAAGGAAGCTCAATCATGAGCTTCCTTTTTTTATGGAGTTTGATCGTGAATAACGGCAATCATGACCACCAGGATGCCAATGCCAAAGAGGCAGAGGCAGTAAACGTTGTCTAAAAAGTGATTAAACCGCTCCTGTTGGGGAGAGAGTGATTTTCCCGTCCTAATAAGGTAACTAACCCCTTGCAACAATAAACAGATTAGCATGATGATGACTAGTCCCGCGGCCACGATTTCTTTTTTACTCATCGAATCACTTCTTTCTCGATCAATCTTTCACATTTATTATATTATGAAAAAGAAAAAAGGAGCCGAATAACGTCTCCTTTTTCACTAGATTATAAATTTTCTTCGATTTCTTCGTCACTTTCGCCAGGTAATTCAGAATCAGCGTTCCGGTAACCATAGGCAAAGTAGATGATTACACCGATTAAGAACCAAACTACGGAGTAAATCTTAGCTTGGATGTCTAGACCCATGAACACCGCTAAGGAGCCTAAGAAACCTAAGATTGGCAGAACGGGGAAGAATGGTTGCCGGTAAGCAGCCTTCGGTAAAGTTTTCCCTTCCCGTTTTCTGAGAGGGTACATGGCTAAGGAAACCGCCATGAAGGCAATCAAAGTTCCGGCAGAGATTAACTGAGCGAGGAAGGTGAACGGGAAAATAGCTCCCATGACGATTCCTACGGCCGTGATAATCCAGAGGGCGTTGGCCGGAATATTTTTCTTGTTCAGTTTACCTAGCCCTTTTGGAAGCATTTTATCTCGTCCAAACGAGTAAATTAACCGAGAACCAGCCATCATCATTCCAATCAGAGCCACTAACATTCCCACGACGGCTACGGCTTGAACGACGGAAGCAATGATCACGTGCCCTTCCTGTCGTAAGGCCCAACCAACTGGTTCAGCGTTACCAGCGTACATGCTGTACTTGAACATTCCCACTAAGACCAAAGAAACAGCAACGAAAAACATCGTTCCAATGATTAGGGAACCAATGATTCCGCGAGGCATCGTTTTTTGCGGGTTCTTGGCTTCAGCAGAGTTAGCGGCAATCGAGTCAAATCCAATGTAGGACAAGAAGATGGTTGAGATTCCGGCGTAGATTCCTTGCCAGCCTCCAAACATGGTTCCGTCGGCGTTCATGTGTGGTTTCGGGAAGAACGGAACATAGTTTTGCGCCTTGATGGCAGTGGCACCAACTACCACGAAAGTTACGATGGCTAACAGTTTTAGGACCACTAGCACATTGGCCACTTTAGTGGTTTGTGAGTCACCCCGAAGGAGAATAAACGTTACTAAGGCAACCACTAATACGGCAATCAAGTCAAAGACTCCACCGTTCGTACCCAAGGGGTAAGCAATCGCGTTGGGAAGTTTCCACCCGAGCGGGGAAATAAGCCCCTTCACGTTTGCCGATAGTCCCGCGGCCACGAAGGCTACCGCAATCAGATATTCGGCCAGTAAAGCCCAGCCGACCACCCAACCCCAGAACTTTCCGAAGAGAACGGAAATCCAGGAGTAGGCTGATCCGGCAAATGGTAAAACTGAGGCCATTTCAGCGTAGTTCATGGCTACTAATCCGGCCACGACGGCAGCCAGTAAAAAGGAAATTACCACGGCGGGACCGGTATAGTTAGCGGCCACCACGCCGGGTAACGTAAAGATGGAAGTGGATAAAATTGTTCCTAATCCAAGGGCCAAGAAGTCTTTAACGGTTAACGTTTTTTCCAATTTCTGATCCTTATTGGCATAGAAACGAAAATCAACCTTTTCGTTCATTTTTTTGAAGATATTTTTCATGTGCTCCTCCTTTGAAGCTTGTTGAATCTTGAATTAGGAATTCAACTAGTTTTGGTAGGTCCCATTGGTAACATTCAAAACCCAGGTTGGAAATGATGGTGCGCTAAATGAAGTTCGTCCCTCCTTTTTATGAAAAAAACCACCCAGAATCTAGAAGAAACTGGATGGTTAAAAGGCATGAAGCAAGTCCATCACAGTTTCTCGATGAATCTGTGTGGACTTAAACAAGTTTCCAATGGTTAGAAACAGGTTGCATTATCCACACGTCGTGTAATTAATCCGACTAAAATGAATAATGCAATTACACTGGTAGACAGCTCGGCCATTGGAAAAACTCCTTTGTTTAAGATTTTGTAAAAGTATAAGCTGAATCCAGATGGCTGTCAACCATCATTTTGATTGTTTTTTGAGGCGACGAGTTAGGGACCAGGTGGTTAGAAGTCCGCAAGCCGTTAAGAAGGCACCTCCGAATCCAAGGGAGGGAATGCCCAGGTGATCGACAATTAAGCCACCACAGGCGGAACCAACCGCGATTCCCACGTTACTAAAGATGGGATTAAACGAAGAGGCCAGGACTAAGGACTGGGGATAAGCTGTTTCCGCGATGGACATGTAGAACAACTGCAGGGTGGAACCAGCTAGATAGATGGTAAAGCCCATGATTAAAATGGCACCAAGTACCACCCAGGCGACGTTAAAAAATAGAGAAGTGGCTAGCAGAGCCACTAATTGGAGGGTGTAAAATTTGATGCTACGAGGTAAGCCGTTGTGAGCAGCCAAATTTCCACTATATTGATTACTTAATAGGGAAGCAACACCGTACAAAAGCAGGAAAAATGTAACAAAAGTTAAACTGTAACCCAAGTGATTGGTTAGAATCGGGGTCGCGTAAGTGTAGACCACGTAGACACCCCCGAGGTTAAAGACAGGAATTAAGATTCCTAGTTGAATGCGATGATCAGTGAAGATCTGAAACTGTTCCGTAAAGTGTTTGACGGGTTGTTGGTGTAACGAACCGGGCAAGGAAAAATCAAATAACACGAGAACAATTCCAGCCAGCACGGCAATGATTAAAAAGATCAGGCGCCAGCCAAATAGGCCGCTGAGCCACGTTCCCACCGGAACTCCGAAAACGGAGGCAATGCTAAAGCCCGAAAAGACCCAGGCCACAATCCAGGCCCGTTTGGATAGCGGGGCGATGTGGGTCGCAAACGTAATCGTGATGGAAATGGTAATTCCCGACACAAGGGCGGTGATGACACGTGCCACCGTCAACATGGTAAAACTGGACGCTACGGCAGCCAGTAAATTACCCAGAATAAAGCAGCTGAGCACCACGTTCATGACCTTTTTCAGCGAACTTTTCCCAATCAGTAACGATAAAATGGGGGTCGAAATGGCATAGATGAGGGCAAAAATGGTCGTTAAAAAGCCAACACTAGCAAAACTGACTTGAAATGTTTTCGCAATGTTTCCTAAGACCCCGATGATAATAAATTCGCTCATGCCTAGGATAAAGGCAATGGCAATTAAAATGAGGGTTTGAACCTTAAATTCTTTCATTGATAGACCTCCTGTTGCTTTTTAGTCGTCTCCTCAGCTTACCAAAAAAATGTATAATGTTTAAAGATGTTTAAAGTAAATGGGGAAAAATAATGGCAAAAATAAAAGTGAAGCGACCTTCTCTCCTAATTATGTTGCTGTTACTAGGGTGGAGTGCGCTTTTAATCGGAATTTTTTCGTACAGTTCACCGCTGTATGACTTTAACTATACTGGCGATAATAATAACTATCTAACGGTGGGCAAGGCATTAATGCACGGAATGGTGACCTACCGGGACGTCTTTGAACAAAAGGGTCCCTACGTGTATTTGCTGTACGGATTAGCTAGTAAAATTTCTTTTACCACCTTCTGGGGAGCGGCCCTCTTTGAGATAATTGGTCTGTGGCTAATTACGCTAGTGACGTGGAAATTGGATAGTTTATGGTTTAAGCAACGAAACGCCGTCTTATTAGCATTAGCTTCCGTAATCCTGGTGCTGATGGAGCCCTACTATAGTTATGGTGGAACGGTGGAATTCTGGGTTTACCCAGCCATTCTCAGCGCATTATTGGTGGTCTGCCAATTTGATCAGGGATTGCCCGAGTTACCGAAATGGCAATGGATTTTCCAGGGATTCCTGGTCGGAGTGATCTTTTTGGCAAAGTACAGTCTCTTAGGGACTTGGATTGCTTTTTTTGGTGGGTTAGCTATCTGGTTAATCCTGCAAAAAAATTGGCGTGAGTTCGGCCGGATGATTGGTTGGGCTGGACTGGGATTTAGTTTGAGTACGATTCCCTGGTTGCTTTATTTTGCCTGGCAGCGAGCGCTACCGGCTTTCATCCGCGTTTATTTTATTGATAACCTAACCCTCTACAGTAAAAACCGGGGGACCCCTTTGCAAAAGTTGGGGCATTCTGGTTTAGAGTTAGCTCATTTTCTAACTTTAGAACAACCGATTCTAGGGATCATAGTCGTTTTGGGGTTGGGCTTTTTAATTTGGCAACGAACTATCATACGTCACCCCACCAAATGGTTATTAATTGTGATGATGTTGAGCAATGCGCTGTTTGCGCTCTATGGGGGTCAGTTTGGTCCGTACTACGATTTGGCCTATTTTCCAGATCTATTGTTCTGTGCGTTGTTGGTACTTGTAGGCTTAAAGACGTTGTTGTCATCAGTCACTAAGTGGCGGTGGAACCAGCATCCGGTGCGTAATGATGTGCTCTTTTTAATTGTCCTGGGAGGTTCGCTAATGTTATTGAACCAAAATCCGTGGTCCTCGCGGTTGGTTCCCAATAATCCTTCGGTCACACTCCATCCCACTGCCCAACGTCAAGAACCGGCT
The DNA here is from genome assembly GCF_024029675.1 of Fructilactobacillus carniphilus. Taxonomy (NCBI): domain Bacteria; kingdom Bacillati; phylum Bacillota; class Bacilli; order Lactobacillales; family Lactobacillaceae; genus Fructilactobacillus; species Fructilactobacillus carniphilus. The sequence continues at coordinate 624,547 of NZ_CP097121.1, read as the reverse complement.
CAGCTGCAATTTGGCAAAATTATGCGTCAACAAAGTCAGGGCCGACCGACCTTGTTGACGTTTGATTTCTTGGAAAATGGCTTTTATCTAACCGCTGGGGCATATCCAACCGTTTACTTTTTTGAAAAAAATAACATTCCCGAAACAAAACTTCCGGCGATGTTAGCGACGGGGATTAACGCGATGAAACGAAAACAGGTTGAATGGGTGGTAATTGCGACGCCACCCACTAATAACTGGGAACGAGGTAAGAGTTTGCAAACCCGGCAGGGACGCCAGGGAGTACGCGTGATCCAACGAAATTATCGGTTGGTAGCAACTCATTCCCAACTGTCCCAGGGAAACCCAACGCAGTACTGGTTATTTAGAAGCAAATAAAAAAGAGGTGGTTAAAGCCTCTTTGTGATTATTTAGGATCTGATTGTGGAAATACAACTGTGGGGTTCGCAATTTGTTCAGGAGCTGGTTGATTAGGATCGGTAACCACGGTAATTTCAATGCCGCCGGTCAGTTTCTTTTTGGATTCGGCTTCCGATAGACTGCCACTGTTTTGTTCCTGCGTTTGGGCTAGAAATCCGGTTTCTAACATAAATTCGCAGTCCTTATTCATCTTTAACCGGTTATTAATTGGTTGTCCGGTTAATTGCCAAACCACTTTTTGACTCGATTCCTTTTGTTTATTTAGGGTTCCCCAGTGGTTAGCAGCAAAAAAAGCCGGTAAATCAGAATTAGTAACCGGAAATTTAATGGCTAAATTTTTCCCGGCCCAGTATAAAATGTCACTTAAATCATCATTTAACAGATCTGGTAGTAGTTCATCGCGAAGGATAAAATTATTCCAGTCAGTTAAATCGGGGACTAAAGCTTGGTACTTATTAAAATCGCTTGGGTTTTGTTTACTCATATTGTTAATTGCTCCAATCAAAAGACTTTGCTCTTCATTCTATCATAACGACCGATTGAAAAAAGAATCATTTATTTTTATAGTATAATGAATTTAACGAAAGGGGAGATGAAAATGAACGAAGCGCCACTGGCTTTTATGGATTCTGGCGTTGGTGGGCTCACGATTTTAAAACCAGCGTTTGCCCAGTTACCTGCGGAAAATACCCTGTTTTTTGGGGACGAAGCGCATTTACCGTATGGTGAAAAGCAACCCCAACAAGTAATTGATTATTCTTTACAGATTGGACGCTTTTTTGTAAAAAAACAAGCAAAGCTGATGATTATTGCTTGTAACACTGCGTCAGCTTTAGCACTACCTACCTTACAGGCTGAATTACCGATTCCAGTGCTTGGAGTTGTGGAAGGCGGTAGTCGAGCGGCGATTCAAGCTACAACCAATCATAAGATTGGGATAATCGCAACCCGGGCGACGGTTAACAGTCATGCCTATCAACGTGCCATCCACCGACTTTCTTCCCAAGCGGAAGTGGTTGAGCTAGCCTGTCCGACCTTTATTCCGTTGGTAGAACAAGGGGATTACCACAGTGAACGAGTGCAACAGATGGTAATCGACGGCTTAGCGCCCTTGCAGGGCAGTGGAATTGACACGCTCGTTTTAGGCTGTACGCATTTTCCCATTATTAGAGAATTGATTCAATCCGTAATGGGACCTACAGTTACCCTCGTTGATCCTGGAGCAGAAACGATTGCTGAAGCTCATCAAGTTTTAGAACAACGGCAGTTACTAGCTCAAGACCAGCATCCGTTTCATGATTTTTATACTTCAAGTGATCCCGAACGGTTTCAGCAAGTGGGATCACAATGGCTCAATCGAAAGGTGGACGTACAGTTGGTCACGCCAAGCCAACTTTCAAGTTATGACAACTAAACCAGAAATTGTAATTGCATCAAGTAATCCAAACAAGATTCGAGAATTTAAGGAGATGCTGGAACCTCTGGGTTTTACGATTAAATCGATTGCTGATTTTGATAATATTCCGGCGATTGATGAGAACGGGAAAACCTTTGAAGAAAACGCAACGATTAAGGCGCAAACGGTGGCTCAGGCTTTACAAGTTCCCGTATTGGCCGACGATTCGGGGTTAGTGGTTCCAGCTATTAATGGAGAACCGGGGATTTATTCGGCTCGATATGCAGGAGATCATGATGATGAAGCCAATAACCAGAAGTTGTTGAAACGATTGCAACATTCAGATGATCGGAATGCCTATTTTCACACGTCCCTCGTGGTCATGAAACCGACCGGAGAAAAACTGCACGTGACGGGGATTGTATCTGGAGAAATCCTGACGGAACCTCGCGGTGAGAATGGTTTTGGTTACGATCCGTTATTTTACGTGCCCACGCTGCAAAAAACATTAGCGGAATTAACCGATGATGAAAAGAATCAAGTTAGTCACCGGGGTCGAGCTTTAGAGAAGTTACAACAAGTTTTGAACGACTGGTGGTAAAAAAACAACCTACTTTTTCAAAAAGTAGGTTGTTTTTTTATTTAGTTTTAAAGGGGGTTGCTGCCGGTGTGCTAGCGGGAGTAGTTGGTTTTTTCGGTGGTTGAACTGTTTGCGGAGATAAAGGTAGTTCAATTCCGGCAGTTTGGATGGCCGTTAGATAAGCCTGGAGGTAATCAGCCTGCACGTCATCCTCTGTACCACTCTTACAAGTAATGCAGGACTCAATTGCTAATGAACCATCGGAGAGGTAGACGGTTCCAAAGATTAGTGGTTCACCAATGACAGCCTTGTCTTGACCCGCCTTTTCTTGATTCACTTCTTTCATGATTGATTCAATCTTTTTGATGGGAGCATCGGGGGTAATCCTAATATCGACTAAACTAGTTAAATCACCACGAGAAAGATTGGAAATGATCGAAATGTTCCGGTTGGGAATAAAGTTCAGGGTTCCAGTTCCACTGCGGACCTGGGTTGTCCGTAAACCGACTGCCGCTACGAATCCGTCGATTCCGTTAATTTTAACGTGTTCTCCGACCTCAATTTGTCTTTCAGAGAGAATAAAGAAACCACTAACGATATCACTAACAAATCCTTGGGCTCCAAGTCCAATTGCTAAACTAAAGATTCCCGCTCCGGCAATCAGGGTACCCACCGGAATTCCCATTACGGACAGGATGGAGTACAACCAAAAGAACAAGATAATGTAGTTGTAGGCATTTTCCAAGAGACTGTAGATGGTTTTGTTGCGTTTTCGCCCGGGATCGGTCGCCAAATTGGTCGCTTTTTTCTGCTGTTTGACGTCGCGGTGGTGAAAAACGTGGTAAATAATGCTTTTTCCCACCTTTGCAATGATTAAAAATAGCACTGAGAGGAACACAATGGTGACAAGCTTAGAAGTCAAATCAGTCAGAATTTGATTCCAATTAAAACTATTTAAATACCGGTTAATGAAGGTATTGTTAGTGTACTGGATTAAATTAGCGGATGTTTGACTGAGCAGAGTGGCTAGTTGCATAATCAGTCTCCTTTTTTAAAGTGATTTATTCTCCCATTTTAGCAAAAGTTTCCCCCTAAATTAAAGTGAGATTGTACGTAAGATTGGTTTAAGATTGTTTTAAATTATGATTAATGCTATTCTTAACCTGTTAGAAACCATCTAGGAGGTAAGTTATGACAATTGGAGGAATTGCAGCTTTAATTGCTGCTTTAGCATTTTTGCTGTTAGTAATCTTTTTATGCGTTACCTTAGTTCGCGTGGTCAAGGTTTTGGATGGTGTTTCGGAAAACTTAGAAAAAGTGACTGGAAACATTGATCAACTCAGCCGCCAAACGGATGAATTATTGACTACGGTTAACGCGAAGTTGAACCAAGTTGAACCAGTATTCCAGGCAGCTGCTGACCTGGGAACGACTGTTTCAGACGTTAATAATGGAACTCGAGCTACCATTGAAAACATTAAGAACCGGGTGGAATTATTTACGAAGACTTCTGTTTTTGGAATTGCTGCGAACCGAATTTCTAAGTACTTTGCCAAACGCAAGGATAAGAAAGCGACTAAATCAGTCAAACAAAGTGGTAATTAATTAAATTTAGGAGAAATCACAATGGATATGAAAAAAGGTTTATTGTTAGGAAGCGTCTTAGGTGGAGCAGCTGCATACTTAGCCTTTCGGACGTTAGATGCTGAAAAAGAAGCAGAAATCCGGAAGCGGATTCTCGAATCTGCGGAAGATGCTAAAGATCGGGCCGTTGATTACGCTTTTTACGCTGCTGATGCATTAGCAGATGCCCGTGAAATGGTAAACGATAAGGTGACGGATTACAAAGATTCTTTATCTGATACCTCAACCAAGGTTAACGCGAAGTTGAATGATTTGAAGGATGATCTCAGTCAATTACAAGACTACTTAAACACGACGCCAGTTCCGAAAGACCAATTGGCCGAGGAAGAAAAGGGCGACGAATCAGACGACATTACGGTTGATATGGACGATGCGTTTTCTCCTAAGAATGATGGAGACGATCCGGTCGTTCCACCTCATGCTGATCACCAAAAATAAACAAAAAAAAGTCCGATGAGGGCTTTTTTTGTTGGCAAATTTCTTGAATGAAAACGGTTTCTTTGGTATTCTAAAGGGAGATACATGCATTTTAGAAAAGAGGGAGCGCCTTGAAAAAAAAGCAAACGGTAACGATTTATGATGTAGCCCGGGAGGCCCAGGTTTCCATGGCAACTGTTTCTCGAGTCGTTAATCATAATCACAACGTTAAACCAGCTACAGAAAAAAAAGTTATGGAGGTAGTAAAGCGGTTAAACTATCGTCCGAATGACGTTGCCCGGGGACTAGCTAGCAAAAAGACCACCACGGTGGGAGTGATTATTCCCAACGTAACTAATTCTTATTTTGCAGCGTTGGCGCGGGGTATTGATGATATCGCCGAAATGTACCAATATAACATCATTCTGACTAATTCTGATGGGGACGAGCAAAAAGAGGTTAAAGCTCTAAACACGTTATACTCCAAACAAGTTGATGGGATTATTTTTATGGGCAATGAGCTTAGTCCGGCCGTTCGTGATGAATTTAAGGCGGAACGAATCCCAGTCGTTTTGGCTGGTTCAGTTGATCCCCAAAATGATTTCCCCAACGTTAACATTGATTACCGCCAAGCCGTTTCTAGCCAGGTTGATCAGTTGTTGAACACTGGCAATCAACGAGTGGCCTTTGTGGCTGGAAGATTAAACCGCGCCATTAACCAGGATTTCCGGCTTCCAGGGTATCAAGCTGCCTTACAGTCCCACCAGGTTCCATTCGACGATCAGCTTTTATTTGAAGCTGCTAATTACGACGATGGTTATGAACTTTGTGATCAATTGTTAGCCCACCAAGCTACGGCTGCAATGGTTAGTAATGACGATGCAGCCGCTGGAATTATGAATGGGATGAATGATCGTGGCGTTCAGGTTCCCGAACAGTTTGAAGTGGCCACCAGTGATAACACTAAAATCACGGAAATGACCCGCCCGACCTTGTCCACGATTACACAACCGCTGTATGACGTGGGAGCGGTCGCAATGCGATTGTTGACCAAGCTAATGGATAATGATGAAATTGAGCAAAGACAAGTTTTACTACCATTTGGAATGAAACAGCGCGGCTCAACCAAAGGTGCGTAGGTTGATTATAGCAACGGTTGTTGCTATAATTGAAAATGTTAATTTCGAATTTCGAATTACGGAAGGAGTGCTTTAGAAATGTCAGGACATTCAAAATGGCATAACATTCAGGGCCGTAAAAACGCTCAAGATGCTAAGCGAGGAAAAATTTTCCAAAAAATCTCAAGAAACTTATATCAAGCCGCTAAAGCAGGTGGAGTTGATCCAGACGGGAACCCCCAATTACGGTTAGAATTGGAAAAAGCACGGGCAGCTAACATGCCAAAGGACAACGTTCAACGTGCTTTGGATAAAGCGTCTGGAGTTGGCGGAGCTAAGTTCGAAGAAGTAACTTACGAAGGTTACGGGCCTGGTGGAACTGCCGTAATGGTTTCTACTTTGACTGATAACAAAAATCGGACCGCTGCTGCAATTCGGTCTGCCTTTACTCACCACGGTGGTTCCCTTGGTACCAATGGTTCGGTTTCTTACATGTTTGATCGGAAGGGTTACATTGTTGTTTTACGTGACCAAACTGATGATGACGAAGATTCTATGTTAATGGCAGCACTAGATGCTGGTGCCGACGATATGAAGGCGACAGTAGATGAATACCAAATTTTCACTGAACCAAGTAGTATGGCAGCCGTTCGTGATGCTCTTCAAGACGCTGGTTATCAACTGGATAACTCCGAAGTTCGGCTGTTCCCACAGACTACAACAGAAGTTCCAGAAGATAAGGTCAGTCAATACACTGGCTTAATTGATGAACTGTCTGATAATGACGACGTTCAAGACGTTTATGAAGCAGCTGTTTTGCCAGAAGACGTCGAATAACATTTAAATATTTACTCAAAAGTCGCAATCTTTGTGAAGATTGCGACTTTTTTTGCGTATTTACAGACAAAGGATGTGAATAAGCATGGAAATTAAGCAACTATTTCAGGAAATACTAACCTTAGCCATTGAAAAGCGAGCTTCCGACGTGTACTTTTTACCCAAAAGTACCAATTATGAGGTTAAAATGCATACGGTCACAGGAGTAATTCAACTTTCAGAGTTAGATAAAGAAATTGCACAACGCGTCTTAACTTATTGTAAATATCGAGGTGGGATGTCAATCACGGAAAAACGGCGTCCCCAGCTAGGGGCGTTGCATTTTCACTGGCGGGACCGTTTTTTCCGAATTCGGTTAGCCACTGTAGGTAGTTTCAATCAGCATGAAGCATTAGTGCTCCGGATTATCTACGATGGTGATGATCAACATTGTCAATTTTTTAATCCCCAAATTCTGTCCCAACTACGACAGCTAACCCACCACCGTGGATTACTGTTGTTTGCAGGCCCCACTGGATCTGGTAAGACTACGACCATCTACGAGTTGGCTCGGTCGCTCCCAGCTACCGAAATGATTATGGCAATTGAGGATCCAGTAGAGATTTTTGAAGATCGTTTCTTACAGTTAGAGGTCAACGAACAAGCGGGGATGACTTATTCCAATCTCTTAAAGGTGGGCTTACGACAACGACCAGATGTATTTATCATTGGGGAAATCAGAGATCAGGAAACGGCCCAAATTGCGATTCGAGCTTCACTATCTGGGCATCTGGTCTTAAGTACCATTCATGCTAAAAACTTGGCTGGGATTGAAGCTCGCCTGTTGGATTTAAACGTTACCAAAGCTCAGTGTCAAGCAGCCTTGACTGCTACAGTATACCAGCGGTTACTTCCGAGTACGCAAACGGGAACCAAGGCACTAGTAGCTTGGCAAGGCGGTTTGCAAACACAAGCAAAGGGACGGAGTTGGCAGGTAGAGTTACAACGAACGAAAGAGGAGGGGTTGATTACAGATGAATGTTTTCAAAAATTTGCCAATGGGTAAAAAGCAAACCGTTCCCTTGAAAAAGCAAGCGGAATTATTTGCTTCTTTATCGGAATTAATTAGGAACGGTTTTTCTCTTGTTGAGAGTTTGGAATTTATGGAAACCATTGCACCGGCAAATGTCGCACTGATTAGAATCATTCGTCAGCAACTCAACCAAGGTAAAAGTCTGTCTGCAGCAATGCAATTCTTCCTGGCGCCCGATTTGTATCAGCAGTTACGCATTGCGGATGAACATGGAGACGTAATTAGCGGTATGTTCGATATTAGTCGATTTATTCAATTAAATATGCGCCAACGACAAAAAATTAAAGCCATCGTGGTGTATCCCTTGGTATTAGTGAGTTTATTAGTTGCGATGGTTTTACTGATTAAGCTAGTGATTATGCCTCAAACTGCTAGTTTACTGCCCACGGATTCCCCTCCCGCACACTCACGAGCGATTTGGTGGCTCGGAGGAGGATTAGTGATTGGAACAATTGGATTTCTAACGCTGGAATTGAAACACAGGCCGGGGGACAAACGAGCCCAGTTACTAGTTAAACTACCAGTGGTAGGGCGATTGTTTCGGAATTACTATGCTTATTACGTGGCTAATAATTTAGCATTGATGTTTAAGAATGGTCTTGACTTGCAGCAAATCATTGGTGTGTTCCAACAATTTGCGCCACACAGTCTCCTCTGGGAAATGGGGCGGCAGGCAGAACAATCAATTCAAAGGGGATCTGGATTGCTGGCTGGATTTCAGTATTATCAGTTTATTGCGCCGGAAATGATGGCTTTTTTAGAAAATGGAAGTGAACAGGAGCGGGTAAGCCAAAATTTACTGGCCCTCAGTGAACTGTATTTCAGGCGTTTAATGCAAAGTTCGGATGCGCTCATTAAGTTGATTCAACCGCTGTCGTTTTTAGCAATTGGTGCTTTAATTTTTTTGACCTATTTACAAATGCTGCTGCCAATGTATCAAGCCATGAAAGGAATTTATTAATGCTAACTAAATTACGTAATGGTTTCACGTTGATTGAAATGACGATCGTGCTTTTTATCATTTCGTTGTTAATTCTGATTATTATTCCAAACTTAGGTAGTCAGAAGAAACACGCTCGTTCGGTACACGGGTCTGCCATGACTTCCATGGTCCAGACGCAAATTGACTCGTATAGCGATGAATTAGGCGATGGCAATGTGACTTTTCCAAAACTAATTGAACATCACTATTTAACTGATAAACAGGTGCAACAAGCCCAGGCAGAAAACATTGCAATCGAGGGTAATCATGCATATCAAAAGTAAACGGCAGGGATTTACGTTGTTAGAGAGTTTAATCGTGTTGGGATTAACTACGTTGACGTTGGTTACTTTAAGTGTCGGCGTGCGCTGGTTTAACGAGGCAAACGTGACCGAAGCGGCCTTTTGGCATGATTTTGCTAATACTTGGAATCGGACGTTAGTATTAGCTCGGCAGAACCAAACTCCAGCGACGGTAACCTTTTTACCGCACGATCAGGTTGTTTTTCGCAGTTACAATCACGGTAACCAGTTTAAAAAACGAGTTAGTTTACCGGCGGGATTAAGTCCGGTTCGGTGGTATGAGGTTAAGATTACCGATCAAGGGTACGTAAAGCCCCAAACACTCCGGTGGTTATCTAGTGCTAGTCACATCGAAATCTGGCAGAAATTTCAGTTAGGATGGGGGAGTTATGTCAACGAAAAACATAAAACGAATTCGTAAGGGAATCACTTTTGCTGATTCGTTAGTGGGGCTCTTAGTAATTTACGCTGGGAGTCTTTTTTACTTTGAAGGAACTCAACTAATTCATCAGCGGATACAAGATTGCGACCAGCAATTACGGGTGGTTAGGAGGGCATATGAACAGCACCTGGATTCCAAATTGGAAGTCTAATCGTTCTGGATTTACGTTGGTTGAAACGATTATTTCGCTGGGATTAATTTCTATCGGGGTTAGTTTGATGCTGATGACAGTTAGTTTAATGCGGACGGACGTTAAAACGCAGAGTCACTCGTTACAGTTTTATCGATTTGTGGATGTCTTGGAATCGCATCATTTTAATTTTAAAGTAGATCGTTGTACCACCAGTTCGGTTAATTTAACCAGTCAAACGGAGCAACAACATTATTATTTAATGCTAGCTAAGCAGACCTTGAAATTACGGACGAGTCAAGGTGGGTACATGCCATTGTTAATGGACGTCCAAAAAACGAATTTTACGGTTCAACGTCATTGGCTAGTCATTAAAGTGTTGATGGAAGGAAAATGGTATGAAGCGCATGCACGGTTGGTGCCAGGGTAATTTAACCTTGCTCTCAATTTGTTTTTTAATTTTAATTTGTACGGTAATGCTATATCAGTTCCAAATGGCTAATATGTATATTGAAAGTAATCAAACCAGAATCAAATACTACCAACGCCAACTGTAGATTACCTGCGGTTAATCTTGAAATACCGGGGGTGATTCGGTACTATGGTCATAGATGGATTGCCCACCAAAGGAGCTGATTAAGTGACAGAAGAACAAACAACACAGTTATTTCAGGTTTTTGATCAATCGGCACAAATTTTACAGCAGGCGCTGGAAACATCTTATTTGGATGCCTTTATCGAGACTGCTGATAATATGATTGATGGCAACCAGGTTCGGGTTGAAAATGGGATTCCTAACGAACAACAGGTACAAACCATTACCGAATTGTATCAGCAGGTTAATTACCATGATCTTGATGCGAATATGATTCGCAAAGCGATTCAAATGGTAATGATTAAAGCAATTAAGGTGGATCAAATTCAGGCCATTCATCAAATTACTCCCGATACCATTGCATACACGATGGGTTACTTAGCGATTCGGTTGGTAAACAAGCAATCAGTTGTAAAAATTCTGGACCCAGCGGTTGGTTCCGCTAACTTGTTGACTGCAGTGATGAATCAATTACAACAAGAAGCCCACGAAAAGGTTTCTGGAATTGGAATTGATAATGATGATTCTTTGATTTCCGTTGCCAGTATCAGCGCGCAGATGCAGGGACTTAATTTGGAACTATTCCATCAGGATGCACTGGATGAATTACCAACTACTCCAGTTGACTTGGTGGTTTCAGACCTGCCAGTGGGCTATTATCCGGTTGATGAACGGGCGCAACACTTTGCGACGCGTTCTGATGAAGGCCATTCGTACGTGCACCATCTTCTAATCGAACAAGCGGTAAACTATCTAGTTCCCGGTGGGTTTGGCGTTTTTCTGGTTCCTAGCGGATTATTCCAAAGTCCAGAAACAAAAGGATTGTTGAAATGGATGCAGGACGAGGTTTATTTACAAGGAATTCTTAATTTACCGGGTGAGTTATTTCAGAACGAAGCTGTCCAAAAGGCAATCATGATTGTCCAAAAACACGGTGATGGCACTCAACAAGCCGGACAAGTGATGCTCGGTGAGTTCCCGTCGTTTAAAGATCCAGAAGCATTCCAAAAGTTTCTAGCGGAAATTGTAGAGTGGGAAGAACAAGATTTACTGAATAAACATCAATAAGGAGATTATTATGAGTAAAGTAATTGCAGTTAATGCTGGTAGTTCGACGTTAAAGTTTAAATTATTTGAAATGCCTGCCGAAAAAGTTGTTGCAGAAGGAGTGATTGAGCGAATTGCTCTTCCTGATGCCCACGTTGAAATTAAATATGGCGACGGACAAAAATTTGAACAGGTTACTGAAGTTAAGGACCACGAAGCTGCCATTCAGATTCTGTTAGATCAATTGCTTGATTTAAAGATTATCAGTGATTACAACGAAATTAACGGAGTCGGTCACCGGGTTGTTGCCGGGGGAGAATACTTTGATCACTCAGTTGTGATTACCCCAGAAGTTCTGGAAAAAATTGAAAGTTTAAGTGAATTTGCTCCTTTGCACGAACCCGCTAATGTGTTGGGAATCAAAGCATTTAAGAAAATTTTGCCTGACATCATTAGTGTGGCCGTGTTTGATACGGCCTTTCACGCTACCATGCCAGAAAAGAACTACCTGTACAGTTTGCCATATGAATATTACGATAAATACAAGGCTCGGAAGTACGGGGCTCACGGAATTAGTTACCGGTACGTTTCCCAACGGACTGCCGAATTATTAGGAAAACCAGTTGAAGATTTGAACTTAATCATAATGCACTTAGGAGCTGGAGCTTCTATCTGTGCGGTGAAGGGTGGTAAGTCATATGATACTTCCATGGGCTTCACTCCTGTTACCGGAGTAACCATGGCGACCCGTTCTGGCGACGTTGATCCTTCCTTATTAGCCTACGTGATGGAAAAAGAAGGAATGACTAACATTGAAGATATGATTAAAGTTTTAAACGAGAAATCGGGATTACTGGGAATTTCTGGAGTTTCTGCTGATATGCGTGATGTAGAAGCAGTTGAAGACACTAACCATCGAGCTAAAATTGCACGAGAAATTTACGTAAACCGAATTGTTCGTTACATTGGAACGTATCTAGCTGAATTAGGTGGGGCAGATGCAATTGTCTTTACTGCTGGAGTAGGAGAAAACAGTATTACGGTTCGAAAAGAAGTGACGGATCAACTGCATTACTTTGGCATCGGCGTTGATGAAGAAAAGAACAACGTTCGTGGGGTTGAACGCGACATTAGTGCTGCTGGTTCTAAAATTAAAACGATGTTAGTTCCAACTAACGAAGAGTTGATGATTGTTCGGGACGTAGTAGAACTAGCTAAAGAAAATAAATAATTGCATTTTAAAGGAAGTTTCCCCGGGAAACTTCCTTTTTTGCTTAGACAGATGTTCAAGAATTGGGTATAATCAAGTTAATTAAGATTTTCACTAGACGAAAGGATGTCAGTCGTGAGTAAAGATAATGAAGCAGCCCCAGAAATGAACCGGGGCTTAAAAAGTCGCCACGTGCAATTAATTGCCCTTGGAGGAACCATCGGAACTGGTTTGTTCTTAGGAGCCGGGAAGTCCATTCATCTAGCGGGTCCATCTTTGATTTTGGCTTATTTAATTGCGGGAATCGCGTGTTTTTTCTTGATGCGCGCCTTAGGGGAACTGCTGTTATCTAATACACGGAGTGTCTCCTTTATTGATTTTATTGAAAAATATTTAGGTCCCAAAACGGGATTCGTGGCTGGATGGACTTACTTGGTCTGTTGGATTACGATTGCAATGGCAGAAGTAACGGCGGCTGGTTTGTACATGCAATTCTGGTACCCAAAACTTCCCATCTGGGTCACGGGATTATTCTTACTAGTAATTCTGTTCCTGATGAATTCCATTACCGTATCTGCCTTTGGAGAAACCGAGTTCTGGTTTGCGATTATTAAGGTGGTTGCCATCTTACTTCTAATTTTAACGGGAGTCGTACTGGTAGCTATTCACTACAAAACTCCGGTCGGGTATGCTTCGGTTTCTAACCTAACAAACGGCAGTTTCTTCCCGCACGGTTTAAGTGGTTTCTTTTTATCCTTCCAAATGGTGGTCTTTAGTTTTGTGGGAATTGAAATGATTGGAATGACTGCCTCTGAAACGAAGGATCCAGAAAAGATTATCCCTAAATGTATTAACGATGTGCCGGTTCGGATCATCCTCTTTTACGTTGGATCATTGTTAGCATTAATGTGTATCTTCCCTTGGCAATACATTTCTCCATCATCAAGTCCGTTTGTGCAGGTCTTTCAAGGATTAGGGATTCGCCCGGCCGCTGCCATTATTAACTTCGTGGTGTTAACGGCTGCTGCTTCATCTTGTAATAGTGCCATCTTTACTACAGGTCGGATGCTATACTCGTTAACGCAAAAATCAGAAAATAAACTGGGAAAGAAATTGGGGAAATTATCGCACCGCGGATTACCAACTAACGCCATCTTCTTTTCTACGGTAATGATTGGTTTGTCGGTCATTCTTGACATCATTGTTCCTAGTGGAGTGTTTGAATTCATTTCTAGTGTGGCCACAACTTGTTTCTTATTTATTTGGTCTTTGATTGTAGTAGCTCATTATCGTTACCGGAAGCAATTAAGTTCAAAAGCAACCAGCAAGTTGACCTTCAAAATGCCGCTCTTTCCGTTTTCAGACTTCTTTACCATCTTTTTTATGATCTTTGTGGCAATTGTCTTACTTTTCCAAACCCAAACGCTGATTGCCTTAATCGGTTCGGTCGTTTGGTTAATTGGATTGTACCTGTTCGAAACTTATCGGACGAGAGCTGCTTAATTATTTTTTCAAAAACCCGCTTGGTCTTGGTAGAGGCCGGCGGGTTTTTCGCTACAAAAGAGTTGACTATCAATGGTAGAATGGATTCAGGCTGAACTTCAACGATTAGAGGTAAAAACGTGAAAACAAAAGTTGCAATTTTACACACGAACGATTTACACTCGCATTTTGAAAATTTTCCCCAGATTATTCAGTTAATGAAAACGCGAACCCGAGCATTGGAACAAGCAGGATATACCGTTTTTCGCGTTGACGATGGGGACGCCATTGACCGGTTTGAGCCGCTCACGGATGCAACCGGGGGTCAAGCAAACATTGAGCTTTTAAATCAGATTCATTACCATGCGACCACAATTGGTAATAACGAAGCGCTAACTACTTCGCATGAAGAACTTAGTCATTTATATGACCAAGCAAACTTTCCCATTGTATTAGACAATGTGTTAGATGCAACGACTGGAATGGATCCAACGTGGTCGCAACCATTTGTAGACTACAAACTACCGGATCAAACCCGGGTGCGGTTCATGGGAATGACCTTTCCGTATCCAACTTTCCGCTTTATGGGCTGGATTGCTCAACCGGTTTTACCCACGATTACTAACTGTTTAAAACAGTGGCAGGGGCAATATGATATTCTGATTTTGTTATCACATTTGGGGATTAATCAGGATCGTCAGATTGCGGATCAGTTTCCTGAAATTTCAATTTTAATTGGAGGGCACACACATCATTTATTGCCACACGGGGAAATACGGCATCACACGTTATTGACCGCGGCAGAAAAATGGGGACACTACGTTGGTGAAATTACGTTTACGGTGGAAAATCACCAGGTTCAAGATCAAACAGCTCGGGTGATTCCAATTTCACCATTAGCACCTAATTCAGACGAGCAAGCTCAAGTTGAACAATGGCGGAAACGAGGTCGAGACCTCTTAGCTAAACAATCGGTAGCGGAATTACCTCATGCTTTTAAAACATCGTTTGTAGACGATAATCCATTGGTGCAGTTGGGACTACGAGCGGTAGAAGAAAGTTTGGGCGTTCAAGCAGCCGTTTTGAATACGGGATTGTTTTTACATGACTTACCGGCTGGAATTGTTAACATGGAACAAATTCAACGGATTCTACCACATAACATTCACGTTATGAAAACCAAACTATGGGGTTATGACCTCTGGCGGTTGATGAAAGAAATGCAAAAGAATCGTAACTTTTTGATTGCTTTTCCCCAAAAGGGAATGGGCTTTCGGGGTAGCCAATTTGGACGCTTAGTCGCTGCCGGACTTCATTTTAATGATCAAGGGCAATTGCTGTGGCATAATGACCTGATTGAACCCCAAAAACGGTATGAGATTGGGTTGTTAGATCATTATCAATTTATTCCCTTTTTCCCAACCATTGATTTAGTGGGTCAGAATACCATTTATTTTGATAAAACTTTAAAAACGGTTTTGGCTGATTATCTAAGTCGCCATTATCCGACTCAAGGAGAGCAACATGGATCATAGTCAAATTGAAGATTTAATTGAGCAACGTAAAGTAGAAAGAAAGCCATATGCTGAAATTCAGCGGGTTGACGAGACAACGTTAAACATTAATGGCCATGTCTATACGATTGAAACGAATGTGCGGGATGCTTTTGATCTCGGTGAGTTTAGCAACCGCTTTAACCCCATTTTTACCCACTACGATTATATTGTGGGGGATTGGGGCTACGGACAGTTGCGGTTAGCTGGCTTTTATCGTGACGACCGCAACGTCAGTGAAGATTTACGGTATCGTACGATTCAGGACTATTTGGTGGAAGTCGCTAATCTAGGTACGAATTATTTCATCATTAAAAATTTGGATCCAATTGTTCGTCCTGTTGGCGGAAAATCTGGATTTCAAACGAACCGGCGTCCTAGGGAAAAACACAATAAGAGAAGGCATCCGAACCGAACTCGGAGTCAGTCACGGTCACCGCAATCATTTCAAACGGGAAAGCAGCGCCGTAAACGCCAATTTACCATTCGACAAAGAAGTGAGGACTAACGATGACCCAGTATCGAGGTTACCTAATTGATTTAGACGGAACGGTTTACCAAGGAAAAACACAAATTCCCGCAGCCCAACGATTTATTGCTCGCCTGCAGGAAAATGAGATTCCTTTTTTGTTTGTAACGAACAACACTACGAAAAAACCGGCTGAGGTAGTCGCTAATTTGGCACACAACCATAACATTTATGTGCAGGAAGCCAATGTTTATACCGCGGGGATGGCAACGGCTGAATATTTACAGGACGATGCCGAGCAGCGGGGCTTACCACTGACGGTCAACGTAATTGGGGAACCGGATTTAAAGAGTTTAATTAGTCAGGCCGGTTTTGATGTTTTTGCTAATAATCCTGCCTACGTGGTGGCTGCACTAGATTATGATTTAACCTACGAAAAGATTGCTCAAGCAGCCTTAGACATTCAGAAGGGAGCCCGTTTTATTGGCACGAATGCGGATACGTTGATTCCAACGGAGCGGGGCAAGTTGCCTGGTGCTGGTTCAATTATCGATTTACTGCGATATGCCACTCAAGTGGATCCGGTTTTAATTGGTAAGCCCAACGATTTGATCATTAAAAATGCAATTAAATTATTGCAGTTGCCTGCAGATCAAGTAGTGATGGTAGGGGATAACTACCAAACAGACATTAAAGCTGGGATGAAAGCGGGAATTGATACCCTGCTGGTTTACACCGGGGTCTCAAAACGAGATCAAGTTCAGAAAGAGGACCGGCAACCGACCCATGAAATCGAGAGTTTCGATGATTGGCAAATTTGATGGGTGGCTAGTGCTTTCGTATTGTTTATTACTAGCGTGGCTCCTTGGTTTTGCAATCATCGTGGGAATTAATTCCGGGTGGGTATACCATCTTTGTGTCTTACAACTGCACTTAGACCAGCACTTCCACGTTTCCGTTGCCACGTTACAACGTAATCTGAACCAGATGATTGCATACATCCAATTACCCTGGAAGCAATCGATGCACTTACAGGTCTATCAGTTATCTCCAGCTGCTCAATCCCATTTTCGAGATGTGAAGGGGTTAGTGGAAAAAATTGAATTAGGCTTTATTTTGCTCACTGGATGGCTAGGCTGGGCAATCTTTAAGCGACAACTTAACCGGCAAATTTGGCGGCTAGAAGGGCTTTTGAACGTAACCATCGTTGGTTTAATTGTGGTAGCTGGGCTTCTCCTAGTTGATTTTCAAGATTGTTTTATTTATTTTCATCGCCTGGTTTTTCGGAATCAGAATTGGATTTTTAATCCACGGGTAGACCCGATTATTAATGTGTTACCAGACCAATACTTTGCAGCCGCATTTGGATTAATCGCAATCACATTTTTAGTAGCATTGTTAATGTTACGGATTATTGCCTATCACCAACTAAAAAAGGCAGGTTCTTAGAAAAAGAACCTGCCTTTACTTACTTATTTAGCCGAATAACGTTCCTTTAAAATTCCAACCACAGCTGGGATTAATGAGATTCCGATGATGGAAATAACTACTAAAGAGAAGTGTTCTTGAACGAAGGGGATGTTTCCAAAGAAATAGCCACCACCACAACAGAGGATTACCCACGCAAAGCAAGCCGCCAAGTTGTACTTGATAAATTTTTGGTAGCTATAGTCACTGCTGGCAGCAACAAAGGGGGCAAAAGTTCTAACGATGGGAATAAAACGGGCAATGAAGATGGCAACCGCTCCGTACTTATCAAAGAAGGAACGAGCGCGTTGTAAATCCTTTTCCTTAATGAAGCGTCCGAAAAAGTGGTTTTTCGTAATTCCCATTCCAACTTTCCGGCCAATCATAAAGTTTAACGAGTCACCTAGGATTGAAGCTAAAAGGAAGGAAATTACAAAAATCCAAATGTTTAATCCGTATTGGGGATTAGCAGCCAGGGCTGCTGCTGCAAATAAGAGGGAATCACCGGGGAGGAAGGGGAGGATTACCGCTCCGGTTTCCACAAAGATAATGAGGAACAAAATTAAATAAGTCCAATTACCAAAAGCGTTTACTAAATAAATTAGATGTTTATCGATATGTAAGAAAAAGTCGATTAAAAAATGCATGCTAAAACTCCATTTCTAAAAAGTTATCCTTGCTCTATTTTAGCAAATAACTAGGCTGAAAAAATCGAATTAAGGATATTTTAATATAAAAAAAGTGTTGACTGATGCAGGCATTCTTGATAAGATAATCAATGTTGTTGAGAGCAATCTGTTTGATGATTTCAAACAAAAAGTGATTGACATCTAAGACAAATTCATGATATTATATTGTAGTTGTCTTGAGAACTTAAGATATTTATTCCGACATAGCTCAGTTGGTAGAGCACCTGACTGTTAATCAGGTTGTCGACGGTTCGAGCCCGCCTGTCGGAGTATTATGGAGAGTTGTCCGAGAGGCCGAAGGAGCATCATTGGAAATGATGTAAACGGGTAAAAGCCTGTTTCGAGGGTTCGAATCCCTCACTCTCCGTATTCATTAATGACCCGCTGGTCAAGTGGTTAAGACACTGCCCTTTCACGGCAGTAACATGGGTTCGAATCCCGTGCGGGTCACTCATTTTGGAAGATTAGCTCAGTTGGGAGAGCGTCTGCCTTACAAGCAGAGGGTCACAGGTTCGAGCCCTGTATCTTCCACTTTTGGTTCGTTGGTCCAGTCCGGTTTAAGACGCCTGCCTGTCACGCAGGAGATCACGAGTTCGAGTCTCGTACGAACCGTTGTTGCAGGAATGCAACATTAATTGAATAGCGTTATTAACAATGTCATAAATGGTTTGGCTCGGTAGCTCAGTTGGTAGAGCAACGGATTGAAGCTCCGTGTGTCGGCAGTTCGATTCTGTCCCGCGCCATTTATGGAGGGGTAGCGAAGTCTGGCTAAACGCGGCGGACTGTAAATCCGCTCCTTCGGGTTCGGTGGTTCGAATCCACTCCCCTCCACCATATAGGGATATAGTACAACGGTAGTATGTCGGTCTCCAAAACCGCTGATGCGGGTTCGATTCCTGCTATCCCTGTTTATGATGTTATGGCGGTAGTGGTGAAGTGGTTAACACATCGGTTTGTGGTACCGACACGCGTGGGTTCGATTCCCACCTACCGCCCTTTTGATTGTCTTGCATCTGCAAGAAGAGGGCATTTAAACTTAAATGTTTTTCTGGCGGTATAGCCAAGTGGTAAGGCAGAGGTCTGCAAAACCTTCATCGTCGGTTCAAATCCGACTACCGCCTTTGGCTCAATCAATCTTTTGCCGAGATGGCGGAATTGGCAGACGCGCTGGACTCAAAATCCAGTGATCATTGCGATCGTGCGGGTTCGACCCCCGCTCTCGGCATTAAGTTAAAATAAGCAACGTCTTTATAAAGACGTTGCTTATTTTTTTAGATATTATTGTTTCTGGATTTTCGGAAAATCATTTTACCCAAGTTAGGCAAAGTTAAATTAATTTGCACTAAATTAATGCTTAAATGGACCATAATAAAACCCCGGATAAATTTTATTTTAGCCGGGGTTTAACTAATCGATACAAATTAATTTTTGATTTGATCTAACTTATCACTATCATCATTAGTCCGAATTCCATTCAAAACGACCTCGATGAAGCCAATGAACAGGCCTGCAGGTGGAAAGAAAAAGACCACGACGATTAAAACAACTAAGATTAAAGGGAACCACACGCTGCCAATGAAGCGGTAAATAAACATTCCTCTAATCTTGGCGGCTGGACCACCGGTTTTTTCCAGTTCGTCTGCAATTGCCTTACTCAAGAAGAGGTAGGCATAGCTCCAAAACGCAAAGACCAATAAATAAAAAATTTCAGGATCCGGATCATTAATGTAACGACCAACCCAGGCTGTTGAAACCGGAATCAATGACATGGAAAACAACCAGAGATTATTGAGCCAATAAATTTTTTTCGAGATGTGGGTGGCCAACATAAACATATAGTGTTGGTTATACCAGGCCACGGCAATGAAGAGGGCACTTACAATGTAAGCAAAGAAGTACGGTGCTTCTTCAAATAGGGCCGAAAAATTAGGATTCTCAGGGGCCTTTAACTCCAAAATCATAATGGTCACAATAATTGCAATGACGGCATCAGTAAATGCCTCTAAACGCGGTTTATTCATAAACTGCTCCTTCTCACTTAAGCATTAAATTTTAAGAATGAATTACACGATAAAATTCCTGCCGATTCACTCTTAATCAATTTAATTATAAGCCTAAATGATGCTTGTTTCGCAGGCGATTTTTAATTTGTTAATTCTACAGTCATCGGAAGCTAAAAAAAATCTTGCCCAACTGAGCAAGACTAAATCATTTGGATGAATTGATAGCCGAGGTAGCAAGCTAGCAAACCACCGCCATAACTGATTAGCAGGTAGACACATAACCGAAGATACTGATGTTGAAAGAAGAACGAGGCCAATTCGCCGTTAAAAGTGGAGTAGGTGGTAAATCCACCGATAAAGCCGATTAGTAAGGAAACAAACAGACTTGCAGAATGGGCACCGAGGAGCAAGCCGGCAATCAAACAACCGGTTAAATTGACCAATAAGGTGGCCCAGAGCCCCAGTCGTTTAGCTTTCATAATGTTAGTGATGGTAGAACGACCAACAGCACCGATGCCACTGCCTAAGACCAGTGTTAAAAACATGTTAAATAGCCTCGCTTTCTCGCAAGGAGTTGGAATATTGATCCCCTAAAATGGCACAGATTACGCCACCGATGATGGTAATCAAAAGATAGATTGCTAAGCCAGCGTAGTGCTGATTAAGCAGAAGATGACCAACATCAAGTGTGATTCCAGAGAAAGTAGTGAACGAGCCAATTCCACCAACACCAACGGCTTTACGAACGGCAGGGCGACAATGGAATTTAAAGGCCCAGTAATTATTCCACAGAGGTAGCAGAAAGGCTCCGCCAAGATTGATTAATAGAGTAGCGTAAGGGAAAACGAGGTCTGGAAGCAGGTCAGTTAGACTAATTCGAAGACCGCCGCCGACGATTCCCCCAATGAGAACTAAGAGAGGTTCCACAGGCTAATCCTTCCTTTCTGATTTTAACTGAGTGGTTAAAGACCAGTGAGTTAATCCGGCTAAGGCCACTGCTTGTAAACAAATTCCCAGACCACCGACGACTAAAGATTCAACGAGTAGAGGGGTATTTTTGGGTTGGGTTGATTTCATGGCACACTCCTTTTGTTTAATGTTATTATTTATTCTAAATAAAAAGGAACCGATGTAAAATCCACCGATTCCATGCAGAGTGCCCTGGGTGAGATTCGAACTCACACTTGATCAAATCAAACAGCGACCTGAACGCTGCGCGTCTGCCAGTTCCGCCACCAGGGCATAACCAGATTGTACCACAGAAAAAAATGAAAATAAACAGCAAATTCACTTCTTTTTTGGGGAAATTTGTAGTAACATAAAGGAAAATCATCACAAGTTGTTAATGGCAATGCGAGTGATGAAGTTCGAATTCACAAATTGGGTTTTAATCTGGGCTTAACTAAGGAGAAATGACAAAATTAGAAAGAAAAGGGATTACAATGGCAGCAAACAGTGCGAAAAAAAAGACCAAAAACGTTTATCTATCGAATGAAGATTTGGATGATATAAAGAGCCAGTTGTGCTTTGCAATTTATAGTACCAATAAGAAGTTCAATCATTTTTATCAAGAGGTTTTGAAGAGCTTTGATCTTACATATCCACAGTATTTAGTGATGATTGTCCTTTGGGAATATTCTCCGATTACGGTTCATCAATTAGGGCAAAGTATTGACCTTGATAGTGGCACTTTGACCCCCTTATTGAAACGACTTGGGAAAAAAGGCTGGATTACTAAGAGTCGTTCTACTGAAGACGAACGAGTTGTAAACGTTTCGTTGACTCCTTATGCAGAAGAAATGAAAGATAAAATCCGTGATCACGTAGCTAAAGCGTTTGAAGCCCTTGGATTAGACAAGGATGACGTTCAAGAATCAATGGAAGGTCTTTATAGTATTTCGAAGAAATTAGATAATTTAGATTTAGAACAGTTTAATTAAAAGTTGCCCAATAAAATTAAAACCCTGGGAAAGTAGCTGGCTTGGCTACTTTCCTTTTTTGTATCTTAGGGCTTTTTTTGCTAGAATTAAAGGGGTTTGGTAGTAAATTACCGCTGATAAATTTTTAATTATTTAATGAAACTACAAATCCAACTAAAAATGAGGTAACAAAACGATGTTGAGCGTTGCGGAAATTATAAAATTATTACAGGAACATCATTTATTAAAGTCAACGAATGCCACTGATGAACAAATTACATTTCAGGACGTTAGTTATGATTCTCGAACGGTTACGAAGGGAGCTCTCTTTTTCTGTAAGGGAAATTTTCACCCCGCTTATTTAAGGACCGCTCAACAACAAGGAGCCACTGGATTTGTAGCAGAAGAGCATCAACTAGAAAGCGCAACTTTAATCGAATTTGTAGTCAGTAACGTGCAAAAAGCAATGGCCTTGTTATCGGCGGCTTTCTTTGATTTTCCCCAAAATGAACTAACGACGTTTGCCATTACTGGGACCAAAGGAAAAACGACCACGGCATACTTTTTACGAGAAGCGATTAATAAAGCCACTGAGAATCGAACGGCCTTGTTTTCGACCGTTAATACCATTCTAGGACCCAAGCCTCGTGACACGTTTAAGTCGGCGCTAACGACCCCAGAATCATTAGATTTATTTAAAAACATGCGGACGGCCGTTGACCGGGGAATGAAATTTCTGGTAATGGAAGTTTCCTCGCAGGCATACTTGAAAAATCGGGTATTTAATTTGCACTTTGATGTAGGTAGCTTTTTAAATATTTCACCGGATCACGTGGGGGAAAATGAACATCCTACCTTTGCGAACTACTTGCACTGCAAGGAACAGTTACTGGTGAATTCCAAACAAGTGGTGATTAACGCTGCCACTGACCAGCTGCAAGACGTTTATTTTGCGGCTAAAACCACCACTGATCCAGAAAATATTTACCTATATGCCCGCAATGGGACTGAAACGGCACTACCCGTTCAATTGGACTTTACCTTTGATAGCGAAGCCGATACGCTGACGGATAATGAGATTTACCTTCGGGCTTTAACGTCTAAGGCACAGGCGCTAAAATTGGACGGTAAATATCAAATTGGGATTCCTGGTGATTACAATGAAACCAATGCGGTGGACGCAATCATTAATGCCGGCTTGGCTGGCTTTCAGCGGGAACAACTTTTAACCGGATTAGCGGAAACCCAGATTCCGGGTCGGATGGAACGCTACGTGAGTCGTGGTCACGGGACGGTTTACGTTGATTATGCACATAATTACGCTAGTACTAAGGCCTTGCTCCAATTTTTAAAGACGCAGTCGCCAGAAGGAAAAACGATTGCAGTGGTTGGCAGTCCTGGTAATAAGGGGATTGACCGGCGGGAAGGATTTGGTAAAGCCCTGAGTGAAGAAGCCGATGTGGCAATTTTAACTACCGATGACCCGGCCTTTGAAGATCCGGTAGCGATTGCGAAAACCATTGATAGTCATATTAATCACCAGCGGGTGCAAGTCCATTACGAAATGGATCGGGAAAAAGCGATTCAAAAAGCAATCCAAATGGGGACGCCTAGTGATATAATCGTGGTTCTAGGGAAAGGACAAGATCCTTATCAAAAGATTAAAGGAGTTGATACTCCTTATCCCACTGATTCAGTGGTCGTTAGAAACTTTTTAGACCAGCTTCAGTAATTAGACTGAGTGGATTTGATCCTGGCTAAATCTAAGTAAAGAAGGCAGAAAATGAAAAATGCAGTTCCAAACTTTACTCCAATCCTATTAGGGAGTGATTTTAACGTTTATGGAATGGCGCGCTCTTTTTATGAATTAAACGGTAAACCAGTTCGGGCCATTGCCCAGAAGAGATTAGCACCGACGCGCTATTCTAAAATTGTGGATTTGACTTTTATTCCCGATTTTAGTGAGGATCCGGCTTGGATTAACGCCATGCGGAAGCTCAAGCAGGAGTACGCTAACCACCCAGAACCGGTCCTGTTGATCGGTTGTAGCGATGGGTATGCGGAGTTAATTGCTAAGCACAAGGACGAATTAGAAGATGTATTTGTGTGTCCATATGTCGATTATCAATTGTTGAAACAGTTAAACGACAAGGAAAATTTTTATCGACTCTGTGAAAAGTACGACTTACCGTATCCTGGCACCAAAATTATTTCGCGCGCGGACTACCAACAAAATCAGATTGACCAACCATTTGGTTACCCAGTGGCGGTCAAACCTGCTAACAGTGTCGAATGGGTTGACATTCAGTTTGAAGGGCGGAAAAAGGCCTTTATCATTCATGACGAAGTCGAATACCGGTCGGTAATTGGGAAAATTTTTGACAATGGTTACAAATCAGATGTGAT
The DNA here is from genome assembly GCF_024029675.1 of Fructilactobacillus carniphilus. NCBI lineage: Bacteria > Bacillati > Bacillota > Bacilli > Lactobacillales > Lactobacillaceae > Fructilactobacillus > Fructilactobacillus carniphilus. The sequence goes on along the minus strand of NZ_CP097121.1, from coordinate 600,367 downwards.
TGTCCAAGATTTTATCCCAGGAGACGACAGTCGCATGCGGGTGGTTAATGCTTACGTCGACCAGTATCATCACGTTAAAATGATGAACCTCGGCCATCCATTACTGGAAGATCCAGCCCCTGGAGCAATTGGCAATTACGTTGCTATTTTACCGGAATATAACGAGGCCATTTATCAACAACTTAAGCAGTTTTTAGAGCAACTTAACTACGTGGGTTATGCCGATTTTGATTTAAAGTGGGACGAACGGGACCAAACATATAAGGTGTTTGAAATTAATCTTCGCCAGGGTCGGAGTAGTTTTTATGTGACTCTGAATGGCTGTAACTTAGCCCAATATCTAGTAGAAGATTACGTTACGGACAGCTTGAAAGATCGACCCATCGTGTTAGGAAATCACGACCCAAAGAACTGGAAGCTCTGGTTAGGAGTTTCCAAACGAACGTTTGAAGAGTATGCTCACGATAACCGCGAAAAAGAGTTAGCGGTCGAATTAATCCAGCAGGGTCAATACGGAAATACGTTCTGGTACAATAAGGACGAGAATCCGATGCGTTGGTTGCTCTGGAAATGGATGGATCATAAGTACGCGCAAAACTTTGCGAAGTACTTCCATTTAGAAAAAGGATGAGGAAAGATGAAAGACTTTTTTACGATTTTAGGTGGGATGGGCACGGAAGCAACGGAAGCCTACATTCATTTATTGAATGAACGGACGCCAGCGCATCGCGATCAAGATTATTTGAACTACGTCTTGGTGAACCATGCGACGGTTCCCGACCGAACTGATTACATTGTTGATCCTAAACATCAGCCTAATCCATTGATTCCCTTAGCAGAAGACGTACAGCAACAAAGTCAGCTAGGACCAAAATTCTTTGCGCTACCATGTAATACAGCTCATTATTTTTATGATCAACTGCAAGCCCTAACGGAGATTCCAATTTTACACATGCCTAATTTGGCGATTGCAGCGGTGGCCCAAAAGTTTCCCAACGCGAAACGCGTGGGACTGATTGCTACCGATGGAACGCTCAAAGATCGGGTTTATGAAGTTCCGATTCAAGCTGCTGGCTATCAATTTGTGATGCCTACTCCAGAAATTGCCCAAGAAACCATGACGCTGATTTATGATGACGTTAAGGCGCAAAACTGGGTGGATGAGGATTTGTATCATCACATTTTGCAACAAATGGTAGAGGACTTAGATTGTGATGTCGTCATTTTAGGTTGTACCGAGATTTCGGTGGCCGAAGAACGAGCAGGGCATGCTGATTTTCCGGTGATTGATGCACAAGGAGAATTAGTCGACGAATCGATTCGGTTAGCACTAGATGCTCGCCAACAAAATAATTAATTAAAAAAACTGCAATCGATTCGATTGCAGTTTTTTTAGAGTAAACCCAGGGCTAATCCCATTGCGACAATGATACTGATGATAGTCGCAATGGCAATGGCTCTGGTAAGCAAGCCTAGGAATTTACGTTGAAAGGTGATGTCGATCAGCGAGGCGGCGACCACACTGGCGACAAAATTGGCGCCAGCTAACCACGGTTGTTGGTTAAAGTGGTGTAACACTAAAACCACCTCAAGAATTAAAATAATAATGTATAAACCACGACTAATGATAAGCGCCTTGACCACTTGTTTATCCTGATGGAGAAAAATTCCCCAGCAAGTTGAAGCCAGCAAGAGTAGCCAGGCGCACAGAATTACGGGAACTAACATTGCATTAACCTCCAAATTATCTTAATTCTATCACACTCAAAGATTGAGAATGACATGGAACTAAAGACGTGTTATAATCTTATTTGTATCGCGGGTGTAGTTTAGTGGTAAAATTCAAGCTTCCCAAGCTTGCGTCGCGGGTTCGATTCCCGTCACCCGCTTTATAATTCCACTGATAAAAGAGTAGTAACTTTAAAACTTATTGAGCGATCCTAGGACGGTGTAAGCTAGGTTAGGTTGAGATGATGAAGGCGTGCTTTTTAGGGATTAAATGAATAATTGAGTGGGTTATAACCAAATAGAGTGGTACCGCGGGCTTCTCGTCTCTTACATTATCGATTTAATGTAGGAGTTTTTTTATTTTAAGGAGTGAAAAGAAAATGGATTACAAACAACTAGTAGCTGATGTTGTGGCTGATGCGGTTGACAATCAAGTTAGTTCCAGTGATATTTATGCAAAAATTGAAACGCCGAAAACGGCGCAAAATGGCGATTTAGCCTTTCCTGCTTTTATGTTGGCGAAGGTCATGCACCAAAATCCAAAGATAATTGCAGAACAAATTGCCAGTGAGATTAATACGGATGCTTTTTCCCAAATTAAGGCAGTCGGCCCCTACGTAAACTTTTTCTTAAATCAGGGCCAGGTTAGTGCACAGGTGCTAGAAACCGTTTTAACGGAGAAAGATCATTACGGAGATAACCACGATGGTGATAACGGCGTGGTTACGATTGACATGTCATCTCCAAATATTGCTAAACCCATGTCCATGGGTCACTTGCGATCTACGGTGATTGGAAATTCGATTGCTAAGATTTTAACTAAAAATGGTTACCGTCCCATTAAAGATAACCACTTAGGTGATTGGGGAACCCAATTTGGAAAGTTAATTACGGCGTACCTGAAGTGGGGGAATGAAGAAGACGTTAAACGTGATCCCATCCACTACTTGGTGAAATACTACGTTGAATTTCACCAGCGTGATGAGCAAGATCCTGCTTTAGATGAAGAAGCGCGAGAATGGTTCAAAAAGTTAGAAGATGGGGATCCAGAAGCCGTTAAGTTGTGGAAATGGTTCCGCGACGTTTCCTTAAAGGCCTTCAATCAAACTTACAAAAAGCTGGGCGTTGATTTTGACACCTACAACGGAGAATCGTTCTACAACGATAAGCTGCAAGACGTGGTTGATACCCTGAAAAAGGATGGCTTACTTGAAAAATCACAAGGTGCTTCAGTGGTTGATCTTAGTGACCAAGACTTAAATCCAGCCTTAATTTTGAAAACGGATGGGGCCTCTTTGTACGTTACCCGGGACATTGCAACAGCCATTTATCGTGATGAAACCTATCATCCAGTGATGAACCTGTACGTTGTGGGTTCAGAACAAACCTACTACTTTAAACAGTTGAAGGCCGTTTTGCAGAAGATGGGCTTGCAATCTGCAGCTGGATTACATCACGTTCCGTTTGGATTGATTACGGTGAACGGAAAAAAATTGTCCACGCGTCACGGAAACATCGTGTTACTGAACGAAGTTTTGGATGAATCAGTTAAAATGGCTGCCCAGCAAATTAAGGAAAAGAATCCCACGTTACCTAATCAACAGCAGGTTGCTGAAGAAGTGGGCGTGGGCGCTGTAATTTTTGGGGACCTGAAGAATTCTCGGATTGATAGTATCGACTTTAACCTCCAGGACCAACTGAAGTTTGAAGGAGAAACTGGTCCTTACGTTCAATACGCTCACGCTCGAGCTGAAAGTGTCTTGGCTAAGGCTGGCAAACGGGATTATCAAGCTGGTAATCATCAATTAACCGATGATGAAGCTTGGGAAATCGTGAAATTATTACAATCATTTCCAGCCGTGGTTAAAAAGGCCAACGCTGAATTTGAACCATCTGTGATTGCTAAATATTCCTTACGGTTAGCCAAGGCGTTCAATAAGTATTATGCGCACACAAAAATTTTAACGGATGATGAGCAACTCGATGCTCGTTTGGCACTCGTAAAGAGTGTTTCTATCATTCTAAAAGAAGCATTACGGTTATTAGGAGTTCAGGCTCCTGATGAAATGTAATTGGGGCACACTTAAAGCAGGGATCACCAAGGTGGTCCTTGCTTTTTTGCTTAAGAATTCGTAAATTGAAGGCAGACTTCATCTGAGAGACATGTTTTTTGAACTGAGATAGGTTACAATTGTTGGTAAGCTCAAAGAGGAGAATGATTAATGATGCAAGCGAAGCAAACCCCTTGGTGGAAACGATTCTTACGAGCCAGTTGGAATCAATTGAAACGATTGAATCACCGGTTCTTACTGACCCGTTGGTTAATCATCATCGTTTTGTTAATTACGTTAGTTTCAGTAACGTACCTAACGGTGGTGGCCAAAACCGCTCACGTTCGTGATCTAGAATCCAATCTTTCTCGGTCTACGGTTATTTATGACCAAAATGGAACCCAGGCCGGTAAACTATATGCCCAAAAGGGAACCTACGTAAAGGCAGATAAAATTTCCCCAGACATTGCGAATGCCATTATTTCCACGGAAGACCGTAATTTTTATCATGAGCATGGTTTTTCGGTCAAAGGATATGGACGCGCATTGTTATTAGCGATTACCAATAAATTAACCGGTAAGAACCAGATTAGTGGGGGTGGAAGTACGATTTCGCAGCAACTAGCGAAAAATACGTTCCTTTCCCAACAGCAAACCCTGTCACGAAAATTCAAAGAACTGTTTATTTCCATTGAAATTGAAAACATCTATTCGAAGCAGCAAATTCTAACGATGTACATGAATAATGCTTACTTTGGTAACGGAGTCTACGGGGTGCAGGATGCTTCTCGGAAATACTTTGGGATGGATGCTGACGAGTTACCGGTGCAGGATGCTGCTGTACTGGCGGGAATGTTACAAAATCCTAGTAATAATCCGATTGATCACCCGGAAGCGGCTAAAGAACGGCGAAACGTCGTTTTACAGTTGATGGCCGATAACAAAAAGATTCCGCAAAGTAAGGTGAAGTACTATCAATCGCTCCCGTTAGGAACGAAGGATACCTTTACGGTGGGGAATAACTACAAATACCCGTACTATTTTGATGCAGTAATTAATGAAGCCATTAATAAATATGGATTGTCCGAAAAGGCCATTATGAACAATGGCTACAAAATTTACACTAATTTGAACCAACAACAACAGCAAAGTTTTCAAGCAGACTTTAAAAATCCAAATCTTTTTCCCCAAGATGCTGCGGATGGAACGAAGGTGCAAGCCGCCTCAGTTGCCTTGGATCCAAAGAGCGGGGGAGTACAAGCCGTTGTCGGTGGTCGAAATAAGGATGTTTTCCGAGGCTTTAACCGGGCGACAGACATTAAACGGCAACCTGGATCAACGATGAAACCCCTTGCCGTCTACGCTCCCGCACTAGAAAACGGCTTTAAGTATGATTCGGAATTAGTTAATAAAAAGTTATCCTACGGAAAAAATCACTATACGCCGAAAAATATCAATGACGTTTACACCGGCAAGGTCCCCATGTATCAAGCCCTCGCACAAAGTCTAAATGCGCCCGCTGTGTGGACATTGGATCAAATTGGGGTAAACAAGGGTTATGAAGCCGTGCAGAAGTTTAATTTGCCGGTTACCAAAAAGGATGATAACCTGGCCTTAGCATTAGGGGGACTTTCAACGGGAGTTTCACCACAGCAGTTAGCAGGTGCCTATACGGCCTTTGCCAATCAAGGGAAACTAACGAAGCCGTTTTACATTACGAAAATTGTTGATTCAACCGGAAAAACGATTGTTCAAAATGATGGAGCCACTCCGAGTCAAGTAATGTCTAAAGACACTGCTCGCCAGATGACCAGCATGATGCTGGGGGTCTTTGACTACGGGACGGGAACCACGGCGAAACCAGCTGGTTATCAAGTAGCTGGGAAAACTGGGAGTACCGAAGCCGATAGCAGTACTGATGCGGATGCGACACGAGATAAGTGGATCGTGGGGTATACGCCTGACGTGGTGGTTGCTACTTGGGAAGGTTTTGATAGCACAAATGCCAATCATCATTTAGAAAATCTGAGTGGAACGGGGGTCAATTCACTGTTTAAACACCAGATGGAACAAATCTTGCCAGATACCGCCCAGACGCAATTTAAAGTTCAGGACTCTGCTACGATGGTGGCTGCCAAACGCAGTCGAACGAATAGAAGCACGGCTACTAATGGCAGTGCGTGGACGCAAAAGGCTGAGGAATTGAACCAAAAATTGCTTGATAAGGGAAGTGACTTGACCGATAAAGCGATTGAGAAGGCGCGGAGTTTGTTAGGTTTTTAGTAGCCAGTATGTTAGAATTAAATTAGTATAAATAAAAAGGAGAACAATAATGTCAGATAACAAGATTATGGAACAAGCGCAAAAAATGCAAGAAACAGTGGTTAAATCAGAAGAATTTACTAACTTGAAGAACGCTTTTGAAGCTTTAAAGAACGAAAAAGAATCATACAAAGTTTTCACTGACTTTCAAAAAAACCAAAGTGATTTACGGCAAAAACAAATGGCCGGTCAAGAAATTACTCCAGACGATATGAAGTATGCTCGCGAATTGGCCGACAAAATGAACGATCTTCCAGCCATTAAAGTGTTAATGGAACGGGAAAAGGCCATGGGTAAGTTAATTGATGATGCTAACATGGTAATTACTGAACCATTGCGTCAACTTTACGAAGGCTAATTCAAAAGAAGTGCTGGAAACGGTGCTTCTTTTTTTGTGGCAAAAAGGAGAAAGTAATGAAGTTTATTCATACGGCCGATTTACATTTGGACACGCCGTTTACTGGAATTAAGGATGATGAAGCAGCGCCCACGGCTCTATGGGAGACGCTACATGCTGCTCCCTATGTTTCTTTTGAACGGATTGTAACGGATGCCATTCAAGCATCCGTTGACTTTGTATTAATCGTAGGAGATGTGTTTGATAGTAAAAATCCGAGTGCGGCGGCGCATAATTTTTTGTTGGAACAACTACAACGATTAAATGAGCATCAGATTCCGGTTTTTCTGTCGTTTGGAAATCATGACTTCCAAACGAATGGGAAAGCACAGTTACACTTTCCGGAAAACGTGCAGGTTTTTGGTCCCCAAGTGGAAACAAAACTACTAACTTTAAAAGACGGGACCACCGTTGCCATTAGCGGGTTTAGTTATGACCAGCAGGCGGTTGCTACTGACATGGTTCGTGCTTACCCAACCGGCAGTCAGGCTGATTTTACAATTGGAATGTTGCACGGAGCGGTTAAGTCTGGTACTGATTCACGGTACGCGCCCTTTACCGTACCGGAATTAGAGGAAAAGGGCTATGACTACTGGGCCCTAGGGCACATTCATAAGCGGCAACAATTAGACGCAAATTCACCGATTAACTATCCGGGTGACATTCAGGGACGGCACAAAAATGAGCCAGGTGAAAAGGGATACCTGCTGGTGTCGACTGATTCGACTGATCACAGACTTACTACCGAATTTGTGGCGACTTCTCCCGTGGTTTATGCACCTTTAGAAATCACCATTACGCAGGCCATGAGTGTAACCGAGGTAGTTGACCAACTGGTTGCAACCATTCAAGCGGCAGATTTTTCTAAATTACACCTGCTAAACGTAGTTTTGAACGCCACCACAGCTGGGATTAATACCACCGTGGCGGTTAATTCCCAAAATGGAATCTTACTAGGACAACTGCAGCAAGCACTACGCTCGCAGTATGACCAACTAAACGCGTGGGTTTACGAACTAACTGTTAATGAAACTGAATCATTGCAGTTTGCTGATTTGGATGAGGCTTTCTGGCGGGATACTCAGGCAGAGGTCTTTACCGAGAGTCATGTCAATGAGTTGGCCAAGAAACTCTTTCAACAGGACTTTATTTATCAAGCTTTAGGAAACCCAACCGCATTGACCGAATTACGGCGCCAGAGTGAAACATTCCTGCAGGGAAAAACGAATCAGGAGGAGTTTACGGATGAAGATTGACACAATTGATGTTTACAACTATGGTAAGTTGAACCATCTGCACCTCCAGTTTGCGGATTTACAAATCATTTATGGTAAAAATGAAGCAGGGAAAACGACTCTGATTAATTTCATTTTAGACATTTTGTTTGGCTTCAAAAACCGGCAGGCCAACCATCCATATGCTCCAAAGGATAAAAGTCAAATGGGTGGTAAGTTGACGGTCTCTACCGATTCAGAACGATTAGTGATTGAACGCGTGGAAGGAAAAAAGGGCGGTGATTTGTCCTTATTCGATGCTCAGGGTAATCCGGTTGCAAACGAACGCCTACAACAGTTGTTAGGCCCAATTAACCGTGATGTATATAACAAATTATTTTATTTTGATGCCAGTGCCGTTGAAACAATCCAAAAATTAACCACCACTGAATTAGAGGAACGAATTCGTCGGATTGGGGTAGTGGGTATTAATCAATGGTTGGGATTAGAAAAAGAGATCAAGTCCGAAACAGACGACCTATATAAACTACGCGGAAAAAAGCCTGCGCTCAACCAAAAATTGAAGGAATACGATGAACTAAGTCAGGAAATTCAACGGGCGCAAACGCAGTATCCGGAATACCTAAAATTAACGCAGCAAATTGCCCAGGGACAAACCGAAGTAGATAAATTAGAGCAGCAGGAAGCAACCACTCAAAAGGAGTTGCAACAGACCTATAAGGATCAGCAAGATTGGTCCGAATATCAGGAATTGCAACAATTAGAGCAGCAGGATTTAACTCCACATCCTGGTTATACGCAGGCTGATTTAGACCAACTACAACGCCTGCAAACGGAAATTAATTTTTTAAAGCAAAGCGTGGCTAAGACGCACGAGCTGGTGCAGAAGGCACAGCAACGCACGGTTCCGACGCAGTACCAATTTTACTTACAACACCAACATCAAATTGATAATTTGAGTGAACAACTAGCACAAGCCCAAGATCAGTGGCAACAACAACGAAATCTACAGGGCCAACTAGATTCAGAAACTAGTCGTTTACATGATGACGAGTTAGAAACTGGGGGAGCAGCGGCCGCGCCGTTTACTGCCGCTGATTATCAACGGGTGGAGCAACTGCTCCAGCAGCAAACTATGCTCCAAAACGCTGAACAGGTGCCTACCAGACAATCAACCTCAACTCCGTCACATTTACCAATCATTCTAATGATTTTAGGAGCCGGGTTGCTCTGTTTAGGAGTTGTCTTGGGTAAAAGTCTGTTAATTGTTCTCGGATTGGTCGGGCTTTTATTGTTGGGTTATGGAGGATATCTGCAATGGCAAGCAGGATCGCAATCCAGTGCTGCTCATCAAGATGAGAAAAATGCAGTGCAACTTCAACAGATTGCAGACCAATTACAGCAGTTCGGTGAACAGTATCATATTTCTGACGTGAACCAATCGTTATGGTTAACTACTTTACAAACGAGCATCAAGAAACGGGAACAACAAAAAGCACGTGTCGTTCAGTTACAACAGCAAGTTAATCAAGTAACGCAAGAATTAAACCACTACCTCCAGCAGTGGCAATTTGGTGAGCCATTCCTGCATCTGCAAGAACAACCGGTTGCCCAACAGTTAAGTACCATTCAAAAGTGGTTGGCTGGACTTAAGGATGAACGCCAACGACAAGAACAGTTAGACCAGCGACTGCGTGAAAATGAACAGCAATTAACCCATCTAGAACAGGAATTGCACCAACGAGAAGATCAATTGCACAGTGAGTTGGCCAAGCAGCAGGTTGCTAATTTGAACGAGTTTAACGTGCGCTTAGAGCAAGAACAGCAGCATCAACAGTTAAGCCAGCAAAAGCAACGACTGCAACAAAAGTTTACGCCTACGTTAGTTGGTCGGTTGCAGCAATTCAAGACCAAGGCAGAAGTAGAAGGGCAAGTCCAAAGTCTAGAAGCCAAATTACAGCAAATTCAAACGCAGCTTAGGCAAGTGGTGCAAACAACTACCGTCCAAAAGACGCAATTACAGCAAATCAGTCAGGACGGGACGCTGGCTAAATTACGGCAGCAGCAGGCCAATCTGGAAGCTGAAATTATTGATCTATCGAAACAGTGGCTTGTGCTACAACTTTCCTTTGACTGGATTGAAAAGGTGTTAAACGAAGCTAGCCACGGTCGGTTCCCGAGGGTGCAACAGTTAGCACAACACTACTTTGCGATCTTAACTGATCAACATTATCAACAGATTCGCTACCAGCAAAAATTAGAGGTGGTTACCAAAACTGGGCAACGATTTAAGGTGGCCGAATTATCACGGGGGACAATGCAACAGCTTTACCTTGCTCTAGTTTTTGCCTTAACGGTTTCGTTTAGCGATGAGTTTCCGTTTCCAATCATAATTGATGACGGATTTGCTGATTTCGATGAGGTACGAACGCAACGGGCGTTAGAACTACTAGAAACGCTCTCGCAAACGACTCAAATTATTTATTTCACTGCCAACCAAAGCCCAATTAAGGAAGCCGCGGTCAAGCATCTAATTGAACTTTGATTAACTAAAAAAACTCAGACAAATGTCTGAGTTTTTTTTAATCTAGTTATTTTTTGGAAGTATCAATGTAACCAGATAAGATATTCTTCATGCTGGAGTCTTCGATTTGAACGTGACCGTCCTTCAGGACTTCCGAAACAACCTTGTGAACCGTCTTTTGGTCACTCAAGCGTTCGTTAGCTAATTGTTCCTTAACTTCGCTCTTGTGTTCCTTTAAGGTTCCCTTCTTAGGGTGTTTAACCATCTGAATCACAGCGTAACCGTTCTGGGTTTTAATTGGTTCCTTGGAGTAATCACCGTTGTTAAGTTTGTAAGCTGCTTTTTTAACGGAGTTATCAATACCAGAAGTGGAATTATCAAAGCTAACTTCTTGACCACCGTTTTTCTTGGTAGTGTCGTCAGCACCATACTGCTTAGCGACATCTTTCCAACTAGTTCCGTTGTCTAAGTCAGAAATAGCTTTTTGAGCAGTGTCTTTATCGCTTACAGCTAATTCCTTGACGGTAACCTTAGGCTGGTACTTTTTAAATTGTTTTTCTAGTTGCTTGTTTGAGAAGTCCGTCTTATCCATAACGGCTTCTTTTAATAGGAGGTTGTTTCGAATGGATTCTTTCAGTTGACTTTCTGTCATTCCTTGTTGTTGTAAGATGGAGTCAAACTGCGTTCCATATTGTTTCTTGTATTGGTCAAATTGCTTGTCAACTTCAGATTGTTTAACCTTACTACCGTATTCATGTTCCAAACATTTGTTCAGAATCATTTGTTGTAATTGAGCCTTCCCTTGTTGGGTTGACTTCATTTTATCGTAAAATTGTTCTTGTGTAATCTTACCGCCATCAGTTGTGGCAACGGTTTTACCCTGACCACAGGCAGCCAGTGACAGACTAAGTAATAGTCCAGCGGCTCCGACGGCCCATTTTTTCTTATTCATAATAATATATCCACATCCATTTCTTTAAAAATTACAGAATTATCGAAAACAACTCTTTTAACAATATAACATACTTGTAATTATCTGACGTTTTTCTCGGCAAACTTAAAAATAATTTAATTTAATCCGGCAGGTGTTTTTGAATGGATGTTTGCAATGCTTCGTATTTAGCTTGATTGTATTCCTTAGTGTGATCTCCAAAGTGAATGGAGAAATCGTCTTCAGTGGTGTAACGCGGAATTAAATGAAAATGTGCGTGGAAAACTGATTGATAGGCGATTTTTCCGTTATCATTCACAATGTTCATTCCGGTAATTTTAGGGTTAGACGCTTTAATTGCTCGGGCAATTTTGGGAATTCGCGCAAAAACTTGCCCCGCTTGGTCTGCATCAAAGGCAAAAATGTCTTGAATGTGACGTTTCGGAATTACTAGGGTATGACCAGGAGTCGCTTGTGAAATATCTAAAAAGGCAAGTACTTGATCATCCTCGTAAACAGGGAAACTGGGAATTTCTCCTTGAATGATTTTGCAAAAAACACATTGGTCATCAAATTGTGGCATTTTAATCACTCCTTTACTTCTTCATTATACACTAGATCAACCGCAAGTTTTGAACTCCTTATGGTATAATCATTCATAAAACGACGAATGAAAGAGTGAATTTAATGACTTTAGAAGTTAATCAACTAACGGGAGGCTATTCTAGCATTCCGGTTTTAAAGGCGGAAACCTTTGACGTTCAGGACGGAGAATTAGTTTCGTTAATCGGCCTAAATGGAGCGGGTAAATCAACTACCATTAACCACATTATTGGGCTAATGACTCCATTTTCGGGAACAATTACGCTAAATGGACTCCAAATTCAAGATGATGTGCAACGTTATAAACAACAAATTGCTTATGTGCCTGAGATGCCGGTCCTTTATCCAGAATTAACCTTACGGGAACACATTGATACAACGATTATGGCCTATAATTTAGATCAAGCAGTAGCGTGGGAACGGGCTGATCGGTTATTGAAACTCTTTCGCCTGGAAAATAAGTTAGAATGGTTTCCGGCTAATTTTTCGAAGGGAATGCGCCAGAAGGTGATGATTGTCTGTGCTTTCATCACTAACGCCCAATTATTAGTAATTGATGAACCATTTTTGGGATTAGATCCACTAGCAGTTGATGACCTCTTGAACCTGATTGATCAAAAAAAGGCGGAAGGAGTTAGCGTCTTGATGTCGACCCACGTTCTGGATACGGCTGAAAAACACTGTGACCGGTTTGTCCTCATTAATGATGGTCAGGTAAATTATGAAGGGACGATGCCCCAAATTAAGGAACGCTATCATGAATTAGGCGATTCATTAACTGATATTTATTTGGCATTAGCGCGCCAGCAGGACCAGCTAAAATCGAATGTAAAGGGTGATAAGGATGCATAATTTGTTTCAGCACCGGTTAGTTGACCACTGGATGCAATTAACGAAGTACCTGCGCTACGTTTTTAATGACTTCTTTGTCATTGCCCTAATGTTTTTTGTGGGGGCACTAGGCTTAGCCTATTCTAATTTTTTGCGGGGCCTGACTCCTCATCAATGGTGGCAACCCATCATTATCATCGCGGTTCTTGAACTCGGGCTACAATTGGGACGCTTGGCAACCTTAATCATGGCGCCTGATCGAGTTTTTTTGGCTCCTCAGGAAGGGCAATTACAAGGTTACTTTCGCCAATCTTTTATTTATAGTTTATTGATGGCCGGCCTCATGCAAGCGGGCGTGTGGTTTGCTTTACTTCCGTTTGTAAGTGTTAGTTTGGATTGGAATCTAATTCAGCTAGCTATGGGCTTTTGCCTCAGTCTGCTTTTAAAGTGGGACTGGTTGAGCTATCAATTCTGGACGTTGCGAAATCATCAGCGCTTAACCTGGTGGCGCCAACCGTTATTTCAGTGGTTCCTTCCGCTCTTGATTTTTAGCATGGGAATCACGGTTAACTTATGGGTCGCATTTGGATTAGCAACTGGATTACTGATAATTAGTGGTTGGTTAATTCAGAAACAGGTTCCGCCGTTGAACTGGCAGGGGATTGTAGCCGCCGAACAGCTTCGGATTCTCCGGATTTATCGTTTTTTTGCGCTCTTTACGGATGTACCAACGGTAGGACCACAACCTAAGCGCCGAGCATATTTGGACCGATTTTTCCGCAGAATTCCCCAAAATCAACACCATTTATACACTAATTTGTACGTTCGCACCTTTTTCCGGGACGGAGAAACCAGTTCGATGTATGTCCGCTTATTAGTGGTCGCAGCGGTCATTCTCTTTTTCTTAGATAATTCGGTTGTGGCTGTGATTGTGGCGCTCACTTTGCTTTATTTAACGGGAATCCAACTGCGCCCGTTCTTTACCTTTTTTGCTAATAACGTGTTTACTCGTCTCTACCCGGTTCAGACCTCGGATCAGGTACGTAATTTTCGGCAATTTTGGCAATGGCTCTTGGTAATCGAACTAGTACTGGAAGTGGTGGTCTTGTTACTTGGAAAAGCACCGATCAGTGCCGCTTTCATCAGTATGGTAAGTGGTTCAGTCATTATTTGGTGGTTAATGACACGCTTCGTTCGTAAAAGTCAGGAACAGGAAGGAAACAATTACAGGAAGGAAACAATTAAATGAGAATTCGCAAAAAAAAGTGGGCCTTGCCCTACATGCAGGACCATCCAGATTTTGCTGTGTTAGAACCTGAACGTTACGTGGGTCAGTGGGCTAGTCGCTTTGCTAATCCCCAAGCACCCATTCACATGGAAATTGGTTCAGGAAAAGGTCAATTTATCATTGGCATGGCCCAAAAACATCCAGATGTTAACTACATTGGTATCGATTTAGAAGATTCAGTGTTAGCGATGGCTGTTAAAAAAGCTGTTAACTCAGGATTAAAAAACGTCCAGTTGATTTTAACCAATGGTGGGGACGTAGCGGACCTATTTGAAAAGGGTGAAGTACAACAATTGTATTTAAATTTTTCTGACCCTTGGCCGAAAAAACGTCACACTAAGCGGAGACTGACTTCGCCTAACTTTTTAGCCAGTTACCAACGAATTTTACCTGCTAACGCACCGTTGGAATTTAAAACCGATAATCGCGGTCTGTTTGAGTACTCCTTGGTTAGTTTGAATAATTTTGGATTACAGTTTGAACGGGTTAACCTAGATTTACACCACGGGAATGCCGAAGAATTAAACGAAAACGTGGAAACGGAATACGAGGAAAAGTTCAAAGAAAAAGGCCCCATCTATAAGATTAGGGCCCGATTTCCGGATTAATTAATTTGATCTGAGAGAGGTTTAATGCGGTATAGTTCCTGTTCATCTGGATTGTAGAGAAATGAGTATGATTCCTTTAAACCAGTTTCTTGATTGATAAAACTAACCCCACACTCATATTCCAAGCCGGCGTGATTATCAAAATCAATCCAGTAACCACTAAAATCTTGGTCGCCAAATTCAGCAGCAATTGCTTCGGTTAATCCGTCTTGAATGGCGATTTGTTGAGCTCGTCTGCGTTTCTTAGTGAAAACGTAGGCAGCGGTCCCAACTAATGAGAGCAAGGTGGTGGGAACTAGATATTTATGCTTAGCCATTTTTAAAATCCTTTCTTTTGCTTTTATCCTTTTAATTATATAACATTTTAATTGTTCACGGGTTATAATCATCAAAAATTAAATAGGAGTATTTATTATGGAAGAATTACCAATCATGAATCAAACGCAACTTGAAGCTCACCTCCAGGATGGTAAGTACATCCTCTTTTTTACCGCTGGTTGGTGTCCAGACTGTAATTTTATTAAACCGTTCATGCCTCTCATTGAAAAGAACTTTCCTGAATACACCTTTATTAAGGTTGATCGGGATGATAACATCGATTTATGTAAAGAATTAGACGTGTTTGGAATTCCTAGCTTCATCGCTTACGATCATGGCACTGAAATTGGCCGGCTCGTTAACAAAGCTAGAAAAACCCAAGCTGAAGTTGAAACGTTCATTAAAAGTTTACCAGCAAAATAAACAGGAGTAAAAGAACATGATTGCAAGTTATAACCCCGCACAAATTGGTGACGTTCTGGTAGTTGTTTTGGGACCTGATAATGGTCCCCAACAGGTTGACCAACGTGATCAAATCGTTGAAATTAAAGATCAAAATGGAAATGTAATTGGCTATAATTTTTTTGCAGCTCAAGCACTTTTGCCAGAATTAGCTGACCAAAATGGGCAGGTTGATTTGACACCAGAAGAGGTACAACAGCTTAACCAACAATTGCAAGCAGCTGGTTTTGAAGCAAATTTACCAGAAACGGAAACTTCGAAATTTATCGTGGGTTACGTCAAAGAAATGAAAGAACACCCCAAATCATCACACTTGCACATCACTACAACTGAAGTTGAAGCCGGACGGACGTTACAAATTGTGAGTGGTTCTCCGAACATGCAGGAGGGAATTAAGGTGGTCGTGGCTGAAGTTGGAGCTATGATGCCAGATGGTTTAATGATTTGGCCCAGCACCTTAAAAGACGTTGAAAGTGATGGCATGATTTGTTCGGGACGAGAATTACGGATTCCAAATGCACCAGATAAACCCGGAGCATTGATTCTCCCGGATGGATACGAGGTTGGGCAACCATTTGATTTTAAACAAGCGCAAACCCTTTTTTAGCGAATAGTCTCTATTCGCTTTTTTGTACTAAAAAAGGAGAATGAAAGGGAATGACAATGAATCATTACGATGGTCCCGCTTTTTTTCGGAAGTTTTATGTAGAACGGAAAAGTCTTGGGATTAAAGCTCCTATTTTTGATCCCAATAATTCTGAACGTTCCGATTGGTCTGCACCAGTAATCAGACAGCAGGAACGGGCAATCACAACCAAATCTGCTGGAACTTCTAAAATTGATCAATCTAAAAAAAAGAAGCAGACGGTGTCTCAACTGCAAACCGAGCGCCAGCAGCAGTCGCATCCAGCTAACCTAGTGGAAAAGACACGCGCCTTTCAGCCCCAGTTTGTGCCTGATAAGGCTGCTTTTTACAGTTCTCAACGAACTGAGTTTAATCGGAATTACCAACGGGCGATTACGGCGCTAGAATCAAATCCTGAAGATTTGATTTTATTGGCAACTGCTCAGGGAGAAGATTCGATTGCTGAGCCAGAGATTGCCATTTCGACAGTTACCGAGCCAGCTCAATCAACCTCCACCACGTTGATGGTTACTGAACAACCAAACAACGAAGCTGCAACATCCTCATCAGTTGATTCACAAAATGAAAACAAAAATGAAAACACTGTGGATAACTATCAATCAAGAGCTGTTAAACTTGATCATAGCAAGGGATTAGGTCATTCATTAGCAGATATTTTGCAGGCCGAACGGGGACAGGCCGACCACTTAAGTTTATTTGAAAGGGACAATGTTCCTCAGATGAAACCAGCATCACAAGCAACGACAGCTGCGGGAAAAGATTCTGGAATTTCAACTGAAGTTACATCTAAAACAGCGGCTGCTCATTCCGAACCAGAACCGCTAGGTAAGCTAGACCAGCAACCGGAAACTAGTGCCAGTGCTTCAGAATCATTAGAACAATCAGATTCGTTATCCACTAGCACGATGATGACCACTGACGATCAAACTGTTTCTGATGAACAAATGGGATACCACTTTCCGCAATTAGAGCTATTAAAGCCATCAGTCCAGGTCGATGAAGCCGACTTAGATAACTGGATTGCTGATCAAGCCGAAAAACTCGATGATACTTTGCAGGCCTTTAACGTTGATGGTCATGTGGTTGATTGGACAAATGGTCCGACGGTTACTCAATTTCAAGTCAAGCTGGCACTGGGAGTTAAAGTTAGTAAGGTTACCAACCTGAATGATGATTTGAAACTAGCCTTAGCAGCAAAAGACATTCGGATTGAAGCACCCATTCCAGGACGCTCCACGGTAGGAATTGAAATTCCGAACCCGAAGCCACATCCGGTCATGTTACGGGAAATTTTAGCGGATCAGCATTTTCAAACGGACACGGTCAAAACCGAAATTGCTATGGGGATGAACATCGAAGGACAACCGGTGATGGCTGATTTGAAAAAGATGCCGCACGCCTTGATTGCCGGGGCCACTGGTTCAGGGAAAAGTGTCTTTATTAATAGTTTGTTGTTATCGTTGCTGTACCATGCCACCCCCCGCGATTTGCGGATGATTTTAATTGATCCGAAAGCCGTCGAATTGGCTCCCTACAATGAAATTCCGCACTTGCTGGCTCCAGTAATTTCGCAACCGCAAGAGGCTGCAGCCGCTTTAAAATGGGTTACAGAGGAAATGGATCGCCGTTACGAACGACTAACGGCCGCTGGGGTTAGAAACATTGAGCAGTATAATCGGCAAGCACAAAAGACAGACCATGCTGCCGATCGGTTACCATATATCTTGGTTGTAATCGACGAATTGGCCGATTTGATGATGACATCTGCCAACGAGGTTCAGGATTACATTGTCCGAATTACTCAAAAAGCCCGGGCCGCCGGAATTCATTTGGTGGTGGCCACGCAGCGTCCTAGTGTAGACATTGTGACGGGAACCATTAAAAATAACATTCCGACCCGAGTGGCTTTTATGGTTTCTAGTCAAGTTGATTCCCGCACAATTATTGATCAAGCTGGCGCTGAACGCTTGTTAGGGAAGGGTGATATGTTGTATCTTGGTAATGGTGCAAATAAACCAGAACGACTACAAGGGGCGTTTGTAACCAGTGAGGAAGTTGAAAAGGTGACCGATTTCGTTCGAACGCAGGGACCAGCTCACTATGAGTTTCAACCAGCTGGCCTCTTAAAGAGTGCTAATCAAGCCGCCACCCATGATGAACTATGGAATTCGGTTTTAGAGTACATTGCTGGAGAAGAGAATGTGTCAACCTCGAAATTGCAACGAGTCTTTTCGATTGGGTATAACCGTGCCGCTAGTATCATTGACGACCTAGAACAGCATAATTTTATTTCTGGGCAACAGGGATCCAAGCCGCGAGAAATTTATCTAACTAAAGAGCAGTATGCACAACTTAACCTCTAACTAACAACATAGAAGGGAACCAGTTTAAAAATTATGACAGAAGCAGAACCAAAGTTAACCAAGGAGTTAACTTATTACTTTGTGGGGATTAAGGGAACCGGAATGAGTGCAATGGCCCTCGTAGTGAAGGACATGGGTTTTCAGGTTGAAGGATCAGACATTGACAAATATACTTTTACCCAAAAGGGGTTAGAAGATGCCGGCATTCCGATTCACTCCTTTAATCCAGATAACATTAAACCGGGCATGGCATTGGTCGTCGGGAATGCGTTTAAGGATGATCAACCAGAGGTCTTACGAGCCAAAGAATTAGGCCTACCGATTTACCGCTACCCTGAATTTTTAGGTCAATTAATTAAGGGGTATACCAGCATCGCAGTTTGTGGTGCGCACGGAAAAACCAGCACGACGGGATTGTTAGCCCACGTGTTGAGTGGAATTGCTCCAACTGATTATTTAATCGGAGATGGATCAGGGAATGCGGTTCCCGATGCTCGTTTTTTTGTTTATGAAGCAGACGAATACCGACGCCATTTTATGCCAACTTACCCTGACTATGCCATTATGACTAACATTGATTTTGATCATCCAGATTACTATACCGGAATTGATGATGTGTTTGATGCCTTTCAAACTTTTGCTAGTCACGTTAAAAAGGGCATTTTTGCGTGGGGGGATGATCCCTATTTACGTAAGTTGAAAGTAGATGTTCCTGTTTACTACTATGGAACGGGAGAAAATGATGATTTTCGTGCCCTTGATGTAAAACGGACGACTACCGGTTCAACCTTTAACGTTGTCTTTCGAGGTCGGGACTTAGGTCGCTTTGAAATTCCCCTATTTGGGGAGCATAACGTGTTAAACGCACTCGCTGTAATCGCAGTTTCTTACTTTGAAGAGGTTGATTTAGCGGAAATTCGCCGCGAATTGATGACTTTCAAGGGGGTTAAACGGCGGTTTGCCCAGGTGAAGGTGAACGACATGACCATTATTGATGACTACGCCCACCATCCTTCAGAGATTCGGGCTACTTTAGACGCTGCTCGACAAGAATATCCCAATAAAAAGATTGTGGTGGTTTTTCAACCACACACCTTTAGTCGGACCATTGCGTACCTGGATGACTTTGCTGACACGTTGGGAAAAGCGGATCAAGTGTACGTCACCAAGATTTATGGCTCCCCTCGCGAAAAATCTGGTGATGTCTCTAGCCAGGACTTAGTTGATAAGATTCCTGGTAGTGCTCTGATTACTGAAGACAATATGTCACCACTTTTGGACTTTCATGATGACGTCGTAATCTTTATGGGAGCGGGAGACATCCAGAAGTACGAACGTACTTACGAAGATTTACTGAGTCATTTGAGTAAAAAGGTTAATTAGCAAAAAAGCATGGCGGGTAGTCATGCTTTTTTTCGCATAATTAATCAGGTAAAATGAAGTTAAAATAACGGAGGAAGTTTAGATGGGTGTCAAAAAGATATTATTAATTGACGGCAATTCCTTATTTTATAAGGCTTTTTTTGCTCTCTATCAATCGTTAGACCGCTTTACTAATCAAGAGGGACTCCATACGAATGCATTGTATGGATTTAACCGGATGTTAAATGACATGTTAGCTCGAGTGCAACCTGATGCAGTCTTAGCGGCGTTTGATGCTGGTCAAACTACCTTTCGGACTAAAATGTATGACGAGTACAAGGGTGGCCGGGATAAAATGCCGGAAGAATTGCGAGAACAGTTTCCGTATGTGATGGATTTATTGAAGGCTCGCGGCATTAAGACCTACGAACTCGATAACTTTGAAGCTGATGATATCATCGGGACCACTGCCAAACAGGCGGAAGCAGCTGGATATGAGGTAACGGTTGTGACCGGCGATCGGGATTTAACCCAACTTTGTTCGAAACAAACCACTGTAAAAGTTTCAAAAAAGGGAGTTAGTGACATCGAAGCTTACACTCCTGAGTACGTGGAAGCAACGATGGGAATTAAGCCTGCTCAAATTGTGGATGTGAAAGGGTTGCAAGGAGATACCTCTGATAATTATCCGGGAGTAGAAAAGGTTGGACCCAAAACGGCGCTTAAATTAGTGAAGCAGTTTGGGACGATTGAGAACCTGTATCAACACCTAGACGAGGTTTCTGGAAAAAAATTAAAGGAACACCTGGTACAGGACCAAAAACAAGCCTTTTTATCTAAGGAACTAGCAACCATTAAGCGCGATGCGCCCCTCACGGTGGGCTTATCCGACATGAAATATTTGGGTGATCAAGAACCAGCACTGCAAGATTTTTACCAAAAAATGAACTTTCGCAGTTTCTTAACGGAAGCTGGAACAGAAAAAACAGTAACTACAGAACTGCCGAAGGTAGAATACACGATTTTGACCGCTGAAAATGCAGTGGAATTAGATCAGTTTACTACCGAAATTGCGGTTAACGTGGAAATGTTGACGGCTAATTATCACGTGGCGGATCAAGTCGGATTGGTACTAGGGACTCCAGAGAACTGGTACGTAACAAATGACATTGACTTAGTGGAAAATGAGCACGTTAAACGATTGTTAGAGAGTACTACCGTCAAAAAGAACGTTTTTGATAATAAAGCGCAACGTGTCGCTTTGCAGCGGGATGGAGTTCGATTACAAAACGTTGACTTTGATATGTTGCTGGTCTCGTATTTGTTAAATACCTTGAATAACGCTGATGATGTGGGCGAGGTGGCCCTGCAACACGATTATCAAGGAGTTTTGCCAGATCAAGATGTCTATGGGAAAGGTAAAAGTCTCAAGTTACCGGAGTTACCCGCATTTTATGCCCATTTGGTGCGCAAAGCGTTAGCGATTAGTTCATTAAAGGACCAAATGTTGACGGGACTAACGGAACACCAACAGTCCAATTTATACCGGGAAATGGAACTGCCGTTATCGGAAGTACTAGCACAGATGGAAATTACCGGAATTAAGGTTGATCCAGAGCGTCTAGATGAGTTAAAGAGTAAGTTTCAAGAACGAGTTTCGGAATTACAGCAGGGTATTTATCAGGACGCCGGTCAGGAATTTAACATTGGGTCTCCGAAGCAGCTGGGAGAAATTCTGTTTGAAAAACTCAAGCTCCCGGTAATTAAAAAGACCAAGACCGGTTATTCAACCTCGGTCGACGTGTTAGAAAAATTAGCTCCCGAACATCCCATCATCGAAAAGATTTTAGCCTACCGGCAGTTAACCAAGTTAATTTCCACCTATATTGATGGGATTAAGAGCGATATCCTTAGTGATCAAAAGGTGCACACTCGTTACCTGCAAACATTAACCCAGACGGGACGGTTGTCTTCGGTTGATCCCAACTTACAAAACATTCCGGTGCGGACGGAAGAAGGACGTAAAATTCGTGAAGCCTTTGTTCCATCTCATCCGGACTGGGTCTTATTCTCTTCCGATTACTCCCAAATCGAGTTGCGGGTGTTGGCCGCCATTTCCGGTGACCAGAACATGAAAGCAGCCTTTGCTAGTGACGAAGATATCCATGCGGTCACTGCCCGTCGCATTTTTGAACTAGGCGAAACGGAGACCGTAGACGCAAACCTAAGACGGCAAGCCAAAGCGGTTAACTTTGGGATTGTGTATGGAATTAGTTCGTACGGATTGGCTCATAACACCGGAATTTCTAATCCGGAAGCCAAGCGTTTTATCGATAAGTACTTTCATGAATATCCGGGAGTAAAGGAGTACATGGATAACAGCGTGGCGTTTGCTAAACAGCATGGATATGTCGAAACAATTTCGAAACGGCGCCGTTACATCCCGGAAATTACATCCCGGAGTTTTCACCAACGCCAGTTTGCAGAACGAATCGCGATGAATTCTCCCATTCAAGGAAGCGCGGCCGATATCATTAAAGCGGCCATGATTCGCATGAATCACGTGTTGGCAACGGAAGGATTACAGGCACGGATGTTGCTGCAAATTCATGATGAGTTAATTTTGGAAGCACCCCAAACAGAAGTTGCAACGTTAGCTAAAATTGTGCCGGAGGTCATGGATTCGATTATGAAAACGGATCCGTTGCTCCAAAAAGCGGCCGTTAATTTTGACGTTCCGTTAAAAGTGGAGAGTCATTCCGGTGACAATTGGTATAATATAAAAAAATAAAACGAATGTAGGTGGAAAAATGCCTGAATTACCAGAAGTAGAAACCGTCCGTTCCGGACTAACTAAATTAGTGCAAGGCGCAACAATTGAATCCGTTGAAGTCTTGTACCCGAAAATGATTAATATCCCTGCTGCTGATTTTGAAAAGGAGCTTGCGGGTAAACAAATTATTCGGATTGACCGCCGGGGAAAGTATTTATTATTTCGACTCAGTGATGATTTAACCCTGGTTTCGCACTTGCGGATGGAAGGAAAATACGAAGTTGAGCCAGAGGGATCGCCACGACCTAAACATACCAATATCGTTTTTCATCTCAACGATGGCCGCGAGTTGTGGTACAAGGATACTCGGATGTTTGGAAAAATGGCGCTCGTAAAGGATGACGAGGTCATGAATTTATCAGGATTAAATAAAATTGGTCCCGAACCAACGGATGCTGACTTAAGTTTTACGTATCTTAAAGAACGACTGCATAAATCCCATCGAAAAATCAAGGCCTTCTTACTGGATCAATCCCAAGTCGCAGGTCTCGGTAACATTTATTGTGACGAGGTGCTGTGGATGTCTAAAATTCATCCAGAGCAAATGACTAACTATGTTAGTGATGCAGAGATTGAAACGCTTCGGCAAAACATTATTAAAGAAATTGCTGCTGCCATTAAAGGGCATGGAACCACGGTGCACTCGTATTCGAACGCCTTTGGTGAAGCCGGCGAATTTCAAAATCAACTACAGGCTTATGGTCGGAAAGGTGAACCGTGCCGACGATGTGGAACACCCATGGAAAAAATTAAAGTGGCTCAACGGGGAACGACCTTCTGTCCCCAGTGCCAAGTGGTTCATGGTGATTTAAGTGACTAGAATAATTGGATTGACGGGCGGCATTGCCACCGGTAAATCAACGGCAGCTGCTTATTTGCGGGAACAAGGGTTTCCGGTTTTGGATTTAGATCAACTGACGCATGAGTTAGAGGACTACGATCATGATGTGATTCAACAAATTACGGCCATTTTTGGCTCAGCAGTACAAACGGACGGACAGATTGATCGCCAAAAATTGGGTCGCGTTGTTTTTAATAATCCGCACCAGTTAAAACAACTAGTTCGGATTATTAATCCGGCCCTATTAAAGGTCATCACGGAAACAACGGCTTCTGACTGGTTGATTCTGGATGCCCCGACCTTGTTTGAAAACGGGTTTACCAGTTACGTAGATTTAATTTTAATGGTGACCTGTGACCCCCTGGTCCAGATGCAGCGGCTAATTGCGCGGGATCAGGTTTCGATTAGTTGGGCTAGTCGATTAATCGGGGCCCAGTGGTCACAACAAACTAAGGCTGCTTTAGCCGATCAGGTCGTTGACAGTACCTACGGCAAACAGCAACTTTGTCGAGAACTCCAGCGTTTTATTGAGAATCTGAGGTGAAATAATGAAGTGTCCAAGGTGTCACCAAGCTTCGTCTAAAGTGATTGATAGTCGTCCCCTAGATGGGGGAACAGAAATTAGGCGGCGGCGAGAATGTGAGCACTGTGGTTATCGGTTTACCACGTTTGAAACAATTGAAGCTACTCCGTTACTGGTTATTAAGAAGAACGGTGACCGGGAAGAATTTAGTACTGATAAATTACTCCGAGGGATTATTCGTTCGTGTGAAAAACGGCCGGTGTCGATGGCGCAAATGAATGAGATCGTTAATCAGACCAAACAGAACATCGAAAATCAAGATACCGGCAGTCATGAAGTTTCTAGTAAAGCAATTGGGGAATCCGTTATGAACGGTCTTAAAGATGTGGATGAGATTGCGTACATTCGGTTTGCCAGTGTGTACCGTCAATTTAAAGACATGAATGAATTTTATGCTAAAATGCAAGAATTAATGGGAAATGAGACAGCTTCATCATCAGAAAGTGATCATGATGACAAATAATCAGCATTCAATTGATCCGCAAAGTAAGTTTCAGGTTCTACGAGCACATGAATTGACCACAGAACAGCGAATGAGCCTGGATCGTTTGTATTTACCAATGATTGGTAACGATGCATATGCGTTGGTTAACTTACTGTGGCACCAACCGCAACAATTTCAGGGTCATTTTAGTTTGATGAGTACGTTACAAATTGATGCAGAAGCACTATACCAGGCTCGGCTAAAGCTAGAGGGAGCAGGGTTATTGCAGGTGTATACAGACCAAACCCAGTTTCATTACCGGTTGGTGGATCCACTGACGCCGGTGGTCTTTTTCGAAAATGACACGTTAAGTCAATTTTTGTTGGAAATGGTAGGCGAAAATCAATTTGTAGAACTAACGCAGCAATTGTTACCGACTCCGGTTGATGTAAGCAATTTTGATGATCAGACCCACAGCTTTTGGCAGGTTTTTGCGACGCAACCAACAACTGGTGCTCCGTTAGTCAAAGCAGCTCAGCAGCGGTCCCAGATTTCTGAATCAACCACGGTAAAATCAGATTTGCCCACCGTTGATCTCCAGTTAATGCTTAGTATCTTACAGAGTTCGTTTGTTAATTTAGCGGATGTAAAAAAGAATCAGCCTTTGTTTGCGGTAACTAAACAGCTTTATGGAGTAGAGGAAACGGAGATGGCTCGGGTAGTTGAACAAGCTACTAATCTCACTACCAATCGCTTTGACAAGCAGAAGTTTCAGTTACTAATGGCGAGAAAATATCAGTCGACGCCAGCCACTCAGCCAGAACCGCAGACAACGACTAATCATGCTGATAACGCTAACGTTAGTTTTACTAGTCAAGAACGCGAGCTACTCCAAGTAGCTGAAACTACCGCGCCGGTTCCTTTTTTAAGTGCTATCAAACAAGAAAAAGGTGGGTATGCGACAGCTGCCGAAGAGCGATCGTTACGCCAATTGTTGGAACAAAACGTTTTACCCAGTGCGGTAGTCAACATGCTCATTTACTTATTGCTGGTCGATCGGGAAAATCCGACACTGAATAAAAATTTGTTAGATACGATTGCCAATGACTGGGCTCAGCGTCACATTCAAACCGCAGCTCAGGCGCTGACAGAAATTAAGCAACGTGAACAACGAATAACGAAGCAGCGCACCAAGCGAACGAAGCAAAAACAACAAACGGTAAAAGAAACCTTGCCAGAATGGGCTTATCAAGCTGATCATCAACGGTCGACGAAGCAGGCTTCGGCCTCTAATCGAAAATTAATTAAAGAAAAACTAGCAAAATTACGGAATAATCAATCAGAGGGGAGTGAATAGAAATGAAAAACGTGGGGAAGGGGTTGAAAACTTCCATGCAAAACCACCATTTGACCGAACAGTACCAAAAACTGTTGCAATCCGTGTATGCTGACCCGGATGTGCAGGAATTTGTCCGGGAGCACCAAGCTGAATTGGCTCCCCAAGCGGTGCAAAAATCGGCGTCGAAGCTCTATGAATTTGTGAATGAGAAAAAGAAAATGGCAGCGGGACAGACTACTTTTGCCCCCGGATATGCGCCGCAACTAGTGGTAAACGATCATTTAATCGAGGTTGCCTACCAACCGACCAAAGACTTTTTACGACGGCAACGCAACCAACGGATGAAGAATAACTTTGTAACTGTGGGAATGACCCCTGAAATCAAACGGGTTAACTTTGAAGATTATGAGCCGACTCCCGATCAAGAAGAGGTCATTATTGATTTAATTAACTTCATTGAAAATTATGAACAGGATTCGCAGAAACACCAAAAGGCGTTGTATTTATACGGACCATTTGGGGTGGGAAAAACCTTTGTGATGGCTGCGATGGCGCACCGGCTCTCTGATCATGGCGTCAAAACCATGTTGGTGCACTTCCCATCGTTTGCAGTGGAACTAAAAAACGCGATTGGTGACAATACGTTTAAATCGAAGGTTGATCAAGTTAAAAAAATGCCGGTTTTGATTATTGATGATATCGGAGCAGATTCGATGTCTGCTTGGATTCGGGATGATGTGTTGGGTGTGATCTTGGAATACCGGATGCAAAATCAACTACCCACGTTTTTCACTTCTAACTTCTCTATGGATGAGTTAGCCAAGGAACATTTGGCAGTTACCGCCCGCAATGAAGCAGAGCCACTCAAGGCGCAACGATTAATGGAACGAATTAAATTCTTAGCTCGTCCGGTTTATTTGAATGGCAATAATTTAAGAAATTAAGTTCTTGCGCTTGACACTGGTTCATTTGGTGATTAGACTACTAGATAAGGATATGGGTTAGGCCTAAATTCACAGAGAGAGTAGTTCAATTCTGGAAGCTACTTGTTGGCAGGTTTAACTTACCACCTTACTTAAAACAATGTGAATAAATGTGGTTAACAGAGATATCCGATTTTCGGATAATTTGGGTGGAACCGCGTCGAGACGACGCCCCTTGGTATTTTTACCAGGGGGCTTTTTATTTAGGAGGAATGAAAATGGCACAAATTACGTTTGAATTTCCAGACGGACGCAACCAAGCGTTTGATAGTGGAATTACGATTGCCGAGATTGCTAAATCAATCTCAGTTAGCTTAGCCAAAAAAACCATTGCCGGAAAGGTTGATGGTCAACTAGTGGACGTCCAAGCTCCGTTAACGGCTGGTGGGAAGTTAGAAATTATTACGGCTGATTCAGAAGCTGGTTTAACTGTTTTACGCCAAAGTGCAGCTGAACTACTGGCAGCAGTAGTAAAACGAGAATTTCCCGGAGTTCGACTGGGTCGCTTAGCTGCTGATGAAGACGGCTTTTACGTTGATACGGAAAAAGATGAACGTCAAATCAGTGCTGATGAACTAGATGGCTTAGCTGATAAGATGCAACGGGTCATCAAGGACAACGCTTCCGTTAAACGAGTAACCTTAAGCAAGGATGACGCTTTAAACGAAGTTAGCGGTGATCGGTACCAGACCGAATTGATTAAGGAACTTGATAGTGGCGAAGTTCCTTTCTATGAAATTGGTGGTCAATTAGTCTACGCTCAAGTTGTTGCAGCTCCTAGTCTTAAGGACTTAAAGCACTTTAAACTGTTATCCGTAGCTGGAGCTTACTGGGAAGGCAAGTCATCTAACCCCATGCTACAACGGTTATACGGAACGGCCTTTTACAAAGCTGCTGACTTAGAAGCAGACTTAAAGAAACGGCAAGAAGCACGGGAACGGGATCACCGGGTGATTGGAAATAACTTGGACTTGTTCTTCGTTGATCCAAAGGTTGGAGCGGGATTACCATATTGGATGCCAAACGGGGCTACGATTCGGCGGACGATTGAACGTTACATCGTCGACAAGGAAGTTGCTAACGGTTATCAACACGTTTACACTCCAGTCCTTGCTAACTTGGATCTGTACAAGCAGTCTGGTCACTGGGAACACTATCGTGATGACATGTTCCCACCAATGAAAATGGACGACGATGAAATGTTGGAATTACGTCCGATGAACTGTCCTTCTCACATTCAAATTTACAACCACCACATCCGTTCCTACCGGGAATTACCACTCCGGATTGCAGAACTAGGAATGATGCACCGTTACGAAAAATCGGGAGCCCTCAGTGGATTACAACGGGTTCGGGAAATGACGCTTAACGATGGTCACACGTTCGTTGCTCCGGATCAAATCCAAGATGAATTTAAGAAGATCCTGAACTTAATGATGGAAGTTTACCATGACTTTGACATCGACAACTACACGTTCCGGCTTAGTTACCGTGACCCAGAAAACACGGAAAAATACTTTGACGATGACGAAATGTGGAACAAGGCGCAAACGATGTTGAAAGGTGCCATGGATGAATTAGGGTTAGACTACGTCGAAGCCGAAGGGGAAGCAGCCTTCTACGGTCCTAAACTGGACGTACAAACGAAGACGGCCCTTGGTAATGAAGAAACGTTGTCAACGATTCAACTGGACTTCATGCTACCTGAACGGTTTGATTTACACTACGTGGGTGAAGACGGTCAAGAACACCGTCCCGTTATGATTCACCGTGGTTTAGTTTCAACGATGGAACGGTTCACAGCCTACCTAATTGAAATGTACAAAGGAGCTTTCCCAACCTGGTTAGCACCAAAACAAGTGCAGATCATTCCAGTTAGTGATGAAAAACACGGTCAATACGCGCGCCAAATCAACGAAAAACTGCAAGCCATGCACATCCGGTCGGCAGTGGACGAACGTTCTGAAAAGATGGGTTACTTAATTCGGGATGCGCAGACGCATAAAATTCCGTACACGATTGTGGTTGGTGACGATGAAGTTAACAACGACACGATCTCAGTTCGTAAGTACGGAGAAGATGACAGTCGGGAATTATCAATGGATGACTTCACGGTTGAAATCATGAAAGATATCGCTAGTTATTCACGTGATGAGACTAAAGATGATCAAGCAAAAGAAAAGGTTGACAAGTAATTATAGCCTTGATATGATTAAATGGTTAAAAGCAGAGGCTTCCCGCTTCTCGCCTTAGGGACAAATGGTCGCTGGGCTAATCGGATGCAATTCTATGGGGTTCCCCATAGAAAAAGGCGGGAGCTCAGTTGAGTTCCTGCCTTTTTTCTGCTTTGAAATTTACTTGGAGGTGAATCACCATAGCAAAAAGAGATCAAATGGTCAACGATGGAATTAAAGCTCGTGAAATGATGGTTATTGATGATCAAGGAAACAAACTTGGGTTGAAATCAAAGGCGGAAGCAATGCAAATTGCTGAAGATGCGAACTTGGACTTAGTCTTAGTCGCACCAAACGCTAAGCCAGCGGTTGCTAAAATTCTTGATTACGGGAAGTACCGGTTCAATCGACAAAAGAAAGAACGTGAAGCTCGTAAGAAGCAAAAAACGGTAAGCGTGAAGGAAATTCGGTTGAGTCCAACGATTGATACGAATGACTTCAACACGAAGTTGAAGAATGCGCAAAAGTTCTTAACGAAGGGCGAAAAGGTCCGGGTTTCAATTCGGTTTAAAGGTCGGGCCATTACGCATAAAGAAATTGGTCGAGATGTCTTAAATCGGATGGCTGACGCTTTATCTGACATTGCGACCGTTACGCAACGAGCTAAAATGGATGGCCGGAGTATGTTCTTGATGCTTGCACCAAGTAATAAAACTAAAAACTAGTTTACGTTTGTAAACCAAAGAGGAGGAAATTGTTATGCCAAAAATGAAATCAAACCGTGCAGTTGCTAAGCGGTTTAAGAAAACTGCTAAGGGTGGGTTAAAGAGTGCCCATGCTTTTACTAGTCACCGTTTCCACGGAAAGACGAAGAAACAACGTCGTCACTTACGTGGGACTCACATGTTAAACAACATTTGGGTTAAGACCTACACTGAATTATTAAAGAAATAAACTAAGTTAAATTTTAATCTAGGGGGATTTTAATATGCCACGAGTAAAAGGCGGAACTGCTACACGGAACCGGCGCAAACGCGTCCTTAAACTAGCTAAGGGATACCGCGGTGGAAAACACCGACTCTTTAAAACTGCTAAAGATCAAGTAATGAAATCACGGGAATATGCCTTTCGTGATCGTCGTAACAACAAGGGTAACTTCCGGAAACTTTGGATTACTCGAATCAACGCAGCAGCTCGGATGAACGACATTAGCTACAGCAAATTAATGCACGGTTTAAAGGCCGCTAACATTGACGTAAACCGGAAAATGTTGGCTGACTTGGCTGTGAATGATGCTGATGCTTTTGCAGCCTTAGTTGCCGAAGCAAAAAAAGCTTTATAAAATAAGCGTAAAAGACTTCTGCTAGTGATGACTGGTGGAAGTTTTTTGTTTTTTACAGGGCTACTATTTCTCCAGCAGATGCTTTAAAATAGGGGATAAACGACAAAGAAGAGAGGGTTTTTATGTTAAGAGTTTTTAAACCAACCTGGATGGTGGAAAGTGTGTTTCATATTTCCCCCCAAAAACTAAAGCGACACGGGATTACAACCGTTTTGGCTGATTTAGATAATACCCTCATTCCTTGGAACAATAAAACCAGTACAAAAAGATTAAGGCATTGGATGGAGTCTTTACATGCTGCCGGGATCAAGTTAGTGGTGGTCTCCAACAATAATCCGCGCCGAGTTAAACATGCAATTGCTGATCTGCAGTTGCCGTTCGTGGCCCATGCCCTGAAGCCACTACCGGTTGGAATTAAACGGGTGTTAAAGCAGGACCACCTTAATCGGGGTGAAGTAGTGATGGTGGGTGACC
This sequence comes from Fructilactobacillus carniphilus, assembly GCF_024029675.1. NCBI lineage: Bacteria > Bacillati > Bacillota > Bacilli > Lactobacillales > Lactobacillaceae > Fructilactobacillus > Fructilactobacillus carniphilus. Next base: position 569,705 of record NZ_CP097121.1, on the reverse strand, counting down.
AACTATTAACCGACGTATTAGCGGCTAATAACTGTAAGATTAAGAGTATTTGGGTGAAACCCCTCGTGAAAACTGATTTATTGCCTACCAAGATTAATCGGCAGCTCGAAAAACTGGTCTACCGGCTAATTCGCAAGAAATATCACTTACAGTGGAAGGAAGATATTGATTAATGGATGAAAACCAAGGAAAAGAGACAACTGAAACAGAACCTTTGCTTTGCATCGGTTGTGGAGCTCAGATTCAAACCACGGATCCAGAAGCACCTGGCTATACCCCGAAAGGGGCCTTAGCCAAAGGGATGAAAACCGGGGAATTGTATTGCCAACGCTGTTTTCGGTTGCGTCATTACAATGAAATCCAACCAGTGAGCGTTTCTGATGATGAATTTTTAAATTTACTGAGTCAAATTGGGACGACTAATTCACTGGTAGTCTACGTGGTTGATATTTTTGACGTCAACGGAAGTTTGATTCCCGGTTTACAACGCTTTGTCGGTGATAATCCGGTGCTCGTAGTGGGCAATAAGGTCGACTTACTCCCAGCATCATTTAAACCCAAAAAGGTTAAAGATTGGCTACGGCAAATGGTCAATCGGGCCGGAATTCGTCCGGTGGGCGTGGAACTGGTTTCAGCCCGGACCAATCAATCCGTTGATGATTTATTAAAAGTCATTAATCAAAATGCCCGTAATCGAGATGTTTACGTCGTTGGAGTCACTAACGTGGGTAAATCAACGTTAATTAACCAAATCATTCGTCAAAGTTCGGGCGAGGAACAGGTTATCACCACGTCCAAGTTCCCGGGTACTACGCTTGATTTGATCAAAATTCCATTGGATAACGGTCATGATTTAATTGATACGCCCGGGATTATTCATGCCAGTCAAATGGCACATTACTTAAATAGTCATGATCTAAAGTACGTTTCACCCCAAAAACGGATTAAACCCCGTTCTTACCAGTTAAATGCGGAGCAAACCCTCTTTTTAGGGGCGTTAGGACGGTTTGACTACGTGAGCGGACCCAAAGCGGGGTTCACGGTCTACGTTGATAATAACCTCATGATTCACCGGACCAAATTGGAGAATGCTGACGCGTTTTTTGAAAAGCACGCGGGAGAATTACTAACTCCGCCTGCGGGATCAGAGAACGTGATTCCACTGCAACGCCATGAGTTTAAAGTGACCGATACTTCTGATTTAGTGATTGAAGGATTAGGTTGGATTACCGTGCCTAAGGGCAGTGTCGTATCCGGTTGGGCGCCAAAGGGTGTGGCCGTCTTAATTAGAAAATCCATGTTTTAGTAAAGGAGAAACTATGCAACTAACGGGGAAACAAAAGCGATTTTTACGGGCCAATGCAAACCAACTCCGTCCGATTTTTTCGGTGGGGAAAAACGGGCTCAATGACGTCTGGTTGAAAGAAGTCGCTCAGGCAGTTGATAAGCGAGAATTGGTAAAGGTCAGCATCCAACAAAGTGCGGACGTTGCTCCGGCAGATGTGAAAGCATTTATTGAGGCCAACAGCGACATCCAAGTGGTCCAAACGATTGGGAAAACGGTCTTACTTTTTCATGAATCTAGTCAGCCGAACCGCCGCGATATCTCCCACGGAGTTTATCAACTATAGGATTGTGCAATGCGAAAATTAAAAGTAGGATTACTCGGGGGGACCTTTAATCCGGTCCACCAGGGACATTTAATCATTGCAGAGCAGGCTTTAGCTCAACTGCAGTTAGATCGAGTGGACTTTCTTCCGGACTTTTTGCCACCGCATGTCGATCATAAGGAAGCTATTGCTGCTCATCATCGGGTGGCCATGTTACAATTAGCGATTCAGAAAAATGAACGCTTTGGCCTGGAGCTAGCAGAAATTGAACGACAGGGAAAAAGTTATAGTTACGATACGATGAAAGAGCTGCAAACCCAGCATCCCAACGTGGAATACTATTTCATCATTGGCGGCGATATGGTTGCCTACCTTGATAAATGGTATCGGATTGCTGATTTAATCCAGCTGGTCACCTTTGTGGGGGTGAACCGACCGGAAACAACGGCAGTTTCTCCCTACCCAGTCCAATGGATTAAAGTGCCGGCTTTTGCGGTGTCTTCGTCATTGATTCGTACCAATCTCAGTCAAGGAAGAGCTGTTCGTTATTTATTACCAGATTTAGTTTTAGATTACATTAAGGAGCATCAACTTTATGGCACACGTTAATTTAAATTATCAAGCTTATGCGGCTTTTGATCGGGATGAAATCATTGCTAAAATGAGCAAGCAGCTCAAACAATCCCGGCTCGAGCATTGTTTGCGCGTTGAACAGACCGCCATTGAGCTGGCCCAGGAAAATGATGCAGATGTGACGGTGGCAGGATTAGCTGGTTTGGTACATGATTATGCCAAACAGCGTGATGTAGATGAGTTTACGACCCTAATTAAGCAGGACCACCTGGATCCAGAACTCTTAAAGTATGGGCGGGCAATCTGGCACGGGTACGTGGGTTACTTAATGATCCAGCGGGAACTCGGTATTAATGATAACCGGATTCTGCGGGCCGTCAAATACCATACCATTGGGGCTCCTGTGATGGACGTGTACGCGCAAATTGTCTACATGGCAGACTACATTGAACCGGAACGTGATTTTACCGGAGTTGATGAAGCTCGAGCAATTACCCAGCATAACCTGTGGGACGGGGTCGTTTACCAAAACGCCCAAACGATGAAACGATTAGTGAACAACCAACAAGCCATTTATCCAGCTGCGATTGTTGCTTATAATGTGATTGCGGCAGGCCAAAAATAGGAGGATTAATGAATAATCAAGCCATTTTAGAAACAGTTGTGAAGGCTGCCGATGAGCGGCGGGCGCACGACATTGTCGTTTTAAACATTGAAAAATTAAGTGTAATGGGACGCTACTTTGTCATTATGGACGCCGATTCTGATCGGCAGGTCAAAGCAATTGCTAATAACATTATCGATAAGTTAGAAGAACAACAGATTTCCATTAGTCACGTGGAAGGTAAAGACCAGGCGAACTGGATTTTAATCGAAGCCGGGGAAGTCATTGTTCACGTGTTTAAAAAAGAAACCCGTGAATTTTACAACCTGGAAAAATTGTGGACGGATGCACAGGTGGAAGACATCTCTGCTTGGATTACCGAGGATTAAGCAATGATTTACAGTCAGTTTGCCACTTTTTATGATCAGTTGTTTGACAACGACCTATATCCCCAGTGGGTGAATTATCTGCAAAAATACGTGCAACCTGGTGCGAACGTTTTGGACCTTGCTTGTGGTACGGGTCGTTTACTGGTGTTGTTAGGCCAAGCTGGCTATGCGGTAGCGGGGGCCGATTTGTCGAGTGAGATGCTCACTTTGGCTAATCAACATGCTGAGGCAGCTGATTTAGAAATTCCGTTGTTTCAACTCAATATGTTAGCTTTGGATGGCTTGGGTCAATTTGATGCGGTGACCTGTTTTGATGATTCTCTGTGTTACCTAGCTGATTTAGATGAAGTTACCCAGGCTTTCCAGCAAGTTGCTCAGCATCTGGTCACCGGTGGCCAGTTTTGCTTTGATGTGATTACCCCGTACCAAACTGATGTTAAGTACCCAGGATATATGTATAACTATCAGGATGAGGAGCAATCCTTTATGTGGACCACTTACGCTGGGGAATGGCCACATTCGGTGGAGCATGATTTGACCTTTTTCTTGTATCAAGCAGATTTAGATGCCTACCAGTCTTATTCTGAAACTCATTACGAACGAACCTATGAACTAGAAGCATATCGACAAGCTTTACATTCTGCCGGGTTTACCAACGTTACGGTTAGTGCCAACTTTGGGAAACAACCGGTTACAGATCAGACCACCCGGTGGTTTTTCCATGGAGTTAAATCATGAAACCAACGGCCGTAGCAATTATTGCTGAATACGTTCCCTTTCATAACGGGCATTTGTACCAGTTACAACAAGCTCAGCAACGAACGCAGGCGGATGTCACCGTGGCGATCATGAGTGGTAATTGGACCCAACGAGGGGAGCCAGCTATTTTTGATAAGTGGACGCGGACGAAAATGGCATTGGCCGGTGGGATTGATTTAGTAGTGGAATTGCCGGCGGTAGCTGCCGTTCAACCCGCTCATTTGTTTGCTAAGAATGCAGTCGAACTGGTCCAAGCGCTGGATTGTGACTATTTGGCCTTTGGCTGTGAACATGCTGATTGGGATTTTAATCAATTTACGCAGCAGCAAGTGCAACCCAGTGGAGCGGAATTTGCAGATCATCACCGTTCCTTTCCCCAGGCGTTTCAACAAGCTCTGCAACGCGAACTGGGAATTGAACTGACGGAACCCAACGACACCCTTGGCTTTTGGTATTCGCAGGCGTTGGCGGCACACAATGCTTCGTTGCAATTAGTCCCCATCAAACGACGGGTGAGCGGGCATCAAGAACAGGATCTACATGCCACGATTTCCAGTGGAACGGCGATTCGAAAAGCCATGTTGGCAGAGAATCGGGACTATCTAACTAGTGTGCCAGCGGCCACCGTCCGGTTAATGGCCACGGCTCAACCCGTTACGTGGGAGCAATATTGGTCGTACCTGAAGTATGCCATTAATTCTCACTCGTTAACTGAATTACGGACCATTTATCAAATGACAGAAGGGCTTGAGCATCGAATCAAACGGGCAGTTGTAGCTACTCATTCCTTTGCCGAGTTTCTGGAGTTGATTAAAACCAAACGATACACTTATCCGCGGTTGCAACGCTTGTGTACGAATATCTTATTAAACTACCAAACAACCGCCGTGGCTGATTATCAACCAGTCCTGAGGATTCTAGGGATGTCTACGGCCGGGCAAGGTTATCTGCACTCACTCAAAAAACAGTTGTCCATTCCGTTGATTACCACGGCGACGAAATCATTTTTAGAAAACGAACTGCAACTGGAAAACCGAGCGGGATTAATTACGGAACTGGTTACCGGGGTGGTTCAGGATCGGCGTCGCTCTGTGATTAGAATGGAAGCTATCAAGGAGTAGACCTTGACATCGATTTTTATTATCAGTATAATTGGGATTGTTGCATTGGAGGGATTTACATGAAATGGTCCTTTGAAAAATTACAAAGCTATCAAAAGGCACCGTTTGAGGAACAGGGTGAATTGGATCTAAAGTCCGATTTAACGACCCGGTATCCGGATGAAATTTTGGATGCTACGCCGTTTACGGTGAATGTTTCTGCGGTGGCTGATCATGGTGACGTAATTGTGGATGCGGACGTGCAAGGATCGGTTACCGTTCCATCGTCACGTTCCTTAACTCCATTTAAATTGCCACTTAAATTTCACTTTACAGAAGTTTATGTTAATACAAAAGCAGCCTTAGATCGTTACGAAAACGATGTCGTCGTGATTAAAGTTGATGACGATGGCGAGGTTGATTTTAATAAGGCAGTGGCAGATAATGTAATTATTCAGATTCCGATGCAATTACTTTCCCCAGACGAACAAGCTGGGGCATCAATGCCAACCGGTGACGACTGGGAAGTAATTTCTGAAGCTGATTACAAACATCAGCATGAGGAATCTAATCAAGTTGATCCACGTCTTGCTAATCTGAAACAGTTTTATGCGGATGATGACGACAAGGCTTAAAAATTCACTAGTGGAAATTAATTAAAGGGAGGTTATTACTAATGGCTGTACCAAAGAGAAAAACTTCTAAAGCAAGAAGAGATATGCGTCGGGGACACATTAAACTGACAGTGCCAGGCATGAGTCCATGTCCTAACTGTGGTGAATTACGTAAGTCTCACTACGTTTGCCCTAGCTGTGGCTACTACAACGGCAAAGAAGTCGTTGCACAAAAGAACAACTAATTAATTGATTAGAACCAAGAAAACACCATGGGTTTTCTTGGTTCTTTTTTTATGGTGCAGCTTGACTTTCAAAGGTCCTTTGCTAGAATACGGGTAACTAAAAATAAGTGAGGTTTGTGCTTCGTTTTTAGTGCTAATTTCGTTATTCAAATTTAACCTCCTTCAAACTTTGTAAGCCGACTTACGAAATACGAAGGTGAAAGCAGGAAGTTATGACGCAAGTAAATCAAGCAAATCAGTCGTTGGTGCAGTTATTGTTTAAGGGTCAAATGGGGATTGAGATTGAAGAGCATCGCGTTGATCAAGACCGGCAAAGTCTGTCTCAGTTTGATCATCCGCAGCAACTAGGTAATCGGCGTCACCAACCTTATTTTCAAACTGATTTTTCTGAAAGTATGGAGGAACTAATTACGGCTCCGCATCACCGGCTCGTGGGGGTTACGAATCAACTTCATAATTTACAGCAACTGCTAAACGAACAGTTGCAGCCCCATGAAATTGTGTGGCCGTTATCCATGCCACCTCGGTTGCAAGCAGCTGACGTAACCTTTTTAGAACAAACCTTTAAGCGGGAATGGTATCAGGGTTATCGTGATTTATTATTGGCCAAATACGGACCGTTACGCCACATCATGTGTGGGATTCACGTTAGTTATTCGCCGGACCCAGCGATTGTGACGTGGTATCAGAAACAACAGCATTTAGATAATTTTACGACGGCGAAGAATCAATTATTGTTTCAAATTACCCAGCATTTGGTAGGGTTCCGTTGGCTGTTAACGTATTTATACGGAGCAAGTCCCTTAGATGAAAATCAAACTGGCCTCCAACCACCGGTTAGATCAATTCGAGCCAGTCAGAAGGGATTTGCTAATTTACCGGACGTTCACATTGAGTATAATACGCTGACCGGCTTCATTCAGGAACAAGCGGACGCCATTAAGACGGGACAGTTATTTGCTCCTAGTGAATTTTATGGACCGGTTCGATTAAAGGGTAGTGATGATTTAGATACGATTCTGGACACTGGGATTCAATACTTGGAATTACGCGTGCTGGATGATGATCCGTTTGCACTGGATGGGCTGCAGCTAACCACGTTACAGTTTGTCAAACTACTGATGGTAGCAGGGATTCTCTTTCCGCGTGATTGGAATGTGGAGACGTTGCAACAAGCCGCCAATGCTAATCAGCAGGTGGCCATGGCTGATCCGACGATGCCTTTGCCAGCTGAATTACACTTGCAAGCCCAACGCTTAATTGACCAATTACAATCGGTGTTGGATCGACTTCAGAATGCTTCAGAGTTACAAGTAGCATTAGATTTAGTGCAGGAACAAATTAATGATCCGTTAAGAACCACGGGAGCCAAGTTGGCAAAAGAGATTAAGGACAATTCTCTAATTGAATTTGGATTTCGACAGGGAGAACGGTTCAAGCAAATTCGGATGCAGGCACCATTGGAGCAGCAATTCTTAGAGATTGCGCCGGAGTTGATTTCTCAATATCGCTATTTATCACAGACGGGAATTCCGTTTGTGGTTGAATCACCGACTACACTTACCGTTCAGCCTAATTCAGAGCAGGAAATGACAGTTACGGATAAAACCTCACTAGCGACGCTGCAAGCCCGCTGGGGGTAGCAAGACAGGCTTTAAAAGTAACTGTTTTACCAGCAAATGTGGTACAATTTAATTATTACAACTAAAAGGGAGGTTTCACTATGAATGGTGAAATTTTGGGTAACACCCAAGATCTAGCACAACGTTTGATCGCGAAAACTTACCAAAAAGTAACGATTGGACTTATCATTACTGGATTAGTAATGGCTTTTATGGCCACGTTCATGCGTAGCTTTATTATGTCAATGGGATTAGGAACTTCTTTGATTTTCCTAGTGATCATGTTAGGACTAATGTTTATGCTATCTCGTTCAATTAGTAACGAGAAATCAAGTCCGTCTACCGCCAATGCAATTTATTACACGATGACGGTGTTGTTTGGAGTTTCGGTGAGTCCATTGTTGGTGATTTACAACATCAACACGATTGGGCTAGCCATGTTAGCAACGGCTGTTATGTTTGGAGGGTTAACGTACTACGCTAATCACACCAAAAAGGATTACATTCCGATGTCCATCTATCTGTTCTGGGGTCTGTTAGCTGCCATTATTCTTTCAGTTGTGGCGGCCTTCATTCGGGTTCCGGGATTGTACTTGTTAATCGATGTGGTCATGTTAGTCATATTTGCTTTCTACATCATTATAGATACGCAAAGTGTAAAACGGTTTGCGAACCAAGTTAGTTCAGAAGCTCAGTTAGAAAAATTTAGTACTTTAGGTGCTTTAAACATTTACCTGGATGTCTTGAACTTGTTTGAAATTCTGGTTGAATTAATCGGAATGGGTCAAAACAATAACAATTAGTTTTGGTTATAATTAAAATAAAAAAGTCGTTCCCAGTGGGAGCGACTTTTTTTATTCATCATGGTGATGACGTTGTTTATTTTGATTGCGGTGATGGTGCGGACTTGCTTGTGGTTCTCTATTTTCGGCTTTTTCTTCCGTTTCAATCTGATCTTCTTCCTTAACAATTTCATCTGGAACGACCACTTTCGGGGGATTACGCTTGGCTTCGGCATTAACCTGAGCCACGATTTTAGGTCGGTAAGCATTAACGATTAGTTGTTGTAAGATAGCGAAGAGTCCACCAATGAAGAAGTAGATTCCTAATCCGGCTGGAGAAGACATGGTTACGAAGAAAATCATAATGGGACTGATTAGCATCATGAAGCCCATTTGCTTCCGTTGATCCTTGGGCATACCGAGCATGGACAAGTAACCTTGAATTCCATAAACAACCAAGGACAAAATGGCAAGTAATAAACTCTTTTGTCCCAATTGAATCCCCATGAAAACCGTGTGGGATAACTCTGGTGAGTACCGAATGGCCGCATACAGAGCGGCAAACACTGGTAACTGAATTAAAAGGGGAAGACACCCAATGCCACCAGTCATGCTGATGTTATTGTCCTTGTATAAGCGCATCATTTGTTGGTTTAATTCCACTTGCTCTTGTTGGGTCTTGGCATTTTTCATCAGTTGTTGTAACTTGGTGAGTTGAGGCTTGACCAGCGCCATTTTTTCTTGTTGCACGGTTGACTTCTTCACCTGACTAACCATCATAGGTAATAACAAGAGTCTAACCACAACGGTAATCACAATTAAGGACCAACCGTAACCGCCCACGTACTGCGCTAGCCAATCCATGACGTGTTGCCCAGGAACAGCTAGATAGTCATAAACAAACCCGTATGGCTTTCCGTGTGCATCAGTCTGTACACACCCAGACAAAGTGAAAGCAGCGAGACCAGCTAAGCCTAGTAACGCTAGTTTTTTTCCTTTTTTCATTTAACTTACTCCTTTGGTTTCAATCATAGCTCTTATACTAACCTAAACCCCAGCGAACTTCAATCAAACTCACTAGGTGCAGCGGAAGTTAACTACAACCTTTTTTCGGGAATGTGATAAAATGACGTTAATAAGCGAGCGAGTGGTGATTAAAAATGGAACGAATTAATTCGAAACACAACCAACAAATTAAGCAACTCAAAAAATTAGCCACTCCTAAGGGGCGTAAACAGCAACAACGTTATTTACTGGAGAGTTGGCACTTGGTTCAAGAAGCACTAGCGTCCTTACCGGCAGCTGAAATTGAAATGATTTATGCGACGGACGATCAGGATTTAGAGCATGGTTCAGAGTTAACCGGTTGGCCAGTGACACTGATTTCTGATGCAGTCGCGCAAGAGTTGGGGGAAACCACAACTCCTCAAGGAATTTTTCTGGTTTGTAAACTGCAAGCGCCCGCGGTTGAACCGAATTATCACGGCGCTTGGTTATTGTTAGACCAAGTACAAGATCCAGGTAACATTGGAACCATGGTTAGGACTGCTGATGCAGCTGGTTTTGCCGGAGTAGTTTTCGGCAATGGAACGGCGAGCCCTTATAATGGAAAAGTTTTACGGGCCATGCAGGGGAGCCAGTTTCACCTTCAAGTTGTGGAAGCTGATTTAAAAGTAGTGTTAGACTGGTTTCACACTAAGCAACGACCGGTTTATGGAACCGAGCTGAATCCCGCAGCGGTTAATTATCGCGAGGTTCATCCCCAGTCGGACTTTGCGTTAATTATGGGCAATGAAGGCAATGGGATGGATTCTTCCTTATTGCAGCAAACAACTAAGAACTTGTATATCCCAATTAAGGGTCACGCGGAGTCTTTAAACGTTGCCATTGCTGCAGCTGTAATCATGTTCCGCATTAAGGCGGACTAAACGAGGTGAGAAAATGACTAAAACTGATTGGCGCAATGATCCGGAATACTTGAGTTGCGTCCAGGATTTATTGGAAGCGCCCGCGGTGCAAAAACTAGCGAACTATACCCAACATCATCATTCGACGCGCTTAAAGCATTGCTTGTATGTTTCCTATGAAAGTTATCGAATTGCCAAACGAATGAACCTGGACTACCGGGCAGCCGCTCGAGGGGGCTTGTTGCACGACTTGTTTTATTACGACTGGCGGACGACTAAGTTTGCAGTGGGAAGTCACGCCTTTATTCATCCCCGGGTGGCGCTAAGAAATGCCAAAAAAATTACCCAGTTAACTCCCAAAGAAGAAGACATTATTTTGAAACATATGTGGGGGTTAACTTTGGCTCGGCCTAAGTATAAGGAAAGTGTCATCGTATCTTTGGTAGACGATTATGCGGCGGTTAATGAATTTATGACCCCACTGGAAAGTAAAGTAAAAAAAGCTTTGAAAAAATAATTGATTAAGGAGGCCCTTTCGATGGGAAAAAGACGAATGAGGGACGAAACCTGTTTATGTGCTAGCTTTCAGGAAGCATTCCAAATTTTAGGGCGCAAGTGGAACGGAATGATCATTCAATCTTTATTGGTGAGTGGACCACTCCGGTTTGGAGAACTAGCCTTAAAGGTTCCTAATTGTAGTGATCGCGTTCTAACGGCCCGGTTAAAGGAATTGCAGGGTTATGACATTGTTACTAGAAAGACCAGTGATGATTCAGCATTGATTTTGTATGATTTAACTCCCAAAGGACAAGATTTACGTCCGGTAATGGAAGCCACTCATGATTGGGCAGATAAATGGTGTAATGGCAACGATGAAGCTTGACCCACTGTCCAGAATGATTTATATTTTTAGTAACTACGATAGTCAAAGAGGTAGTAAGTTTCTACTGTGACAGAGAGATCATGGAGGCTGAAAGTGATCAAAGAAACCGAATTCGCTTGTGGCTGTAGGCATCATGCTGAAAAATGTCCGACTGGTGATCGTTATCCATCAAATGAGTGCGTAGGGAAACCTACGAATTTGGGTGGTAACGCGAAGCTTCGTCCCGGTCTGGGGTGGAGCTTTTTTTCTGGACAAAATTAAAGGAGGATTTCCATGAGTTTGCAAACGGAGTTAGAAACGATTAAGGACAATGGTTTGCAGCAGATTGAGGCTGCGACCGATCAAAAGAAATTAAACCAAATTAAGGTGCAACTTCTGGGGAAAAAGGGTTCAATTACCCAAACACTTCGCGGAATTGCCAAGTTACCCGTCGAAGAACGTCCAACGGCAGGGAGTCTAGCTAATCAGATTCGGGATGAATTAACCACTGCGCTAGAAACGAAGCTATCGGCCTTAGAAACGGCGGCCTTGAATCAAAAATTAGCTGCAGAAAAGATTGACGTCACCTTGCCAGGAGACCAAATTCCATTTGGACACCCCCACGTGATTCAAAAGATCATTGATGAAATCGAAGATATTTTCATCGGCATGGGGTATCAGGTTTTAAGTGGTCCGGAAGTCGAAGAAGAACACTATAACTTTGAGATGATGAACTTACCAAAGGATCATCCCGCTCGTGACATGCAGGATACGTTCTACATCACTAAGGAGATTTTAATGCGGACCCACACCTCTCCAATGCAGGCGCGGGCACTAGAAACGCATGACTTTAGCCAGGGACCACTAAAGATGATTTCTCCCGGAGTCGTATTCCGGCGGGATACCGATGATCCCACTCATTCTCACCAGTTTCACCAAGTGGAAGGAATCGTGATTGATAAACACATTACGATGGCCGACTTAAAGGGAACGTTAGCTGCCATGACGCATGCGCTCTTTGGAGATAAATTTCAAGTGCGATTACGGCCCAGCTATTTCCCATTTACGGAACCATCCGTGGAAGCTGACATCACGTGCATGAATTGTGGTGGTAAGGGCTGTGCTGTTTGCAAGGGCTCTGGTTGGATTGAAGTGCTGGGAGCCGGCATGGTTCATCCGAACGTTTTAAAAATGGCTGGAGTTGATCCACACGAATACGGCGGCTTTGCCTTTGGAGTGGGTCCCGATCGGTTTGCAATGCTGAAATACGGTGTCACCGATATTCGAGATTTCTACTTGAACAACCTGAAATTCTTGACGCAATTTGACTAACAGGAGGATGAAGAATGTTACTTTCGTATGATTGGTTAAGCCAGTACCTGAAGCTCAAACTTGATCCAGAAGCATTGGGAGAAAAGATTGAACGGACTTCGGTTGAAGTAGATTCTGTTACAAAACGAAGTACCGGATTGAAAAAGTTAATCGTCGGCCAAATTTTATCCATGGAAAAACACCCAGATGCCGGTCACTTGAACATTTGTCAGGTTGATGTGGGCGCAGCCGAACCACAACAAATCGTGTGTGGAGCTCCAAACGTTGAAGTCGGTAAAAAGGTGATTGTGGCCATGCCCGGGGCTCGGGTAGCCGGCAACGTAAAGATTAAAAAGGCTAAGATGCGTGGGGTTAAGTCCGACGGTATGATTTGTGCCTTAGATGAAATTGGATTTCCCAAGGATGTCGTTCCCGATGAATGGAAGGACGGGATTTACTTCTTACCCGATGATGCTAAGTTAGGTGATGAAGTTTATGACTACCTAGGCATGAATGATCCCATGTTAGACCTAGACGTAACTCCCAATCGTGGTGACATGCTGAGCATGCGTGGAGTTGTCTATGATTTAGCCGCTGTGTTGGATCAAAAATCGGACTTTATGGTACAACCGGAAGCGGCAACGGGTCAGGAGAGCAGTGCAGCTGCAATTGCTGCAATTGCTGACGAGCAACTAGCTAGTCAGTATCACTTACAAGTGGTCAAAAACGTGCAAGTTCATCCGAGTCCCCTTTGGTTACAAATCCGGCTCTGGAACGCTGGAATTAAGCCAATTAACAACGTGGTGGACGTTACGAACTACGTGATGCTATTCCTGGGACAACCATTACACGCCTATGATTTAAGCCAATTACCTGCGGCTAATTTAGCAGTTAGACGGGCCCATCCGGGGGAAAAAATCACTACACTGGATGAAGCAGAACGTGAACTAAACGAACAAGACGTGGTAATCGCTAGCGGTGACCAACCAGTCGCACTGGCGGGTTTAATGGGAGGTGATCCGACTCGGGTTACCAAAGAGACCACCACGATTGTCTTAGAAGCCGGAGTATTTGATCCTGTATTGACTCGGAAAATGGCCCAAAATGAGAACCTCCACACTGATGCTTCCCAACGCTTTGAGCGGGGAGTTGATCACGGCGACGTCATTACGGCCCTTAATTATGCAGCGGGAATGATTCAATCTCTAGCTGACGGGCAGGCTAGCCAGGGCGTAGTTACTGGAAGTCAAGCTCCGGTGACGGAACAAGTGATTAAGATAACGGCATCCCGAATTAACCACGTGTTAGGGACCGATTTGAGTGCGGCCACGATTAACGAAATTTTTACCCGGTTGGGCTTTGGCGTAGTCGATAACCACGGTGAATTTACGGTTACCATTCCGACACGCTGCTGGGACTTACAAATTGATGCTGATTTAATTGAAGAAGTGGCCCGGATTTATGGCTATGACAGCATTCCAGCAACTTTACCAGTAACTCAAACGACCGAAGGGGGATTAACCCCGAACCAACAAGCCATGCGGAAATCACGGCAAACGTTACAGGGGATGGGACTTAATCATGCCATTTCTTACTCACTGACGACGCCCGAAAAGGCCACCATGTTCATGTTACAGCAGAGTTTTTCTACTGACTTGCAATGGCCAATGACTAAGGATCACTCGGTGCTCCGGATGAACCTGGTCAGTGGCTTACTGGACGATGTTGCTTACAACCAAGCTCGCGGAGTGGAAAACGTTCCCCTGTATGAACAAGGTCGGGTATTCTACAAAGATCAGGAAGATCAGATTCGACCGACCGAAGTGGAACACGTTGCCGGAGCAATTTCTGGTACCATGCCCACCGCTAGTTGGAACCAACAGGTTCGTCCGGTCGATTTCTTCCTATTGAAAGGAATCGTTGCCCAGTACTTGCAAACATTGTCACTCCAAGGAACAATTACGTACGAACCAACGGAACAGTTAGCGCAAATGCACCCTGGTCGGACAGCCTTGATCAAACTGGATGATGAAGTTATTGGTTTTCTCGGTCAGGTTCATCCCAGCACTGCTAAGCAGTTTAAGGTGAAACCAACTTATGTCTTTGAATTAGATTTTGATCGCTTAATGGCGGCACCTAAACACGAAGCGCAATATCAAGTAGTAAGTTCCTTGCCTGGAATCAAACGAGATATTGCCATGTTAGTTGCTGATGATGTTACAAATGAACAAATTGAAACTATCATCTGGAAACGCGGGGGCGCCTACTTGCATGACGTAAGTCTATTTGACGTTTATGTCGGTGAACACGTTCCAGCGGGGCAGAAGTCCTTGGCATATACATTAAGTTTTGAAAATCCACAGGCAACGTTGCAGGACGACGTGGTAAATCAAGCCATGACCAAAGTGGAACAACATTTACAAACAGAACTCAACGCAGAAATCAGATAAGTAGAAAGGCTGAACGACTGATGGCAACTAAGCAAAAACGGCCCGTGATTATTGGAGTTACGGGTGGTTCTAGTAGCGGGAAAACGACGGTAAGTCGGGCAATTTTACAACGTCTCCTAGGTCATTCCATTTCCATTATTCAACAAGATTCATATTACAAAGATCAAGCCGAGATGAGCATGGCTGAGCGAAAAAAGGTTAATTATGACCATCCGGATGCCTTTGATAACGATTTGCTGGTTGATCAACTCGAGCGGTTATTGAACTACGAAACAATCGAAAAGCCAGTTTATGATTATTCCCAATTTACGCGGAGCGATAAAACGGAACGACAAGAGCCCACGGACGTGATTATTCTGGAGGGAATTTTGACGCTCAATGATCCTAGATTGCGTGATCTAATGGACATTAAGGTGTTTGTGGATACGGATGACGATATTCGATTAATCAGACGAATTCAACGGGATACAGAAGAACGGGGACGGTCTTTGGATTCAATTATTCAACAATATCTAGGAACGGTTCGTCCCATGTATCAACAATTTGTGGAACCATCCAAGCGATATGCTGATATCATTATTCCCCGCGGTGGTAAAAATAACGTTGCCATTGATTTACTGGCTACTAAAATTAAAGCAATCCTAGGAACAGATGACGAAGGTCCTTTACTGGCTGAGTAACTTTTTATTTGCTAATGAACGAGGTTCGTGATAAATTCTAAGTTGACTAAAATAATTGAGGTGGAACAATGGCTGAAGATAAAGTATATCCAATGACCAAAGAGGGGAAAGTGAAACTTGAAGCTGAGTTAGAAGATTTAAAGACTAACCAGCGTCCCCACGTAATTGAACAAATTAAAATTGCGCGAAGCTACGGCGATTTGTCCGAAAATTCTGAGTACAAATCAGCTAAAAATGAACAAGCATTACTGGAAAGTCGGATTAACACGGTTGAACACATGCTCCAATTTGCAGAAGTGGTTGATGAAGAACAAACCGCTAGTGATGAAGTGAGTGTGGGAAAAACGGTTGAATTTAAGGAACTTCCAGATGAAGAACCAGAAACTTACCAAATTGTCGGGGCAGCGGAAGCAGATCCATTGTCTGGTAAAGTTTCCAACGATTCACCAATTGCCAAGGGCTTGTTAGGCCACAAGGTGGGTGAAGAGGTTGACATCGAAATTCCTGACGGAGTAATGCACGTTCAAATTATTTCCGTTCAATAATGACCAAGTAAGAAGACTCGCAAAGGTTTGCCTTTCGCGAGTTTTTTTCTTGTGGGTAAGATTTAAGTTAACTTTAAGAATAATCAGATTGCGGTTAATTCGGGATAATGTGATAATGTGAGTAGTTGTCTTCTGAGGCAATCACTGATTAATGAAAATACAAAATGAAGAGGAGCAACATCGTGGGTAATTTCTTTGGTAGATTTTTCAAGAAAAAAACACGAACGAAACGACAAGAAACTGGCAATAAGCGAATTCCCTTCCGACTTAATTTGATTTTTCTGTTGGTGGGGTCCTTGTTTGCGGTCTTAATTTGGAAATTAGCAGATTTGCAACTAATTCAAGGTAATTACTTTAGGTCAGCAGTCAATAAAAATAACAGCTCCACCGTCTATGGAAACGTTCAACGGGGGATGATTTATGATTCCACGGGTAAATTATTGGTTGGCAATAAAACGGAACGAGCCATCACTTACACTCGAGGGCCAAAAGTAACGGTTAATGATATGTACCAAGTGGCTACGAAGCTGGGCAAGATTGTTAAGGTTCCCACTAATAAATTAACAAAGAAGCAGATGGCGCAGTACTATCTAGCTAGTACTGAACATCAAACCCAGATGGCCAAGCAGGTTCCGAACTCCCAGAATCTTAATCCAGACCAAAAGGTGGAAGCGGAACTAAAAATTGCTCAAAAAAATCCACCATACCAAGAGACCGCTCAATTTAAAAATGCGGCTGCTATCTACATTTCTATGAGTGGGGCGTACCGCTTAACGACGACTTATGTGAAGTACGACCACGTTAGCAACCAAGAAATTGCCAAGGTGGGAGAACATTCAAAGGAATTGCCAGGGGTTCAAGTGGGAACGAATTGGACGCGTGAGTATCCTGACGGAAAAGAAATTCAGGCGATTACCGGGACGGTTACTTCTAATCAAGTAGGATTGCCGGATAGTCGGATGAATCAGCTGTTATCGCAAGGTTATTCTCAAAATGAAGCAGCCGGAAATAACAGTTTGGAAGAGCAATATGAACCAGCTTTACGAGGTTCTAAGTCCCAAACGGACATCAAACTTAATAGCGACAATCAAATTGTGAAAGCTGTGAAGAAGTATCCAGGCCGCCGGGGTGATAACTTGCAGCTTTCAATCAACGGTAAGTTCCAAAAAGAACTGCAAGATATGGTGAAAAAAGCCCAGCCAGGTGGGAATGCCACTGGAACGTACGCGGTGGTAATGAATCCTAACACGGGGGCCATTATTGGAATGGCTGGAGTGAACCGGGATCCGAAAACTGGAAAGGTAACCCAAAACGATCTTGGCGTTATGAACAGCTCCATTACTATGGGTTCGGTAGTGAAAGGTGCTACGATTTATGGAGCACTGAAGAGTAAAGTAATTACCCCAGAAAGTAGCACCCTGACCGATATGCCAATCAAAAACGGGGGAACTACGAAGAGTTCCTGGTTCAACAAGACGGGAGCCGCCAATGTTGCGTTAACTGCTTCGGATGCACTAGAAGTTTCTTCTAACTCGTACATGATGCAATTAGCCATGAAAGAAGGGGGTTACCACTATGTTGAAGGGGCACCGTTGAACATGAGTCCAGATATCTTTAACATTGAACGGGGATACTTTAACCAGTTCGGACTCGGGGTTAAAACTGGAGTTGACCTACCAAACGAAACGACGGGGATTAAAGGACCCGGTGGCTTTGCTAACATTGGTAAGTCACTAGATGAATCCTTTGGTAACTATGACGGTTACACGACATTACAAGTGGCCCAATACATGTCGACCATTGCAAACGGTGGATATCGGTTACGTCCGCACGTGGTTGAAAACGTACGGAGTACGAACGGCAAAACCGGGAAACTAGGTGCAGTTCGGGAAACCATTATGCCGCAGGTATTAAACACGGTCCCAATGAGCACTGATGAAAGTCGGGTCATTAAACAGGGACTCTATCAAGTGGTTCATGGTCACAATAAATACAAGACCGGAGGGGCCCTGGCAGGCATTAAGCCAGAGATTTCGGCCAAGACAGGGACGGCTCAAACCTTCTACAACGGGCAAGAAACGACGACCTTAAGTTTGGCTTCCTATGCTCCTTCAGATCACCCGCAAGTAGTCGTAGCTTTGGCAATGACGAACTTGCCGAACAATGCTGAAAATAATAATACTGATTTAGCGAAAAACATTTATCAAGCTTACTGGAAAGACGTACAACACTATGATAATTAGCGTCAAGTAGAAATACTTAACATTTCTTTGATTAATTGGTAGAAATTAATCTGAAAAGATGGTAGACTAATATTTGTTATATTTGATAAATCTAAAAAGCATTGTTTGGAGGTATTTAACATGCGTGTACACATCACTTTAGAATGTACTGAATGCCACGAACGCAATTACTTAACTTCTAAAAATCGTCGTAATAACCCCGACCGTTTAGAATTAGAAAAGTATTGCCCACGTGAAAGAAAAGTTACATTACATCGGGAAACAAAATAAGATTTTGGGCTGTGGCCCAAAATCTTTTTTATTAACTGGAACGAAAAATGAAAACAGAAATTAGAACTAAGATGCTACAAAAGCTAACGAGCCAGGTGGTTAACCCCCATCGGTTTCAAAATTTATATCAACGCTTATTTGCCACACCCCAGTGGCAGGCGGCTCAGACCGTGGCAGTTACCATGAGCATGGATCATGAAATTCCCACGCAGCCGCTTATCAATGCAGCGCAACAAGCTGGTAAAACAGTTTTAATTCCCCGGACTTTTTCCGGTCGGCGCATGCGTTTTTATCCGCTAACGAATCAGACTAAGCTGGCAAAGACCAGGTTTGGCGTGATTGAGCCAACGAATGGGAAACCAATTCCAATGAATCAAATTGATTTAGTGATTGTGCCGGGAGTTGCCTTTTGTCTTATAAACCACCAGCGGATTGGATACGGCGGTGGATTCTATGATCGTTTTCTTGCTGATTTTCCAGGGGCAACGCTTGCTTTAGTGCAAAAAGACCAGTTACTGGAGATTCCCTGGGAAACAGATTCCTTTGATGTGCCGGTGCAGCAATTACTAGTGGAGGATGTCGATGAGTAAACTACGTAATCAACCGATCGTGACGTGGACATTGATTGTGGTAATGACTTTGGTGTTTATTGCCATGACTTTTGCCGGAGGGACTACCAACCTAACCACTTTGGTTCAATTTGGTGGGGAAGTCAATCAACTAGTGAGAGCTGGAGAATGGTGGCGGTTGATAACCCCCATCTTTATTCATATTGGTTGGCAACACTTGACCCTCAATCTACTGACTCTGTACTTTTTGGGACGGATTTTGGAGGGAATCTTTGGTCACTGGCGATTTTTAGTCCTCTTTTTAGGTTCTGGAATCGTGGGAAATTTGTTTAGCTTTGCCTTTGGTAGTGATGGAAGTGTTTCGGCTGGTTGTAGTACCTCATTATTCGGTTTGTTTGGAGCTTTTTTAATGCTGGGAATTACTTTGCCTCAGAATCAGTGGTTTAAACAAACCGCCCAGTCGTTTTTATTGTTAATTATCATTAACTTGGTTTCCGATTTATTTTTACCAACCATTGATATTTGGGGCCATGTAGGTGGCCTCGTGGGTGGTTTTTGTGGGAGCTTTACAATCGGTCTGCCTCAATCAAAATTATTGACAAAAAAAGTACGATTTATTTATGCAAACGTTTTAATTATTGTTATAATAACTTTGTGGATCATTGGATTTAATCATTAAGGCGTAATTATTACCAACGAGGTGACCAATGATGAAAAATCTATATGATGTTCAACAGCTCTTAAAGCGCTTTGGAATCTACGTCTACGTGGGTAAGCGAATTTGGGATATTGAAGTAATGGCCATAGAGTTGGATCACTTATATGAAGCGCGGGTGATTTCTCGGCCAGATTTTATGGCTGCCAAGCTAGTTTTGAAACATGAGCATCAAATTGAGGCGGTCAAAGAACAACAGACAACTGGAGGATTAGAAGATGGCAAAGGACTTAATTGGAATTGACTTAGGTGGAACAACCACGAAAATGGCCTTTTTAAATCAACAAGGTGAAATTCTAGAAAAATGGCGGATTTTAACTGACATTAGTGACAACGGCAGTCACATTGTTGATAACATTATTAAATCAATTCAACAACACATCGCAGACTCAGGAAAAACTACTGCTGACTTTATTGGAATCGGAATGGGAACTCCCGGAACAGTTGATCGTGAAAACGGAACAGTTTCCGAAGCATACAACTTGAACTGGGCTAAAACCCAACCGGTGCGGCAAAAGATTCAAGATGGGTTAGGACTGCCATTTGATTTAGATAATGATGCGAACGTGGCCTCTTTAGGGGAATACTGGAAGGGTGCCGGGAGTTTGGAAGAAGACGTGGTTTTTGTGACCCTGGGAACTGGAGTTGGTGGTGGTGTCATTGCCAATGGTAAGCTTCTACATGGTGTCAATGGTGGAGCCGGTGAAATTGGACACATTGCAGTGCAGCCGAATGGTTATCAATGTACTTGTGGTAAAAAAGGTTGCCTAGAAACCTATGCCTCTGCTACTGGAATCGTTCGGGTAGCTGCTGATATGGCTAAGGAATTCCATGGGACTTCCCGGTTAGCAGAATTAGAACAAACTGATGAGAAAATTACTTCAAAGTTAATTTTCTATTTAGCTGATAACGGTGACATTTTGGCTAACCAAGTGGTTGACCGGATTTGCTTCTACCTGGGGTTGGCATTATCAGACATTGGTAATACTTTGAACCCCGCTAGCATCGTCATTGGTGGGGGAGTTTCTAATGCGGGGAACACTCTCTTACAGCCAACGACGAAGTACTTCCAAGAAAACGCCTTCCCATCCATTCGGGATTCAACCAAATTGAAGTTAGCTGAATTAGGTAACGATGCTGGGGTAATTGGAGCTGCATCCATGGCCTTACAATTTAAATAGGCTGGAGTGACGATTTATGATCGGTGCAAGTGGATTTACCTCATCTTTATTGATGATTTTAATTGCGATTTTATTGGTAATCGCGCTTATCGCGGGAGTACGTTATTGGCGGATTTTTCAGGTCAAGAAATATACAAAATTCTTGACTGAAGATCAGTTCCAAGCAGGAATTCGTCAGGCCCAAGTGATTGATCTTCGTGAAGCACAGAGCTTTGAAACTGGGCATATCTTGGGGGCACGAAACATTCCATATGCTTCTCTAAAAATTTCGTATCAACAACTTCGTCCTGATTTACCAGTTTATCTGTATGATCAAACCAAGGTTTTAAGTGTTCAAGCAGCGAAATTCCTACATAAACAGGGATTTCAAAAGTTGGCCATCTTAAATGAGGGTTATCAAAAGTGGGACGGTAAAGTCAAAAAAGGTTAATTTAAAAACACTAGGTAAGGAGTACTAAGTTTACCTAGTGTTTTTATTTGCGATAAATAAGCAGCAAAAAAGCACTCCTAAAATGAGGAGTGCTGTGGTTAATTAACCAAGGTGAGAAGATCCTGCTTTGCGCATAACCTTTTTCCGGTTTTCATCTGCTTTTTCTTCTTGTTTTTCGATTGGTTCAACAACCGTCTTTTTAAATGAGAATAAGGCTCCAGCGGCAATCCCTAACATCGCGATTACACCAGTAGCAAATCCTTTTCCAAATTTATTCATTCTTAGTGCCTCCCTCGTAATAACTGTTCTTTCCTTGTCTATTATGCTCGAATTGCGGTAAGATATCCAGTGTTAAAACCAAATAAAGTGAGAAGAAAATGAAGCCAAAAGTATTAGCGGTCGTTGGGCCCACCGCCGTGGGGAAAAGTGCTTTAGCGCTTTCCCTTGCCCAACAATTTAACGGAGAGATTATTTCGGGAGACTCCATGCAGATATATCGTCATTTAGACGTTGGTACGGCTAAGGTTTCCCCAGCAGAACAAGCTCTGATTCCCCATCACCTAATTGATATTCTAACCGTACAGGAGCAATACGGGGTCCAACAATTTGTCAAGGATTGTCAGACGTTAATTACTGAGATTCACCAGCGGGGGAAACTCCCAATTATCGCTGGCGGAACTGGCTACTACCTAAAGGCGCTCTTGCAGGGATTACAGCTCGGGGGTCATAACAGTTCTAGTGCTGCGGTTCGTTCCCAGTTAGAAGCGGAGTTAGCACAAGTCGGACCAGAGGTACTTTGGCAGCAACTACGATCTCTTGATGCTAGTGCGGCTGCCAAAATTGACGCGCATAATAGCCGGCGAGTGATGCGAGCGTTAGAGATTTATCGCGTGACGGGCAAATTGCCGAGTGACCAGCAAAACCAGCCGCATCCGTATGATGCCTATCTAATTGGTTTAAATTGCGAGCGATCACTACTTTACCAACGAATTAATCAGCGGGTGGAACTGATGATGCAAATGGGACTGTTAACGGAAAACGAATGGTTGCGGAAGCAAGGACCGAATCTACCGGCTTTAAAGGGAATCGGATACCGAGAATTTACGCCGTACTTTGCTGGAAAACAAGATTTAGCAACAACTGTGAATGAGATTAAAAAGGACTCGCGACATTACGCTAAGCGGCAGTTAACTTGGTTTCGGAATCAAATGGACGTTCATTGGTATAATTTAGTGGAACACGAAGACCAAATTACCGAAATTGAACAAGCAGTACAGAAGTGGAGGAGATCGAATGAGCTTTAAAACCATGCAAACAGAGACCCTGAGCTATTACCAACAATTAGACGTGCAAAAACAGTTAATTTGGACGCAACCACGGCACCAAACTGCTGCATTAGTTAGTCTGGATGTTCAGTTAGCTAGTCTGGCCCAGGCCACTGGATTAGAGACAGGAGTCGTAGCAAATCCAAGTTTGCAACCCAAGTCACAACAACTAAGCCAAGTAGTACGGTGCTTACGGAGTTTCTTTCTCTTTGCTAATCTAATGAACTGGAACCAAGTTTGTCAGACAGAAACAGACGAACTTGAAAAGTTGCAGCAGTTAGATATCGATGACCAGTCTAAAAAAGCAACGCTCTATTTGATGTTAAAACGGATGCTGTTAACCAGTTATTATGAAAAACAACAGGCTGCCTTTCAACACGCTTGGATGCTATTTTTGAAGTGGGCACTAGTTGATTGTGGTTTTACGTTGAACCGGCTTGAAACCGAATTTAAACAACAATTACAAGCGTTACAGGAGCAAATTCAAAGCTAAATTGGGCGTTGACTTCCTGGGTCAGAATCAATATAATTACTAATGTTGATATTGTCGCAGTAGCCCAGTTGGATAGAGCAACGGTCTTCTAAACCGTAGGTCGAGCGTTCGAGTCGCTCCTGCGACATTCTGAATCACTTCTACCGGTTTAGAAGTGATTTTTTTATTTGGTTGACAGTGAGGAGAAACTTCGCTATACTTTCATTGTTGTACTTGTGGACTTCCACAGCTACAACCGCACAGTGTAAGTAGATTAAGTTCGGAAACGACGCTTATCTCTGGCGAGTCTAAGCAATTAATAGAGGAGGTGCATTTGCATGTACGCAATTATCGTTACTGGTGGCAAACAATACAAAGTCGCTGAAGGTGAAAGTATTTTTGTTGAAAAACTAGATGCTGAAGCAGGTGACAAGGTTACGTTTGACCAAGTTATTTTCGTTGGAGGAGACAATCCTAAGGTTGGGACTCCATTAGTTGATGGTGCTTCTGTAGAAGGCTCAGTTGAAAAACAAGGCAAGAACAAGAAGATTACCATTTTCCGTTACAAGCCAAAGAAGGGGGCCCAATCTAAGAAGGGTCACCGTCAACCTTATACGAAAGTTAAGATTGAAAAAGTAAATGCTTAATCATGATTAGGGCTCATTTTGCTACTAATCACGATGTAATTACCGGATTTGAACTATCCGGACATGCCGATTCGGGAGAATACGGTCATGACATTGTTTGTGCCGCTGTTTCAGCGTTAGCAATCACGACGGTTAACGGACTAGAGCAAATTGCTGGATTACAACCAGCAATTACTCAGAACGAAACCGATGGTGGTTATCTGAGCGTTTCGTTAACGAAAACGCAACAGAATAACGCGGCTGGTCAAACGTTATTACAAAGCTTTGAAAATGGAATTAGTGCGATTACGGATCAGTATTCTGATTTCGTAACAATTGAATAATCTCTTTATTTGGAGGTGGATGACACATGCTTAAAATGGATTTGCAATTTTTCTCTCACCATAAAACCGGTGGTTCTTCATCAAACGGTCGGGACTCTGCTGGTCGTCGGTTAGGAACTAAGGCTGCTGATGGTTCATCAGTTACAACTGGATCAATCATTTACAGACAACGTGGAACTCGGATTTACCCAGGTAAGAACGTTAAACGTGGTTCAGATGATACTTTATTCGCATTAGTTGATGGAGTCGTTCGGTTTGAACGTTTAGGCAGAAATAAGCGTCAAGTTTCTGTTTACCCAGCAACTGAAACGGTTAATAAGTAAATAGAGATTCGAGGCCCGCTTACGGCGGGCCTTTTTTATTATCGACCGGCTGTTTTACTTGCGCCCCGGTCGCTAGTATTGATATGATAATGATGGATTAAACGGAGGATTCTTATGGCAATTTCAACAGCAAAATTTAAAACTGGTTTAACAATTGAAGTGGACAATGCAATCTGGAAGATTATTGACTTTCAACACGTCAAACCCGGTAAAGGGGGAGCCTTTGTCCGAACTAAGTTAAAGAACTTACGGACTGGTGCCGTTCAGGAAAAAACTTTCCGATCAGGGGCTAAGGTGGAAAAGGCTGAAATCGATACTAAAAAGATGCAATACCTGTACGATGATGGTAACGGTTTAGTGTTCATGGACGTTGATACGTATGATCAAATTACGATTCCACGGGAAGCTGCTGAATCAGCAATGCCATACTTGCAACCCAATATGGAAGTGCAAATCGTCCAATACCAAGGAGAAACGATTGGAATTGAAGTTCCTAAGACGGTTACCTTGGAAGTGGCTGAAACGGAACCAGGTATCAAGGGTGACACCGCTTCTGGTGGATCAAAGCCGGCTACGATGACTACTGGTTTGACGTTACAAGTTCCTTTTTTTGTAAACCAAGGAGACAAGTTAGTCATCAACACGACCGACGGAACTTACATTTCACGAGGCAAATAAATAATTAGAACTAATTTTGGGGGGAACAGCAATGGCAGCTGAAGAACAGTTTATTACGTTAGCAACAAAGAAGGATGATTTAGGTCAAATTAAAATTGCACCCCAAGTGATTGAAGTAATTGCTGGGATTGCAGCAATTCAAGTTGAAGGGGTTAACCGGATGCAAGGTAACCTTTCAACTAGCGTTAAGGGTTTGTTTGGTAGAAAAGAACGAACTCAAGGGGTTAAACTGGTTCTTAGTGAACAGGGTGATTTAGATATTGATGTCTATGTCTACTTTGATTACGGCGTTTCTGTTCCAAAGGTGGCCTTGCAGATTCAAGAACAAGTCCGGCAACAAATCCTGGTGATGACTGATTTACACGCTCAGTCAGTTAACGTTCACGTGGAAGGAATTGTGCCAGAACGAACTCCCAAAGTTGATACTGATAGTTTGTTCAATAGTGATGGAGAAGACCGTGAAAATTAATCGACACCAGATTCGAGTGCTGGCCTTCCAAACCTTATTCGCTAAGGAAAATAACGCTGAAACGCAACCAGAAACGTTATTTCGCGAATTAACCGCCGGTAAGGTCGAACCGATTCCAACTTATTTTTTAGAGTTGGTAAATGGGGTGCAACAGCAGCAACCGGAGATTAATGAAACGATTCAAACGCATTTAGCGACCAAGTGGAAGTTAGGGCGATTGAACAAAGCGGATTTAATTATTCTTCAAATTGCTGTGTATGAAATTAAATTCAGCACTGAAGTTCCGCGTAAAGTCGCGATTAACGAAGCGTTAGAATTAACGAAACAGTTTAGTAATCAACAGTCAACAAACTTCGTTAATGCTGTATTAGATCAAATTAAAGAGTAGGATCCTGCTAGTGGGTTCTACTTTTTTTTACCTTAATTTTAGGGTAATCTATGCTAAACTAAAACTAAGTTTGAAAGGGGAGTGGAGAAGCATGGTCCAATTAATTGATGGGCGCAAAGCTGCGCAAACGGTCAATGAAGCAACGAAACAACGAGTTAAATTGTTGAAGCAGCGGGAAATTATTCCGGGATTAGCAGTGGTATTAGTGGGACATAATCAAGCCAGTGAACGTTACGTGCGCATGAAGGAAAAGCAAGCGCAAAAATTGGGCATTTACTCCGTGTTAAAACAGCTCCCAGAAGACATCAGTGAAGCGGAATTGTTAGAAATCATTGCTACCTTAAATCATGATGAACGAATCAATGCCATTTTGGTGCAATCACCATTACCCGACCATCTGGACGAAACCAAGGTCATTGCGGCCATTGATCCGAATAAGGACGTTGATGGATTTCATCCGGTCAACGTGGGGAAACTGTACTTGGATTTACCAGGACCGTATCCCGTGGCTTGTACTCCACGAGGGGTGATGACCCTCTTAAAATTCAATCAAATCCCAGTTAAAGGGGCTAACGTAGTCATGATTGGCAAGAGTTCGATCGTGGGAAAGCCCCTTGCAGCCTTACTATTGAATGCTGGAGCTACGGTGTCAATTCTACATAGTCAAACCCGTGATCGGCAGGATTTTATCAAAACTGCAGACATTGTGATTTCAGCGGTGGGAAAAGCGCATTTGTTAAATGATGCTGATTTTCGGTCGCAAACCACGGTAATTGACGTGGGACAAAATCTAGACGAAAATGGTCAACTCGTCGGTGACGTTGATTATCCAACCAACCCCACGAACATCGGTAGCATTACGCCAGTTCCTGGCGGAGTGGGGCCGATGACGATTGCCACTTTAATGCAACAAACCGTAGAAATGAGTGAATGGGGACTTTAGATGCAACAGGAATATTTAACGGTTACGGCTCTAAATCAATACATTAAACAAAAATTTGATCGCGACCCGTACTTAAAACGAGTCTACTTGACGGGGGAAATCTCAAACTGGCGTAAGCGTCCGGGTCACCAATACTTTAGTGTGAAGGATGACCAGTCGGTGATTAGTGCCGTGATGTGGAAGGGTCAGTTTTCCAAGGTCAAGTTTGAACCGGAAGAAGGAATGAAGGTTTTAATTACCGGTCGGATTTCGACCTTTCCGCGCAGTGGACAGTACCAAATCTACGTGGAAGGCATGGAACCAGATGGGGTCGGAAATCTGTACGTAGCCTATGAACAATTAAAACAAAAGCTTTATCAAGAGGGGTTATTTGCGCCAGAACACAAACAGCCGTTACCAAAGTATCCGCGACGAATTGCGGTTGTGACTTCCCAGAGTGGAGCGGTGATTAGGGATATTATTGATGCCGTCCGGAAACGCGATCCCAAGGTCCAGGTAGTGCTGTTTCCGGCCGCTGTGCAGGGTGAAAATGCTGCAGCAGAAATTGTAGCTCAAATTGAACGAGTTAATCAATTAGGTGACTTTGATACCTTAATCATCGGCCGTGGTGGGGGTTCGATTGAAGATCTTTGGCCCTTTAACGAGGAAGCTGTGGCCCGGGCAATTTACGCGAGTCAGATTCCGATTATTTCTTCCGTGGGGCACCAAACGGACAACACGATTGCAGATTTTGTTGCAGATGTCAGAGCATCGACCCCTACTCAGGCTGGTGTCTTAGCAACTCCTGTTTTGAGCGACGTTTTATCCCAGTTACGGACCGCCCAAACCACGTTGGAAAGCAGTATGAATCACATTTTAAAGTTGCAACAACAACGTTTAGATCAACTGCGTCAAACTTACGTGTTCCAGCAGCCCCAGCGACTGTACGAAACTTACACTCAGCAACGGGACCAATTGACCGAACGCTTACAACAAGAAATGCGACGGATTTTAACGGAACGACAGAACCAACTGGCATTAGCAATTAGTAATTTGAAAGCTAATTCGCCTCAAAATCTGATTCAGCAAAATCAACGAGAACTAACTTACCAACGCGAAAATTTGCGCCAAGCCATGACGACCAATTTACAACGACAACAAGAACAACTCCGTGGCAACGTTGCTGCCTTGGACCATCTTAGTCCGCTTAAAATTATGAGTCGGGGATATAGCCTGGTTCACAATGACCAGCAGCAACTAGTGAAATCAGTCACTCAGGTGAAACCGGGCGACCAGTTGACGGTTGCTTTTAGTGATGGAACTGTCGTTACGGACGTGCAACGGGTTATGAAAGCAAAAGGAGATCATCATGCCAACCAATAAACCAACCTTTGAAGACAATATGCAACACCTCGAACAAATTGTTCAGGAACTCCAAAATGGGAACGTTCCCTTAGAAAAAGCGCTCAGTGAATTCCAAACGGGAGTCAAATTGAGCCAAGCAATGCAACAAACTTTGCAAAATGCTGAAGATACGCTCACCAAGATGATGACCTCGGACGGTGAGGAAGTTCCGTTTACCCGGGATAAGGGTTATGAAAAACAAGCTAAAACTGACAAGCAAGATGATGAGGATGTGCCATTCTAATGGACCAAAAAATAACCACGTTAGCCGCGTTGACGCAGCAGTATCGACCACAGATTGAAGCGGAATTAACTAGGATTTTAGACCACGAAAGCACTGAGCAAACATTGCAACAATCACTGAGTTATTCGTTACTGGCCGGGGGGAAACGACTTCGTCCTCTGCTAACGTTAGCGACCTTGCTTACCTTCGATGAAACCATTACGGAGGAACGGCTTCAAGCCAGTGTAGCAGTCGAAATGATTCACACTTATTCGTTGATTCATGATGACTTACCGGCGATGGATGATAGTGATTACCGGCGGGGAAAATTGGCCAGTCACAAGCAATTTGATGAAGCACAGGCCATTTTAACCGGAGACGGATTATTGACGGATGCCTTTAGCGTATTAGCCACGAGTGGGCTTCCTGCAAATCAAATTACGGAATTGGTTGACCAGTTATCACTAGCAGCAGGATCTCGCGGCATGGTTGCCGGACAAGTCATCGACATGGAAGCAACCGGCAAGCAGTTATCCCTGGCAGCACTGCAGGATTTGGATCGCAAAAAAACCGGGGCTCTATTTCATTACAGTGTGCTGGCCGGAGTCATTATGGCCAACGCCACCGAAAATCAGCGTCAACATCTAACTGACTTCGCGGGAAAGTTTGGATTGGCCTTTCAAATTTATGATGATTTAGTGGACGAGCAGGCAGGAACGGATGAGGACGAGGGTAAGAATAGTTATGCTCATCTTCTCGGACGCAAGCAGGCTCAACAAGTTTTACAAGAAACGATTGCTGCAGGAGAAGCAGCACTAGACTCAGTGCCGCATGCTAACTTACTGCAAAGCTTTTTAACGTATTTTAAAGGATAGGAACGAATGCATGACAAAGGAAAAAGAACGAATTGACGTTCTCTTAGTAAAGCAAGGATTATTTACAAGTCGGGAACAAGCCAAACGAGCCGTAATGGCGGGCGAAGTTTTAGACGAAAAGGAACAACGCTTGGATAAACCCGGGGTTAAGATCCCCAGTGAAACCCAGCTTCATTTAAAGGGGAACGTAATGCCATACGTGAGCCGTGGGGGTTTAAAGCTGGCCAAGGCCCTCGATAGTTTTGGAATCTTCGTGGAAAATCAGATTGTCCTAGACATCGGGTCTTCTACCGGGGGTTTTACGGACGTGATGTTACAAAATGGGGCGCGGTTAAGTTACGCATTAGATGTAGGGACCAATCAACTGGTATGGAAGTTACGGACGGATCCGCGGGTAATTGTGATGGAAAACACTAATTTTCGTTACAGTAAACCGGAAGATTTTACCGCGGGACAACCAGCCTTTGCATCGATTGACGTTTCGTTTATTTCGTTACGGCTTATCTTAGGACCATTGCAACCCATTTTACAGCCAGGGGGAGAAGTGGTGGCACTCATTAAACCTCAATTTGAAGCAGGGCGCGAACACGTCGGCAAGCACGGAATCGTTCGCGACCCAGCAGTGCATCACGAGGTGATTGAAAACGTCTTTGCGTATGCCGTGGCAGCCGGTTTTTCGGTGTTAAACCTCGATTTTTCTCCGATTACTGGTGGTGAAGGGAACGTAGAATTTTTAGTGCATTTAAAGGTAAGTGACACGCCTACCATCAACGAGGCAATTTCCATTCCTGCCGTTCAAGATCAGGCCTATAAAACGTTACGAAAGTAAAAATGAACTTTTAAGGGGTCTTAAAGAAGGTGATTAAGTGCTAAAGGAAATTTCAATTAAAGACTTTGCGATTATTGATCAACTGGCCGTCAACTTTGATGCCGGCATGACGGTGTTAACCGGAGAAACTGGGGCCGGAAAGTCAATTATCATTGACGCCGTTGGTTTATTAGCCGGGGGCCGTGGCTCGCAGCATTTCATTCGGACAGGGGCCAATAAGGCCGTTTTACAGGGTCTATTTTTAGTGCCCCGCGGCGGAATCGCCGAGCAAAAGTTAGATGAATTCGGAATTGATCACAGTGACGATAACATCATTTTGCAACGAGAACTGTACCGAAATGGTCGCAATATTTGCCGGGTGAACGGAATGTTGGTGAATACCACGACCTTGAAAAAAATTG
The DNA here is from genome assembly GCF_024029675.1 of Fructilactobacillus carniphilus. NCBI lineage: Bacteria > Bacillati > Bacillota > Bacilli > Lactobacillales > Lactobacillaceae > Fructilactobacillus > Fructilactobacillus carniphilus. The sequence continues at coordinate 538,965 of NZ_CP097121.1, read as the reverse complement.
GGGAAACCTTGGTGGATATTTATGGGCAAAACGAACATCAAGCATTGATGCAGGCGGACCAGCACATGGATTTACTAGATGAATTTATTGGCAATCAATTACAGCCGACTCTTTCTGAATATCAAACAGATTTTCGTAAGTACCAAAAGTTAACTAAAGAACTTCGTAATCAGAGTCAAAACGAAAAAGCCCGGGCCCAGCGTTTTGACATGCTACAGTATCAGGTTAACGAGATTGAGAAAGCAGAACTTACGGCAGGAGAAGAGGAAGAATTACTAAGGGAACGAGACCGGCTCAATAACTTTCAAACGATTAGCAATAGTTTAAATCAAATCCTAGCTGACATTGAAGGGGACGAGACAATTAGTCCGCTTGATATGATTGGGGATTCCATGAGTGCAATTGAAGCCGTGGAACGACTAGGAGACGAATTTAAACAGATTGCCGAAAACGTGAAGGGTGCCTATTACATGTTGCAGGATGCCACGGGGGAAATTGCGAACCAACTGGATTCCTTGGAATTTGATCAAGCCCGTTTGGATGAAGTGGAAGCGCGGTTAAACACCATTTTTGAATTAAAGCGGAAATACGGTGATTCCGTCGAACAAATTTTAGCTTACTATGACAAAATTTCTGCTGAGCTGGCCGACATGCAAGCTGAAAACAACAGTGGCAATGACTTAGAAACGCAGCTTAAAACCGTGGAAACCGGATTGAATCAACTGGGGGCTAAACTACTACAAATTAGACACCAAGGTGCCAAAGAACTAACCCAGGCAATTCACCAGCAACTAGCCGATCTTTACATGGGCAAAACCGAATTTGAGGTCCGGTTTAACAGCCTGCCAGCCGGACATTTTAATGCCAACGGAATTGAAACCGCTGAGTTTTACCTGCGAACTAATCCAGGCGAGGCGATGCTTCCCCTTAATAAGATTGCGTCTGGGGGAGAATTATCTCGGATTATGTTAGCGTTAAAAACCATCTTTTCCAAGGTTCAAGGAGTGACATCAATTATCTTTGACGAGGTTGATACTGGAGTATCGGGCCGAGTCGCTCAAGCAATTGCGGATAAGATTCACGGCATTAGTTTGAAATCGCAGGCATTGTGTATTACCCACCTACCGCAAGTGGCAGCGATGGCTGATCATCAAGATTACATTGAAAAACACGTGGACAAGCAGGGCCGAACGGAAACGAGTATTGAACCAATTACGGGCAAGCAGCGGGTTGATGAATTAGCGCGGATGCTAGCTGGGACAACTGTGACTAAGTTAACGTTAGAACACGCGCAGGAACTGTTGAAACTAGCTGAAAAGGCTAAGCAAGCCGGGGCATAATCCTATTGATTATTTTGAAAAAAACCGCCATAATACCAATAATAAGTATTTTGACGAAGGAGCGGTTTAATTGACAAAAAGAGGGATGTTAATTGTCCTTTCTGGTCCATCAGGGGTTGGAAAGGGAACGGTACGCAAGGCACTGTTTGAGGATTCGAGCGTGGATTTTAATTATTCGATTTCCATGACGACGAGACAACCACGGGACGGCGAACAAAACGGGGTTGACTACTACTTCGTTTCCAAAACGGAATTTGAAGATCACATTAAAAATGGTGAGATGTTAGAGTATGCCAAGTACGTTGATAACTACTATGGAACTCCTTTGAACTACGTGAACCAACAGTTAGAGACGGGTCACGATGTGTTTCTAGAAATTGAAGTTAACGGGGCCTTGCAGGTTCGAGCTAATTGTCCCGATGGCATCTTTATTTTCCTGACTCCTCCAGACATCAAAGAGTTGCGGAGTCGGTTGGTTGGTCGAGGGACCGATGCCCTAGAGGTAATTAACAAGCGGATTCAGACGGCCAGCAAGGAAATTCATATGATGCAAAACTATGATTATGCCGTGGTAAATGATAAAATTGAAAACGCTGTTAATCAGATTAAAGATATCGTTCGGAGTGAACGCTTAAAAGTTAAACGAGTAATGCCAGATTATTTGGATAGTTTAGGAGATGAAATCTAATGTTATATCCATCAATTGATGATTTGTTAAAAATCGTGGATTCCCGTTACTCACTGGTCATGTTAGCCAGTAAACGGGCAGAAGAATTGGACCAAGGAGCTGCTCCCTTACTTAGTCACTATCAAAATTCCAAGTCCGTGGGAAAAGCCTTAGAAGAAATTGCGGCTGGGGTTTTAAAGATTGAAAACTAAGCCTAATTAGAACGAAAAAGACCATACGTAGTGGGATGCCTAGGGCACCTGGCGTAGTGGTCTTTTTTATTAATGTAACAGTTAATTCGGTATAATAAGGTTAACGAATGACATGGGGTGAACTATGAACGGGAAAAAAATTACGTTATACATCACAGGAAGTATTGCGGCCTATAAAGCGGTTTATTTGTTACGACTTTTAATCAAAGCCGGAGCGGAGGTTCACGTGGTAATGACCGCGGCTGCTACCCGCTTTGTAACGCCTCTGACTTTTCAAACGCTTTCACAACATCCTGTCCTCACGGATGCAGATTGGGAGCAAACGGGAGTGGTTCACATTGAAGCAGCCCAGTGGGGGGATGTAAACGTTGTGGTACCAGCTTCTGCTGACTTCATTGCGAAGGCTGTCACTGGAATCGCTGATTCCCTGGCAACGACCACCTTCTTAGCAGCTCCGGCGCCGAAACTGGTGGTGCCGGCCATGAACGATGGGATGTGGAATAATCCCGCCACCCAAAGAAATTTGCAGCAACTTCGCCAAGATGGAATTCATACGGTAAGCCCTGATTCCGGCTTTTTAGCCGAAGGATACGCGGCTAAGGGACGAATGCCGGAACCAGAAATTATCAAGACCGAAATCGAAAAATTATTTACTAACAAGCAAGACTGGCAGGGCAAACGGGTTTTGATCACGGCCGGGGGCACCCGCGAAGATTTGGACCCCGTTCGCTATCTTTCCAACCGTTCTTCGGGAAAGATGGGCTATGCACTAGCGCGAGCTGCCCGAGCCCACGGGGCTGAAGTGACGCTAATTAGTGCGAACGTGACGCTACCAACCCCACCGGGAGTCCAACTCGTTCGGGTGCGGACGGCTCAAGATTTGGCGGCGCAACTACAAACGTTATTTCCCCAAACGGATGTCTTGCTCATGGCGGCAGCTGTGAGCGATTTTCGGCCGGCTCAGGTTGCTCCACAAAAGATCAAGAAAGCAGCAGAGGACGCCCATTTAACGTTAGAATTAGAAGCTAATCCAGATTTACTAAAGTTAGTAGCAACGCAAAAAAAGCCGGGCCAACTGGTGGTAGGTTTTGCCGCAGAAACCCAGGATTTAAAGCAAAATGCGGCTCGCAAGTTAGTTAACAAGAAGGCTGATTTTATCATTCTCAATGACGTGGGAAATCCGCAGATTGGTTTTAACGCAGATGATAATCAGGTGACGATTATTGGTGCAAATGGGTTTGAAACTCAAACTCCAGTCGAATCCAAAGCAGCAATTGCAGAGCGCATTTTAGCCGTGCTAAAGAAAACTTTTAACTAAATTAGACACTTTAAAGAAAGGGGGGTCAGTGTGACCATTGCAGAAGTAATCGTAGATGTTCCTACCCGTCAAACAAACTTTCCTTACTCCTACGTCGTTCCGGCAGCATTAACGGGTGAGATTCAACCGGGGATGCGAGTGGTTGTTCCCTTTGGTAAGGGTGATCGGAAGGTTGAGGGATTTGTAGTGGGCCTGAAAGATGCTGCGGACGTAACGGAGGCTGATTTGGCCAAACTCAAACCGATTGCCGGGTTAATGGATCTTAATCCCGTAGTGAATCCCGAGTTATTAGCGTTGTCCCAGTGGCTTTCCGAAACGACCTATTCGTTTCGGATTAGTTGTTTGCTGACGATGCTGCCCAACGTGATGAAGGCTAAGTACAAAACGTTGGTGACACCAGTTCCGCCGGTAAAAGATTCCTGGTTGCAGGAACGCTTTGCTACAGAATCTTCCCTACCATTGAATCAAGAGCACTTCACCACTGCCGAATTAGCGCGACTCACTAAGTTACGGCAGCAGGGAAAAGTGCAATTGCAGTATCAAGTACAGAATCAGGCGAAACGTAAGACCGAACTAGCGGTCGTTAATCAGATTAAAGACTTTGCGGCAGTTCGGCAGTTAATTCGGAAAAACGCCACGGGGCAACTTGCCTTACTGGATCAGTTAGAACAACAATCGCAAACGCCGTTAAAACAACGTGATTTAGTTCAAGAACCCGGGATTACCCCAGCGGTCATTAACACGTTTCAAAAACGCGGTTGGATTATGAAAACGGAAGTCGAAAAGTATCGTGATCCTAACAAGGAAGTGATTAAGCCGGATCAAGCGAAATCGCTTACTGCGGACCAGCGTCAGGCGGTCACGCAGATTAACGCCGCCGTTACGGAACACCAGGCAACTACTTTCTTATTAGAAGGAGTCACGGGCTCTGGCAAGACCGAGGTTTACTTACAGACCATTCAATGCGCTTTAAACCAAGGAGAACAGGCGTTGATGCTCGTCCCAGAAATTGCGCTGACTCCCCAGATGGTTAGTCGGGTGAAAAATCGGTTCGGCAGCCAAGTGGCTATCCTACATAGTGGTCTTTCGAACGGAGAAAAGTACGATGAATGGCGCCGTATCAACGAAGGCAAGGCTCAGGTAGTGGTCGGAGCCCGCTCCGCCATTTTTGCGCCCCTCGCCAAGTTAGGGTTAATTATTTTAGACGAGGAACATGATTCGAGCTATAAACAAAGCGATAATCCCCGTTACCATACTCGGGATGTGGCTCTGTGGCGCTCCCAGTATCACCATTGTCCGGTCGTGTTAGGAAGTGCCACTCCCTCGTTAGAATCCCGAGCGCGTGCAGAAAAGGGTGTGTATCAGTTATTACGCTTACCCCAGCGGATTAATCAGCAGCAACTGCCGGCGATTCAAATCGTGGATATGACCGATTCGGTGCAACGAACCGGGGACTTGTTTTCAAAAGAGTTGATTAGCGCCATCAAAGCAACGTTACAGCGCCACGAACAGGCCGTCTTAATGTTAAACCGGCGGGGCTTTTCTTCGTTCATGCTCTGTCGGGATTGTGGGTACGTACTAAAGTGTCCGCATTGTGATATTTCTTTGACCATGCATTTGGATACGCACACCATGAAATGTCATTACTGTGGTTATGAAACGGCGATTCCTAACGAATGTCCGCAATGTCATAGTCGTAACATTCGTTACTTTGGAACGGGGACGGAAAAAGCAACTCAGCAACTGCAACAATTAGTCCCAGAAGCGCGGATTTTGCGAATGGATGTGGATACGACTCGCAAAAAGGGCGCCCACCGCCGCATTTTGCAGCAGTTTGGGGAACAGCAGGCCGACATCTTGTTAGGAACCCAAATGATTGCGAAGGGGCTCGATTTTCCAAACGTAACGCTGGTGGGAGTTTTAAACGCCGATACCGGGCTCGACTTGCCTGATTTTCGGGCTAGTGAACGAACCTTTGATTTGTTAACCCAGGTCGCTGGTCGGGCAGGACGAGCGGAAAAACCGGGACAAGTCATCATTCAAACCTTTAATCCCGAGCACTATGCGATTCAACTCGCCCAACGTCAGGATTATGAGGCATTTTTCCAAAAGGAGATGCAACTCCGCCACCTGGCCGGTTATAGTCCTTATTTCTATACTGTTTTAGTAACGGTGAGTGCCTTACAGGAAGACGCGGCCGCCCAGGAAGCCTTGCGAGTATCGAATTTGCTACAAGCAAACGTTGCTCCCCAGACCGAGTTGTTGGGACCGACACCACGGCCCATTGCTCGGATTAAAAATCGGTACTATTATCAAATTATCATTAAGTATAAACACGATGAGCAACTTCCAGAGGTTTTGAATCGGATTCAAGCCATTTCCCAAACAGAGGTTCGCAAGGGCTTTCGGATTGCCATCGACGTGGAACCACAGAGTTTTATGTAGGAGGATCAAATGCAAAAAGTAGTTTTTATGGGGACCCCGCAGTTTAGCGTTCCCATCTTACGATCGTTAAACGAACACTATGACGTGGAAGCAGTGGTGACCCAACCGGATCGCCCGGTTGGCCGAAAACGGAAGCTGACTGCGTCACCCGTCAAGCAAACGGCGGAGGAACTCGGGGTGCCCGTTTTACAACCCGAAAAGCTAGGTGGCAGTCCTGAGTTACAACAAGTAATTGATTTAGCTCCGGATTTTATCGTTACCGCTGCTTACGGTCAGTTTTTACCAACGAAGTTACTGCAAGCTGCTCAAATCGCAGCGGTGAATGTACACGGATCATTACTCCCGAAGTATCGGGGGGGCGCTCCCGTTCAGTATGCGATTATGAATGGGGATGCCGAAACCGGTGTAACGATTATGTACATGGTCAAGGAAATGGATGCGGGAGACATCTTGGAACAAGCAGCCGTTCCCATCACCGATCATGATGATACGGAATCCATGTTTCAAAAGCTTAGCATCGTGGGGAGAGACTTGTTGTTAGACACGTTGCCCAAGTTAACTAAGCACGAAATTACGCCCAAACCCCAAGCTGAGGACCAAGTGGTATTTTCGCCCACGATTAAACGAGGGGAAGAGCAACTGGATTTCCGGAAACCCGCGCAAAATTTGGATTGGAAGGTACGCGCTTTGCGGCCTAATCCTGGGGCTTATGCGCTAGTGGACGGGAAACGGTATAAATTTTGGGACGTCCAACCAGTGGAAAAAACCACGAATTTGGCGTCTGGTCAAGTTGTCACTCGAACCAAGCACAGCTTAGAAATCGCGGCGGGAGACCAGACCGTCCTACAAATTAACGAACTGCAGCCAGCGGGAAAACCGAGAACCACGATTCAAGCCTTTTTAAACGGGAATCAGACACTACAAACAGGAGACCAATTTATTGATGAGTACGAACAAAAGTAATCCACGCGCCCTAGCGGTGGAAACGCTAGAACGCGTGCATAACGGCGCTTATTCTAATTTACAGATTAATAACGTGATTAGCGCGTCTGAGATGTCAGAAAAGGACATCCGTTTATTTACGAACATCGTTTATGGAGTGATTCAGCATCGGCTCACCCTTAATTACTACGTCCAGCAACTGGTCGGCCACGCAGATAAGTTACAACCGTGGGTCGTAGAACTCCTCGATAGTGCCATTTACCAGATGGTTTATTTGGATAAGGTTCCCAACCGAGCAATTTTTGACGAATCCATTAAAATTGCCAAGCAGCGCGGCCATGATGGAATTCGGCGGTTAGTCACGGGGGTTTTGCATACGATTGCGCGGCGGGGATTACCCGATCTGCAGCAAATTAAAGATCCGACCGAACGGCTTTCAATTTCGGTTAGTGTACCGGTTTGGTTGGTTAAAACCCTTACGAATCAACTAGGTCAAACTAAAGCAGAGCACCTACTAGCCACCATTAACCAACCTGCGAACCAATCCATTCGAGTGAACCGGATGAAAACCACGTCCGCTGAACTGCAAAAGCAGTTAGAAGCAGAAGGGTTTACGGTACGATCGAGTGTCGTTGCCGCCGATTCCCTCGTATTAAGTCATGGCGTGGCTGCCCATTTTGATCTATTTAAAGCGGGGTTGTACACGATTCAGGATGAAAGTGCGATGTTGCCGGTCCAAGCGTTACCGTTAGCTGAAAGTGATGTTGTGCTGGATGCTTGTGCGGCACCGGGTGGGAAGACTACCCAAATTGCCGAGCGGTTGACCACGGGGAAGGTCGTTGCATTAGATCTTCACGAAAAAAAGCTCAAAAAGATTCAGGAAAACGCGCAGCGTCTGGGAGTCGCTGATCGAATTACCACGCAGGCATTAGACGCCCGTCGGGTCACAACTGAATTTGCTCCCCAAACTTTCGATCACATTTTGGTGGATGCCCCGTGTTCTGGAATCGGTCTGATTCGACGCAAACCAGAAATTCGGTACGAAAAGACGTTAGCGGACGTGGAAAAATTAGCCAATATCCAGCAAGCGATTTTAGATGCAGTGGCACCAACGCTGAAAGTTGGAGGCATGTTAATCTACAGCACCTGTACTATTTTAGATCAAGAAAACATGGCGAACGTGCAGGAGTTTTTAGCAGCGCATCCTAATTTTGAAGCGGTTTACGTAACGACTAAGCAGGATTTAAAGGCCGGGCGAACGGAACCGGAGTTGAAAATTTATCCAGATGATTATGGCTCAGATGGGTTCTTCGTCGCAGGCTTGAGAAAGGTGGCAGAATGACAGACGTTCAAAAGGGGAAAATTTACCAATCACTCAGTGGTTTTTACGACATCGTTTTGAACGGAAAAACCTATCGAACCCGGGCTCGGGGTAATTTTCGTAAGCACCAGATTAAGCCCCTGGTTGGTGACTGGGTGGAGTTTACGGCTCCTAATCAACAGGAGGGATATGTGTTAAAAGTCTTACCGCGTTTTAACGAGCTGGTTCGGCCCCCAATTGCGAATACAGATCAGGCGTTAGTGGTCACATCGGCAGTCGAACCCGATTTTTCTGCTAGTTTACTAGATAAAGAACTAGTTGCTTTAGAACGAGAGAACATTCAACCAATTCTGGTGTTCACTAAGGTAGATCTACTGTCAGAAACTGCCAAACCGCACTTTTTACAAATCGTCCAAAATTACCGGCAATTAGTGGGGTATCCAACCATCATTGCGACCGAACCAACGGCAGACACCCAGCTGCTTAGTCGCCTGACGGATAAACAGACGGTTGTAATGGGGCAAACCGGAGCCGGAAAATCGACCCTTTTGAATCACTTGGATCCAGAGTTAAACCTCGCAACCGGAGAGATTTCGCAGGCATTGAGCCGGGGCAAGCACACCACTAGAAAAGTTTCGTTGGTTACCATTAATGGTGGGTTAGTTGCTGATACTCCGGGCTTTTCTTCCTTTGAAACCATGGACATTCAGCCGACCGAGTTAAAAAATTATTATCCCGACTTTGTCCGCGTTGCCATGAACTGTAAATTCCGGGAGTGCGTGCACATTAACGAACCGGATTGCGCTGTGAAGCAGGGGGTAAAAAATGGTACAATTTTAACGAGCCGATATGAAGATTATGTCGACCAGTATCAAACCATTAAGGCCCAAAAACCGGTCTACCGACGGAAAAGAGGAAATTAATATGATTAAAGTGGCCCCATCAATTTTAAGTGCAGATTACATTAACCTACAAAAGAGCATTGAAGCAGTCGATCAAGCGGGAGCAGAAGTGCTTCACATTGACGTTATGGACGGTTTGTTTGTTCCAGCCATTTCCTATGGTCCAGCTTGGGTTAAGGCAATTCGGCCGATTACCCAAATGGAATTAGATTGTCATTTGATGATTGAAAATCCAGAACGGTACGTGGATACGTTTGCTGACAACGGAGCTGATTTAATTGGGGTTCACGTGGAAGCAACTCCTCACATTCACCGGGCTTTACAGATGATTAAGAACAAGGGTGTGAAAGCTGAAGTTGTCATTAACCCGGGAACGCCAGTGAGCTTGATTAAACCCGTGTTGTATCTCGTTGATCAAGTATTAGTTATGACGGTTAACCCTGGTTTTGGGGGTCAGCAGTTTATTCCCGAAACGATTAGTAAGATTAAGCAACTAAATCGACTTCGGAATGAAAATGAAGACTACGACTTTACCATTGAAATTGACGGAGGGATTAACGACCAGACGGTGGTTAAACCATACGAAGCCGGGGCGGACGTTGCCGTAGCTGGTTCGTACGTCTTTGGCGCTGAGAATCCTGCCGAACGGGTGCAAGCAATCAAAAAGGCAACTGATTTTTAAAAGCGGAGATCAAGTTAATGGAGACAGTTAATTTGTTGGCCGGGGGACCTAAATCTGAATGGCCGGTTGATTTGAAGCACCAGTTGGAACAAAAGCCCTGTATCGGAATTGATCGGGGCACGTTGCATTTGCTGGACATGGGGATTACACCATATGCAGCCATTGGCGATTTTGATTCCGTTTCCGCGGATGAGCTTACGTTGATTAGGCAACGTGTGGAGATTGTGCACCAGTCTAATCCAATTAAGGATGAAACCGATACAGAGTTAGCGTTACAGTTTGCGGGTCAGCAATTTCCCGCGTCCCACCTAACTTTATACGGATTTTCGGGCGGTCGGTTGGATCAGCTTCTGACTAATTTGTTAATGGTTTATCGACCGTTTTTAACGGATGTGATTACGCGCTTAACACTGCAAGATCGTCACAATTGGATTCAGTTCTATCAACCGGGAACGAATTTGGTGGAGAAGCAACCGGGGATGAAATACCTGGATTTTGTGGCTCTGGAGCCGACCACGTTGACGCTTCCCAACGAAAAGTATCAACTAGATCAGTTTATGGTCAAACGACCCACCTCGTTTTCCAGTAATGAGTTTCTGGGTGAACAAGGTACATTTACGTTTGATCAGGGAATCATGATGGTGATTCAAAGTCATGATTAACGTAAAACAAAAGAGCAACCGCATTTGCGGTTGCTCTTTTGTTTTAATTAATTAAAATGTGGATAAAGCTTAAACCCGTTTGAATTTACCAGATTTTAAAGTTCTGGCACTTAACCAAACTTTCTTTGGTTTCCCATCAACTAAAATCCGTACTTTTTGCAAATTCGGCTTCCAACTACGTCTCGAAGCGTTCAATGCGTGAGAGCGACGGTTACCAAAGTGGGTTCTCTTTCCAGTTAAAGCATCCTTAGCCATGAAAATCCCTCCCTTGTTATAAAATAAAGCGTAATTAGCTATATGACTAATCTAGCACAAGTTTAGCGCAATTGCAATTTTTCTTTCAAGTAATCTTACTTGACAGTAAAGAACGGAATGTTTTGGTTTTTAAAACCAATATGTTAATATATAGTATCGTGAGAAACTCGTTAAAAATAGGGAGATGCATCCGATGGCTGTAAAAATGAACACTAAATATGGATCAATTGATATTGACAATGATGTAATTGCTACGGTAGTCGGTGGTGCCGCTACCGATAATTATGGGGTAGTCGGAATGGCTAGCCGTAATCAAATTAAGGACGGAATGAACGAAATTTTACGTCGGGATGCTTATTCCCGCGGAATTGTGGTTCGTCAGATTGATGATGAAATTCAAGTCGACGTTAATATAATCGTCAGCTATGGAACTAAGATTTCTGAGGTTTCACGGACCGTACAGGCCAAAGTTAAATACAATCTAGAAACGATGTTAGGGGTAACCGCTGACTCCGTGAATGTGTTTGTACAGGGTGTTAAGGTCATTAACGACTAAATAAGTTTGAATTAAGAGGGAGATTGGATAATTGTGTCAGTAACGAAGATTACTACTAAAGAGTTCGACCAAATGGTTCAAGCTGCAGCGGTCGTCCTCCAAAATAATGCAGAATTTATTAATTCTTTAAACGTTTTTCCGGTTCCAGATGGAGATACCGGGATGAATATGAGTTTGTCGTTTGCGAGTGGAGCAAAGTACGTCGCGAAGGAATCCCAACAAACGGTAGGAGCTAAAGCAGCTGCCCTTGCCAAGGGTTTACTGATGGGAGCTCGAGGAAATTCCGGGGTCATTTTGTCCCAAATTTTCCGAGGATTTTCTAAAAACGTAGAAGGAAAAACCGACTTAACGGCACAGGAATTTTCCGATGCCATTACAGCTGGAGCTAAAACCGCCTACAGTTCGGTGATGAAGCCAACTGAAGGAACCATTTTAACGGTCATTCGGTTTGCCGCTAATGCTGGTCGCAAAGAAGCAGCGCAAACTGATGATTTGGGAGTGGTGAGTGATGCCATTAAGCAGGGAGCCCAAACTGCTCTAAAGCAAACACCTGATTTACTTCCAGTTTTAAAACAAGTTGGAGTAGTTGACTCTGGCGGACAAGGTTTGACCTTTGTGCTGGAAGCTTTTGCTGACATTTTGAATAACCGTGAGCCTTCCGATGACGTTCATGCTAAGTTTAATGTCGAAGCCAACAAGATGGACGAGATGGTGAAAAAATCAGACCATGCTAGTGCACAGGGACAACTGAACCCTGCCGACATCGTTTACGGTTATTGTACTCAAATGACGGTACGCTTTGGGAAGGGCAAGGAGTACAAAGATAAATTTGATTATGATCATTTTTATGACCATCTTGCTCCCCTCGGTGATTCGTTGTTAGTGATCAATGATGATGAAGTTGCCAAAGTTCACATCCATACGGAACACCCTGGCAAGGTATTGGCTTGGGGTCAAAATTTTGGTGACTTGATTAACATCAAGATTGATAACATGCGGGAACAACAAGAAACCATCATGGAAAATGATGAAGAAGTTGAATCCACCACCCCGGAACCAAAAGCTACATCAGAAGAACCAGCTGCTGAAATGGCTGTAATTGCCGTTGTCGCCGGAGCTGGATTGGAAAAGCTGTTTAAGAGTTTAGGCGTTACCAAGATTATTAGCGGTGGTCAGACCATGAACCCTAGTACCGAGGATATCGTAAAGGCTGTTAATGCGACGAACGCTAAACACGTTTTGGTTTTACCTAACAATAAGAACATCTTTTTAGCCGCCGAACAAGCAGAAGATTTAACGGACGTTCCGATGAAGGTAGTCCACACGAAAACCATTCCGCAAGGATTAACAGCCATGTTTGCATACAATCCGGAGGCCAATTTGAGTGATAACCGAACGGCAATGGATGATTCGTTAGATACGGTTAAGAGTGGTCAAGTAACAATCGCGATTCGAGATACCAAGCTCGACGGGTTAGAAATTAAAAAAGGTCAATTCATGGGCATTATTGATGGTCAGATTAAGATTACGGCAGAAACGTTGGATGACGCAGCCGTGCAAATGACCAAGCAAATGTTAGATGATGACAGTGAAAACGTGACGATTATTTATGGTGAAGGGGCGACTGAAGCTGATGCGAAAAAAGTTGAAGCAGCCGCAGAAGCCGTTGATGATGAATTAGAAATCGAAATTCACGCTGGAAACCAACCAGTTTATCCGTTCATTATTTCGGTGGAATAAAACAAAGGAAATTAAGCAAGGCTGTCAATTCTACTAGAATTGACAGCCTTTTCCTACAGTTAGGTGGCGAAATTGATGCAGAATATTTTGGATCCAGTGGGAACCCTTAAGGGAGTGGGTCCCAAAAAGCAAGTTGCCCTGGCGGACCTTAACATTCGGACCGTGTTTGATCTTTTGACCTATTTTCCGTTCCGATATGAAGATTTTCGCAGCCAAGCACTTGCTGATTTGCAAGACCAACAGTTAGTGACGTTAAAGGGAACAGTGGCCACCGAACCGGTCGTTAACTACTTTGGACGGCGGAAAAACCGCCTAGTTTTACGGTTAATAGTAGACAACGATGTCGTCCCAGTAACTTTTTTTAATCAGCCCTGGCTGAAAAAGCAAATAGAAGCAGGGCAACAGTTGTTAGTTCATGGTAAATTTGATGCTGGGAAAAAGAGTTTAACCGGAATTAAACTGCTAACTAATGATCACCAACAGTTTAACTCGATTTACTCGGTTAACCATCAAATTACCCAAAAAACGCTTCAGGCGTTGATTAAACAAGCTTATTCCGAATATCAAGCGGTCATCGAAGACTTTGTTCCCAGCTGGATTCGAACTAAATTTCGCTTGGAACCACTGAAAACGGTGATTAAGGAAATGCATTTTCCGAGTGATCCTCAAGCGGTTAAATTGGCGCGTCGAACGGCAAAATTCAATGAATTCTTTTTGTTTCAGATGCGATTGCAAACCTTGAAGCAACGCCAGCAACAGCCAGAACCCAAGGCTCAGATTAAGACAGACAAGTTAACTCTTCAACCGTTTATTGAGCAATTGCCGTACCAATTAACGGACGCTCAGGATCGAGTGGTAAACGAAATTTTAATGGACTTGCAACGTCCTGTTCCGATGAACCGACTCTTACAGGGAGATGTCGGGAGTGGGAAAACCATTGTTGCTGCGTTAGCAATCCTAGCCACCATTTTGTCACACCAACAGGCCGTGTTACTGGCCCCGACCGAAATTTTAGCGGAGCAACACGCTAATAGTTTGGCGCAGTTGTTTGCGGGAACTAACGTTAATATTGCCCTGCTGACTGGGGCAACCTCTGCTAAAGCGCGGCGGACGTTATTACCACGGATTAAAGCGGGTCAAATTGACTTAGTTGTGGGAACACACGCCCTGTTTCAACCTAGTGTAAAGTATCATCATCTGGGTTTAGCAGTCATTGATGAACAACATCGTTTTGGAGTAAACCAACGCAAGCAGATGCGGGAAAAGGGGCCAGCGACAAACGTTTTGTCGATGACAGCAACTCCCATTCCGCGGACGTTGTCGATTACTGCTTATGGTGAGATGGATGTTTCTGTGATTGATGAACTTCCCGGGGGTCGGAAACCGATTAAAACGACCTGGATTAAAAGCAGTCAAGAAGAAACGATGATGCAGTTTGTCCGCAAGCACCTTCATAACGGGGAACAGGCTTATGTGGTGGTTCCTCTGATTGATGAATCAGACGCAGTCGAAATGCGGAACGTGATGATGACCTATTCTCACTTTCAGGAACAGTTGGGTCAGGACTTTCACGTGGGTCTATTGCACGGACAGATGAACGAAGCCGATAAAAACCAGGTCATGGATGATTTTAAGCAGAATCGGACTCAGGTGTTGGTTTCAACCACGGTAATTGAAGTAGGGGTGGACGTTTCTAACGCGAGTGTGATGGTCATTTATGATGCGGATCACTTTGGCTTAGCCCAGCTTCATCAGTTGCGTGGCCGGGTGGGTCGAGGGGATCAGCAGTCCTACTGTATTTTGATTGCCGATCCGAAAAACAAGGTCGGGGTACAACGGATGAACGTGATGAGTACCTCGACCGACGGTTTCTTTATTTCGCAAAAAGATTTAGAATTAAGGGGTCCGGGTGACATTTTAGGCAAGCAGCAATCGGGAATTCCAAGTTTCAATGTGGGAGATCCGATTACCGATGTGAATGTCTTGAGTGCCGCCCAAGAAGTCGCTAAAATGGTGACTGATAATCCTGAGTGGATGCAAGATCCAGAGAACCAAAACTTAGTTCGACAATTACAAACATTAAATAACAATACCTCATTTGATTAAGGAGTTACTGCATGATTAAAATTGCAATTGATGCTATGGGTGGCGATTACGCCCCTCAGGCAATTGTGGCGGGCGCAGAATTAGCCCGTGATGCTAGTCAAGACGATATAGAATACATCTTGTTTGGGGACCAGCAGCAAATTGAGCCGTTAGTAAAAAACAAGCAGCACATTCAGATTGTTCACGCCGATGAAGTAATTAAAATGGATGATGAACCCGTGCGCGCGGTCAAAAAGAAGAAACGAGCTAGTTTGGTATTAGCAGCCCAAGCGGTTCGAGCTGGGGAAGCAGACTTATTGCTTTCGGCTGGAAATACCGGAGCCTTAATGGTTGCAGGCTTGTTGATTATCGGCCGGATGCGGGGAATTAGTCGGCCTGGTTTGATTGTGACCCTCCCCGTTGTAGACAATGACCAAGGTTTTACCATGATTGATGCCGGTGCGAATGCAGATGCCAAGGTGGAAAACATATTGCAGTACGCTCAGTTAGGGAAGCTGTACAGTCAACTGGTGCGCAAGATTGATAACCCCCGAATTGGCTTGATTAATAACGGAACGGAGCCCGATAAAGGTGACGTTAATCACCGAAAAATGTATGAAGAACTCGAAAAAATGGGGCAGGTTGGTGAGTTGAATTTCATCGGAAACGTGGAAGCCCGAGATCTCTTACATAACGTAACCGACGTGGCGGTAACTGACGGTTTTACTGGGAATGCGGCGTTAAAAGGGATTGAAGGTAGTGCCTTAGCTGTGGTTAATATGATTAAAGATAGTATTAACGACGGTGGTCTTCGAGAAAAACTCGGTGGCTTATTGTTAAAGCCAGCGTTAAAACAAATTGCCAAAAAGATGGACTATACGCGGTACGGTGGCTCCGTCTTGCTGGGGTTAAAAGCGCCGGTGATTAAAACGCATGGGAACAGCAATGCCAAAACAATTTTCTACGCCTTGCAAAGCGCAGCCGAAGTGGCCAATTCAAATTTAGTGGACGGAATTGCAACGCAATTTCATGCTGATCAACAGCAAAAATAACGGTGGAGGGATTTTACCATGGACGAACAAACGGTATTTGCAACGGTAGCACAAACGCTGGAAGATCAATTTCAAGTTAAAAAGGATGAAATTAACTTGGAAACTAATTTCCAACGGGATTTAGGTGCCGATTTTGTGGACTTGGCCCATTTTATCGTTGAGCTTGAGGATGAGTTTGGGGATGTCATTCCAGACGATGCCGCGGAACAAATTGATACGGTTCAGGATTTAGTGACCGTGATCGTTAAAAACACGCCAAAGCAAAAATAAATGAAACCCCATCATGGACTGATGGGGTTTTTCGTTTAATGCTATAATGGAATCATTAAACAATCGGGAGGAACTTCACTTGCAGAAAGAATTTGATCACAAATTAGCCAGTGATTATAACATTAAATTTAACAATGAGGCATTATTAGACGAGGCTTTTACGCAGGCTTCTTACGTTAACGAGCATCCGGATGAAGACCTTAAGTTCTACGAACGGCTAGAATTTTTAGGGGATGCGGTTTATCAATTAGTGGTTTCTGATTACATTTTTAAACGTTATCCAGAAATGCCGCAAGGACGATTAACTCGGCTCCGGGCCGCGATGGTTAATCGCCATAGTTTTAGCCGCTTTGCTCGTGAATGTCACTTTGACAAATACATTCGGTTGGGAAAAGGGGAAGAAAAGGCGGGCGCCCGCAATCGCGATTCATTACTCTGTGACATCTTTGAATCGTTTATTGGGGCCGTTTACCTGGATCAAGGAATTGAAACCGTGAAAAACTTTTGTCGCTTAGTGATTTTCCCTAAGCTTGATGAAGGTTGGTTTGATGAATTTTTCGATCATAAGACCGAATTACAAGAAGCAATTCAAGTTAATGGGCCCGTCGACATTAACTACGAACTCTTAGATGAAGATGGACCCGATAACGACCGTCAGTTTAAGGTTGCCGTTTTGGTAGATAACCAAGAACTAGGCGTGGGTGAGGGACATTCGAAAAAAAGTGCTGAACAAGCAGCGGCCAAGGCTGCGTTGGACAAACTAGGGATTAAAGACCAAAAACTACAATAAAGTGGGTGAACGTTCGTGAAGTTACAGTCAATTCAAATCTCTGGATTTAAATCATTTGCCGAGCGAACGGTCATTGACTGTCAAGACGGTTTAACGGGCATCGTAGGTCCCAACGGAAGCGGAAAAAGTAACATTATTGAAGCAATTCGGTGGGCCTTAGGGGAGCAGTCGGCCAAGCAGCTACGTGGTCAGAAAATGAAAGACGTAATTTTTTCTGGTTCCAATGATCGGCGACCGTTGAATCGAGCCGAAGTAAGCTTACAATTTGAAAATCATGACCACTACTTAGACACCGATTATAGCGAGGTTAAAATCACCAGACGATACTATCGCAATGGTGAGAGTAATTATTTAATTAATGATCAAGAATGTCTCCTACGAGATATTCAGCGCCTATTTTTAGATACTGGCTTAGGTGAAGGGTCGTTGTCCATCATTTCCCAGGGAAACGTGGATGATATTTTAGCCGGAAACGGGGAACAACGACGCGCGGTAATTGAAACCGCTGCGGGAGTGTATCGGTATAAAAAACAAAAGGCTGATTCGGAAAAGAAACTAGCTGATACCCAGGCGAACGTCGAACGAGTCTCAGACATTGCCCGCGAACTAAATAAGCAGTTAGAGCCGTTAAAAGCACAATGCGCAACGGCTAAGGAATACTTAGAACACACGGCTCGTTTGGAGCAGTTACGCTATACCCAGTTGGTTACTCAACAGCAGCATTTCCGGCAGCAACAGCGACTGACTACTGCTCAACTGCAAGCACAATCGGTTGAACAACAGCGCGTAACGAAGCAATTAGAACGGTTAACAGAACGCAAACAAACGGTTCGCCAGCAGCTAACAACGGCTGAACAACGGCAAGATGAATTGCAGCAGCAATTATTAACCGCGACCAAGCAACTGGAGACTGCTACTGGAAAAGCCAAACTTCGTGAACAGCAGCTTGAATTTAAGCAAGCCCAGCTCACTGAACTCCAGCAACGGCAGCAACAGGAGCAAGATAAAATTACCCAACTCACGGAACAGCTTCAAGTAGCTCAAACGACAGAACAAGCGACCAACAAACGCTTACAAACGTTAACTAAGCAAATTGAAGCGAGCGATGCCACGAAGAAACTGAAACAGGTGGATGCAGAAGAAGCTGAATTAGAGCAAGCCCAGAGTCAATACGTTGCGTTAATGCAAAAGTTAACGAATCAAAAAAACGAGCTACGGATGGCAGACCAACTGTCGGAACGACAACAACAGGCCTATCAAGAAAAACAACGCCAACTACGTGAATTAGAAACAGAACAACTTCGTCAGGAAGCAGCATTAGCTACGGCCACGCAGGACGTGGAGAACTTGCAACAACAAGTTACGCAAGCACAAGCACAGCAACAACGGTTTCAAGCCCAAGTTGATGAGCTGGCTAATCAACAGGAACAGCAACAACAAAGTTGGTATCAACAACTTCGTGATCTGCAGACGGTTAAGACCGAATGTGATAGTTTACAAAATATGGTGACGGGGCATAATAATTTGTACCGGGGCAGTCGGAATTTACTGCAACATCGTGACGAATTAACTGGAATTTTAGGACCAGTCGGTGATTTCTTGCAGGTTGAGGAGCGCTATTTACAAGCGATTGAAACCACGCTAGGCGGTGCCATCCAGCAAATTGTAGTTGACAACGTCAAAAATGCCCGGCAGGCCATTCGCTTTTTAAGTCAACGGCAACTCGGCCGGGTAACGTTATTGCCACTAGACGCCATTAATGAACGATTTGTGAATCCCAGTTTGCTGCGGATGGCTGAACAACAACCCGGTTTTTTAGGTGTCGCTGCTGACTTAGTTACCATGCCGGCCAAAATGAAACGGGTTAAAGTTCATTTGTTGGGAAACGTGATTATTGCAGATAATTTGGAGCATGCCACGGCAATTAGTCAACTGGTTCAACGCCGGGTTAAAATTGTAACGTTAACCGGAGAGGTGGTTAATGCAGGGGGATCCATTACCGGAGGAAGAAACCAACGGGATGAAAGTGGAATCTTGCGGCAACGCCAACGATTAGACCAGCTAACGCAACGGAAAACCCAGTTACAACGACAGTTAAAACAACAGGAACAACGGCTAGCAGAAATTAAGCAAGCAGGGCAAACCGCTCAAACTAAACGGGACGAATGGTATCAACAAGAATCAACTCAGACTGCGGAGTTAAAGATGCAGCAGCAACAAGTTGCGCAATTAACGGAACAATTAGAACAACAAAAACGAGAACAGGAGGCGACTCGACTGCAGTTAAAACTGAATTTTGCAGATGATCAGCAAATGCCAGTCGATTCGCAAGCTATTGCCCAAACTCAAGCTGAGTTAGATCAGAATCAAGCAACTGTCAAGCGCTTGAAACAAGCAATCCAAACCCATAAGCAACAACAGCAACAAAGTCAGTCCGTTTTGATGAAACAGCAACAGCAGGAGAGTCAGATTCGGGAAAGACTGAAACAGGAGCGCAATCAAGTTCATCAGGTAACGGAACAGCTGCGAACCGAACAGGATGCTGAAGTACGGTTACAACAACAACTGACTCAAGTGCAACAAGAGTTAGCTGAATTACAACCAGACGTAACCATTGACCCTGCTGAACTCCAAAGTCAGATTGAGAAACAACAACAAGAGTTACAGGAAATTAAACAGCAAATCACGACGGGGAGATCCAGGGCTGAGACGTTGGAAAGTGAAATTACAGAGCAACAACAAGCTTTGACAAAGGTCCAACAACAAGCTCATGAACTTCAAGCCGACGGCAAGATTCAACAGCAACATCTAACTGATGTTCAGGTAGAATTGCAATCCTTACAGGATAGTGCGAACCAGGAATTGCAGGTTCTTGAGTTAGATGAAACCAGCCTGCAACAAGAATTGGACCAGGTTCAAACCAAAATAACGGCGCTTGGTCCCGTCAACGTGGGTGCCATTGCTGCTTATGATGAATTAAAAACGCGCTCAGACTTTGTGAACGGACAATTAGACGACCTCTTAGCTGCAAAAACCCAGTTGTTAACGATTATGAATCAGATGGATCAAACGGTGAAAGAACGGTTTCAAACGACTTTTAACGAGGTGGCTTCCGCTTTTACTGAAGTCTTTCGGCATATTTTTGGTGGTGGAGAAGCTAAGCTAAAACTAGCGGATCCCCATCACTTATTGACGACGGGAATTGACATTCTTGTGAAACCACCAGGAAAACGGTATCGGGATTTGAGTTTGTTATCTGGTGGAGAAAAGGCTTTAACGGCCTTAGCTTTATTGTTTGCGGTCTTGCAGGTGAAGCCAGTACCGTTCGTGATTTTAGATGAAGCAGAATCCGCGCTTGATCCAGCGAACGTGGACCGCTTTGCTCGTTACATGCAAAAATTGAAAAAACAAACTCAGTTTATTGTGATTACCCACCGAAAGGAAACCATGGTTTATGCAGACCAATTGGTAGGGATTACCATGCAGGATTCTGGAGTTTCAAAGTTAGTATCCGTTAACTTAGAAGATACCCAACAAAGGAGACATAACGATGGGATTATTTGACATTTTTAAACGAAAAAATCAGAACGAGCACGAACAGCCGGAGCAAGTTGATGGTTCTGAATCAATTTCCGCAGAACAATCCCAGACAGCTGAATCTGATGCCGCGCAATCAGAAACAACGGCAGCTGTTAGCACAGAGCAATCAACGGCTAGTACGGAAACTGCAATCGCTTCTGCAAGTGAAAGTGCTAGCTCGCAGGCAAACGAAGCCTCAACTGCAACGGAATCGGAATCCACTACTGCGGAAAGTACAACGGAAACTGCGTCTGAAACGGCAGCTTCCGCGGAGAAAATTGAGTCAGAATCAGCAATTGCTGCTACAGACGAAGTAGCTACATCTAAGCATTCCGAGGAACCAGAACAACTGGGGCAACAAACTCCGCAAGCAGCAGAACAAAAGTATGAACACGGGTTGTCGAAATCACGGTCTTCCTTTGGTCAAAGTTTAAACCGTCTGTTTGCCAACTTCCGGTCGGTGGATGAAGACTTTTTTGATGATTTAGAGGATACCCTAATCCAAGCTGACGTGGGAGTTAATACGGCAACCGAGATTAGTGATCAACTTCGCGATGCCGTGCGGTTAAACAACATTAAAAAGCGCAATGAAGTTCAAAACTTCATCGTCCAAAAATTAGTCGAAATTTATGATGTGCCGGACCAACAATCAATGGAACTGCAACAAAATCCGGACGGGACGACCGTAATCTTGATGATTGGGGTTAATGGGGCTGGTAAGACCACCACGATTGGAAAACTGGCGAACCAGTATCGTTCGGAAGGGGAAAAAGTGTTAGTGGCTGCGGCTGATACGTTCCGGGCGGGAGCCATTGAACAGCTAGCTGAATGGGCGCGCCGCGATCAGGTGGATATCGTGCAAAAACCGGAAGGTAGTGATCCCGCTTCGGTAGTCTTTGACGCGGTAAAACGAGCTAAAGACGAAGATTACGACATCTTGTTAGTTGATACGGCGGGACGGTTACAAAACAAGGTTAACCTGATGAAAGAGCTGGAAAAGATGAATAAAATCATCCATCGAGAGATTCCAGGGGCACCGCAAGAAGTCCTCTTGGTAATTGATGCGACGGTCGGACAAAATGCCTTAACTCAGGCAAAGCTCTTTCGGGATGTAGCAGACATTACCGGAATTGTCTTGACCAAGCTTGACGGAACGGCCAAGGGTGGAATTGTCCTAGCCATTAAGCAAGACTTGGGGATTCCCGTGAAGTACGTTGGATTAGGGGAAGGGGTTAATGACCTCCAGACCTTTAATCCGGAAGAATTTGTGTATGGGCTCTTTAAAGGCCTCATTAAGGAATAACCATGGAAACTGATTTTAATGCTAAACTAGCTAAGGATAACCGGATTAACGCGTTGTTTGATTTTTACGGCAGCTTATTGACGCCCAAACAGGCTGATTACATTCGCCAGTACTATGCTGACGACCTATCACTGGGTGAGATTTCTGAGAATTTTAACGTGAGTCGGCAAGCGGTGTATGATAATATCCGTCGAACCGAGCTGACCCTAGAGCGGTACGAAGAGCGGATGGGTTTGTATCAAAAATTTGTGGCGCGCAATCAGCTGATTGATCAATTAGCGCAGGTCGTGCACACTAAACATGCGGATGATGTGCAATTAAACGAGTTAATGAACCGGTTAGAGCAACTAGAAGAAAACTAAAGGAGTACACATGGCATTCGAAGGTTTATCAGAAAAATTACAAAATGCGTTTCGTAATTTACGGGGAAAGGGCCAGATTAGTGAAGCCGATTTACGCAGTACCATGCGCGAGATTCGGCTGGCCCTGCTAGATGCCGACGTTAATTTTACGGTGGTGCGTAATTTTGTTAAGCAAGTGCAAGAAAAAGCCAATGGGGAAAAGGTGCTCGAAGGCCTGAACCCGGGGCAACAAATCGTTAAGATTGTTGACGATGAATTAACTGAAATGATGGGTGGTTCAGCCACCGAACTGAAAAAGGCCCCTAAGATTCCCACAATCATTATGATGGTCGGACTTCAAGGGGCCGGGAAAACGACGACGGTGGGGAAACTAGCTCATCGTTTGAAAAAGGATGATAATGCACGACCGTTGCTAATTGCGGCTGACGTTTATCGTCCGGCGGCCATTGACCAGTTAGAACAAGTGGGAAAGCAAATTGACGTCCCGGTCTTTTCGGAAGGCACCGACGTTGATCCCGTTCAAATTGTTAAGGATGGACTGGATCAAGCTCGCGAAAATCATAACGATTACGTCTTTATCGATACGGCCGGACGGCTGCAAATTGACGAAAAGTTAATGCATGAGTTGGAACAAATTAAGGAAGTCGCCAAACCAACTGACATTTTGCTGGTTGTAGATGCCATGACCGGACAAAACGCGGTCGAAACGGCTGAAGGTTTTAACGATGACCTGGATATCACCGGAGTCGTCTTAACCAAGTTAGATGGGGATACCCGGGGTGGGGCGGCCCTATCCATTAAGGCTGTGACCGGGAAACCAATCCTCTTTACCGGTCAGGGTGAAAAGATGGACGATTTGGATGTCTTTCATCCCGATCGAATGGCCTCCCGAATCCTGGGAATGGGAGACGTGCTCTCCTTAGTTGAAAAGACCCAGAAAAACGTGGATGAACAAAAGGCGCAGGAACTCGCCGAAAAGATGCGCGAAAATTCCTTTAACTTTGATGATTTCCTGGATCAGTTACAACAAATTCAAAACATGGGTCCGTTAAAGGACATCATGGCGATGATTCCGGGAATGGCCAACAACCCGGCGCTTAAAAACGTTGAAATGGATCCCAAGGACTTGGAACGCATTAAGGCTATGATTTACTCCATGACGGACGAGGAACGGGAAAATCCAGAGGTTCTAAACCCATCTAGACGCCGTCGAATCGCCCGTGGTTCGGCGCAACCGATTCAAAGTGTGAACCGGATGATCAAGCAGTTTGATCAAATGAAGAAAATGATGAACCAAGTCTCAAACGGGAACATGGCTGGAATGGAAAACATGATGCAGGCTGCTGGCATGGGTGGCGGTGGCATGGGCGGTAAGCTTTCCAACCTTGCCATGAAACGGATGAGCCGTAAGATGAAAAAGAATAAGCGGAAACGTTTGAAAAAACGGAAAAAGTAAGAGTGTAAAGAAAAAACCCTTTACATTACTTTTTATTCTTGGTAAGATAGAGACCGTTAAGAAAACTTGAGGAGGTGTCATTATGTCTGTTAAAATTCGTTTGAAACGAATGGGTTCCAAGAAAAATCCATTTTATCGAATCGTAGTTGCTGATTCACGAAGCCCTCGTGATGGTCGTTACATTGAAAACGTGGGAACTTACAACCCATTAATTCAAGAAAACCAAGTAACTTTAGAAGAAGAAACAATTTTGGATTGGTTGCAAAAGGGTGCCAAGCCTTCTGATACAGTTCGCAACATTTTGTCAAGAGCCGGCATCATGAAGAAGTTGCATGAAGCTAAATTAGCTAACAAGCAAAAATAAGGCTGATCATGGTAAACTTTGACAATCTCATCACAACCATCATTAAACCGTTAGTAAAGTTTCCCGATGACATCAAAATTGATCATCGAGAAACCGCTGAATTTCATGAATATATTTTGACTCCGAATCCCCAAGATGTGGGCCGGGTGATTGGTAAACGAGGCCGCGTGGCACAAACCATTCGTGCCATTGTGTATAGCATTCACGTTCCTGATCACAAGCGAGTTAAGTTAATTATTGATGACGGTAAATAGAAAAGAACTCTTAGATAAAACCCAGTTTTATTTAGGAGTTTTTTTAGCATAAATTAGAATTAAAGGAATTACTTAAATATGGATTACTTAGAGATTGGAACGCTCGTCAATACACAAGGAGTAAAGGGTGAAGTTCGGGTTTTACCCCAAACTGATTTTCCGGAAGTGCGCTTTCAACCGGGCGAAACCGTCTACGCCTTTCCTAAAAACGGCCCGATGGTCGAACTAGAAATTGATCAGGCCCGGAAGCACAAAAATTTTATTTTGTTGCACTTTAAAGATCATCCGTCCATTAATGACGTGGAATACTTAAAGCCGTCTACGTTAAAAATTGATGCTGCTAAACAAACTGAGGCTCTTTTACAGCCTGGTGAATACTACTACAGTCAAATCCTTGGCTTACGCGTGGTTGATGAAACGGGACGCGAATTAGGCACAATTAAAGACATCATGGATTTAGGTCCAAACGACGTCTGGGTGGTCAAGCGTAACAACCAACCTGATTTATTGCTGCCTAAAATTGATGAAGTGATTAAGCAGGTTGATTTAGAGCATCAGGTCGTAACGGTGGAACTGCTGGAGGGCTTGGAATAGATGAAAATTGACGTGTTAAGTTTATTTCCTCAAACCATCAGCGGACCGCTGCACGATTCCATTTTAGGGAAAGCCTTAGAAAAGCACCTTTTAGAGGTGAGCGTCACTAATTTTCGTGATTTTTCTGAGAATAAACACCATAACGTTGATGATACTCCGTATGGAGGCGGGGCGGGAATGCTCCTGCAGGCGCAACCAATCGTTGATGCCGTCGCGTATACGCAACAACAAGCCCAAGCAGAGGGACTTTCAGCCGGACGAGTTATTTTAACTGATCCAGCTGGGAAGAGATTTGACGAGCAAGCGGCCGCCGATTTAGCGCAAGCAGATCATTTAACCTTTATTTGCGGACACTATGAGGGCTTTGACGAGCGGGTGAAGGCGGTCGTCACCGATGAGTATTCAATTGGTGATTATGTGCTGACTGGAGGCGAGTTGCCAACGCTGGTCATGATTGATGCCTTGTCACGGTTGATCCCCGGCGTCCTTGGTAACGATGAATCCGCGGTAGATGATTCCTTTTCTACAGGATTACTAGAAGCTCCTCAATACACACGTCCCGCTAATTTTCGTGGTGCAGATGTTCCCGCTGTTTTAACGAACGGAGACCACCAAAAGATTGCTGATTGGCGTTTGAAGGAGTCATTACGCAAAACCTATTTGCATCGGCCGGATTTAATTGATCATCAGCAACTTTCGCCGCGAGCGAAAGAGTTATTAGCTGAAGTAAAAATTGAAGAAGAATAAAATTAGTCTTTATTTGGTTGTGATTATGTGCTATATTATTAGTTAGTCGTGAGACTAAAAAAATACAACAGTATTCCGCTGTCGAAAAGATATGAGTGCTAGTTAGGAGAATTGACATGCGTCAAAACAAGCTGATCGAAAAGATCAATCAGGAACAATTACGTTCTGACATTCCCGACTTTCGGCCGGGTGATACTGTAACGGTATCTGTTCGAGTTGTTGAAGGTGACACGGAACGGTTACAAGATTTTACTGGTGTAGTTATCAAGCGCCGCGGTGCCGGGATTCAAGCTACCTACACTGTTCGTAAAATCAGTAACGGAATCGGTGTGGAAAGAATTTTCCCATTGAACTCACCTCGGGTTGCTAAACTGGAAGTCGTTCGTCGTGGTAAGGTTCGTCGTTCAAAACTTTACTACTTGCGCGATCGTCAAGGAAAAGCTGCTCGGATCAAGCAATCATTCAAAAAGCGCTAGAAGAAAAACGGCTGGAAATTTTTCCAGTCGTTTTTTTGTTGTTAAAAAAATATTGTTTATTATATTTTTAAATAGATTAAACAATGTATAATTATTCATGATTTTATTACTTAATTGCAATATTTTTTAAATACTTTTTGAAGTAAAAACTTTGTAATTTTACATATTCAAAATTTAATAATAATTGTGTTTATTGTTAAATACAATTATTATTAATATTATGGTAAATCATTTTTATGGCAAATATAATATTTTTTTATATGAAAGGATTAAATGTTTATTATGGTTATAAATAAATTTGTAAAATGTAATATATGCAATACAGTAATCGATTTTAGAATTCAGATGGAAGATTTAACAGTACCAATATCTATAGAATGTCCAATATGTACGAGTTCCATTGTTGGACAATTTAAATATAATCAATTAATTTTAACAAATGTTGAAAATGTAGATGATAAATTAGAGGGGTACTATTGTTTGGAAGTTTCAGCGATATTCCCGACAGCAAAAATAAAAAAGATTACAAGTAAAATAGACCCATTATATATAGCAACTCCTTTTTTAAGAAATGCTGATATTATAAGTAGTGGTTTTAATTTAAATAAAAGTATTAATTTCATGACGTTTATTAATAATAATAAATGGAGTCAATTGTTAAACTGGTTTCATATATTAAATAATAACAAACAATATTATATATATAATGAAGTATCTGATTATTTAAAAACATCTAAATCAGTAGTATCAAAAGTAACTGATAAGTTAGAATTAAATATTGCTTTACATCAAATTTTACTTACTGATACAGGAATTTCATCATTTATGGATGAAAATACTTTGAAAAATTACACTGATGTTGCAGAAAAGATGTTGAGTATAAAAGATGTTATTGTTAATTATATTGAAAATAATAAAAATGACATAAAAAATAAGTTAAGTAGATTTGATAATGAATTTTTGAATATTATTGATGAATTTTCTAAAAGATATATTCAATTTATACCACTAATTAATTTAAAAAAAGGTAATACTTTAAATAATCTAGATAAGGAAAAATATGGTATAACTACAATAAATTATAATCAGTTAAATCATCTTTATGCTCACACTTATGAATTTATAAAAGCGAATATAGAAGTAATTTTTATATTAAATAATCTTTTTTCAAGAAGTGATGCAAATAAATTCCCAGATAAAAAAAGTAAAGAATATTTTGATAAATTAATTTTTGAAAATAAACTAGATTTTTTAGTAAATACAGAGCCTTTTAGTAAACAAATAAAAAAGAGTATGCGCAATAGAATAAGAAATTCAATATCTCATTTTGATATATCAGTAAATAGCAGTGAACAATTAATAACATACACAGATAATCATGCAAAAAAAATAAAAAAAGAGATAATTTATTATATAGATTTAGCTAATTTATGTTTAGAAAATATATATTTTATCTTATATATAAATGAATTGTACTATAATTTAAAGAAGTATTTATTTTTGGTAGATGGATATGAATTAAACGAAAGTAATTATGAATCAATTTAATATTTTATAAAATTGTATTTATGCTTATTTAGCATTGATTGCTCTTTGCTTACAAAAAATTCATAGTGATTAATTATTAGCTTTAATCAAATTATTTCCTTTGATGATTGTGTTTGTAATTGGTAATATTATTTCCCAAAATTAACAAACTGTATAAAAAAACATTTTTATTCTAAAAAATAATTAAAGCGATTATTATTTTTGTTATAATCGTCTGAGTTTTCAGTTAAAGTTATGTTTCCTTAACAATTATAAAATAATTTGCTAATTTATGAATTTTAATTGAATTATTATTGGATAATTACTATTATACAAAATAGCGAACAATAATATTATAACAATTGTAGTAAAATTATGAATGTTACTAGGGAAAATAATAAGTAATTTATGTTCTTAGAATAATAAAAAGAGATTGGATAATTCCAATCTCTTTTTCTCGTTACTGCAATTGATTTCGCCGTTTTTTCCGTAATCCAACTTCATACATTAACAAGCCAATTATTCCAAAGGCAACCGGACCAAAGATGGTCCAGAATGCGGTTTGATAATTGTGTTCTAACAATGGTTCAACGGCCGTAAACCCAATTCCTAAGACTAAGATAATGAGGATGATGGTCACGACCGCGTTCGTCATGATGCGGTTTTTGTAAAAGACAAAGGGACGTTCAATGTCAGGTAAACGTTTGAAGAACGGAAAGGCTCCAACTAAGAAGAGGTATGGGAAGGTGCTCGAAATATTGGCCATATCGGTCAAAATCAGATAGAACTGTTGCGCTCCCGATCCACTAAACGAAATGGCAAAAATCACCAACGAAACAGCGGCAGCTTGTAACCACATGGCAAAGGCCGGCATTCCGTGTTGATTAAGCTTCGTAACGCGCTTGGGCCAAATTTGTGGGTCAGAGCCTTCAATAAACGACTTAATTGGAGAGTAGATCAGCACAAAGAAGGAACCCAGGTAGGCCAGAAACATACTAAGTCCCGCAAACCGCGCCAGCCAATTTCCAACCGTGATGGCCACAGAATGCGACAATCCGAGTGATTGAGCAAAGACGAACCCAAGGTTATTCAGTAAAACATAGGTAATGTTCCCAAGGTTAACCTTGTCGTTACCTAGGACTGTGTGCCAATTAGCGGTTACTCCGGCAAAGAAAATGGTTCCCGAATAGATGATAGCCATTAAGATGCCGGCAATCATAATTCCCTTGGGAAAAGTCTTTTTAGGATTATCCACTTCATCGACCACTCCACCCATTGATTCCATCCCACCATAAGCAAAGATGGCATAGACCACGAATGATAGTAGGGCAATTGGGCTGGCGAACAACGGGTTCGGAGATTTAATAAAGGAACTCATGCCGTGAATGGGTTCGGCTAATTGACCATGATGCAGAATGAGGACAATAATTGACAGAACCACAAAGACGATGGGAAGCAACAGAGTGAAGAATCCCCCTAGATTGGCAATTTTAGCAATTTGTTCAAAACCACAGGTAGCACAAAACGTAATTACTAACACCCACACGATTCCTAAAATTCCCACGGTTTGCATCGGTGTAAACAGATTAAATAAGCGCCAGGTGTTGGTTTTATCCGAACCAAAGAAGATGTTGGAAACTGGAATCCATACCTTACTAGAAACCGATATCATCCAGATAATCCAAGCTGAGAGCCAGATAAACGTCCCGATAAAAGCGAGCCGTTCGCCGATTGAATTCTTGAGCCACGAGTAGATTCCTCCTTTGGCATCACTAAAGGCAGAACCGTATTCTGCAAACATTAAACTAGTAGGCAGAAAGAAGACAAGCGCCGCAAAGGCATACCAGATGATACTGGCATAGCCCATTTGATCATAGGCTACGGTTACATTGGCAAACCCAAAGATGGCAGAGAAAATCATTAAGACCAGTGAGCCAGTCTTCATTTTTTGTTTCGACATGCAGTTATGATCCTCCCTATAAATTCAAATCCTGGTGATAGTTTAACGGTGATAGGTCAGCAGAGTCAGTGATAAGTTGGGCTGCTAATGCTTGGAATCGACTTAAGGCGAGCTTAGCTGCTTGATTGCTAGCTTGATTGGCTAATGCAACTAAATCGTTGCTAGTTGCAACTTGTGACTGAGTTTGATTAATAATTTGGCGATAACCTTGCCGTAGTTCTGCTTGGACATCGTTAACCTGTTCGATAAAACGATGGTAATGAGCATCGACTAAAATCCCGACTAGTTTAAAGTTCCAGTAGGCGGATTGAGGATCGTAATCGTGATCGACTGGATATTGATAGGCGGCAGGCGTTTCACTAATCCCAGCGAAAAAGGGAACGAAAGTACTCTCTGCTCCGACCCCCATGGAAAGCCAGTGAATACCACCGATTTCCACGGGTAAATCTGCTTGCAATTGTAAAACATGTGATTCTTGGGTTTTAGCGAAGCTAATCGGACGGAAGCGATGCTTGTCAAATTCACTACCCGTTCCGACTGGATCAAACTCGGTTCCCTGGTAGTGAGAACTTAGCAACATTTGGACGTCCGTGGCTGATAACCGACGGCTACTCTTGCGGAGAAAAGGCAAATCCTGAGAAGTTGGTTCCTGTTCAATTTCGGGATTAAACATCTTTTGTCCGTACCACACACGCGGCGTATTGTAATAAGTATCCATTTGGGTGCGAGTCCCAAAGATGTGGCGGAAGTTAAACCCGTGTCGATCTGGATTCAGATGATTGTCGGTGACAAATTGTTCTAAACCTTGCGACCATTGAAAATTAACCTGGTCATTAAAGTCAACCTTTTCAATTGCCATTTGGTTCGCAACCACCGCATAACAGTCATCGGGAATCCGTTGGGCTACCCACTGATGACCAGAGCCGATTTCAAAGTACCAGACTTCTTGTGTATCCGAAAACAGGATTCCGTTGGTTTCACTAGCACCTTTCGTACTAACAATTTCACCCAGACGTTGGACACCTTCTCGAGCGGATTTGACGTAGGGAAGCACGACGGTGACCATTGCCTCTTCTCCGATCCCATCCTTCACTAACGGATCGCAGCCTAAGACACTATCGTTAGCATAGGTACTCTCGGTGGCACTCATGGCCACGCCGTGTTCATTAATTCCTTCTTCTTCAAATAAGCCTTCACTGTCAGTCCATTCCGGGGTAGCCGTGTACTTAGCGGCCTCAGATGG
Source organism: Fructilactobacillus carniphilus (assembly GCF_024029675.1). Taxonomy (NCBI): domain Bacteria; kingdom Bacillati; phylum Bacillota; class Bacilli; order Lactobacillales; family Lactobacillaceae; genus Fructilactobacillus; species Fructilactobacillus carniphilus. The sequence continues at coordinate 507,861 of NZ_CP097121.1, read as the reverse complement.
CAGGTCTAACTGAAAGCCATTCGCAGTAGATTGAAAAACAACCGGCTCCGTTGCAACTTGGTGTTTGTGAACGACGAAACGCTTCGGCCAGGCGGCTTTGGCATCCTCATTGCGACCGATGAGGGTACTACCATCGACGGTCGCATTTTTACCCACTAGCATACTAGTGCAAGCGGAATAGTTTGGTTCTGTCATATTTATGATGCTCCTTCGTAAAATTAGTTCCGCATCTATTCTACACTTCTTGTGTGAAACTGAAAAAGAGAGCGCCTGCTCCGGTTAGGCAGAAGCAGGGGAAAAGGTTATAATAAGGACTGAATTTTTAATGATGAGGTACGCAATGAAAAACGAACAATACATTCTCGCAATCGACGAAGGCACGACTTCAGTCCGGGCCATTTTATTTAATCACCAGGGACAAATCGTGGGACAGGCCCAGCGCTTGATTCACCAATCTTTCCCACAGCCTGGCTGGGTAGAACAAGACCCAATTGAAATTTGGAACAATACAGAAACGGTCATCTCTGAGGTGCTGTTTCAGACAGAAACTCCACCGTATAAGGTGCGCGCCATTGGAATCAGCAACCAACGAGAAACCACCGTGGTTTGGAACCGAAAAACGGGCAAACCAATTCATAATGCCATTGTTTGGCAATCAAAACAGACAAGCGCTCTCGCGAACCAACTAAAGGAAGCGGGTTACCAGGAACTAATTCAGCAAAAAACAGGTTTACTGATTGACTCATACTTTTCGGCCACGAAGATTCAGTGGTTATTAAACCAGGTTCCTCAGGCACGAGAACAAGCCGAGGCCGGTGATTTATTGTTTGGGACCATTGATACCTGGCTGCTGTGGAAGTTAACTAACGGGCACGTGCATGCCACGGACATGACGAATGCCAGTCGGACGATGTTGTATAACATCCATACGTTGGAGTGGGATGAAGAATTGCTAAACCTGCTTCATATTCCTAAGCAAATGTTGCCAGATGTTGAAGAATCCAGCCATTTCTACGGCTACACCCAAGAATTTACCTTTATGGGAGTCCAGATTCCGATTACTGGAATTGCCGGGGACCAACAGGCCTCGTTGTTTGGGGAACTAGCCTTAGAGCCCGGCATGACCAAAAACACCTACGGGACGGGGGCTTTTATTATGATGAATTTAGGCACCCAACCCCAGACGTCTGCCCATGGTTTACTAACCACGATTGCCTATAGTGTGAACGGGGAAGTTAATTATGCGTTTGAAGGGAGTGTTTTCACCGCTGGATCAGCCGTAGACTGGCTGAAAGATCAGGTGAAGCTGGTTCAAGATATAACAGAAACTGCCCACCAAGCGCAAGCAGCGGCTTCTAACAATCAGCTCTATGTAGTGCCGGCGTTTAACGGACTAGGGGCCCCTTATTGGAATCAGGCCGCGCGGGGAGCCATCTTTGGGATTACCCAGCAGACGGATGATAAGCAATTGGTCAAAGCCACGTTAGAATCTTTGGCCTTTCAAACTCGCGATGTCTTAGAAACCATGAGTAAGGAAACCGGATTACCGGTCAAATCGTTAATGGTGGATGGTGGAGTCTCGAAGAACGAATACTTGATGCAGTTTCAGGCCGATATTTTAGATACGACCATCACACGGGCCCCGTTGACAGAAACCACGGCACTCGGAGTTGCTTACTTAGCGGGATTGCAGGTTAACTATTGGACCGATTTAGCTACCATTAAAGCCATCATCCGGTCAACTAATAGTTATCAACCGCAAATGGCTGCTTCCGAGCGGAAATCACGGTATGCTGGTTGGCAACGGGCGGTTCAAGCAACGCAGTTTTTTGCGGAGGAAAATCATGATTGAATTACCAGCAGCATTTAAAACAAAATATGAACGGTTACTAGGGTACCAATTTCCGGCCTTTTTACAGAGTTTTACCGACACTCCACAGCATGGCTTTCGAATTAATCCCTTAAAGAGTCCGGCGCAACTGGACGTCGATACCAGTCATCCCATCCCAGGGATTCAGCATGGTTATTACGGCAAGGTATCCGGCAAGTCTCCAGAACATCAAAGTGGGTATGTTTACAACCAAGAACCGTCAGCAATGTTAGTAGCAGAGGCAGTCAATCCGCAACCGGGCGAACGAGTGCTTGATTTGTGTGCCGCTCCCGGGGGGAAATCAACCCAGTTGGCGGGGATGATGCAAAATCAGGGCTTACTGGTTGCTAACGAAATTAACCGTAGCCGGGCCAAGGTGTTAGTCGAAAATCTTGAACGATTTGGCGTGTGGAACCCGTTAATTTTAAATGAGACACCGGAACATCTAAGTAAAGCTTTTCCCGCTTACTTTGATAAGATTCTGGTGGACGCACCGTGTTCTGGGGAAGGGATGTTCCGGAAGAATCCTGAGGCAATGACCTATTGGAATGAAGAATATCCAGCGGAATGTGCGCTGCGGCAGCGAGACATCTTAACCGAGGCCGTTAAAATGTTAAAACCGGGTGGGCAGCTAATTTATTCGACTTGTACGTTTGCACCGGAAGAGGACGAACAGATCATCGCCTGGTTGTTTGATAAATACCCACTAGAAATGGTTCCGCTTGAAAAACAAGCTGGCATGAGCAGTGGACAACCAGCGTGGGCGAACGGGAATCCCGATTTACAAGACGCCGTCCGACTCTTTCCACACCTGTTTGCGGGGGACGGTCATTTTATTGCCAAACTTCAAAGTACGGAAACGGCTAAGCCAACGAAGATTAGAAAACAAGAGGCCAGTGCATCGGGAGCAGAGCGAAAAGAGTGGCAACAATTTGCGGAGCAGAACCTGACCAATTTTCAGGCTGGTTCGTTGTTGCGGTTTAAAGAACAACTTTATTCGTTTAATCCAGAAATCCCGGCTTTAAACGGATTGAAAGTGATGCGCCCTGGAACGCCCCTCGGAACGTTGAAAAAGAATCGAATTGAACCGAGTTACGGGTTAGCAATGGTCCTTAACCCGGAACAAGTTCAACGTACGATTGCGATTAACGCTGCGCAGTGGCAAAAATATGTTCACGGAGATACTTTTGCCACCGATCAAATTCAAGCGAAAGGCTGGGCTCTTTTGGTATATCACCAAATGCCAGTCGGATTTGGGAAAGTGGTAAACGGCACCGTGAAGAATTTCTTCCCGAAGGGACTACGATTTCAAGCTTAATTTTCATTGATTCTTAAAAGCAAATAAGAATTTCATCTAATTAGTAAACATGTTATGCTTAATTAATATGTTATGAAAGGTGGAATTCATTATTAATAATAAAAGAGACGTTCTCAGTAATTTTGAAGGTTTCAATGGTAAAAATGACGGAAATAGTAAATTTGGAGCACATAGATGGTAAAGCTAAGCTTTGAACCCAAAAGATACTTTATTGTATTTTTGCTTTTCTTACTCGGCTTTGCTGGGGAAATTTTACTCGATTCTCGCTTTAATTGGTTATCAATGATAGTAACTGGACTACTTAGTTTAGTAATCCTATACGGTTTTTCTAATTTACATCTTTTTTTCCAGCCATTTCCTTGGTCTAAATGGCGTCGGTTGGTATGGTATGTATTTTTATTGTTTTTTTTGGAACTAATCCCGATTTTAATCGTCGTTTTATTTTTTCCCAATGGCTTTAAATCATTTCATAATACAACAATGTTTAATGAATCGTATCACTTACATGCCCCTTTAATTCTTAAAATCTGGGTCACATTTAAACTTTTAGTATCTTTAGTGGGTGAAGAGGTCGGAATGGCTTCAATTTCGCTTCCATTAATTCATTTACTATTAAGAACAAAACTAAAAAGATTCGCTTGGCCCATTGTAAATATATAAGGTTGCATCTTATTTGCGCTTTTACATTTACCTCACTATCACTTTGAGTTATTGATGCCTTTGATCGTAGGAATCACTCGCTATCCAATCACTGCTTCCTGGAGGGACTCTAATACGCTGTGGAGTGGAATTTATATCCATTGGATTTCAGATTTTGCGGTAATTATGAGCGCTTTGTTTTAAATGCAAAAATAAGGAAGGAATTTATGCTAAAAAAACTTACAAGTATAATTAAACGTAACCCGATTAAAACCATTATTGTTATTCTTATTGTATTATCTTTAATTTATTTACTTATTAACCTTTCATTCATTAGTTCTTTTGTTTCAGGATTGAAAGATGGATCTTCTGGTAAATAAATGATGAATCATTTGAAGCCTAACTAAAAAAGGATGAGCATTTGCTCATCCTTTTTTAATTGGTATGAATGTCACGCTGCCGTAAATAACTCTCTAGCGTGGGATTTAGAACCACCGGACGGTTCCGAAGTTCAGCAATGTTTCGTACTCCCAGCGCCGTCATGATGCTCTTTAACCCATAAATCCAATCCTGAATCATTTGGATGGTATCGGCGACGCCATTGTCAATTAGGTTGGTTAAAATTTCACTGGCAATTCCCACGGCATCCGCACCGAGGTAAAGGGCTTTAGCAATCTCTAGCGGATTGGTAATTCCACCCGCTGCTACCACTTGGATATTAGGAACTTGTTGGGCTTCGTACAGAGATTGTACCGTGGTTAAACCCCAGTCCTCCAGATAGGCCATTTCTTTCCGCTTTCTGCGAAAGTTTTCGATTTGAGCAAAGTTAGTTCCGCCCAAGCCACCTACGTTTACAGTGGTGGCACCGAGTTGGTGCAACTTTCGGATGGTATCTTGATCAAGCCCAAAACCAACTTCCTTGACGATGACAGGTACGGAAACGTGGTTGATGATGTTTTGCAGGTTAGTTGCCCAATGAAAATCGCGGTCGCCCTCAGGCATTACCAACTCTTGGACGACGTTTAGATGAACTTCTAAGGCATCAGCTTGAACGAGATCCACGACCGCCTGTGCTGCTGCGGGAGTGACCCCGGCACCGACGTTTCCCATAATCATTCCGGTGGGGTTAGTTTCGCGTGCCACCGTAAAGCTGGCGGCACTATCTGGATCCTTTAAGGCCACGCTGGCGCTTCCCAACGCTAGTGCCAGTCCAGTTTCTTTGGCGATCTGACCTAGTTGCTGGTTTAACTTTTGCGTGTAAGGGCTGCCGCCGGTCATTGCCTCGATGTAAAAGGGGACTGAGAGGGAATGTCCCGCTAATGACGTCTTCAGATCGATATTAGCAACTGCTTGTTCAGGTAAACCGTTGGGAATGAATTTCAAATCAGCAAAACCGGCTTGAGAGGGTTGATGAAACTTTTTAGCTAGAGAAACGTGTTCATCCTTGCGATGAGATTGACGATTAATCACGGACTCCTCCTTAGTAGTTATAAATGGCAAGGTCGAGTGGATCAATGCCAGCTTCCTGCCAAGCAGTCTTTAATCCGGCAATGTCACAATCAGATTTGATTAGAACAATTCCACAGTCGCCACCACCAGCACCAGAGGTTTTCGCCACGCCTCCATATTGTTCTGCGATTTCAATCAAACGAGCTAATTTCGGAGTTTCGATGGAAACGCCGGCCATTTGACTCAAAGATTGGAGCAGTTCCCGATTTTTCTTGATGTTTTGCATAATCAAACGGATATTATTTTGACGAAAGCCGTTGGTAATTTCGCGAACACACTTATTACTGTCATGTAAGAAGCGTTCGTAGTGAATTCCATGTTTTCCTTTTTTTAGTTCGACCTTATCGATTAACTGGGACGTAGAAGCGGGGGAACCGGTCCAGCCCACTAAAAAGCGTAAGACTGGTGGAATTTGCAGGGGCGTGATTTCTAAGCGGGGCCATTCAAGTTTTAAGAGTTCAGGCAGGGTAATTTTATGTAGAAACTCAGAAAGCCATTGCCGGTCAAAGGAACTATAAGTGATTAAGCCGCCAAACACGCTAGAGGCCACGTCACCTAACGAACCATTGCCTTGCACACTAAAGTGCGCAATTGCTGCAAGTTTAAATAATTGCACTTTACTAACGTTTAACTGGTACAACTGACAGAGCGCTTTAATCGTGGCCACCGTTACGGCTGCTGAAGATCCCAGACCGTACTTTTTCCCCGTACCGCTGTCAAGCTCACTATTTACACTGAGGTGATATTTCTGGGTCGGTTTCCCAAGTGCTTGCACATAGTCTTCAGTGACCTGAATGGCCGCAATGATGTATTGAAAGGGGTTATCCCGATCATCAACCACCATCCGTGAGTTAATCCGTTCCCAATGGACGAGATGATTTTCATACTGTTTTGAAGTGATGGAACAGCGCTCTGTGTTTTCATCAATGGTGACGGTGACGAAGCGATTAACCGCAGCAATAATTGCAGGATTACCGTTTTCCACGACGGCATACTCACCGGCAAGATATAATTTTCCTGGGGTGCTTGTTTTAATCAATGTTAGTCTTCTTTCTACCTGAAATATTGAACACCGGGACCGGGAGCAGCCACGACAATGTGATCTGGTCCAAACGCAGCTTGTAAGGTTGAAACAACTGACTCTCGATGTTCTGGTTCTACTAAAACTTTAACGTTAGGACCGGCATCCATGGTAAAGTAACACGGAATTCCGGATTCGCGGAGCTGATGAACGAGGCGCATCGCCTTTAGAGAATCTGCGTCGAAGTAGCAAAAATCCGGGGCAGCACTTAGGGTCAGGGCGTGCATCCGCATCGCATTTTCTTCAGCAATGGTTCCTAAATCATTAAAGTTACGGTTTTTAATTGCTATTTTAAGCTTTTTTAAGTCACGTTGGCAAAGTTTTTCCCATTCGTGGTAGTAAGGGGAGGTCGTTTGCGATAGCTGCATGCCTTCAGAACTACTCATTTTTTTGGGTTGTTGGTTCACTAAAATGGCAATGACGTTTAAATCCCAGTAATCGGCTGGGGCAACCTGGGTCGCAAAGGAAGTTCGATCTCCAATTCCTTTGTGCCACTCGACAAAGCCGCCGTCAATTGATCGGGTAGCGGATCCAGATCCGCGCCGGGCCAACCGGGAAAGTTCTCGCTGATTTAGAGTTAAACCACTAGCTTTACTAGCAGCAGCGGCCAAGGCGGCAAATCCGGAAGCAGAGGAAGCTAAACCAGCAGCAGTGGGAACGTTATTAGTGGTTTTAACGATCGCCTTAGTGGTAATCCCGGCTTGATTGCGAACTATGTTCAAGAAATCAGTAACGCGGCGAGCGGCTGGTTCATCTAAGCGGTGGTTGTTCAAGGTTACCTGATCGCTAGTTAAGTGGTCGTCAAACTGCACGCTCGTATCAGTATAAAACTGGTCAAGTGTTAGTGAAAGACTGTTAGTGGTCGGTAACTTTAGCGCTGCATTTCGTTTGCCCCAGTACTTTACTAGGGCAATATTGGTATGCGCCCGGGCTTTGGCATAGTTATTCATCGTCATTATTCTCCTCTGGGTTTAATTCAGTTAATGATTGAATCCACGTTTGGGCGGCTCCATGGTCTGTCAAGGCTGCTGCAACCCGCTTTGCACTATGGTAATCGGCTGCTAAGGCGATGATACAACCACCTAATCCGCTGCCAGTTAATTTGGCCCCTAAGGCGCCTGCCTGGTTTGCCACCACGACTAGTTGTTCAATTTTGGGGGTGCTAACGCCGAGCGCGGTTAAAATTGCTTGCGCTTCGGTCAACGACTGACCCGTTTTGATTAAATCCTGATTCGTTAGGGAGGTTTTAACCATTTCGGTTAGGTGGCCTAAGCGGGTAATGAGTCCTTGGCGAACTGGGTCGGCCTCGAGGAATTCCCGAACCTGAGTAACTGCCGTCTTAGTATTACCCGCTACGCCGGTGTCCGCAATCACTAAAAAGCCAGAAAGCAGCGGGGTAAAATCAAAAAATTGTTGTTGTTCATACAAAATCGGGTGACTGACATTCACCGTTTGGGCGTCAATCCCACTCGGATTTCCATGGGTGATTTTTTCTTCAATATCGGTATACTCGGTCAGGGTTGCTCGAGACAGGGGAACCTCGAAAAAAGAAAAATACCCCCGAATGATGGCACTCGCAATGGCAGCCGAAGACCCCATTCCACGTCCTAGGGGAATCGTGCTGTTAATTTCCAGAGCTACTGGTTGATGCTGGGGATTTAATTCTTGGTGTAGCTTTTTAATTAACGCGGTAATTCCAGCCATTGATGCGGGTAAGTCTGTAATGGGACCGGAGTAGTACTGACTGTGAATAGTAGTTACACCTTGAGGCGACGCTTGTAACGTTGCGGTAACGTTTGCCTGGGGAATGGGAAAAACAATGGCAGGCTGATGATAAACGGCACTATGTTCGCCTAAAAAAATGACCTTGGCGTGACTGTGCCCCGTTGCTTTCTTTTTCATTTCAATCGCTCACTTTCTTATCAGTCTTATTCTACCATAGTCAGAAATAAACTTTGATTTTGAACTTGAAGCCAAGGAACCCGTTTCCGTAGGATTTGTAGTAAAATGGGCGTAGTTAGAAACGAAAGTAGGCAGATACGTGATGGACTCAAACTCAAAATACGCTGTGGTGGATATGGAAACCACGGGAACTGATTTACGGCGTGACGACCGCATTATTCAATTTAGTGTGAGTTTCGTGCAGAACGGCAAGATTAGTTCTACTTTTTCAACGTACGTAAATGATGGGGTGACAATTCCTCGAGAAATTACCGAATTAACCGGGATTGATCAAACCACAATTAAGACGGCGCCCAGCTTTGACCAATTGGCGCCCCAAATTTATCAAATGTTGCGAGGAACGGTCTTTGTGGCGCATAACGTTAACTTTGACTTTCCCTTTTTGAATCACCATTTAGAACGAGTGGGCTTTCCTGCCCTAGAGATTGAAGCAATTGATACGGTGACCCTCAGTCAAATCTTTTTTCCGACGTTAACTAGTTATCGGTTAAGCGATTTAAGTGCTCATTTTCAGATTCAACATCAACATCCGCATTCTTCTGCTAGCGATGCGGATGCCACTGCGCAGTTATTGCTACTAATTGCTAAACGAATGCAGGACTTACCAAATGTGACTTTGCAATCGCTGTTAGCGTTAGATTTAAAACTACCCCAACAAACCCATGAATTCATTAAAATGGGGGCAAAGGTACATCCCAAACACGATCACCTACCCGCTGATTTAATCGAACTAGAAGGATTAGTGCTAAAAAAGCATCAGCTTCCGACCACAGCCCAACATAACCGGTTGACCAAATTTCCGTTATCCAAAAAGCAAAAGGAACGAGATTTTGCAGGCCACTTGGAGTGGCGGGTATCGCAAAGTAAAATGATGAATTTAATTTATCGAAACTTTACAGATAATAAACAACCGGCCCGAAACCTATTAATTGAAGCACCCACTGGAAGTGGAAAAACGTTAGGTTATTTGGTGCCACTAGCGTTTTTAAGTCAAAGCGGCACTCCCGTGGTAATCAGTACGGCGACGATTAGCTTGCAAGAACAGCTCCAGACGGTCGTGCGCGAACAACTAAACCAGAACTTGGGCTTTCATTTGCAGTCGCTGGTCTTAAAAAGTAAACGACACTACCTGGATCTTTCCCGTTTTGCGACAGTAGTTGTGGCGGATGACAGTAATCATTTGTCACAATTCAGCAAGGCCCAGATTTTGGTCTGGCTAACAGAGACGGAAACGGGTGACCTAGATGAATTGCACATCCCCCAAAATGCGGCTATTTTACAACAGGTTAATTACCAGTCAGAACCCCAATTTACTGATAGTGAGTTCGGGGATTATGATTTTTGGCACTGGCAAATGCAACGCTTGCAAACGACAGATATAATCATTGTTAATCACCACTATTTATATCAAAATGCCACACGGTTAACCCGTCAACTGACTGGGACCCCGTATCTAGTGGTGGACGAAGCCCATCATTTACCAGAAGTAGCTTTTGCCGCTCAACGCCAAGAATGGTGGTTAGGCGCCGTCAAAGCAAACGTAGGGCGAGTGCGGAACGATATCTTTCAAACTCATGAGCAGAATCTAATGGAGATTGTGCACCACAATCGGAATTTAAGCTCTAATTTACAAAGATTGGTGGATTCTTTAACGGAAATCGAAGAACGACAGCAGCAATTGTTACAAAATTTGATACAGTCGCTGCAAGTTCGGTTTACCCAGCAAGCGAATGTAATTGGAATTTCAGCAGCAAAACTACACCAGTTTATGCAACAACAGCAGGTAGAATTAAAGCATCAAGAACAACAAGCCCGGCGGTTAGAGCAACTTTTAACCACGATTAATCAAAGTCTCGGGCAGACGGATGGTCAGTGGTTGGCTTCTGAATACGAAACTTTTTTACGCTTTAACGAACACGTGCATCAAGTGCTACAAGGTTTAGAACAGATGCAAACATTTTTACAGTCTGTAACTGAGCAGCAAAGTGTTGACGGATTTTGGTTACGGTACGGGGCCGACCATGACCCTAACAACATGCGCCTAGAGTTAGCGCGGTTTGACACCAGTACGCGCTTGCATAAACAAATTTATCAATCATTTAAACCAATTATTTTTACGGGAGCCGTGCTCTTTACCTCGAAAAAATCACAGTATATCTATGATCAGTTAGACTTACGCCGGAATAACACCCGGATGAAACGGCTGGCAGCTGACTTTGACTATCAAAATCAGGTCCAGTTAATGATTACGGAAAATACACCGATGCCGGCTGGGGTTGAAAATGAGGAATACGTTGCCTTCGTCGCCAATTCCATCCAAAAAATTTATCATGCGCAACCAGTTCCGACATTGGTCCTCTTTAATTCCTTAGAGTTAATTCAAGCAGTTTATGATAAACTGCATGATCAAGCGGGAATCGGCACAGTTTTAGCAGCCGGAATTTCTGGGAGCCAAAGTAAGATTATACGGCGTTCGGAAGGAAAAACAGCGCCCATTATTTTAGGTGCCAATGGTTTTTGGGAGGGGGTTGATTTTCCCCCTAACTATTTAAAATCCATCATTATTCCCCGAATTCCGTTTGCCGCCCCGGATAGTCCATTGATGCAGGCTCGCGCCCACTATTTAAAACAACAAAACAAAAATCCATTTACCAGCTATTCCTTGCCTCATGCCATTATTGAAATGAAGCAAGGAATTGGACGGTTGCTACGCCGTAGTGATGACTATGGCATCATTACCATCCTCGATAATCGAATTTTAACCAAGCGGTATGGCAATCAAATTTTAACGGCTTTGGAAGAAAATCTAACCGCTAAAACGGGGTCCATTGCAGAGATTCAGCAACAGCAAAAAGAGTTTTTGCTAAAGCACAATCAACGAAAATGATTTGCTATAATGAAGCTAGTACGCTTACGGAAGGAATCTAAAATGCGAGAAGAAAGAAAACGAAGAATCCTGATTCGACGCTGGTTAAGCTGGATTGCAGGGATATTATTGGTCTTGTTTATCGCCCTCATGGTGATTGTCTTCATTTCCAAGTTACCGCAAAAACATACCTTAAAGACAGCTACGCAGTTAGTAGAACAGCATGCCCAAATTCATAACGTGCAACGGACGTATAAAGCAAATGTTGGAAAACAACCATATTACACCGTGGTTGGGAAAAACAGTTCTAATCAACCCGTTTATGCCGTGGTTAGTGGCGATTGGAAACACATTCAAGTGATGAAGCAAAATGATGGAATTACCGCAGAAAAAGCGAGTGCCATTGCCCAACAACACGTCAAGGGGAAGGTAACCAACGCCGGATTATTAATCAATAAAAAGAAGCCAACGTGGGCGGTTACCATTCAAAATGGTGATCAACTGCACTACGTATTGATTAACTTCAAATCGGGAAAACTCATTAAGAAAATTGATTTGTAAAAGGAGCTTAGGATGAGTAATCCATTAGCAGAATATTTAAATTCCGGATCAATTAATGTATCCGGTTTTTTATTAACTAATTTAGCAACATTGAAAATTAATGCTGCTGAATTAACCATCTTATTGGAACTCCAGTATTTTCGCAGTCAGGGAGAACGTTTTCCAGCGGCACCCAAGCTTGCTAAAGTCACTGGTTTTTCAGAAGATAACGTTTATGAAATATTACATCAATTAGTTAGTAAAAAGCTGATCGTAATTACGACCAGTACGGATGGCAAAGATGAATACAGCTTTGCGCCGTTAGTAGCCAAGTTAAACGAATTGTTAGGACAAGAAAAAACGCAATCAGCGAATATGACCGACAAAACCTCAATATCGAATCAGAAAACCGAGAGCATTAGCGACCGGGAACAAACATTTAAGATGATTAATCACGAGTTTGGACGGATGCTGTCTCCAATTGAATTAGAGATGATTAAAGATTGGTTTGAAAAGGATCATTATTCAGCCGAATTAGTGCAGTTAGCGTTACGAGAAGCCGTCTTAAATCAAGTTTATAACTTAAAGTACATGGATCGAATTCTCTTAAATTGGAAAAAGCACAACGTCCAGTCAGCCGCTCAAGTTGAAGTTCAGCGGGAGCAACGACAACAACAAACTAGTAAGGGATCCCGACAGCCGTTACCAAAAGTACCGCTTTTCAAGATTAAAAAAGATCAAGGTCAGGCATAATCAGGGAAGTAAAAAGGAGGCTCACATTTTCATGTGAGCCTCTTTTTTAAGTTGTAAATAAATCTGCCGTTCTAGTTATTGTTAGTTGGCTGGTTATTATTAGTAGCGGGATTAGTAGTCGTTTGATTAGTTTGTCCCGTGGTTGTTTGAGAATTAGTGGTTGGCTTCTGCTCGTTAGTAGTTGCCGTGGTGTTAGCTTGCTTATTATCAGTATTTCCAGTCTGGGTGGAAGTAGTAGCCTGCGTGCCGTTGGTTTTAGTATCAGCCGTTGGCTTTTGCTCGTTGTTAGCAGTCGTTCCATTATTCGTGTTTTTATCGGTTGTTTGCTCATCCTGCTTGTTTGTTTGGCTGTTATTCAAATTTGCAACCGCCTTATTATCAGCAGTTTGACCAGACTGGGTACTGTTTTTAATCACGTTTTCCTTGGCTTCTCCACCGTGACCAGCGATGTAGTATTGCGTCTGGTTATCCATTCTCGTTTTAATTACATCAGCTGGCTTGGTCCAGTTGTCGTTTGGAAGATCTTGCGAAGCATCTTCCATTACTTCTTTATAGAAAAGTTGGGAAATTTTTGCTTGTGATTGAGAAATATAGTGTCCTGGTTCTAGTGGGTGATCATACCCAGTCCAAACGGAGAGGGAGAGATTCTTGGTATAACCAGTAAACCAAGAATCCATGCTGGAACCATCGGGAACTGAACTAAGCCAGTCATCTGGGAATTGCGTTGTTCCTGTTTTTCCGGCTTGGTTTAAACCTGGAATGTTAGCCGCGGTTCCCGAACCGTTCGGATCAGTCATAACGCCTTTGAGCATTTCTGTCATCATGAAGGCCGTGGAATCAGACATTGCTTCTTTTCCTTTGGACTCGTAATGATTAGTTTCACCCGTTGGGGTTTCTACTTTAGAAATGGTATAGGGTTTGTAGTAAGTTCCACCGTTAGCAAAGGCTCCGTATGCAGCTGCTTCTTGTTCAGTTGAAATGTAAGCCCCAATCCCGTTTTGGAGGTTAAGTGGGTCTTTAAAGGTCATTCCCAAGCCCTTTAGGAACTCAGTCGCTCGGGGAACTCCAACGGCCTCTAACGTTCGAATGGCGGGAATGTTTCGTGATTCCACGAGCGCCTTTTGCATGGTAATCGTTCCTTCGTACCGATTATCGAAATCATGTAATTTGCGGTCGGTGCCTGGGTAGGTATATGGCGTATCTTTTAATGGTTGGTAAGTAGGGTAGTTGAGATATTCAATGGCGGGTCCGTAATCCATGAGGGGTTTCATTGTGGAACCGCTGGAATGATCAGTTTGCACGGCCCGGTTTAAACCGAATTGGACGTTTTGCTTCCGACTCCCGAGCATGGCCACTACTTTTCCGTTGTTAGGGTTAGTCATGGTTGCTCCAATTTGGAAATCATTATTCGGGAAGTTCAAATCAGAATTTTCGTCGTTAGCCAGGTTGTACATTTTCTTTTGCACGTCCATATCAATGTTCGTGTAGACTTTGTTACCGGCGTTTAATTTATAACCCTTTTGGTTCATTTCTTGCAGTACCTGACCGATGTAAGCGTCAGCATATTTTTCGTCCTTTTGGGTTGGCGTTTTATCTACGTTTTTCTTGTCGATTCCCGTTTGAACGTCTTCTTTTTCAGCTTGATCGGCTTGAGCGCGGGAAATTGATTTATTTTTCACCATGGCCTCTAACACTTGGTTTCTTCTGGCCGTAGCGTATTTCGGGTTGTGAACGGGGTTATATGCAACCGGAGCCTGAGGAAGTCCAGCTAATAAAGCGATTTGGGACAAATCAAGCTTACTAAGTGGTTTGTGGTACATAACTTCTGAAGCGGTTTGCATCCCGTATGCGTTATTACCCATATAAACCTTATTAATGTAAAACTCTAAAATCTGTTGCTTACTGTATTCGCGATTAACCTTAGTGGCGAGCCAAGCTTCTTGTGCTTTTCGTTTCAAGGTTTGGTCCGAAGCTTTGGTAGAGAAAACCGAAAGCTTTACTAGTTGTTGAGTCAAGGTACTTCCACCTTGAAGCCCTCCGCCACCAAAAACGTTATTAACAGCAGCTCCAGCGATTCGAACTGGATCCACTCCTTTGTCGGTGTAGAAATGCCGGTCTTCAACTGAGATAATGGCATTTTTTAGATTATCGGGGATATCCTCTTGTTTTACGTAATCCCGATTTTGCATCCCTAACCTCGAAATGACTTTTCCATTACGATCATAGATGGTAGTGGAATTATCACTGGAAAGGGTTTTGTAGGATATGTTTGGGGCCGTGGAAGCGTAGTAGGCAAATACTCCACATCCAATGAAAAAAAGCACAACTAGGAAAAAAAGCACCCACATCGTAATTTGAAAAATGGGGCCGTGCTTCTTTTTGCGACTTTTCTTTAAACGGCTATAAACTTCATCGGAACTCATTCTAGGTCTCCTTTACTTTTATCAATAATGATTTGGACGGCATCCAGATAGGGAATCAAAGGATTAAGCTGTGGTTGAATTAGATAACCATGGTTGGCTATCTCAACTTGGGTAATTGACTTGCGACCCCCATGAAATTGACGTTCCCAGAAATGAAACAAATCCGGTCCGTTTAGCAAGTATATTTCATTTCGCTTTACAAAGCGAATTAAAGCGAAACAAATCCCCCCCATTTGGTAACAACTTTGCATATGTTCGATTTGGTGTTCATGAAAGTTAGCTAGGGGAAAAGAATGAAGATTGGTGGTTTCTTTTGCATCAAAGTCTAAATAATAACCGGCAAAAATACCATTGTAATCAGTTGTCGAAGCTTGTTTAAAGTAGGCTTCCTTAATCACAGCTGCACTTCGCTTCGGATAGTCAACGTTTACAATTTGGATGGGGGTGGGCTTTTTGTGGACGACCGCAATTTGATGTTCGCGGTAAAATTGATTACTTTGATTAATTTCTGCTTCTAAAGACATCCCCCGATCGGCATAGTTGGTGGTAGGCAATGAAGACGGCTTCTTACCATTATGAGCAGTACGAAATGGTTGACCGTTAGGATAGTTGATTGTCAAATTAACCTCCTTACTAATTGAGTAATTAATTTGAAGCGTGGTATATTACAACAAATGATATTTCTATTATAGCAATTCCACCCGGGGAATAAAATTATACTAATTCAAGTCAGGTGACTTTATGAGTAGACAATGGATAACTGGATATCGGAGCTATGAATTGGGGGCGTTCGATGAAAAAAGCCCGAAAATTCAAATCATCAAACGTTCTTTGCGCAATCAGCTTATTGGGTTAATTGATAATGGTTGTGATTGGATTATTACCGGCGCACAACTAGGAACGGAACAGTGGACCGTAGAACTGGCGGCTGATTTAAAGAAACAGTTTCCAAATCATTTTCAAATCGCGGTGATGTTACCCTTTGCAGAATTTGGTAAGCAATGGAATGAAACGAATCAATTGCGATTACAGCAAACGCTTGCACTAGCTGATTTTTCTGCCACTGTTAGTCAAGTTCCTTACCATTCACCACAACAGCTAAAAAATTATCAGCAGTTTATGCTAACGCATACTGATGGGGCTCTGTTATTATATGATTCAGAAAATGAAGGAAAGGCACAGTATGATGTGCATGCGATTGAAGCATTTCAACAACAGCATCCGTATACCTGCCAATTTATCGATTTTGATGATTTACAGGAGGAAGCTGATCAATATGAGACAGAAATTAATTCTGAATTTTTCGAGTGACTATGTTATACTTTGATAGTTACCAAACGATAAGAGGTGCAGATTATGGATAACGTTAACTTTACGCCGAAAGATATTCTCCAAAAAGAATTCCGTCAAAAGATGCGCGGTTATGATCAAACTGATGTTGATTCTTTTCTGGATGAAATTATTAAGGATTATGAAACCTTCCAAACGGAACTCAACGATAAGGATCAGCAAATTGCTCAATTAGTGGCTGAAAATAACCAATTGAAAACTAAGCTGAATGCGACAGTGCAACAACCACAGCCGGAACCAGTTGTGCAACCGCAACAACCTGTTAATGAGTCTAAACCTTCTGATGCCACCACGATGGATATTTTGAAACGATTATCCAATCTGGAGCAACGTGTTTTTGGTGATGGACCACAAAATTAGTTATTATTGGTGCAGGTTCTGAGTAATCGCGGTCAGCAATTGCTGGCTGAGGAAAGTCCACTCTCGCACAAGCTGAGATGCTTGTAGTGTTCGTGCCCGGTGAAAAAATAAGCCGAGGGATTGTGTTACACAATTACGGCGAAGGAAATGGCTACGGATTTTCTAGGCCTCAGTACTTCCTAAGGTGCTATAGAGACGATTAATTCAAGAAATTGAATTACTGGAACGCAGTAAACCCCGCGAGCGGGAAACCCAAACTTTGGTAGGGGAGCTTTACACACGGAAATTGAACCAAGTGTAGGGCAAGAATCATTATGATTCTTGAGATAGATGATTACTACTTGATTGTTAGTCCTGATCTTTCAATTAAGCACAAAACATGGCTTACAGGAGCCTGCACCAATCAGGAAGAGTGGGTTTTTTCCCACTCTTTTTTTATATCGTGAGAAAGGGCATAACATGCAAAAATTTAACTTAATGGCTACTTGTGCTGCGGGAATTGAAGCAGTGACCGCCAATGAATTAAAACAAATGGGATACCAGGTCAACGTTTTGAATGGAATGGTTTTGTTTTCTGGAACGGTGACTGATATTATCAAAACCAATTTGTGGTTGCGAACGGCCGATCGGATCAAAATAATTGTCGGGGAATTTGAAGCTCAGACCTTTGATGAATTGTTTGAAGGCACCAAGGCTCTACCATGGGAAAGCCTAATTCCGATGGACGGAGAATTTCCGGTTGCTGGTCGCTCGAAAAAGTCGTTATTACATAGTGTCCCTGACGTACAAGCGATTACCAAAAAGGCGATTGCCACTAAACTAGCTAGTTTTTACCACCGGAGAACCCGGTTACCAGAAACCGGGGGATTATATCCCCTAGAAGTTCGCATTAATAAGAACCACGTGCTGGAGCTGTTAGATACGACCGGTCCTAGTTTGTTTAAGCGAGGTTATCGAATTGCCAAAGGAGAAGCTCCTTTAAAAGAAAATATGGCCGCAGCCTTGATCCTATTAACCAATTGGCATCCAGAAACGATGCCATTCTTAGATCCAATGTGCGGATCTGGAACCATTCCGATTGAAGCGGCGATGATTGCTAGAAACGTTGCTCCGGGAATTAAACGGTCCTTTGCGTTTGAAGAATGGGATTGGATTAGTTCCGACCTAGTTCAAAATATTCGGGATGAGGCCGTGAGCGTTATTAAAGATGAAGGAGAACTGCACATTCAGGCTTCTGATGTGAACGGAGAAATGATTAATCATGCTAAAGTCAATGCACAAGCGATGGGACTTTTGCATGATATTCAATTCAAACAATTAGCCGTTCAAGATTTTAAGACAACTTCTACCGATGGGGTAGTAGTCACTAACCCGCCTTATGGACAACGATTGGGCGATCAGGAAGCCGCTACGAATTTGTATCGTGATTTAGGACAAGTTTTTCGGCCGTTAACAACGTGGTCGAAATACTATTTAACCAGTGATTTAAATTTTGAAAAAGCATATGGACAAAAGGCAACGAAGCGCCGGAAGCTTTATAACGGTCAGATTCGAACTGATTATTTCCAGTATTGGGGAACCAAAGCCTAGGAGGAATGACTTACGAAACGAGTAGCAATTATTGGTGGTGGAATCGTAGGGACTAGTGCTGCTTACTTTTTAAACCAGCTGGCACCCGCTGATCAGGTGCAAGTGACACTGTTTGACAATGGAACCGGACAAGCAACGAAAGCAGCTGCGGGAATTATTTCTCCTTGGTTATCAAAGCGTCGCAATCAGCATTGGTATCATTTAGCTAGAGACGGAGCAGTCGTAGTGAAGCAATTGGCAACGGCGACTAAGATGGATACGCAGACCTATGCTAATAACGGAACTATCATTACGCGCAAAGATGCCGCACAAGTTTTTGACTTAGAACAATTGGCGCGGGAACGAAAACAATTAGCCCCCTTGATGGGGGAGATTCGGTCCTTAAATCCTAGTGAAATTAAGCAACTGTTACCCATGTTAACTAACATGCAACAACCGGGCTTATTCATAAGCGGGGGGAGTTGGATTGATGGGAATCGTTTCTGTCAACATCTGTTAGCCCAATGTGCACAAGCAATGGTTCACGTTGTCTCAGAACAAGTAACGTTGGCTGATGAGCATCAATTAATCACTACCGGAGGAGTTCAACGGTTTGATAAGATTATTGTGGCTACGGGAGCATGGACGAAGCAGTTGTTGCAATCAATCAACGTTAAAGCTGATATTCGTCCGCAAAAGGGCCAGTTAATTGAGCTCCAATTACCCCATGCTACCTTACCGAATCGACCGGTACTGATGCCGGAGTCAGAGTACGATTTTATTCCGGTTGCTTCAGATCGATTGATTATCGGAGCAACTCATGAAGATGATCAGGGTTTTGATCTTACTGAAACTCCAGCAGCAACGACAGACCTGTTACAAACCGCTAAACACTTAATTGCAGGAATTAGCTCAGAAAATGTTATTCTAAAGAGGGTTGGAACCAGGGCCTATACCTCTGATTACGGCCCATTTATCGGATCAGTGCCAGAACATGCTGATCTTTTAGTGGGAACCGGGCTAGGATCATCTGGATTAACCACCGGACCATTAGTCGGGAAGCTCTTAGCGCAATTAGCATTAGATCAAACAGTAGATTTAACCACTTACTCTAAACCAGTTACGAACTATTTACGCTCGGAGCGATGAAGGGCTTGTAGTGCTAATTGATGGGCTCCTTGGTTA
The DNA here is from genome assembly GCF_024029675.1 of Fructilactobacillus carniphilus. NCBI lineage: Bacteria > Bacillati > Bacillota > Bacilli > Lactobacillales > Lactobacillaceae > Fructilactobacillus > Fructilactobacillus carniphilus. The sequence continues at coordinate 488,436 of NZ_CP097121.1, read as the reverse complement.
TCTCGATCTGGAATCCAATTCACAAAGAAAATAGAAAATGATTGTTGCAATTGCTGAATGCAATCAACGTATTCTTGGTAGTGCTTGGCATAGTTTTTTTGAATACTATCAGCAACGATTTTACTATCAGTATAATAGTTAACGATGGCAGTGTGTTGCTCTGCCTTCGTTAACTGTTGTTGTAAGGTTTTCAATGCCAATTCACAGGCTTGAAACTCAGCTTCATGGTTATTGGTTGCATTGAGCAACCGTTTTACTGGATACTGTTTGTGATTAACAATAATTAAAACCCCAGCGCTACATTGCTGGGTCTGCGGCTGCTCCGCCGCATCAGAATAAACTTTAATGTACATGGTAATCTCCATCTTGTAAGGGGTATTTTTTATGATAACGCAGAAAAGAAAATTTTTATATCAACCGCAACCCACCACTAGCATTATTTGTTGGAGTTGGACGCTTATTGTTTTATTGGTCGGAGTCATTATTTGGCTTGAAATCACCCAATTTCAAAATATCACTTTTATGTTTTTTCTAGCGTTTGTGGCTTTGACCTGGATCCAGATTTATTTCCGCAAGATGTTAGTCTGGTCTGATACGATTGAGATTAGACAGGTCTTAAATCCATTTGGGAAAAAGATTAGTCTGCAGTCCATTTCACGAGTGCAAGCTCAGCGAAATAGCATTGCATTTAACGCCGGGGGCCGTCGGTATAAGTTTTTATTACCAGCGAACTCTGTAATTGAACTAGAAGAACTATTAACCAAGGATCGCCAGCATGAGTAAGACAAGTAAGTCACGGTTCCCTCAGTTATTCCTCATTCTTACGTTTACGGGAACATTACTTTTAATTATTATTGATCAATGGGTTAAACAAATAGTGCGAACCCAAGTTAAACCAGGTGAGAGCATCAATTTGATTCCCCACGTATTATCAATTACAAACATTACCAACTCAGGTGCTGCTTGGAGTTTTTTAGCGGGTAATTCGTGGATTTTTATCGTAATTGCAGGAATCGCTAGCCTCCTTTTTATCTGGTTAATGGCTAAAAACCAACGACAGCACTGGATTGTAATTGCTTTAGGATTAATGTTAGCGGGAACCATTGGTAATTTATTGGATCGAATTTTCTTTGGTGCGGTTACTGATATGATTCAGTTCGATTTTATCCAATTTCCGATTTTTAACCTAGCAGATTGTTACCTTACGCTCGGCGTGGGATTAATCCTAATTCGACTCGTTTTACAGGAGGACTAGACTAATGGAAGAACGCCAATTTACGGTTGACCAACCAGATACGCGGTTAGATAAATTAATTGCTAATCAATTTCCGGATTTAACTCGTTCGCGAGTTAGTAAACTAATCAAAGATGGAGCCGTTTTAGTTAATCAGCGGGTCCAAAAACCCAAGTATCAAGCTCAATTGCATGATCAGATTACGATTAAGATTCCAACTCCCGAGCAATTAGATGTCACTCCCGAAGCAATTCCGTTGGACGTGGTTTATGAAGATGATCAGGTGATTGTCGTTAACAAACCGCAAGGCATGGTAGTTCATCCCGCTCCGGGACACCCCAATCATACGTTGGTTAACGCTTTACTTGCACATACCAAGTTATCTAGCATTAACGGGACGGTTCGTCCGGGAATTGTGCATCGGATTGATAAGGACACCTCAGGCTTACTAATGGTGGCTAAGACCGACGTGGCCCACCAATCGTTAACGAAGCAACTCCAAGAAAAGACTAGTCGGCGCAAATATTTGGCACTTGTTCATGGCAACATTCGTGAAGACCAGGGAACTATCGATGCCTCGTTAGGTCGTTCGTCTAAGGATCGTAAGAAACAAGCGGTGGTTCCAGATGGGCGCCATGCGGTTACTCATTTTCGGGTACTACAACGGTTTGGTTCAGATTATACGTTAGTGGAATGCCAGTTAGAAACCGGCCGGACGCATCAGATTCGGGTGCACATGCAATACATTAATCATCCGCTAGTCGGAGATCCTCTCTATGGACCCCGGAAAACGATTAAGGGGAATGGTCAATTTTTGCATGCTTCCGAATTAGGGTTTACGCATCCTACGACGGGGAAAGCGTTAGATTTTCACAGTCCCTTGCCACCCATTTTTCAGCAAACATTAGCTAAGTTAGCCAAACAATACGGTGTTACAAATTTAGAGGAGGAAGCCAAGCATGAATGGTGAAAAAGTTGTTTTAGATAGCATGTCAATGCAACGGGCATTGACTCGCATTACCTATGAAATCATCGAAAAGAATAAAGGGGTCCAAAACCTCGTTTTAATTGGAATTAAGACGCGCGGAGTTTACCTTGCAGAACGGATTTCCAATCGTCTGAAAAAGTTGGAAGACACTGATGTACCGGTAATTTCACTGGATATCACCAAGTATCGAGATGACCAAGCAGCTGCTGCCAGTAATCAATCGGTAGCAGAAAACGTAGTTCCCATTGATGATAAAAACGTGGTTCTCGTCGATGATGTATTATTTACAGGGCGAACGGTTCGGGCAGCCTTAGGAGCCATCAATGAAATTGGTCGACCTAAACGGATTAATTTGGCTGTTTTGGTAGATCGCGGTCATCGGGAATTACCGATTAGAGCAGATTTTGTGGGTAAAAACATTCCGAGTTCAAAAGATGAAACGATCAAAGTACTAGTATCTGAAATTGATGATCGAGATGGGGTCGAAATTAAGCAAAAATAGCAATGACCTTAGGTAGGAAGGAGTTTATGTGGTTAAACGATATTTAGTTCTAGATGACGGAACCTCATTTGCAGGAGAAGCATTTGGTGATTTAACCAGTACCACTGGAGAACTAGCAATTAATACTAATTTAAATTATTATCAAGAGGCTTTAACTGATCCAACTTACCATAATCAAATTGTTACTTTTTTGCAGCCCTCCATTGGAAACGTTGGAATTAACCCCAAAAATTATGAATCCATTTTGACGTCCGCAAAGGGGATTGTCGTGCATCAAAGCGAAAATATTTCTTTTTCGCAATTAAAGGATCTGTCATTGGATTCCTTTTTAAAGGAACGACATATTCCAGGGATTAGTCAAATTGATACCCGTCAATTGCAGAAACATGTGCGACAACACAACGTAAAAAAGGCCAGCATTGTCAGTACTAATGATGACCACGCTTTTGATCAATTACAGGCAGCGGTGTTAAGTAATCAACAAATTCAAGCCGTTGCCACGCCGAAACCATATTTGGTACCGGGGACTGGAGTTACGATTGTGGTAATCGATTTTGGATTACGGGAATCCATCATTCGGCAGTTAGCGAAGTTAAATTGCAACATGATTGTCGTGCCTTGGAATACCACGTTTGCTGAAATTAAGAACTTGGATCCTGAAGGAGTAGTGCTCTCATCAGGACCAGGTTCTCCAGATGAAATTGATGCAAGCGTCATTGAAACCATTCAAATAATTCAGGAGCACTTACCGTTATTTGGAATTGGGTTAGGTCATGAATTAATTGCAATTGCGAATGGGGCCCGAGTAGCCAGAATGCCAATTGGTAACTATGGCAGTAATCATCCGGTACGGAAAATTATTACCAACGAGTTGATTTATCCTAATCAGGCGCAGGCTTATGCGATTGTAAACGATTCTGTAGACCACAATCGTTTAATTGTAACTTACAAAGATATTATTAATGGAACTATCCAGGGAATTCGGAGTCGAGATTTTCCGACTTTCTCCGTTCAATTCTCTCCCGATGGCTCTGGGGGAATGGTTGACGGCTTCGATTTATTTGAAGAATTTGTTGAGAGCATTATTGCACACAGGAGATCAACTCATGAAGCAAATTAAAAAAATTCTGATTCTGGGTGGAGGAGCTTCTAACATTGATCATGAAAGTGAACAAGATGCGGCTGCTTTTCAAGCAATTTCAGTTTGGCGTCGGTTAGGGATTGAACCTTATGTAATTGACAATAATCCATATTCACTGTTATTACAGGAAATTGATCCCCAGCATACCTTTGTAAGGAGTATTACAACCCAAACCGTAGCTGATTTATTACGGGAACACCATATTGACGGGATTACCCCCATTTTTGGGACTAAAGCTGCGCTAACGGTTGTGCAAAGGTTAGAAAAAAACCAGGTGTTACAAGAATTACAAGTCCAGTTAATTGGATTGAACACCAATAATTTATACTTATTTGGAACGGAAACCGAAGCTGCTGAACAAAATACCGCGTTAGCTAATCGATTAGCTGATAATCACATTCCCATTGTGGCGTCGCAAATCATTAGTAATTTTACTGATTTACGGAATAACATCGAACGGATTCAATTTCCCGTTTCCATTAAACCGTTAAGTACCAACAAAAAGCGGCAACGACGGATTTTTCAAAACATGGAAAGCCTCAATAACGAAATTGATGATTTATTTCAGGAGTCGCCGGAACAAAAGCTCTCGTTAGAACGAGAAGTTGGTAATTACCAAGAAATTGGAATGGTGGCTATCAGAGACGTTGAAGGCAATAAAATGCTGATTTCTTCGCTGGAAGATATGAATCCGGTGAAGATTAATGCGACTGATTCGGTTATTTTTGCCCCGGCTCAGACCTTGAACGATTATCAATTGAAACGATTACGTTCAATTACGTTTGACGTTTTAGACTGTTTAGGAATTAAGGGAATTTGTCATCTGCAATTTGCCGTAAATGGTGCGACTGATGAGGTTTATGTAATTAAAGTAAATCCGGTTTTTAATTCAGAAACGTCATTAGCGGCCAAATCCACTGGTTATCCGCTGGCCAAGGTGGCAGCTTCATTATTATTAGATATTCCGCTAACCAAAGTAAAATTACCACCGCGGTTTAATCCGTTGACGACCATCTTACAGCCTTTAAGTGATCATGTTACGGTTAAGATGCCAATTTGGTCATTTGATTATTTAGATATGGCGGATAATCATTTGGGTACGCATGCGAAAGCCACCGGAGCTGCAATCGGAGTAGGACGTAGTGCTGAAGCAGCATTAATGATTGGACTACGTAGTCCGCAAGATGTTCTCCCTGAATATGCTGATTTGAGCGAAGATGATTTAATTAATCAATTGATTCATCCGACCGACCAGCAAATTCTAATTTTGTTTGAAGCCGTGCGGCGGGGGTATTCCGCCAGTGACTTAAGTGAGTTAACTAAAATTGACGAATTTTACTTTGTCATTATGAAGAATTTGCTGACAGTGATTGAACAAGTGCAACAACATCCTCTACAAGCAGAAGCACTTTTAGCTGGTAATCGGTATGGGTTTGGAAATGGAATGTTTTGCCATTTTTGGAAGACTGATAACGCAACCATCGTGGCCATGCAAAAAAAACTAAAGCATGCTAAGACTTATAAGATGATAGATCCCACGGCGGGGGAATTTCCAGAAAAAATTAATTCCTTCTATGGTAGTTATGAATTTGAAAACGATACCCAAAAGTTGAGTGATCATAGTGCCTTAGTCATCGGAAAAGGGCGGAATCACTTAGGTCCGAATACCGCTGCTGATACTTATACGGCGGAAATGTTAATTCAACTGCATAAATTAGGTTATAAAACCATTATTTTAAATAATAACCCCAATTCGGTTTCTTTAATTCCGGCCATTAGTGATAAACAATACATTGAACCAGTTCAGCTGGGCGAAATTTTAAATGTAATTGAATTAGAACAACCCCAGTACGTGTTTTTACCAGGTAATCGTCATTTCTTGATTCGGGAACTGCAAAAGATTGCTGGAAGCTTTAAATTAGTAATTCTTCCTCCAGATCAAGAAACCGGAACTGTCTATCAAGATCACGCTGATTTTGCGTTAAACGTGTTGGTGAGTCCTCAGGGAATAATCCCCATTGCAACGGTAGGCTTTCGTTCGCAAATGGAAAATGACGATAATCAGTTAGAAAATCAAACCAGTTATTACATTCCTTATGCTAACCAGCAGTTGGATTCGGAACGAGTGGAAGAGTTGGCTCGGGCTGAGATTAAGCAACATCCGTTAACTGGTTTAATTCAGATCTTATTCACCATTGATGAAAAGGGGAATTACGTGACAACCGGGATTACCCCGCTTCGAATCACAGAAACCATCTTTTTAAACCAGGTAACTGGGATTAACTGGATTCGGATTTTAATGCAAATGTATACAGGTCATTTTGATCCAATGTTTATTCGGAAGTTAATTCCTCAAATTGATTCAGCGAGTCGATTTGCGATTATGCAAATTACATTTCCGTTTAAACACCTGGGAATTAGCAATGTTCCCAAACGCCGACGGTATGAAATTGGGGCAAAACTTTCTTTTGGTCCCACGTTAGATGACTCTACCACTAATTTACTAAAATAAGAGAAACTTGCGAAATGCAAGTTTCTCTTATTTTTTATTGCAATTGACAATAGTTGTCATTATCCATATACTAAGAGCAATTTTCGTTAAGAAGCGGAGGGGGTCCAATTAATTTATCAGCGCGGTTTAATTATTATCTTTATACAGTGGGAGTGAAAGCTCGCTTCACTCGCATCATTAATATTTTGTTTTGTCTGCAAATTCTCCACTTAACCTTGCTTCAGTTTGCGTTGTTTCAATCGACTTTCTTGGTTGCTCAACTAATCATGGAATTACCAGCTGGGATTATCAGTGATTTAGTCGCTCGTCGTAAAATTATTGTAAGCGGGCTGATGATTCTGAGTATTTCTCCCTTAATCATGGTTAGTGCGGTCATTTTGGCTCATCCGCTGTTAATTATTTTATTGGCAGCCATTCTTGAGGGAGTAGGTAATGCACTTCTGAGTGGCTCTGACACTGCTTACTTTTTTGAAGCGTTACGGACAGATCATGATTTAGAATTTTATGATCGCATTCGGGGGCAAGTACAGTTAGTAACGGCACTCGTCACGGGAATAGCAACGTTTGTGGGTGGATTTTTGTTTACTGTGAATTTTATCTTGCCTTACATAGCTCAGATTGGATGTTTGTTATTGACTATCTTATTAATCAGTAGTCTGCCCGTTGAACCAAAAGCAATAGGGAAGCAGAATAAAACTGATTTTTGGCAACCGTTACTTGTTTTTCGTTCAATGTTTACTAATAAAACCATTCTGGCTACCTTTTTATTGACCGGAATGATTACAGCGGTCGTGAATACTATTTTTAGTTTTATGCCGCAAACGGTTGCTAAAATTGGCTATTCGGCAACGGCAAATGGACTGATTTTTATGTTGTTTAGTTTTGTAGGTGGGTTAGTTGCGACGCAATCTTATCGGTTATTGAACTGGAAAATTACTCGGATTATGGAATTAATTATTGTGATGATTGGCGTTGGCTTCTTATTACAATTACAATCGCTACCGTGCTTGTTTTTTGGTGGTTTAGGAATCTTGTATATTACAGTTGATTTTCTAGATCCCCTTGTAATGACCATTTTGAATAATTGGGTTAGGGATCGTGAACGAGCCACCTTTCTTTCAGGTTTGGCGTTTTTAACGACGATTTTAACCATTTTAGTAAACCCTTTAATTAGTGTCCTAATGACTAAATTAGGAGTAATTGCAATGCTAGGGATTGTGGCTGGATTCACCATTCTGGCGATTATAACGATGATTATCATCTTTAATTTAGCGCAACCTAGAAAATAATCCCATGACTAACAAGGAGCCATAGGATTATTTTAGTTTTATTTTTTCGCATTAAGCCGAAGTTGTTCAACTAGTTCTTGTTTAGGAGTAACATAGACGGTTTTTTGACCGGTATAATGAACCAATCCGGGTTTGGCACCATTGGGCTTTTTAACTCGTTTGACTAAGTCGTAGTCAACGGGGACATTCGCTGAATCGCGGGCCTTAGAAAAGTAAGCGGCTAAATTAGCAGCTTCTAGAATGGTCTGTTCACTTGGATTGAATGAACGAATAATTACGTGCGAGCCATGAATTTTCTGAGTGTGTAGCCAGGTTTCCCGTTTGTCAGCGGTCTTGAGGGTTAACTTGTCATTTTGCAAGTTATTTTTCCCGACTAAAATGACCGTCCCATCGGTTGCCACAAATTTTTCTGGTTGACTAACTTGAACTTTTTTCTTTTGGCGTCCCGTCTGGCGTTTTAGATAGCCAGCTTGTTGGAGCTCGGTTTTAATGTCAGCCAAATTTTCGGGATTAGCCAGTTCAATTTGACTCTCAATGTTTTCAAAGTAGTCAATCTCAGCTTGGGCGTTTTTAATTTGCTGTTGAATGTATTGACCAGCATTCTTTTTCTTTTGGAACTGTTTGAAGTACCACTGGGCATTTGCAGATGGGGATAGTTCAACCTTTAAGTTAATCTCAATCGTTTGATTATTGTCATAAAAGTTAGGTAACGAAATCTTTTTCATTCCGGGCTTTACTTGATGAAGATAAGTCATTAAAACTTCACCTTTAATCCGATATTGATTAGCATTAGCAGCGTCCGTTTCATCTTTTTCTAATCGTTTAATTTTCTTACGATTTTTCTTTAATTCATTTCTAGTGATTTGAATTAATTGGGCGCCTTGTTCTCGAACTCGTTCTCTTTGAACCTTAGTTTGGTAGAATTGATCTAACATTGTGCTCAATGAGGTGAAATGTTGATCAACTTGCAAGGGAGGGAAGGGAAAAGGGGCAAACCCTAGTTTCCCCTCCTTAGTGAGGGTAGTTACGGGTGCAGGATGATCAAACTTTTGCCAAAAATCAGCATACTTGGTTTGCAGACTTCCTCCAGATTGATGCAGGGCCTCTGCAAGAGCAAGTGAGGTATCAGTTCCTAATCCCTGTAAATGCTTTCGTAATTCACCGGCTAGGACTTCTAGGTTGGGAAAATCATGATCCAAACGTTCAATTACACTAAAGTCAGATAACTGAAACGGATTTAATAAATCTTGTTGAGGTGGATTTACGTATTTTGAACCAGGTAAAATAGTGCGGAATCGATTTTTGTCAGGGCCAATCCGTTTGATGGCGTCAATAATGTTTCGATTTTGGGCTTCGACCAGCATAATGTTACTATGCCGAGCCATGATTTCAATGACCAGAACTAGTTCCTCCAAGTCTCCAATTTCATTGCGGGTATTAATGTGGAGATGAACAATCCGATCGTTATCAACCTGATGAATTTGGTTGATAAAACTACCTTGAAGGTGCTTGCGTAACGTCATCGTAAAGTTATTGGGAATTGGGGGATTTTGAAAGGGAATTTCCGTAGTTTGAATGCGTGCATAGGTAGGATTAGCAGACAACAATACCTGGTAATTTTGCTGCTGAGCTCTAACCGTCATGATGATTTCATTGGAATAGGGTTCACTAATTTTAGTGATCCGTCCTCCAATTAATTCTGCTTGTAATTCGTTGACCATTGCATGGGTAAAGGAACCATCAATTGACATAATTCGTCTCCTTTTAAATTTAGCGTTATTTTTAGTATAGCTTATAAATCCTATAACTAACAGCGATAAGAAAAAGCGTAAACTTGTAACAGGCAATTAATGCTATAATGATTAGCGGAGGATTTAACGATGAAAAATAGTTTAGAGGCATTGCGTGACGTTAGTAAAATTCATCAACACCAATTGCAAGTAATTACGAAGGAACAAAATTTAACTATTTCAGAGTGGCAATTGTTAATTGCAATTGACGATGGAAGCGATACTCAAGAAAAGTTGGCACATACAATGAATTTAGATACGTCAACGCTTTCACGGCAATTAAAACGCTTGCTAGTCAAAGAGATGATAATTAAACATGCCGTTGGTCAAGATCGACGTCAGTTAATTTACCAATTAACGCACGTGGGTATTAATGCACTAAAGCAGATTAATGCTGCTTATGATCAACTCCAACAACAAATTTTTGCTCAATGGACAGAAGATGAATCGAACCTGTTAAAAATCCTATTAAATCGATTAGCAACTAGTATGAAAAGATTGAATAAATGAGGTGCATAGATTGAAAACAGCCATTGTAACTGATAGTACCTGCTATCTTTCTAAAAAGGAAATTAAGAAGTATCACATCCATATTATTCCACTTGAGATTTTGTTTGGAGCAACTGAATACTTAGAAAATGTTGATATTACTAGCAAGGATTTTTATCCTAAGTTAGCGGAAGCATCAGAATTACCGACGACCTCCCAACCAGCTACTGGAAAACTAATTGAACTATACAATCAATTAGCAGATGAAGGATATGAGAACGTTATCACAATTACGCTGGCTGGAACCATTTCGGGTTTTTATAATCAAATTGGGAACATTGCAAGTATGGTCTCCAATCTACGTGTAATTCCATTTGATTCAGAAATTACTCTAGGATTAATGGGAGATTTAGCAATTTATGCAGCTCAGTTGGCAGCTGCTAATACTGATCCGGATACAATTATTGCCAAATTAAAGGAACAACGTGCTACGATTGATGAACTTTTTGTGGTAGATGATCTAAAGAACTTAGTTAAAGGCGGTCGGTTATCAAACGCATCTTCATTTATTGGTGGATTATTGAACATCAAGCCAATTTTAACCTTTGATAAGCAAACTGATGAAATTATAGCTTTTGATAAGGTGCGCACGATGAAACGAGCTTTAAAACGAGTTGAGCAGCTATTTAACGAAAAAACAGCGCAATTAGATTATCCAATTAAAGCATTCGTGTTGGATGCTAACGCTAGCCAAACTGGAAAACAATGGATGAAGCACCTTAAGCATGAATTTCCAGAAGTAGAGTTTACGCAAGCAGAGATTGGTTCAGTCATCGGAACGCATTTGGGTTCAGGAGCTTTAGCGTTAGGCTGGGAACGAAATATTCATAAATTAAAAGATTAGGAACGAATTTAAGATTCGTTCTTTTTATTTTGCGTACATATAAGTGGGGCGTAATCCATGAAGTTAGTTTCCCTTAATTACATGTTTTAGTTTACATAATATATATTATACGAAGTAATTATTAAATCTAATAAAACCAGCATCTTAAGCAAATTTCCTCATTTATTCTTCTAGCTCCATGGATTCATGGCAAATTAATGAACCATTAGTTCATTTAGTCAATTTGAATCATTATTGCGCTAATCTTTCCAGTGCTTTAGCTAACATTTTAGCAACTACGGCTGGCTCTTCTGGTTCTTTCTTATTAATCCAATTAGAAATTAAGTTCCAATAGCCACCCACAAAGAAATCCATGATATATCGTGCTTCTTGCTCACTGACTTCACCGTGCCAAGTAACATCAAATGACTGATATACCTTGACGGTCATTGCTGTCCTTTTTAACATTAACGGCACAAATAAATCATTTTGAATTAAAATTCTAGTTTTATCTCTTTTTTCGTACCAGAAAGTAAAAAAATTAACTAACATCTGTCGAAATGTCAATTGATCTTTTGCTTTCTCGTGTAAAAAGGCAAAATACTCAGTAAAAAGCTCGTCACAATAGTAATCCAATACCTCATCTTTGTTATTAAATAACCGGTAAAATGTTCTTCTGGCTACATTTGCTTGCTCTGTGATGTCTTTAATCGTGATTTTAGCGTATGGTTTCGTTTTTAACTTTATAAATAGTGCGTTAATTAACCATTGTTTTGTTCGATCTGTCGTTTTACTCATTTTTAGCTCCTTTTTAGTCACAAATTAACGATTTTCGTTTCATTTTTAGAATTATTATAGACTGCTCAACTAGTTTGCACTATGCTTTTATTAAAAATAATGTCACACATGTGCCAAAAATAAAAGGAGTAATAGAAGCTATGAAAAAAGTGAAAGCAGTTTTACCTATTTTAATCATTGTTAATCTCTTGTGTATGATGGACGTTTCGATTATGACCATTGTGTTACCAGAGATCCAAACCGCCTTTAAAACCAACCTAAATAATTTATCGTGGGCTCTCAATGTCTATACCATTATTTTTGCAAGTATGATCATTCCGTTTGGACGACTTTCAGATAAGCTAGGAAAAAATAAATTTATTTTCACCGGTTTAATTATTTTTGGAATAGGCTCACTATTAACGGGGCTTTCCCCCAATTTATCGTTCATGCTAGTTGCTAGAGCAATTCAGAGTCTTGGTGCAGCAATGATTATTCCGACCAGCATGGTCACTGCGATGGAACTAACTGATGATCAAAACCGCAATAAAACGATTGGGATTCTGGCTGGTTCACAAGGATTAGCAGTGGCATTAGGACCTGCAATTGGGGGTTTTGTTTCTCAATTTTTCGGGTGGCGTTGGGTGTTCTTCATCAACGTTCCCGTTATTATCATTGTTTTAATAATTTTTAATTTAGTCTTGCCCGTTAAAAATGAAAAAATCCAAAAATCTGTTAACATTGATTGGTTAGGAACCATTCTGAGCATTATTCTCCTTGCTTCCTTTTCATTAGCACTGATCGAAGGAAAAGATTGGGGCTGGCTTTCTGCAAAGATTATCAGCTTATTAATCATTGCGTTGGTAGCTTTAATTACATTTGTTGTAGTCGAAAGTAAAGTAACGAATCCAATGATTAATTTAAACCTCTTTCGTGATCGAAATTTTACCGGTTCCGCTATTTCTCTGGTCCTGTGTAATTATTTACTAGGTGGGTTCGCAGTTATAATTCCCACCTTTTTAACCAAAATATATAATCATAGTGAGCTTTCAGCCGCTTTGCTGATTACGCCCTATTCGATTGCCGTAATGTTTTCGGTGATTTTCTCATCATTAGCAATCAAAAAACTAAATCAAAAATTAATGCTTGCGATTGGCTTTATTTTGATGGGATTTGCTTATTATCAATTATCTAATTTAAATCTAGATCACAGTTCGCTTCCACTGGTTTATGCCGGGATCACGCTCGGAATCGGCTACGGAATCGTAGCTTCAACCGCCAATATTTTGGCTGCGTCTAATTTTCACGGCCAACTACTAACCGATTCTAATAGTGTTGCTAATGTGTTAAGACAAGTTGGAATGGTGCTTGCAATTGCCATTTTTGCTTCGTTACTGACCAACAATATCAAAACGGCTAAGACCAATTTAATTAATGATGGCCAACAACAAATTACCAACCTAAAAGTACCAGGAACAGTAAAACAAAAGCTTAATCATACAATTAAGCAAAAATTAGATCCTAACAGTAATCAAGTTTCGCAAAATAAAGCTTCCTCAAATAAAACAGCGGATACGATTCCGGTAACTAAAATTCAAATGATCGAAGAGCGAAACTATCAAATTGCGGTTAAACAGATTGCAGCCACAAAAGGAGTTAGTCCTAACAGTCTCCCTGAACCAGTTAAAAATCAGATTAAAGCGCAGGTGAACCAAACCGTCGAAAGTAAAATTAACGCTGAAAGTGAGGAAATTAAAAACTTCATAAACCATTTCCAAAAAACAATTAAAAGACAACTTAAAGTGGCATTCCTCAAGGTTTATCGCTCAATGATCTGGATGCCCTTCCTATCACTATTAGTTATTCCCGTTTTTACATTTAAAAAGAGAAAATAAATTAACCTTATACCCCCAAAAATCCAACTATCTATTTAATAATAGTTGGATTTTTGCTTTTTATTTAATAACTAATAATCTTAAAGCCAATTGTGTTGCTTTAATCGCTTCCAAGTTTCTTTATATCCAGTTATATAATCAATAATTTCTTGAAATCGGCCCCGAAATAAGGGATTAATCCAGCGGAAAACGGCTCCCAAAACAATCCAGTGCCACTGATAATGTTGGTTCGTCTGCCACTCTTGCTGAGCTTGTTTACTTCCTAACTCCCAATCACTTTTTCGTTTAGAAGTTGTTGACTCATTATAATTTGCATTTGTAAACTTTGCTTGCTGTTTCCAATCATAAGGTTGCTGGAAATGTCCTGCTTCGTACTTGTGTTTCAGCCAATCATGAATCTCATTCCAATTATGTTTATCTGCCATTATAAAACCTTCCTATCGTTGAACTGCTATACGGTTTGTTTTTTTAGTAAGTAATAAATGCCAATGATTACTGGAATCCCCGTCAATAAGCTAATCCCAATGAACCAGCCCACGTTAATCATCCAGGTTTGACCGAGAAATTTAGCCGTAATCACTTGATATAGGTAATAAGGTGGAAATAATTGCTGAATTTTCGTAATAATTTGTTCAAATTTTCCGTTTGCAAATTCATGAAATGGGATCAATAAAAACATCACTGCAAACATTAAAAAGAAACTAGTGGCATCAAGAGTTTGGGCATCTAGCCATTGCCCAATTAAAAAACCAAATAAACTGAGGTAAATTCCAAGATACAGCAGTAGCAAAAACAAAATTAATAACTTCCCAGACAATCCGTAGTCACCCAGTAACATTCCAAAAATTATTACTACAATTGCAATTACAGCGTTAAGAATGGTTTGGCACAAAAGATCATCAAAAATCCATTGTTTAATGGTGTATGGTGACGTCTCCATCTGGAGTAAATAAAAGTTTTTCGTGTAATTAAATGATTTGGCGAATGTCACTAAGGAATTACCAGCAATTCCCATTACAACAGAACAAGTAACCATTAATAACGAATTAGAACCAGCAGACGCATCATTACGATTAATTAAGTGCATCAATAAATAGAATAAAAGCGGAGTTATCATCGTGAAAAAAAGAAAACGCCGATTTCGAAAGGTCATTTTGAGCGTTAAGTAATTGTTCATGTTAGTCCTCCTGCACTTGATTATGACCACGATACCAGGCATCTAAATCTTGATTATGCGCGTGAATCATAGCGACCTGTTCATCAGCAGCGATAACTCCGTTTTTTAATAGCAACACCCGGTCAAAATAATGATCAATCTGATTAAAATCATGGGTGATCACCAATGTGGTCCCAGAAATTTGGTCCAAGCGCTGCCAAAAGCGGTCAATGGTCTCTAAATCCATCCCCACGGTAGGTTCATCGAAAATAAATAATTGAGCGGATTTCATCATCGTCAACAAAAACATCAGTTTTCGTTGTTGCCCACCGGATAATGAATCGACTACTTGTTGTCGTTGTTCCCATAAGTTGGCACTTTTTAGTAACCCGTCAATATCGATCATTTTTAAGTTGGCAATGCTAACTTCTAGCTCAATCATTTCTTGCACGCGCATTGGCCCAATTAATACGTTTTTTTGTGGCATTAAACTAAACTCTAATTTAGGTTGATAATGTCTTTCAATGTTTCCCGCATCTGGTTTAATTCGGCCGGCAATTAAGTTAACGAGCGTGGTTTTCCCTGCTCCATTACTTCCTAATAAAGCGACTCGCTCATGGTTATGTAAACTAAAGCTTACATTTTTTAAAATCGGTTGATTGTAGCTTTTACTAATCTTTGTTAATGCCAAAATTGACGTTTGTCGCATCGGTTGATTTAAAACTAAATAGTCTAAATCGACATTAAAAATTTGACTTAGTTGCACTAATTTATCTAAATCCGGTTCCGCGTCCCCATTTTCCCATTTCGAGATTGCTTGTCTAGACACAAATAAGCGTTCCGCTAATTGAGCTTGAGATAATTGTTGTCGTTGTCGCAATCGAATAATTTGCTTCCCTAATGAATTATTTTGCATTTGCGCTGTCCTCTCTAAGTTGATTAACTTTACTGTCCTCAATATAGCAAATCAAATGATTAATATACTAGGGAATCTCTAGCTCTGTTTCGCTGACAAGCTCGCAACGATGGGTTGCAATCGCTTTATATCAACGTTTTCAACCAATAAAAAAGGAAGTAGCTTTTAAACTACTTCCTTAAATACGTGTTAATTATTAATTAGTAACTGCTGTTTTGGCTTCATCGTTATTAGTAACCGTAGTAGCTTCAGGTTTGTCATCTACAGTTTCTTGTAACAATGCTCCCGTTTGTGGATCAAAGTTAACGGTTTTTCCCCCAATCACTTGGGTTCCGTATACCTTTTCACCAGCAGCATTAAGATAATAAGTTTTACCATCTTTGGTAATATATTGATTTTCTACCGGAGTACCATTATTTACATCAAAGTAATAAGTTTTACCGGTTTCCGGATTAGTAGCAAAATCACCTTTAACTTGAATTGAAGTCTTAGGATCGAAATAATGTGGATGTCCATTAATTACTTGATATCCAGAAACAATGTGTCCGTCTCTTGCATCGGTATAGAAAAATTGATTATTTCCAAGGTCAATAAATTCACCCTTACTTTGAATTCCATTGTCGTGGAAATATTTTTTCACTCCATCTAGCTCAATCAGTCCAGTCGCAGCATTTCCGTTCCTATCAATGTAATACCAGTTACCATCATGATCACCAGCATAACGATTAGCAACTAAGTTTCCGCTTCCATCATCAAAGTAATGAACGTGACCATCGGGAGTTTTAACAAAGCGGTCTTTAGCTTCCACCCCATTCTGGTCAAAATATTGGGTATACCGTCCTTCAACGGAATATAGTTGATTAGTCAACATCTTCCCATCATCACCAAAGTAGTAGGCATTACCACCCTTATCTAGAACGTATTGGTTACGCGCTTGTTTTCCTGAACCGGTGTAATAATACGTATTGCCATCTTGCCCCTGGAAGAATGAACTTCTTAGTTCAGTTCCATTTGGTAAAAAGTAATACTTGGAACCATTAATCGTTTGTTCTCCCGTTGCTAAATGACCACTGTCATCAAAGTAGTAGTAATTATCTAAGTCATCTTTAATGATAGAATGCTTAGCTTGATAACCGCTCGTATCAAAGTAAATAATTCCTTGTTGATCACGAGTAAATCCGGCGGAAGAAGGTAGGTTAACCAATTGTTTTGGCAGATAGCCATTACCGTTCCCATTATCAACCACCTTGAAGTAATGACCAGTAGAAGGATCCTTTAAGACGAAATCTTTACCCTTACCTTCAATGTTACTTCCATTGAAGTATTTAGCAGACCATTCCTTAATTTTAGTGCTTGGATCAATTGGTTGACCAGTTGAAATCTGTTTATCCTTAAATAATTCTGGATAATCTTTTTGCAATTGATCTAAGAATTCTCCACCAAATTTTTCTTGGTAAGCTCCACCACCACGGGTATTAGAAACATATAGGTCTCCCTGCATATCAGAATCAGTATTCTGCTTTCCTAGGGAGTCCGTCCGATTGACCGTCGTTAGTTCCTGCTTTTTCATGTTGTAAAGTTGGTCAGGAACAAAGTCAGCCATAACTTGAATTCCTTGGGCATGAAGCGCCTTAATTGCATCACGCAACTGTCCATCAGTTCCATATTTAGTTGGCGTATTGAATCCAAGATCGTATCGGTCTGAAAATGCGTATCCATTTTTAACGATTGAGTCTAGGAAAGTGTCGTCTTCACTAGACCGATACTGTGGTGCAAGCTGCATACTAGTAATTCCCCAATCACGGAACATTTGAGCATTTTTAGCAATCCGAACGTTAGCAAATTCATCAATCGTTTTCGGCATTGCTTGAAAATTTGAAAATCCTTCAAAAATAACTTGTGAATCTAAAGCCGAATTAGACCGGAAAGTATTCCCATCGTTATTCTGTTGGTCACTGGCGTTAGTTCTTGCATCTTGATTTGCGGCTGCCCCAACCGGAACCCATGCAGAAAGATATCCAGAAACTTGCGGATTGAGATAACCCTTAATTTCATTACCAGTGAAAATTAAATCTCCATTTTCATTTGTCCAACGAACGGGAGCCTGTTCATCAGTAGCATAATTTTGTAAGCCATCGGTCGTCGTTAAAATTACTGCTCTAAAGGCTTGGTTTCGATGGGCAGCTCCCATGTGCAATACAACTTGATCAGATTCATTTAACTTCAAATCGTGATTATTGCTGACAATTACTCCAATTCCTTCGGTTCTAGTTTCATCAGTCCCTTGGTCATCGACATTCATAGCCCCTTTTCCAAAGCGAACGCTGGTTAAGACATCATTTTTATCGACATCCATCGTTTGCCCACCAGCTACATATTTCATTCTGGTCTTAAGGAAATTATCGATTGCTTCAAAGTACGGTGATTTGGTTTCCATGAATGCCCCATCATCAGTATACAAATCTCCATAGTAAATCCGAGGAATCGTGTCTTTGTTGGTAAGCATCATTGCATATGCACTCGGCATATTGTAATGAGTATACTTTTTCTTAGCCTGCTTCATATCCTCATTGTAAACTTTGAAAGCAGCATCAAGCTGAGCTTGGGTTGGTGCCAAACTATTTTTCACCCCAGGATATAAATCCTCGATAATTTGCGCAATGACCGTTTGCACCTCACTATCGTGTGCTCTTACGAAAGAGTAATTAGGTAGAGCTTGATTATCTTGATTATCTCGGCTTCGATCTACCATTTTATATTCTAAGAATCGTTTCATCGCACCCCGCAGTTTATCTGGTTTAGTTAGTGACCAGATTAACTGCGTATGGCTATAATCATCCATACTAAGCTGACCTTGACCATGATCACGCATGTAAAGCGGATCATTATGACTCCAATCCTCTAAAATGGACAAATGACTCATCGCATTTTTATCAGATTTTTTTACCCCATATAAGGAATCAAAGTACTTGGCAGAAATATTGAGTAAATCAGCATCAACGTTATCAACGGCATCAATTCTAATTCCATCAAAATTAGCATCTGGATCATTATTAGTAATGGAACCAAAGTGCATTAAGAAATGTAACCAGTTTAATTGTTCCGCTTGAACCACAGGATTGGAATTATCAACATCATCAGCTAATAGTAACTCAAATCCACCCTTACTTTTATCAACGTCATACTTTTCTTTTCCAGTTTGGTTCGTTGGCGTCCGATTCATCAAACGGAAGTTTGAATTAGAGTCAGGCGTCAATTTACTGTTAACGAAACTTAACGCTCCTCGTTGCAAGTGATCATGATTAGGAGTTTCACTAATAATATTCCACTGTGGTTGTTCTTTGATGAAATCTTTCATCAATTCACGTAACCATTCTGTATCATTCCGTTGACTAATTTTAGTTTCAATCGCTTTTTGCACAGCGGTAACTGATTCATTTAATAAATGTTGATCATCATCAAGTTTAAACCCTTGCTGGTTATCAATTAAGCCGGCTTTAACCATATAATTTAAATAGTTAACTTCCGTCTTTTTGTCTGGCCACCAAGTCATTAGAATCGGACGATAGTCATTAGCTGTCGATGCCCGCCAGTCTTTCCCCTCAGCCAAAATTTCTTTTGGTCGATACCATGACTCAGCAGTTAAATATCCATCAATGTTTTTAAAATTATCCTTTGAGGTTCCATTGACAGCATTATGAGGTGTGTATGCAGTGGTCTGATCATTAATTCCTTCTTTGATTTTGGAATTTTTAGTTTCCGTTGCAATTCCAGTCTTAGCATCAAAATAAAGTAATTCTCCATTAAAGACTCCTGAGAATCCCCGCCGCATAATTCCGCTACCGTCAAAATAGTAAGTTTTTTTATCAACCGTTTGTAATCCTGTTACAATTTCACCGTTTTGATCGACATAATAAATATTTCCGGATACTTTATTTTTGTCATTTTCTTTTTTCCGTTGGTGATAATAAGGGTTACTATTTGAACTAGCGCTATTCCCAGTTTCGTCATCATCGTCTGGTTGCAATTTTAAAGCATCTAAATTATTCAATGCTTTTTGCTTATCAGATTCATAAAATGAGTTTTGCACTCGACTACCATCTTTATTAAATGCAATTTTTTGGGAATTAATCGTTTGAATTCCAGTGGCAAGATTACCACTCCCGGGCTTAAAGTAATAATTTTTACCATCAATCGTAGCGTAGTTACCTTTTACTTGTTTTCCGTCAGAATCAAAGTATTGAGTGAATCCACTAATCGTGGTTAAACCTTTAGCATAGCTACCATCATCATATTGATAGTAAAAATCACCATTTTTATCAAGATACTGTCCTGGTTTTTCCGGTAATTTATTTTGTTTGTTAGAATCAGTCTCTTCTTCATCTTGTTCTTCATCATCAGTTTTTGCTGATTCGGGTTGCTGGTTAGAATCTGTATTTTTTGTTTCTTTGGAGTCATGACGAAGTTCATTCTTTGAATCTGGTTGTTCGCCACTTTCCGAGTTTTGTTTTTCGGAATCTGCTTGATCAGAACTAGCCTTTGAATCTAATTGATTAGTTTGTGACTCGACGTTCGTCTCTTTAGCATTAGCATCAGTTTGTGTTTGTTCTGATGTTGATTGAACCGCCTTTTGTTGATCTGAAGCATTATTAGCAGCATCTTGTTCTAAATTAGCTGCTTGCTGCGGAGCTTCTGCAGCAACGCTACTTTTTTCTGACTGACTTTCCTGCTTTTCCGTTTGAGCTGCTTCCGTTTGCGTATTTCCAGTGGCAGCATCAGTTTTGGTTGCTAGTTGCGTAACTGTTGGATTTTCCTCAGCAGCTTTTACATCAGGTTGCTTTTGATCTGGCGTCTGTTGACTATCATCAGCTTTATTCGCTTCATTAGAATCAACCTGTTTAGTTATACTAGTAGCTGGTTCATTCTGATTATCAGCAGCAGAGACCTGGTTCCCACCAACTACGGTAACTCCAGCTAACGTAATGGTGAAAATTGCCCCAATTACCCAGGACTTCC
Organism: Fructilactobacillus carniphilus; assembly: GCF_024029675.1. NCBI lineage: Bacteria > Bacillati > Bacillota > Bacilli > Lactobacillales > Lactobacillaceae > Fructilactobacillus > Fructilactobacillus carniphilus. The sequence goes on along the minus strand of NZ_CP097121.1, from coordinate 467,848 downwards.
CCGCTTTGTACATCTTTTTTCGACAAGTTTTATTAAACATCTATAATCCCCTTCCGGTTTGTTTGAGTTGATTAAAGTTATTCTAAAACTTTATCGAAAATATTTTAAGATTGTAGCAAAATTATTACAATTACCTAGCTAAAATAGTATTAATTTCCTTTCGTAACGATATAACTAACTTTTGGGCACCCAAATCATTTAAAATGGCTAACTTATGATTTACCTTAATTTCATAATCAGGTAAATGTTCTAAGACAATCCGGCGAATATCAGCCACTAAAACTAAATCATATCTACCAGTCTGTGAAGCAATTTTCCGTGATTCTGCTAATTCTAAAAATGGTGCTTTAATTTTTTGGTTTAAAATTAATAAGTAACAGTAATTAGCACTAAATGCTGCTTTTAATCCTGCTAATGTCGGATATTTTTTATCAATAATTCGAAAAGCGTGGTACATAATCTCGCGGGCCGTTTCTAATTCAAAGAAAAACAGGCTCGCATCTAAAATTCGTAAGTCCAACATGCACCACTCATCAATTTTCGATAAATCATTCCAGACTGGTTTTAGTAAACGCCGTAATGATTTTAGTTTTTGCACGTCAAAATTCTCATCATCAATTTTCATCATTGCTTCTACAGCTAACATGATATTTCTCGCAGTGTTGTTCTCATCTTTTTGATAAATTTTCCGTGCTAATCCTTTGATTCTTTCTAGGGTTTGATGATCACCAGAACTACTTAGTTGATATAAAAACAACTGACTTAACTCAGAAAAACTATTAGGATTATAGGCAGCTCGCTGCTTATCAAAATCACTTAGAGAAATACCTAATTTTTCCAGTATTTCAGTTCCTGTTTCAAAAGAAGGACTTTGATGTTTATTTTCAATTCGTACTACCGTATCACGTGAAATTAGGTTATGCGCCAACTGGCTTTGGGTAACCTGACGGCTTGTACGTAAGTATTTCAATAATTTTCCAAACTCTGTCAAAATAGCTCCTCCTTAATATTAAAATCATCCTAATTGCATGACAACAATTTGGTGAGTATTGTAACACACTGGCTAACTAGTTAATCTGAAAAATGAAGTAGATTTACTACATTTGGTTAAAGATTCCTAAATCTAAGTTATAGTGTATTTAGATAACTAAGGAGGTGTTAACTATGCCATCAATCTTTAACATTTTTACGTGGTTCTTTAAATTCTAATTTAATCAATTAATAAGTAACAATAAGGTAGATGCGATTAATTTAATGCATCTACCTTTTTTGTATTAATTCATTAATCAGAGTATCAAAATTCATTTAAAGGACTTACAATATATAGTAGTAAATTTAAATGAGGTGCGCTGATGTATTTAAAAAGATTCGTCGAACTATTTATTGTCTATGTAATTTCCTTTATCCTGGGAAGTTTAATTTACGGTTGGAACTTCTTTACTAGTTATTGGTTCTTAATTTTGCTTGGTGGAATCATTGGCTACATCGTCTTGGTCATTCCACTAACCATTATGACCATTCGCAAAATGACCAAGCGGGAAACCGCCAGCGGGGAAAACCAACCAGCCCAATCCAAATTCAGCCAGGTGCTAGCGAAACTACCTGGAAACTTCTATCTTGCTACCAGTGATTCTGCTGGTAATATCAGTAATTCAATTGTTACTTATACTCAATCTGAAAAACAAGAAAATGTGTTATACGTCGTCACTGATCCCAAAACAAAACGAGCTCAAAATGCTGTTAATCATCCCCAAGTCGCCATCGCCAGCTTATATGATCCCAAACTGGGGACGCGCTTCTCTTCTAATCAAGCAACGGCCCGAGTAATCCAAGGCAAACCAGCCATTACGGAATTAGTAAATTCCACTACTGCTTTACAAGGTTTTAACGATAACATTACCAACCAAGCAGTCCTAGAAATCACCATCACTTCCGCTGTGATTGAATCCTTCCGTGATGCTCCCGAAGTCGTTAACTTTTAGATCAAACAAAAACTGCTAACTCAATTGAGTTAGCAGTTTTTTAATTATGCTTCATTATTAAGAAGTTGTTGTGCCTGTTCAATTTGCTGTTTAATTGATCTAAATCCGGTCCCACCTAATGAATTACGTCGTTCTACGGCTACCTCTGGCTGTAACTCATGATAAACATCAGCTTCAATTAACGGTGAAGCAGCTTGTAATTCGTCTAATGCCATATCCTGCAGATTACGATGCTCTTGGATGCCTTTAAACACCAGCTGGCCGACAATCCCGTGGGCCTCTCGAAACGGCATACCCTTGTTAGCCAGGTAGTCAGCTAATTCGGTGGCGTTGGAATAATCATTTTCCGTACTAGCATACATTTGTTTCCGATTAATTTTCATCGTTTTTAGCATTCCGGTAAAAATCTTCAGAGTTGGTAAAATTGTATGAGCGGTATCAAAAACGCCTTCTTTATCTTCCTGTAAGTCCTTATTGTAGGCTAACGGAAGTCCCTTCATTGTCGTTAACAATCCCATTAGATGACCGTAAACCCGACCAATTTTCCCTCGAATTAGTTCAACCATATCTGGATTTTTCTTTTGTGGCATGATTGAACTACCGGTGGTGTAAGCATCGCTTAACTCTACAAAGTTAAATTCCTGACTGACCCACAGACTAAGTTCCTCACAGAACCGGGAGAGATGCATCATGAGCATCGAAGCATTACTTAAAAATTCGAGCGCAAAGTCCCGATCAGAAACGGCATCCAACGAGTTAGAGTAAACGGCCTGAAAACCTAATTCGTGAGCCGTAAATTCGCGGTCAATCGGAAACGTGGTTCCAGCCAAAGCTGCTGAACCAAGCGGTAATAAATCCGTATGTTTTTGGTTAAATTCAAAGCGTTCGTAATCTCGTTGCAACATGTTTAAATAGGCTAAAAATGATTGAGCTAATGAAATGGGTTGCGCATGTTGCAGGTGAGTATACCCCGGCATTACGGTTTCGACGTTTTCACTTGCTAATTGCAATAAAACCGTTTGTAGCTGTTTGATTGCAGTCAGAACCTGCGGTAACCGCCGCTTAACGTAAAGATGAAAATCGGTGGCCACCTGATCATTCCGCGATCTTGCTGTATGAAGTTTCCCGGCTACTGATCCAATTCGTTCCGTCAGCAATGCTTCCAGATTCATGTGAATGTCTTCGTTAGCCGTAGAAAATTGAAGCTTTCCGGCGGCTAAATCATTTTGTAAATCATGTAACCCTGCCGTAATTTGTTCTACTTCAGTTGCAGTGAGAATTCCAGTCTTGCCTAACATTTTGACGTGCGCTAACGACCCTAACAAATCTTCTTCGGCCATTAATTGATCAAAACCGATTGAAGCGCCAAACTCATCCACCAGTTGATCAGTTTCTGCTTGGAACCGACCGCCCCATAACTTTTTACTCATGATGATCTGCCTCTTTTTGTGCTACCTGAGCCGCTACTTGGGTTGGTAAGCCCCACAACTTGATGAATCCTTTGGCTGCTTCTTGATCAAACGAATCAGCAGCGGTGTAAGTAGCCAAATCTTTGTCATACAAGCTCCAGTTAGATTGCCGCCCTAGGATGGTAATATTGCCTTTGTATAGACTAAGCCGAACATCTCCATTTACTACTTGTTGGCTCTTTGTAATAAAGGCCTGCAAAGCTTGCATTAACGGAGAGAACCAGAGCCCGTTGTAAATTAATTCGGCCAATTCTTTTTCGATGTTTAACTTGGAGTGCGCCAAATCCCGTTCCAAGGTGAGGTTTTCTAATGCTTGATGCGCTTTAATCAAAACCATCGCTGCCGGTGCTTCATAAATTTCTCTCGATTTGATTCCCACTAATCGGTTTTCAATGTGGTCGATCCGACCCACTCCATTTTCTCCCGCAATTTGGTTGAGCGTTTCAATTAATGGAGCAAAAGCCATTTTCTGACCATCTAGAGCAACTGGCTTTCCATGTTCAAAGCTAATAACTAACTCTGTGGGTTGATCGGGTGCATCCGCAATCGAATTGGTCAGCGCAAAGGCATCCGCCGGGGCGCTGACCCACGGGTCTTCTAACACACCTGCTTCGTTAGCCCGACCCCAGATGTTGGCATCAATGGAGTATGGCGAATCCAAGTTAATTGGGATTTCAATGTCATGCTCTTTGGCGTAGTCAATTTCTTCTTCCCGCGACCAATGCCAATCCCGAACGGGACTAAGGACTTCAACGTCGGGAGCAAGCGCGTGAATGGCAACTTCAAACCGCACCTGATCATTTCCTTTCCCGGTACAACCATGAGCAATCGCCGTCGCCCCTTCTTGCTGAGCAACTTCCACTAACTTCTGCACGATTAACGGCCGTGATAATGCGGAAACCAGTGGGTAAACTCCTTCATACAAAACGTTTCCCTGTAGTGCTAACGTTAAATAGTTATCGGCAAATTCATCCTTAGCATCAATTACGTACGCAGCTACCGCTCCGGTTTTGAGCGCCTTGGCTTCTAACATTGCCGCGTCTTTTTCTTCACCAACGTTTACACAACAAGCCACCACGTCGTAACCTTGGTCAGTTAACCAAGCGATGGCTACCGACGTATCTAATCCACCTGAATATGCTAATACTACTTTTGGTTGAGCCATTGTAATTTCCTCCTTCTGCTTTTTAATCGACAATAATTTTATTAATGAAGTCTTTCGTCCGTTCCTCTTTCGGATGGTCAAAGATTTCCTCGGGCGTATCCTTTTCTAATAAGTACCCCCCGTCCATAAACCAGACTTGATCAGCTACCTTTTTGGCAAAGCCCATTTCATGAGTCACCACAATCATGGTCATCTTTTCATCCGCCAGTTCTTGCATTACCTGGAGCACTTCTCCGACCATTTCTGGATCTAGAGCACTCGTTGGTTCGTCAAATAGCATCACTTCCGGATTCATTGAAAGGGCCCGCGCAATGGCCACCCGTTGTTGTTGTCCCCCGGACAGACTAGCTGGATAGGCATCCGCCTTTTCTGCCAAACCAACTCTAGTTAAATACTTCATTCCAATTTTTTTGGCCTCAGCTTGACTCATCTTTTTTACCCGAATTGGTGCTAACGTGAGGTTTTCAATCACCGTTAGATTGGGGAACAGGTTAAAGTTCTGAAATACCATCCCAATTGATTCACCTAGCGTTGAAAGCTGTTGGGCCGTTTCCTTAGTTAAATCTTTGCCGTTGAACCAAACCGCTCCGCTAGTTGGCGTTTCTAACTGGTTAATGCACCGTAATAAGGTACTTTTACCAGAACCAGATGGTCCAATGATGCACACTACCTCACCTTTATTTACTTCTCCGTTAATGTCCTTTAGTACTTCGTTTTTTTCAAATTGTTTTTGAATGTGGTCAATTTTAATCAATGGATTAGTCATGTTTCATCTTTCCTTCCCAGTAATTTAATAGTCTTGTGAGCGTAAACGTGATGATAAAGTAGATGGCCATTACCACGACAATGGGAGCAACTCCCCGATAGGTATCAGCTCTCACGACGTTTAGTTCGTAAACCAAGTCCGTTACTCCGATAATCGAAACAATTGAGCTTTCCTTAATAACTGAGATAAACTCATTTCCTAGCGCAGGCCAAATGTTCTTAAAGGCTTGCGGTAGGATAATGAACCGGAGAGCATCATGCTTTGATAAACCGAGGCTCTTAGCAGCTTCCTTTTGCCCCTTCGCCACGGAGTTGATTCCTCCTCTGATAATTTCACTAACATAAGCGGCACTATTGAGGGTCACCGCGATAATCCCGGCAGGTAATGCAGGAATGTTAATCAAAATTCCGAGACCAAAGTAGACTAATAGTACCTGCACCATCATCGGAGTGCCCCGGACTACTTCGACGTAGCTAATGGCGGGCCAACTTAACCATTTCACGTTGCTTAACCGCATCAGGGCTAGCAATACTCCCAGGATAATTCCGCCAGCAACCGCACAAACAGAAATTAAAAACGTGTATTTTAAGCCATCAAAGAAGTACTTCCAGTAGTGCCACATCGAAGTGTTGGCGGTGTTAACCTTCATGTACTTAGCGGCCGTTTTTAGATACTGTGGAATTAAGTGTTGTTGGGCAATCTTGTCCATCGATTGGTTCACAGCCGTTTGGAGGGTCGTAGCTCCCTTCGGCATAGCAATCGCAAAGCCGGTTTCTTTCTTGTCTAACTTATAGTCAGCGGGAATCATCTTTAAATCCGGATCATTTTCCACGTAGGCCTGCGCCACTGGCTTTTCCACTCCCACAGCGTTAACCTTGTGAGTCTTGATTGCTAAGACTAAGTCCGTGGTCTTATCCATGCTAACTAACTTACTATCGGTTAAATGCTTTTTGGCTAAGGTTTGTTGCATCGAACCAGTTTGGGTTCCGACTTTTTCACCCTTCAAACTCTTTTGGTTCTTTAACTTGTTAGCATCAGTTTTGTTAATCAGGAAGCTTTGGCCTCCGTAGTAATAGATTTTAGAAAAATCGGCATTTTGTTCCCGGGCGGGAGTCGGATTAATTCCTCCTAATGCTAAATCAACTTTTCCAGTTTGAACGGCTACTAAGACGGAGTTAAAATCCATGTTCTTTAGTTGGAGCTTCACGTGGAGGTCTTTGGCAATTTGTTTCGCCACTTCAATATCCATTCCCACGTCTTTAGACTTGCCGTGTTCGTTAACCTGAAAGGCAAACGGCGGATAATCGGGAGCAACCGCTACTTTTAATACGCCTTGTTCTTTCACTTTTTGCAGTGAGTCATCAGCATGGACGGTTGCTTTAGCCAGGGTGCTCCCTAACACAACCGTTACCATGACCAAGAACCACTTGAGCCATTTTTTCTGCATCGCTAGTTCCTCCTCCGTTTAATCGTGTTTCATTCTTCTTTCCATGTAATTTAATAGTCTGGTTAGCGTAAAGGTAATGATGAAGTAGATGGCCATTACCACGACAATGGGCGCCACTCCTCGGTAGGTATCAGCCCTTACGACGTTTAGTTCGTAAACTAAATCCGTAACTCCGATAATCGAGACAATCGAACTTTCCTTGATGACCGAAATAAATTCATTTCCAAGGGCTGGCCAGATGTTCTTAAAGGCTTGGGGTAAAACAATGAAACGTAATGCATCAGTTTTGGATAAGCCGAGACTCTTGGCCGCTTCCTTTTGCCCCTTGGCAACGGAGTTGATTCCACCCCGGATGATTTCACTGACATAGGCAGCACTGTTTAAAGTCACCGCAATCATCCCAGCCGGAAGGGCCGGAATATTAACTAACACTCCCAGACCAAAGTATACTAGGAGCACTTGCACCATCATCGGAGTGCCACGGACCACTTCGACGTAACTAACGGCGGGCCAACTCAGCCACTTAAAATTACTCAACCGCATCAGGGCTAATATGATTCCCAGGATAATTCCACCCGCAACGGCACAGACAGAAATTAACAGCGTGTACTTTAACCCGTTAAAGAAGTACTTCCAGTAATGCATCATCGATGTATCAGCGGTGTTAACCTTCATATACTTACCGGCTTTTTTTAGATACTGAGGCATCAAGTGCTGGGCTTTGGCTTTGTCAATTGACTGATTCACAGCCGTTTGTAAAGTCGTGGCGCCCTTCGGTAAGGCCACCGCAGAACCAGTATCCTGTTTGTTTAAGTGATAGTTAGCTTTAACCATTTTGAGGTCCGGATCATTTTGCACGTAAGCTTGCGCTACGGGGGTTTCTACTCCCACGGCATCAACTTTGTGAGTTTTTAAAGCCAGAATTAAATCGGTATTTTTATCCATGGTGACCACTTTGGTACCATTTAAATTCTTTTTGGCCAAACTTTGTTGCATGGATCCGGTTTGGGTTCCCACTTTTAATCCCTTTAGAGCAGCTTGATTTTTCAACTTTTCTGTATCTGCTTTATTGATTAAAAATGATTCACCCCCGTAGTAATAAATCTGGGAAAAATCCGCATTTTGTTTCCGTTCTGGAGAAGGATTAATTCCACCAATGGCCATGTCAGCCTTCCCGGTCTGAATGGCCACTAAGAGGGAGTTAAAATCCATATTCTTAATCTGAAGCTTCACTCCTAAATCCTTAGCAATTTGTTTGGCTAACTCAATGTCCATTCCAACGTCCTTGGAATGGCCGTGCTGGTTAACCTGAAACTCAAACGGAGGATAATCGGGCGAGGTTGCCACCGTTAATACTCCCTTATCCTTCACTTTTTGCAGTGAGTCATCCGCATGCACGCTGTTACCGGTAACGCTGATTCCCACAATCAGCATGATGGTCAGTAACAACCACTTCCACCATTTTTTCTGCATTTCCTTTACTCCTCCATCTTTTCAACTTATTACGCCAACAAAAAAAGCGCCCCTTAGTCAATTTACCTTGACTAAAGGACGCTTTGTACGCGGTACCACCTTTATTATGCTGACCCAAAAAATCAACATCTCTCACGATCCAGCTTCGAATCGTTGGCTCTGTAATGGGAGCACCCAGTATGGTTTGCAATCGCATACAACAATTAGGTGACGTTCATCGAAGCTTCCACATGATGTTTCGCACTAACCAACATCTCACTGCGGGCTTCCGCTTGGACTACTACTTCCTAACTAACGCTTTGCTTTTGTAATTTTTATTTATCATAGCATGGATTCGAGATAATGCAACCCTTTTTTTAAATTTAATTCGGATAAAATTTAGAAATTGGGTACCAAGAAATCATAATGTCCGGATTTAACCCGAAATAAGCTTAAAAAAACTCCCATCATCAGTAGATGACAGGAGTTTATCAATTATTTCCAGTGTTCTTTGATGAATTGTTCACGACCACCCATTTCTTCAATTTGAGCTCGTAATGGGTTCTTTTTGTAGAAATCTTGGTGGTAGTCTTCGGCTGGATAGAATGGTTGGGCAGGTTCAATCTTAGTTACAATGGGAGCATCAAACTGGCCTGATTCTTCCAAAGCTTGCTTCGAAGCTTCTGCCACTTTTCTTTGTTCCGGACTGTTCACAAAGATAACCGGCCGGTAACTGTCACCACGGTCCTGGAATTGACCCATGGCATCGGTTGGATCCGTTTGTCGCCAGTAAATCTCCACTAAATCCTTGTAAGAAATAACACTAGGGTCAAACGTAATCTTTACGGCTTCCGTATGACCGGTGGTATGGCTGCAAACCTGTTCGTAAGTTGGGTTCGGCACATGGCCACCGGTATACCCAGACACTACGGAAATGATTCCCGGAGTTTCTTCAAATGGTTTGACCATGCACCAGAAGCATCCTCCGGCAAAGATTGCTGTTTCTTCTTTTTTCATTCGTTAGGACCTCCATTTTCGTCAACTTGAGCCTTGTACTGACCGTAACCAGCAGCATCCATTTCGTCATACGGAATGAACTTCAAAGCGGCGGAGTTAATGCAATACCGGAGTCCACCCTTATCGGCAGGGCCATCTGGGAAAACGTGACCCAAGTGGGAACCGGCGTCAGAACTTTCAACTTCTTCTCTAATCATGCCAAAGGAAGTATCGGTTTTGCTCTTTAAGTTTTCTTTCTTAATTGGCTTAGTGAATGCAGGCCAACCACAACCAGAATCATACTTATCAGCGGAACTGAACAGTGGTTCTCCACTCACAACATCCACGTATATTCCCTTTTTAAAGAATTGGTCGTACTTACCAGTGAAGGCTGGTTCCGTAGCGGCCTCTTGAGTAACTGCGTATTCTTCTGGGGTTAATTTTTGCTTTAATTCATCTTTGTTCATCACAAATTCCTCCTTGACATTTACTAACCTTTATTCTAATGATATATCCATCAATTGCAAATATATTGCTCACAATTAAAAAATAGCCGAATCCAAACGATCCGGCTATTCGGGTAAATTAGTTATTTGCTTCTAATTGCGTGGTTAATGGCGGAACGACTTGTTTCTTTCTGGAAACAACGCCAGGTAAATTCATTACATCGTTTTCGTCAAATTGGTTGTTAAAGGCTTGGGCAACTACGTCCTTTGGTTCTCCTACCGTAATTAGTTCTGAATTACTGGTTAAGACGTTCGTAACCAAGACTAAGAATAAATCATAGTTTTCGCTTTGAGCTTCCACTTCCATCGCTTGCTTGATTTCAGATAAACGCTTATTAACGTCTTCTAAATCAACCACGTTAATTTGATCAATTCGAACGTTTTTACCACCCAGGGTGAAGGACTTCGCATCACTATCAATTAATTCTTCTGCTGATTTAGCATCCACGTTCGTTCCTGCTTTCAGCATTTGCACGCCGTAGTCTTCATAGTTATCAACTCCAGCAATTTCAGCCAATGCTTGTAAGGCATCGCGATCAACGTCAGTTGTGGTTGGTGACTTTAAGAGTAACGTATCAGAAATAATCGCTGACATCATTAATCCCGCAATTTCCTTAGGAATCGTAACCCCTTCTTCTGAAAACATTTGGGTAATGATTGTTGAACAACAACCGTAAGGTGCAGCTCTGTAGTAAAGGGGTTTGGAAGTATCAAATCCGTTAATCCGGTGGTGATCAACTACGTGAGTAACCGTTAAATCAGCGATATCTGCGATACTTTGTTGGGGTTCGTTGTGATCAACCAACATTACCAAATCTGTTTCTGGCTTGGCGTGTTCTACCACACGGGGGGCTTTAACGCCGAAGTAATCTAAGACAAACTGCGTTTCAGGGTTAACTGATCCCAATGCAACTGCTTCTGTATCATAGCCATCTTGTTTTTCTAAGTATGCTAATGCAATCGCCGCTGCAATTGCATCTGTATCTGGATTTTGATGGCCAAAAACTAATTCTTTTGTCATGAAAAAATCTCCTTTATTCACCTGCTACTTTTACTTTACCATATTTTGTTCCCTGAGGGTCGCTAAACTTACCCTACTCCTCGACAAACTGTGTTTCTGGAATATTCGCTAATAGGACCGGAGTTCCATCTTTAGTAACATCCAGGAGCTTCGACCCGTTCGACGTTCTCGGGGCTACTTGATAATCAGCCACGAATACATCTTGCGCATGGCGCGTGTCCGTATAAACTCGAATCATGGATTCGGCGGAATCTAAGCACATGAAGTCCGCCAGCAAATTTGGTTTAGTCTTTAAATCGCGGAGTACCTTAATTCCTTTTCGAGCCCTAGCAGTTTGTGGAATATCAACCACTTGCATTTTTTTGAAATTACCATTTTGAAAGACCATTGCTAAGTCATCAGTCTCTTGCACAAGCTGAGCATTGATTACATGATCGTCTGAACCTAAATTAATGGCTTTGACTCCTACGGTCCGCGGTCCGTTACTGGATACCTCATCCAGTGCATATCTTAACCCGAGCCCTTGTTCCGTCATGATTAAAACGTCCTGAGTTTCGTTTGGTTCTAAATAAGTTACGTTAACGACGGCATCTAACTCATCTTTTAACTTGGTAAACATCATTGCTCGACTGCGGTAGGTTCGTCCCGGCAGTAACTTGGCAAATTCAACCTGTTTAATGTGTCCAGCCCGCGTAGCAATCACAAAGTTTCCAGTTTGCTTCAGAGAGCCAAAGGCTTGGACCGTAATTACTTTTTCGGTTGGCTGCAATCCAGTTAACTGGGAAATATGTTCCCCAGTATCTTTCCATTTACTATCTTCAATTTCATGCACAGGCCGATAAATCAAGTTACCGCCGTCAGTGAAAATGTAAATCGAGTCCCGGGTACTAAGTTGCTGGATAAAAACTGGATGATCATCCTCTTTTAAACCATTATCCGTTAAATCAGTGGCGCCAAAGGAACGTAAACTGGTTCGTTTCAAATAACCATCACGCGAAACGAGCACCATTACTTGTTCATCCGGAACGGTTACCTGCTTACTAATGTTTAAGCTTTCAATCTCTGGTTGGATGGTCGACCGTCGTGGCGTTTTGTATTCTGCAGCAATTTCCTGTAATTCTTGTTTCAACACCCGATCTAGTTCACTTGGGTCTGCCAAAATGGTTTCATACTCTGCAATTTGCGCCGCTAAATCCGCATTTTCTTCATTTAACTTAGTCACATCAGTATTCGTTAACCGGTACAATTGTAAAGCAACGATGGCATCCGCCTGTTTCTCGGTAAAGTCATAGGTGGTAACTAGGTTATCGCGAGCGTTTTTTCGATTTTGACTAGCTCGAATCGTTTTAATAACTTGGTCTAAAATCGATAAGGCTTTAATCAGCCCTAAAACAATGTGTTGACGATCTTGCGCCTTTTTCAAATCAAACTGGGTTCGTTTGGTTAACACGGAACGCTGATAAGCCAAATAAGTGTCTAAAATGTCTTTTAACGATAACCGTTCGGGCCGCATGTCCTTGATGGCGACCACGTTAAAGTTATATGAAATTTGCAGGTCCGTATTTTTATACAGATAGTTTAAAATCCCACGTTCATCCACGTTTCGTTTTAATTCAATTGAAATCATTAAGCCGGAACGGTCTGAGTCATCTCGGACTTCGGCAATTCCTTCAATTTTTTTGTTTAACCGAATTTCGTCAATTTGCTTCACAAGTTGGGCTTTATTTACTTCGTACGGAATTTCTGTGACCTGTACTAGTTTCTTGCCACCACGCATCTCACTAATGGTAGAACGGGAACGAATCACAACCCGACCGTGCCCCGTTTCATAAGCCTGCTTAATGCCATCTAACCCTTGAACAATTCCACCAGTTGGGAAATCTGGGCCCTGAATGAACTGCATCAGTTGATCTAACGTCGCATCTGGATGCGCTTGTAAGTAAATCAAGGCATCCACGACTTCACTCAGATTGTGCGGCGGAATTTCCGTCGCGTATCCAGCCGAAATCCCGGTAGCTCCGTTTACCAGTAGGTTGGGAATCCGGGCTGGTAACACAGTCGGTTCGGATTCGGTATCGTCAAAGTTTAAAACCCAACTGACCGTATCTTTATCGATGTCACGCAGCATTTCGCCCGCAATCTTACTCAAACGTGCTTCTGTATACCGCATGGCTGCCGGCGGATCACCATCCATCGAACCATTATTTCCGTGCATATCAATTAAGGGCGCCCGCAGTTTCCAATCCTGACTCATCCGAACCATGGCATCATAGATGGAACTATCACCGTGGGGGTGAAAATTCCCCATGACGTTTCCGACTGATTTAGCCGACTTCCGAAAGCCCTTATCGTAAGTATTGCCATCCTTATTCATGGAATACAAAATCCGACGTTGGACCGGTTTTAACCCATCACGAACGTCTGGTAAGGCTCGTTCTTGAATGATGGCCTTGGAATAACGACTAAAGCGTTCATCCATGACAGATGCTAACGATAAGTCTTTAATTTCGGCATGCTTTGCCATTTGTTCACCTTCTAATCCAAAGTTTTATCTAAGATACTACCTTCATCTTCTAAGGTAAATTGAACGTTACTTTCAATCCAATTTCTCCGCGGTTCCACCTTAGTTCCCATTAAAGTCGAAACCTGTTTTTCGGCCATCGCCGCATCATCAATTTGGACCCGAATTAAGGTCCGGTGGTCTGGATCCATCGTAGTTTCCCACAACTGGTCCGCGTTCATTTCTCCGAGCCCTTTAAAGCGTTGCAATGTCATTCCCTTAGGAAAATCAGGACGTAAGCGTTCAAGTTCTTCATTGGTCCAGGCGTACTCAACCTTGGTCTGTTTGCCTTTACCAGCTTGCAACTTGTACAACGGCGGCAACGCCACGTAAACTCGACCAGCTTCAATCATCGGGCGCATGTACTTGTAAAAGAACGTCAGTAACAAGATTTGAATGTGGGCCCCATCATCATCCGCGTCCGTCATGATGATAATCTTATCGTAGTTGGCATCTGAAAGCGAAAAGTCACTCCCCATGCCAGCCCCAACCGTGTACATAATCGTACTGATTTCTTCGTTCTTTAAAATGTCCGTAACGCTGGCTTTTTCGGTATTCAAAACCTTCCCTCGTAACGGTAAAATCGCCTGGTGTTTCCGGTCTCGTCCCTGTTTAGCAGATCCACCCGCTGAATCCCCTTCGACAAGGAATAACTCGTTTTTACTGGCATCCTTAGACTGGGCTGGAGTTAACTTCCCGGATAACAACCGTTCACTTTTTTTCTTCTTTTTTCCGCGTCGGCTTTCATCACGAGCTTTTTTAGCGGCTTCTCGCGCTTTACGAGCTCGCAAGGCTTTTTGGACTAAGGTATTTGCAAAATCCCCGTTCTCCATCAAAAAATAGACCAGTTGTTCTGAAATCACGCTGTCTACAATTGACCGAGCCGCTGGGGTCCCTAGTTTACCTTTGGTTTGCCCTTCAAATTGTAAATCCTCTTCTGGAACCCGCAAAGAAATCACTGCTGTGAGACCTTCTCGCACATCAGATCCGTCCAGATTTTTATCTTTTTCCTTTAATAATCCGACCTTACGCGCGTATTCGTTCATCGCCTTCGTCCAACCACTCCGAAACCCAGCTTCATGGGTTCCCCCGTCATTAGTCCGTACGTTGTTAACAAAGGAAATCATCGTTTCTGTGTAACCATCGTTGTATTGTGCGGCAACTTCCACTTCGATTCCATCCTTAGTGGTATCAAAATCCATCACTGGACCTAAAGTGCTCTTGCTTTCATTTAAATACGTAACAAACTCTTTAATTCCTTCATCAAATTGATAAACTTCTTGACGTTCTTGTCCCGCTCGTTTATCAGTAAGGGTAATTTTAACCCCCTTTAATAAAAAGGCAGCCTCCCTTAAGCGGGTTGCTAACGTATCGAAGTTATAAACCACCGTGGTAAAAATCGTCGGATCCGGTTTAAATGTAATTGTGGTTCCCGTGGGCTTCGTGGTCTTTCCCAGTTTCTTCAAAGTTCCCACCGGTTGACCACCATCCACGAATTGTTCTTCGTACAACTGATGGTCCCGGACGATTTGAACCGTGAGCTTAGTTGATAAAGCGTTCACAACACTCGAACCAACCCCATGCAGTCCTCCAGAAGTTTTATAGCCACCCTGGCCAAATTTACCCCCAGCGTGCAGGACCGTCAGAATTACTTCTGGAGTCGGTTTACCAGATGCGTGCATCTCAACCGGCATCCCCCGACCGTGGTCTTCAACGGTAATACTATTATCAGCATTAATTGTGACATTAATGGCATCACCGTAACCGGCAATAGCCTCATCAACGGCATTATCAACAATTTCATAAACTAAATGATGGAGTCCCCGGCTATCGGTCGAGCCGATGTACATTCCGGGCCGTTTGCGGACGGCTTCTAAACCATGTAAAACTTGAATTGAGGAAGCATCATAAGCTTGGGTTTCCTTTTTTTTCGTCATCGTTCATTACTCCTTTTTTTGCCATTCTCATCATACCCGATTTAACTGGGATTGCAACAATCGAGGTCAGCTGTTAATCAGTGGTGCTGTTTTCTTGTTAGAATAAATGCTAAAATAACGGTTGTTGGTTTTTTCAAAGCAGGAGGAAAAATGGTTAAAATAGTGCTACTTTTAATTATTGCCTATTTGTTAGGCTCCATTCCCAATGGAATTTGGATTGGGAAGCTTTTTTTTCACGTTGATATCCGGCGGCACGGCTCTAAAAACATTGGGGCCACCAATACCCTGCGAGTTTTGGGGCCCGTGGCTGGAACCATTGTGATGCTATTAGACATCGGAAAGGGATGGCTAGCGACCTGGTTACCAATGCAACTGGGAATTCATTCCTGGTACCCTTTGATTTTTGGCATCATGGCTGTCTTGGGCCATACCTTTTCCATTTTTGACCACTTTAAGGGGGGCAAGGCTGTGGCTACTAGTGCTGGAATGTTGATGGCCTACAACTTTGGGTTCTTCTTAATCGCAGTGGTAACGGCCTTCACTTCGGTCTTTGTTACCAGCATGATGAGTTTAGGGAGTATTCTGGGGTTCATCATTATTTTCCTGGTCTCGTTAACTACTTCTGACGTAGCGCTCCAAATTGTAGCATTGGTCCTGACCATCTTTACCATTTATCGCCACCGCAATAACATCAAAAAAATCATGAACGGAACCGAAAATATTCTCCCATTTGGATTATACTACTGGTATTTACAATCCAAAAAAGCAAGACAACAGAAAAAATAACATAATAAAAAAGGACCGAGTCCGCAAGTCCAGCAAATCAGAACTAAACTGATATTCCGCTGTGACTTCCACTTCGAAGTCCTTTTTTAGTTAGAAAAATTTCAACTGAAATTCAAACGTCTTTTTAGCCCCTGGCCGTAACTTACGAATGTCAGGCTTATCCGCTAAATTACCAGAAACCGTTTCAGAATCAGCAACTCCCCACCACGGTTCCAAGCAGACAAAGTTGGAAACCGGTGGATACGTGGACCAAATCCCTAGGTAGTCATTGTGAATCCCAGTTAAGGTGACCCCCCACTTATGATCAGTGGCAGCAATGGTAACTTCCGTCTTTGGATTCATTTTCACGTTAAGAATTTGGGCGTCATCCTGAAATAGTGAATGTTGTAATGAAACCGGTTGTTGAAATAAATCGGTTGTTTGTTCCGTTTTAGTTAAACCGTCCGTACCTAGTTTAATTCGCTGGTATGCAGTCGCTGGTGTAACCGTCAACGTTGCCGGTGTGACGTCTTTTTCTAAGGGAACCCGAAAGCCTGGATGAGCCCCGATTGCGTACAGTAGCTCGTCTGACTCACTCGCATTGAGAACCGTCATTTGCACCTCCACGTGAGCATGGCGCAGAGTATAACTAACCACTAATTCAAAGTCGAAGGGATACATTTCCTTGGTTTCATCATTTGGTTCTAGTAAAAAGACCGCTTGATCAGCCGTTTTACTAATCACTTGAAACTGCTGATCTCTAGCAAAACCGTGCTGAAACATCCGATAGGTTTGTCCCTGATATTGATACTGATTATTTTTTAGTTTTCCCACAATCGGAAATAAAATTGGAGCATGGCGTTTCCAGTGAGCCGGATCAGCATTCCAAATGTACTCGTGACCAGCACGAACCACGGAGGTCAATTCTGCCCCGAGTTCATCGATCTTAATGGTCAATTGGTCATTACGTAATTCAACAGTCATGATTCTCGCTCCAATTTAATTTATTTTATCCCTTTGAGTCGTTCTTGGGTCTACTTAGTTCAATTCTATAATAATTGGAGCGAATAAAAAAGAATTATCTTTGCCGATTAATCCCGCTTAAAGAACTGTTGATAGTTTTGGAGTAATTTTTCCTTAGTAACGTGCGTATAAATTTGAGTCGTAGCTAGGTTACTGTGCCCTAACAATTCCTGAACCGTTCGTAAATCAGCCCCGTTATTTAGCATTTGGGTAGCAAAGGAGTGCCGCAACATATGGGGATGGATGCTGCTGTGTAAACCACTTCGTTTCATAACCTGGTTTAACGCATATTCAATCCCCCGATCCGTTAACGGCAACCCCCGATAATCGACCATCAGATAATCATGATTCTGGTGCGTTTTTTGCATTAACGTCTGACGACCCCGGTGTACAAAGGTTTCAATTGCTTCATGGGCATACCTACCAAAGGGTAAATAACGATCCTTATTTCCCTTTCCGTGGACTAACATCATATTATTGTCTAAATCAATTTGGCGTAAAGTGAGCTTAGCACATTCACTCACTCGAATTCCGGTGCCATACAAAACTTCTAATAACACCGTATCCCGCTCGGCTAATTCTGGCTTTGGATTTTGTTTAGCCGTCGCAAACAATTTATTCAGTTCCTGATCGTAGAAAAACCGAGGTAAGCGGGGTTGCTGCCGTTTGATTTGGACGTAGCGAAACGGATTTTCTGCGGTTAACCGATTATTGACCAAAAAATTATAGAATGAACTTAGCGCTGAAACCTTGCGAGCCACCGTATTGGTTCCGTCTCCTTGATCATGTAACTCACTCAAATAGACCTCCACATCGAATGGTTCAACCTTGGTAAAGGAAATGCTCTTCCCCGTTGTCTGTAAGAAATTCTCAAATTGGTCCAAGTCATCGCGATAAGCGCGGATGGTCAAATGAGAATACTGTCGTTCACCATCTAGATAGCGTTCAAACAACACGATTAATTCTTGATTCGTTTTCTTGGGTTGCATGGCGCACCTCCATTACAAAAAAGGCTGGTTCGCGAGGAACCGCCTTTGTTAGTTTATTTAATGATACTTTCTTCATAATCGCCATTGGGGCACAGAATTTGCCAACCACCGCGGACCTTTTTGTTGACCAGGAAGTGGTGACACTTGGGACAATCACGACCCACCGGTTTATCCCATGAAACAAAGTCACAATCAGGATAACGGGAACAACCATAAAAGGTCCGTTTTTTCTTAGTCTTGCGCTCAATTACCTGGCCCTGATGACACTTAGGACAAGTAACCCCAATTTCTTTCACAATGGTTTGGGTATTGCGACAATCTGGGAAACGGGAACAAGCAAAGAATTTTCCATACTTCCCCATTTTTTCGACCATCGGAGCCCCACAGATTTCACAGTTAAAGCCAGCCAGTGGCTCTTTAATTTGGACGTCTTCCATTTCCTTTTCAGCATGACTAACTTCTTTGGAAAATGGTTGGTAAAATTCGTTCACTACCGCCACCCATTTCCGCTTGGCCTCTTCAATTTCATCTAGTTGGCCTTCAATGTCAGCCGTAAAATCTACGTTCACAATGTCTGGGAAGTACTCTTCAATCAGTTTATCGACAATTTCTCCCAATTCAGTTGGCACAAAGCGGCGAGCTTCCAGCTTAACGTAATAACGTTTTTGAATCGTCATTAACGTTGGTGCGTATGTAGAAGGCCGACCCACACCGTTTTCTTCTAACGTTTTAATCAAAGCTGCTTCTGTATAGCGAGCTGGCGGCTGGGTAAAATGCTGATCCGGTTGATTGTTAACTAAGCGAACGCTGTCATTCGGTTTTAAATCCGGTAAAACGTTATCCTTTTCTTTGCCGGCGGCATAAACCTTTAGATATCCTTCAAACTTGAGCTTTGATCCATTAGCGCGATAGTTCACACCATTTTGGTCAATGGTAACCGTTTCGGTATCCACGATTGCCGGGGTCATCTGACTCGCCACAAACCGGCTCCAAATCAAATTGTATAACTTGTACTGATCCTTAGTTAGATACTTTTCAATCGATTTGGGCGTCCGCAACACGGACGTTGGTCGAACCGCTTCGTGTGCATCCTGCGCTCCTTCGGGTAATTTACCCTTACGCGGATGGTTAGCTGCATACTCTGCTCCATAATTTTCGTGTAAGAAGGTGGCCGCCTCGTGCTTAGCTCCGGCAGAAATTCGGGTGGAATCCGTCCGCATGTAAGTGATTAATCCTTGGCTACCCTCTTTACCAATGTTAATTCCTTCATAAAGTTGTTGCGCTGCCATCATGGTTCGACCGGTCCGAAACCGGAGCTTTTTGTTGGCATCCTGCTGTAACGTACTGGTGGTAAAGGGGCGAGGTGGTTGTCGTTTCTTTTCCCGTTTTTTTACGTCAGTGATGGTAAAGTCATCCTTCGGATCAATCCGGCTCAAGACTGCCTGAACCGCGTCATTGTTTTTCAACGCCGTTTTTTTTCCGTCTAACCCGTAGAAGCTCGCCTTGAATTGAGAACGTCCCTTTTTAAAGACCCCATCAATGGTCCAGTATTCTTCTGGTTGGAATTTTTGAATTTCTCGCTCTCGTTGAATGATAATCCACAGAGCAACCGATTGTACTCGTCCAGCACTTAGCCCCTTCTTCACCTTTTTCCATAAAATGGGGGAAATTGAGTAACCCACGAGGCGGTCAATGATCCGACGTGCTTGTTGGGCATTCACCAGATTCATATCAATCGTACGGGGATGTTTAAACGCATCCTTGACGGTTTCCTTCGTAATTTCATTAAAGGTTACGCGGTTATGGTCGTTAACATCCAGGTTGAGGATATGCGCCACGTGCCAAGCAATCGCTTCTCCTTCCCGGTCCGGGTCAGATGCCAGAAAGACTTCCTTCGCCTTTTTGGCTTCGGCTTTCAAAGTTTTAATGGTATCACCCTTACCCCGAATGGAAATGTAATCAGGCGTAAAATCATTATCAATTTCAATTCCCATCCGACTTTTCGGTAAATCCCGGATGTGACCTTTACTAGCGATGACGCTGTAAGTCCGGCCGAGATACTTGCTAATCGTTTTTGCCTTAGCTGGAGACTCCACGATGACTAATTTCTTTTTAGTGGTACTCCGTTTTCGTTTGGTTGTTTTCTTTTTTGTCGTTGTTTTAGTGGCCATTCAATTTATCCCTCGTCACTTTTCTACTATATATAAGCTTTCATCACAACCAACGTGCAATGAAATTCTAACAAAGCATATTGCAATTTTTTCTAAGTGTCAAATTAAATACAGCAAGCAAAAAACCTTCCAACTTTAATTGGAAGGCAAACGCATGAACTATCGTCGGTTAAATTAGACTATTTATTCAAAAATTTCCAGATTACTCCACCCATAAAGGCGGCAACCAAAACAAAAATGGAAATTAACAATAAAATTACGTCGGGAACGGATAATCCTAACGTCAAGATAATTCCATAGAACCAAATACTGAAAATCAGAATCACAGTGTCAATGAAACATAAGATTTGCCCACAATCAGCCCAGGCCAGCTTATGGGCCGGCTTCTTTATAAGGCGGTCAATCCCCCATAACAGAGCAGTAATGATCCACAATAAGATGTTCGTAACCGCTAAAAATTCTAATGAATTAACACTAATAAGAAAATTAAACATACTACTTCCCCTTTGCCATTAAAATACTTGCTATTCTCATTATACACATAATTAACGGCTGCTTGGGCTTCTAAGTCTTATTGATAAAAACTGGCCAGTGGTTTATCCGAAAAGATAAGTGTAAAATTATTAATTAACGTCAATTAATGACAAATGACTGACTAGTAATCATTGTAATTCTGTAAGGAGGATTGGTATGTTTTCGAACATCCGTAAACCCAAATTAAATAATCACTTTGCCATCTATTTCATGTTGTACAATTTAATTATGATTTTGCTCATGATTGTTCCCTACATCATCATTATTTATGGATTTGCTAGTGGCAAATATATTCCCGTCGATCCGTTAAGCGTAATTAAAGCTAACTTAGTGAATCTCGTTAAAGTCGTTTTCAATAATTCATTTACTATTTTTTCAATTTTTGCCATTCTGACACCGGTAATCTCAGTCCTGAAATTTTACAACAACTATAAAAATTCAGAAACGCATAATGTGTCACTAAGCAATCCCATCAAACTCATTAATGTTCTTTACCATAAACAAGATGTGACCTTTTTGTTTGTCTTAGCCATTTCGATTGTTTTGATTCCCCTACTAAATTACTTTTATTCCTATTATTTGCTCCGTTTGTTTTTCTTGATTCTGATTTCGTGTCTTCCCATTTTTCTCCGTTTACCCACGGTAATTGGAATTGTACTAATTAGTATTATTTGTCTTTGTTTACTGCTAATCGTGCTCGTCTTATTCCTAGCCTCGTTTCACCTGCTGTTTAAACTAATTGTCCCTTTCATGAAACGTCTCTTTTTCCCCAATACTTATTTGCCCCTGCTAGAAATTAACGAAAAAAAATATTGTATTGTTGGAAACGATCAGGAGTATTTTTTCTTAATTAAGCTAAACGAGCGATACATGGAAGCCACTAAAAATAACCAAATTCCTAATCCTGACCTTAGTAACTTCACAGACACCAATCAAATATACCTGTTTCCACGCGAAAAATTTACCGATAAACGGATTAAATACTTTAAGATTCAAATTCATTTCTTGCGTCCCTACATTAAAAATTTTAAAAACGGACAATTAGAAGTCAAGGTGTTAACTTCTCTTTAAATTATTTTCGGTTGTCTAAAAAAGATGCTAGCCAATGGTTAGCATCTTTTTTTCATGATTTAAAGCATAATTCGTCCTAACAAATCCTGCGTATCAATGCACGGTTGCGCACCCGCCGCAATTAATTCATTGGCACCTAAAGATAGTTGACTGTTGATGTTACCTGGAATGGCTAGTACATCTCGATTCGACTGTAACGCTAGGCTCGCCGTGATCAAACTTCCTGATTTCTTGCGGGCTTCCACGACTAGCAGTTTTTGGCAGAGACCGGCAATAATTCGATTCCGTTCCACAAACTGGTACCGGCGGGGACCGGCTCCTTTGGGATATTCCGTAATCACCAGTTGGTGCTGGGCTAAGTCACGTTGTAGATTTCGATTAGTAGCTGGATAGTAGTGATCTAAACCCGTTCCTAAAACGGCCACGGTTTTCCCGTGATACGCCAAAGCTAACTGATGCCCGAGTGTATCAACTCCCGCCGCTAGTCCAGAAACAATTAAGTAGCGGCTTACCACCTCACTTGTAACCGTGCGCTTTAAGGATTTCACCGCGTATGCTGAACAGTTCCGGGAGCCTACAATCCCTAATACCGGAGTATTCGTTAGGCACTGCCAATTGCCCGCGTAAAATAAGACAATCGGTGGCAAAAAAATTTCTTTAAGTTGTTCTGGATATTCAGCATCTAAAATCGTCAGCCACCCACCTTGTTGATTGGCACGGACCCGTTCGGTTAGTTCGGGAGTCAAAAAATGGTGAATGAAAGGACTAGTTTTCAGCCGGTGTTTTCGCAGTAAAGCCGCCAATGGTTGTAATAAGCCGGCTAGTGAATAACGGCTAAAATGCTGTTCTTGTAGTAACCATTCATAAATTAAACTTTCACCCTTTAATCCCACACCGGGACATAGTTTAACCCGTAGTAAAAATTCTCGTTTATCCATCGTCGTTCTCCCCTTTTAGAAGAGATACGTAGTTAACGGCCCAAATCACGCACGGGTGCAAAACTTTTTCGATGAATCGGCGTCGCGCCAAATTGCCGTAACGCCTGTAAATGTTCCTTAGTCCCATAGCCATCGTTATGGTCAAAACCGTACTCTGGATATTGGGCTGCGTACTTAATCATGAGATCATCCCGTGCAACCTTAGCCAGGATGCTGGCTGCAGCGATACTAGCTGATTTAGCGTCTCCCTTGATTAACTTGGTTTGGGGTAAATCGGTATTAATGACCATGGCATCGACCAAGAGGTGTTCGGAAGTCGGTTGCAATTGTTCAACCGCTTGCTTCATTCCCAGGCGACTGGCTTCGTAAATATTAATTTGATCAATCGTTTGGGGACTAATGCTCACTAATTGGTAAGCAACAGCTGCTTGCTTAATTAATGGTGCCAGGATGCGCCGTTCGTGGTCAGTGAGTTGCTTGGAATCGTTAACGTTCACTAACGCAAAATCATGGGGTAAAATCACGGCTCCGATAACAACCGGACCAGCTAACGGTCCTCGGCCTACTTCATCCACGCCCGCAACGGATTGAATTCCTTGCTGCCACAGTTCTTTTTCAAAGTGTAACCGTTGTTCAAAAGCAGCTTTTGCTTCTCGTTGCTTGGTTAACCGACGTTTGGTTTGCTGCACTAAGCGCTGGACTCCCTTGCGTGGATCAGCTTCATAAGCTACTAATTGAGGATCCGTTTCCGTCGTTACTTGAGCCAGTACTTCCTTAACTTCACTAATTTTCATCGGAATCTAAATCCTGAGGGTCATCCAGCGTAAAGCGCCCGAGTTTGCCCTTGCGGACGTCATTAATAATTCGATCGGAGGCTCGTTCGTAGTCATCACGCATTCCTAAGTTAGCGGTAATGGTCAGCAATAGATCAGGATCCGGAAGAGTTAAATCAGCATCAGTAAGCCGATACCGCTTCATTAGTTCCGCGCGGTGATGAGCTTTAAAAAAGCGAAGGGCGTATAATGCCACATCATCACTATGATAGGAACTTTCCCGAATTGCCCCCGTCAAAGCTAATTTTTCGGCTACCGTCTGATTTTGAAATTTCGGCCACAAAATTCCCGGAGTATCCAACAGTTCTAAGTGACCGTTACCGGTTAACCACTGTTGCCCCTTCGTTACTCCCGGTCGGTTACCCACCGGAGCCGAACGCCGTTTAACCAGCTGATTTAAGAGAGTAGATTTACCCACGTTAGGCACACCCACGCAAATGGCCTTCAAACTCTTTCGCTCTAACCCCCGTTCACTCTGGGCCGTTAGTTTACTGGTTAACTGATCCTGAGCAGCTTTTTCAATTTTTTTTGCCACCCCACTGACCTTCGAATCCACCGCTAGCGCCGCAAACCCCTGCTGGCGAAAGTAAGCTAACCATTGCTGCGTCAGATTAGGATTGGCCAAGTCCGCCTTGGTTAAAATCATGAGCCGGGGCTTACCCTGACTAATCCGACTAACTTCGGGATTGATGGAAGTAAATGGAATTCGCGCATCGACTAATTCAAACACAATGTCAACCAGTTTGATGTTTTCTTCAAACTGGCGAATGGCCTTCGCCATGTGGCCGGGGAACCATTGAATGTTACTCTGCATAACCTGCCTCCTTAATTTAGATAAGCGAGGTACTTCTGCCAAGCATCGTCAAAGATGGTGAGGCTTGGCAAATAACCTGCATTTTCCTCTAAGTATTTCGAGATTTCGTCGAAATTATCAGTGTGTTTGGGAAAGCTTTGGTCAAAAAAGGCATTGTTGGCAAACTCCGCAATTTCATCATGACTGTTGGGATTACGTTCGGTCATTAAATATTCGTAAAAACTTTTTCGCATACTATGCTTCCTTTCGACGCCAAATTTCAAAATGGTGCGGATATTGAGAGTCGGTTGCTCCCGGCCGTTCTTGGATCAGTTCAAACTGAGAATAATCAATTTGGGGCATCCAGGTATCGCCAGCCACATCGGCATCAATGACTGTACGATACAACTGATCGACATTTGGGAGCAATGCCTTAAAAACTTGACTCCCCCCGACTACGAAAATAAGCTCGTCCTGATGCTCATTTGCATATTGCAAGAAACTACTTGTAGTTGGAAAGACCTCCACTCCCGTTGGGAAACAATCCGCTGGTTGCCGGGTTAATATCATGTTTTTGCGATGAGGAAGCGGGCGACCGAAGCTCGCAAACGTCCGGCTTCCCGCTAAAATCGGATGACCAGTGGTTTGCTCTTTAAAAAAGTGCATATCATCAGGAAGGTGCCATGGTAACGTTCCGTCTTTACCAATCACGTGCTGGTGCGCTTCTGCCCAAATAAATGCTAACATTACTAATCCCTCCTAAACGGCCACTGCCCCTTTGATGCGCGGATGGTGGTGATAATTTTCGATTTTAATATCATCAATGTCATAATCAAAAATACTTTGTTTCTCCGGATTTAACCATAGTTGAGGAGCTGGATATGGAGTTCGCGTTAGTTGCTCTTGGACTTGGACCACGTGATTTTGGTAAATATGAGCGTCACCCAAGGTATGGATGAATTCGCCTGGTACTAAGCCACACTCCTTGGCAATTAAACTAGTTAACAATGCATAACTAGCAATGTTAAACGGCACGCCTAGGAAAATATCTCCACTCCTTTGGTACAGTTGACAACTTAACTTGCCATCATTTACATAAAATTGAAACAGCGTATGACACGGCGGTAAAGCCACGTCATCAACGTCTCCCGGATTCCAAGCAGAAACAATCAAACGCCGGGAATCTGGATTAGTTTTAATCTGTTCAATTACCTTTTGAATTTGATCCACCGTTTGGCCGTCAGCAGTTTGCCAACTACGCCACTGACTTCCATAGACCAAGCCTAGATCACCATAACGAGCGGCAAAATCTGCATCAGCCAGAATTTGTTGACAGAACCACTCTTTTTGCTTCAGATACTCTGCTTTAAACTCCGGATCAGTTTGGGACCGTAAGCCAAAGTCAGTCATATCAGGTCCTTGGTATTCATCAGATTCAACCCAGTTTTTAAAGGCCCATTCGTCCCAGATGTGGTTATTGTTTTGAAGCAGATACCGGATGTTAGTATCACCCCGTAAGAACCAGAGTAATTCGCTCTTAATTAACCGAAACGGAACGCTTTTAGTTGTGAGTAAAGGAAATCCTTCTGCCAGGTTAAAACGCATTTGATAACCAAAGCAACTAATGGTCCCGGTCCCCGTCCGATCACCCTTGGCTTGGCCGTTTTCAAGCACAAACCGGGCTAAGTTTAGATACTGTTCTTCTAGCATTCGTTCCTCCGTCCTAGTCCTGATCCACGTACTGACTTAAATAGTCCCAGCGTTCGACTAACTGATCACCCTGGGCATTTAAATCGTCTAGTTGTCGTTGTAGTTCTGCTAACTTGTTATAATCCGCGGCATTTTGCTGCATTTCCGTTTGCACCTTGGTCACGGCTGCTTCGTTATCGGCCAGTTTTTGGTCCATTTGCTCCCACTCTAATTTTTCCGCGTAGGTTAACTTGGTTTTAGACTGGGATTTCTTATCCGAAGCGCCTGGTTTTTGTTTTGCAGCTGTTTGTCGTTTGACCGCGCTCTCTTCCGCTTTCGTTTGTTGTTGCTGTTCTGCTAGGTAGCCAGACAATGATCCTGTATAGCGATTAATTTGCGCGTCACCCTTAAACATCAACAGGTGATCGGCAACCTTATCCAAAAAATAACGATCATGAGACACCGTAATCGTCGTTCCGTTAAAGTTTTCAATGTAGTTTTCTAAAACGGTCAACGTACTAATGTCCAAGTTATTGGTTGGTTCATCTAGTAACAAGACATTCGGTTGTTCCATTAGCAATTTGAGCAAATAGAGGCGTCGTTTTTCACCACCAGAAAGCTTGCGAATCAAAGTTCCATGGGTCGATTTGGGAAACAGGAACTGTTCCAGCAAATTCGTAACGCTAATCTGATTGCCATCCTTGTCCACAACTTTTTGACCCACATCCGTTAAGTAACTAATGACTCGCTTATCCTCTGGGATTGGTTCCATTTGCTGGGTGTAGTATCCCAATTTCACCGTTTCACCAAGTTCAATGGTTCCGGAATCTAGGGGTAACTTCCCGGCAATCGCATTTAAAAAACTGGATTTCCCGGTCCCATTTTCCCCACTAATCCCCAGACGTTGGCCGTTTTGGACGATTAAATTAAAGTCCCGCAAAATCGGATGATCGGCCACGGTAAGGTTGACGTCCTTCATTTCAATTACCTTTTTACCTAAGCGTTGCTGCCCCATGCTGATGTTTACGTCTTCTTCAACGGGGGTTCCTTGATCAACCTCTTGTTTGAGTTCCTGGAACCGTTCAATTCGAGCATTTTGCTTGGTAGATCGCGCCTTTGCACCGGCTTTCATCCATTGTAATTCTTGTTTATATAGTTGTTGCTGTTTATGTCCCGCTGCGATTTCTTGATCCACCCGTTCGGCCTTTTTGGCTACGTAGGTTTGATAGTTCCCCTCGTATTCGTGTAACTTTCCAAACGAGAGTTCCCAAATGTGGTTGGTAACCTGGTCTAAGAAGTAGCGATCATGGGTAACTACCAGTAACGAACCGTGATAACGACTCAGGTATTGCTCTAACCAGGCAATCGAATCAAAGTCCAAGTGGTTGGTCGGTTCATCCAGTAATAACAGGTTGGGTGCTTGAATTAAAACCTGGGCTAGGCCCACCCGCTTTTGCATTCCCCCAGACATCGTTTTAATCGTTTGGTTCAAGTCCGTGATTTTAAGCTGGGTTAAAATTGTTTTAACTTGGCTCTCAGCCGTCCAAGCATCCATCTCGTTCATCTTGGCCTCAGCTGCGAGGTAGGCTCGTTCCGCATCGGCAGATTCAGGATGAGCGGAGTAAGCGGCCAATGTATCTTCATACCACCGAATCACCCGAAAGATGGCCTGATTACCAGCAAACACGGCTTCTAACACCGTTTTATCTGCTGGTAATTCCGGATGCTGTTTTAAATAACCAATGGTATAGATTTTGGAAGTAATAATTTCGCCGGTCACGTCATGATCTAACTGGGCAATAGCATTTAAAAGCGAGGATTTCCCACTTCCGTTGGTCCCAATCAGACCAATTCGATCGTGCTCGTTAATGATAAAATTTAAATCATGGAAAAGCGTTTTTTCTCCATAGGTTTTCGTTAAATGTTCGGCTCGTAACGTTTCTACCATCCTTTTTTATGCCTCACTTTGAGTTTGTGCGGCTGTCAACAATTGATTTTGCTCGTTTGCAATTGTTCCAGCCACTACTTGTTGTTCTAATTGATTTAAGAGTTGTCCTAAATGGGGACCGGGCTTAATTCCAGCTTGAATGAGTTGCTTCCCGTTAATGGCCAGCTCATGCTTATTGTGAATCGGAAGTTGCTTGTAGCGCTGTTGTAACGATTGATTTTCATCAGCATGTCCCAATACCACGGCTACTTGCGCGGCCGTAGCCAAGTTCTGAGCTCCAGTTTCATACAACTGCCAATTCGTTAGCTGGTGGTCTAACAGTGACCGTACAGCCATTGTCACACTGGTAACCGCCGCCATGAGTTGCTTAGAACTCTTCCAAGCCTGGAGCGTTTTGCGAATCTGCGGAGCATCCCAGCCTAAACTAAATGCCAACCAACTCCAAACTTGCGTTTCGTCTACCAATTGCTGGGCTAACGGGCGCTTAACCAATGCGGTAACTGAATCAATCTCATCCTTTAAAACCGGGACATACCGAAGTAAATCAGTCGTCAGCATCTGTTGCAGGCCACGTAAGGGTGCAATGCCTAATAACATTTTGACAAATTCCACGTGAATCCGTTCCACCGCAATCCTTTCTAACAGCGGACTATTGGTCTGAATGGCCGCCATCGTGGCTGCTTCAATTGTAAAATCTAGTTGACTGCCAAAGCGAACCGCCCGCATCATTCGTAGGGCATCCTCATGAAACCGTTCGGTAGGATTCCCCACTGCCCGAATGATGTGGTGGTGTAAATCAGAGATTCCAGAAAAGAGGTCAATAACCTCCCCGTTTTCACGCATGGCCAAGGCATTCACCGTAAAATCCCGGCGCATCAGGTCTTCCTTTAAAGAACGCACAAAGGTCACCTGGTCCGGTCGGCGGTAGTCCTGATAACCAGATTCAGTTCGAAAGGTCGTAATCTCGTAGCTGTGCTTGTGATGTAACACGGTCACGGTACCGTGTTCAATTCCGGTATCAATCGTCCGCGGAAAGATTTGTTTGATTTCGGCCGGATATGCCGACGTCGCTAAATCCACGTCATGAATCGGGAGGTTTAATAAGGTATCACGAACGCTGCCCCCGACAAAATAGGCTTCATAACCATGTTCTTCAATCACTTGTAATACTTGCTGAGCCCCAATGAAGGCGGCTGGTAATTTTTCGATGCGCAACCACTGCCACTTCTTTCTCGTCTTTTTGTTAATTATACCAAGAAACTAGCTTAATTTGTCCCTTGACAATGAAAGCCGCACTGCGAACGGCAATGCGGCTTTCATTTTGGGGCTTATTGTTCCTCTAAATCCTCTAACATGTAAATCATTTCGTCATCATTAGGCGCTAACTTAACGTACCGACGTAACAGCGGTAAGGTTGCCTGAACTTCGCCTGTTTCTCTGAGGAATAAAATGTATTCCTTTAAAAACTCTGGATCGTCTTTGAAGCTCGGATAGGCCTGCTCATAATCACTAGCAGCCGCATCCCAATTTTCTAACCGGGCGTTGGCAACCGCTAAATCCCAGTCTAACTGACCATCGGTTTCGTGGTCCTGACGATAAGGATCTAAAAGATCTACGACCGCTTGATTTTGCTGGTTACGTAAATAAGCAGCGGCTAGTTGCGTAATCACCGCTAAATTATCTGGATTAGCCTCGTGTCCACGTTGTAAGTAATCGATGGCTAATGCAGAATCGCCCTGTTGTTCGGCTAATTTCGCCGTTAACAGGTACAGGGCCACATTATACTCATCAACGCCAATTCCCTCCTGATAGACGCGTAAGGCTGCCTCAAGCTGATGATCCGCCTCTAACGCCTGCCCTAAATAGGGGTATAACGAACTGTACTGCGGATCAGTATCCCGTAACGTCTCAAACATGGCAATGGCCTTTTTAAAGTCGCCAAGCTGGAAATAGGTAAAGCCCGTTTCAAATTGCACGTCAGGAGACATTTCGCTGGGCTGAATCTGTTCTAAATAACCAATTGCGTTCTCAAAGTTGCCCACGTTGGCATAGGCCACCCCAATCCGTTCCACGAGGTTCACGTTTGAAATGTTTAACTGCCCACTCTTAATTAAATCAAGGTATAAGGGAATGACTTCGGCATATTTTCCCTCCGAAAAGTAAAGTTCGGCTAACGCAAATTTTACCACCGGTTCATCCGGAGCAATTCGAGTGGCTTCCTTCAGTTTTTGTTCACTAACGACCGTTAGTCCCTGAGTTTGGTATAAATCCGCTTGTCCTAACAGGGAATTTAGGTAGAACTCTGAATCGGGTTGAATCTGGTGGAGATAATCCAAAGCTTCATCGGTTTCATCCTGGGCAATCAAAATATCCGCAATGTAAGTCCGCAGCTGGTCCTCATCTGGATATTGCTTTAATAGTTGCCGGTACAGCTGCAAAGCGTCGTCAGCAAACCCTAACGAGTAGATTTCTTCTGCCAACGAAAACAAGAGATCGCTTTCATCATTTTCTTCTGCTAATTCTAAGTTTTTTTGGTATCCCTCTAAATCATGATTTTGAAGCGCATCTAGCGCTTGTTCTGAATAACTCATTGTCAACCTCTCTTTTCTAACAAAAAAAGCCAGTTCGCACATGCGAACCGACTTCTGCTAAATAGAGTTTATTTAACAGCATCCTTTAAAGCTTTACCAGGTTTAAAGGCAGGTACTTTACTTGCAGGGATTTCAATTTCCTTACCAGTTTGTGGGTTACGTCCTTTACGTGCAGCACGTTCACGAACTTCAAAACTACCAAAACCGATTAATTGAACACGTTCACCTTTTGCAAGTTGTGCTTGGATTGCATCAAAAACAGCGTCCATCGCTGCCGTAGCATCCTTTTTAGTTAAACCAGTTGCTTGTGCAACATCGTCTACTAATTCTGCTTTGTTGGCCATGAGTGATTCACCTCCTGAAAAGATGTTTGAAATTCAAACATCGACTTCTAAGTGTTCTCATATAATCAGAACACTAGATGACACAATACAAGCATCATCTCGTATTTAAAGATAGCACACGGAAACCGTGATTGCAACGGCATTTTAACACAATCTTAAGGGATTATAGTTAACAAGCCCTATTTTCGGCTTCGAGCAATAATATGAATGGGGGTCCCAGTGAAGTCAAAGTTTTTTCGAATTTGGTTTTCCAAGTACCGTTTGTACGAGAAGTGGAGTAACTCCGGATCATTGACAAACACCACGATGGTGGGCGGCGCGGTGGCTACTTGAGTTGCGTAGTAAATCCGCAGTTTCCGAGTTTTAATCGTTGGAGTCGGTGTCATGGCCACGGCATCCATGATAACTTCATTCAAAGTTGACGAACTAATTCTTTTATCATGGTTGGCATTAACTCGTTCAATTAATTCTGGCAGTTGTTGTAACCGCTGCTTCGTTTTAGCGGACACAAAAATAATCGGCGCATAATCCAAATACTTAAATTCCAGCCGAATTTGAGCCTCAAACTGTTTCTGCGTGTGATTATCCTTCTTTAAGGTATCCCACTTGTTAACTACAATAATGATCCCCTTACCGGCTTCATGGGCATAGCCGGCCACTCGCTTATCTTGTTCGCGAATTCCTTCTTCAGCGTTTAACACGACCAACACAACGTTACTCTCGTCAATCGCCTTCATGGCTCGCATCACGCTATATTTTTCGGTTTTTTCGTAAACCTTCCCGCGCTTTCTAATTCCCGCGGTATCGACAATGGTGAATTCCTGACCATCGTGAACAAACTTGGTGTCAATCGCATCTCGAGTGGTTCCAGCCACTTCAGATACAATTACCCGTTGGTCACCTAAAATGGCGTTAACCAGGGATGACTTGCCCACGTTGGGTCGGCCAATCAGGCTAAAGCGAATACTATCATCTGGTGCTGGATCTGGGACTTCAGGGAAATTCTTAATTACTTCATCGAGTAAATCACCCAATCCGAGTCCATGGGCCCCTGAAATCGGATTCGGATCCCCAAAACCGAGGGCGTAAAAATCATAAATGTTCGCTCGACTCTCGAAGTTATCAATTTTGTTAACCGCAAGCACAACTGGCTTATCAGCACGATACAACAATTGTGCGACCCGTTCGTCCGCATCTGTGATTCCTTGGCGCCCGTTCACCATAAAGATGATGACGTCTGCTTCATCGATGGCAACTTCAGCTTGTGCTGTAATTTGTTGCATAAACGGTTGGTCAAAAACTTCAATTCCTCCGGTATCAATCAAATTAAAATTATGGCCGAGCCATTCGCCGTGCGCGTAAATTCGATCTCGAGTTACCCCTGGAGTATCCTCGACAATCGAAATTCGTTCTCCGGCAATGCGGTTAAAGATGGTGGATTTCCCCACGTTCGGTCGTCCCACGATTGCAACGGTTGGATTTGCCATTTTGTTACCTCCTTTTTAAAATAAAAAAATCCTTCATTTTGCAATGAAGGACTTTTTTAATTAATTAGTTTTGCGAATTAATGTCTCCACCTAAGATATCACCTAAAGTAAAGCCACTTTCTTCTTCAGGAGCGTTTGCAGTTGAGTTATCGTCAACGTTGTGCTTAGGAGCTTGTTTGTGCTCTTCAGCAGGAGCTTCTTCTAATGCTTTCATTGACAATGCTAACCGGTGTTCTTCTGGATCAATTGAAAGAACCTTCACTTTGATATCTTCGCCAGACTTCAATGCATCACTTGGCTTGTCAATGTGTTTGTGAGAAATTTGGGAGATGTGAACTAATCCTTCCACACCAGGGAAGACTTCCACGAAAGCTCCAAAGTCAACTAAACGTTTTACTTTTCCGTCTAAGACACTACCAACTGGTGCTTTTTCTTCGATGTCATCCCAAGGACCTGGTTGTAATTGTTTGATGGAAAGTGAAATCCGGTCGCGGTCTGGATCAACAGAAAGCACCTTAACCTTAACTTTTTCGCCAACTTCTAAGACGTCAGCAGCTTTGCTAACGTGATCATAGGAAATTTCAGAAATGTGAACTAATCCGTCCATTCCGCCTAAATCAATGAAAGCTCCAAAGTTAGTTAAACGAGCAACTGTTCCTTCAATAACGTCACCCGGCTTAATTGAGCTCATAATCTTTTCACGAGCCGCAGCACGATCCTTTTCAGCAATGGCACGATGAGAAAGAATTAACCGGTTTTCTTCCGGAACAACCTCGATAATTTTAACTTCTAATTCTTGACCCTTGTATTGGTTCAAATCACTAACAAAGTGGTCAGTAATCATTGAAGCAGGAATAAAACCACGTACACCATCAGCATTAACTACTAATCCACCCTTAACTGGACGGGTTACTTTAACAGTAATGGTTTCATCTTTTTCAGCTTTTTCCTTGATTTCATCCCAAACCTTCAAAGCTTCTAAGCGACGAATTGAAAGTAAGTAACTACCGTTTTCCTTGTCGTCACCAATTTTGGAAACAACGACAACCTTAACTTGGTCACCTACTTTATAGTTATCAGCAATGTTTTCGTCTGGATCTCCGGAAACTTCGCGACGCGGAATCACACCTTCGACACCGGCCCCTTCGATTCCGACCATTAATTGTTGATCATTATCAACGGCTAAAATCTCACCGTCCACAACGTCCCCAACGTTTACCTGCTTGATATTATCAAGCGCATCTAATAATTGTTTGTTTTCATTTTCACTCATCAAACATTTCCTCCTTGAAACTACTCTACGACCATTTTATCCTACTTGATTGTAGAATACCAGTAAAATATCACGAACCTTAATTATTTTTTACTTCCGCGAGCTTTTCTTGGATTAATTCAGCAATTTGATTAACTACCTGCTCAATGGAAAGAGTAGTCGTGTCAATTTCAACTGCATCTGCAGCCCTTTGTAAAGGAGAAACGGCTCGATGAGAATCCTTGTAATCACGTTCAGCGATTTCTGCCTGCAAATCAACTAAGCTGGTCGTAATGCCCTTGGCCTGATTTTCTAGATAACGCCGCTCCGCTCGTTGCTTCACGCTGGCAACCAAGAAAATTTTAACCTCTGCATCCGGAAGGACAGTCGTGCCAATGTCACGACCATCCATCACCACTCCACCGGCTCGGGCAATTTCTTGCTGTCGATCTACGAGTGCTTCTCTAATCTTCGGCAGCGCCGCAACCGTTGAAACGTTATTGGTCACTAACTCAGAACGAATGGCCTCTGTCACTTCATGCTGATTGGCAAACACATGCTGCACCGGTTCTCCTGGTTGAAACGTGATTTGGGTTTGTTCTAATAGTTGTAAAACTCGTTCTTCATCAGTTAAGTCCACTCCTGCCTGTAACGCTACCAGCGTAACAGTCCGATACATGGCACCCGTATCAACATATACATACGAAAATCGTTGCGCCACAATCTTAGCCACGGTACTTTTACCGGCCGAAGCTGGTCCATCAATGGCAACTTGTAATCCTTTTTGGTGCATCCTCATCCATCCTCAACTATCTAATTCTTAATTTTTGTCCTGGCATAATTACACTTTGTGATGTAAGGCCGTTGAGTTGTTCCAATTTTTGCATACTAATCCCAGCATTTTGGGCAACCCGGTATAACCCTTCGTGACTTTGAACCACAATGTAATCCTTTGAATTCGAATTGGAGTTCGGATTTGTATCAGAAGTAGTCTGTTGCTTGGTCGTGTTATCTTGATTCGTTTGGGCGGTAGTCGTTCCAGTTTGGTTAGTCGTTGTTTGCTTGGCTGGTGCTACTGCAGAACTAGTCGTTGCTGTTTGATTAGTCGTATCTGCCTGGCTCCCCTCTGCTTCTGGTTGCGTAGCATCATTCGAATTAGCACTATCAGTGGTTTTAGTCGTAGTTGCTTTCTTCTTTTCTGTGGTCTTTTTCGCTTTTTGCTTGGATGCTTTCTTAGTAGTTTTAGGTTCCGTTTGTTTGGGGTTGTTTAAACTATTTTGCTGCGACATCCCAAAGGCCAATGCAAATAGTGCAATTAAGACCACCATAGAAATCAGAATCGTCACAATGACTTTAACGTTGCCCCGACGTTTTCTCCGCGCCATTCGTGATGAATTCTTATCTGGCTTTTTCCCCTTTAATTCTGAATTATCTGCTGCCGCCGTTGGTTTTTCGTCAAACGACTGTTCCCACGGCTGACCAGCTTGCTCTGGCTTCTCTCGTTTATCCATTTTTCAGCCTCCCTGTTATTAATGGTTTAATTATAGCATGTTCCCATCCACTTCAAATAATTCGTTAATAATTTGGTGCCAATCTTTCGTTAAAATTGGTTTCCGACGCTGTGGGGCTGCTAACTTTAACGCCGCTACAGTCCAATCCGGTTGATCAAAATCACAACACCAATGTGGTTTGGTCTGAAGCGAACTAGCAAAATTATTCAATAATTGCTCACGTCGACAACTAGGAGCTAATACATACTGCACTACTTTTAGGAGAGCTGCTTCCTTCCGTTTTCGTTCCGCTTGAAAAAGGGCTAGCATCTGGTCGTGTCCTACCTGGTGCCGCTCATAATATTGAATTAATTTTCGTGTTTGCTCACCCAGTTGCTGTGGATGTTGCTTATACATGGACAGCGTGACTTCTGTGGGCAACGAATGATCAATGAGATTCGACGCTAGAGTTTCATCTCCTGGCGTATAGAGCAATAGCGCTAAACTCTGTTTACCATCGCGACCAGCCCGCCCGATTTCTTGCAGATAACTTTCCAAGTCTTGCGGGAGATGGTAATGAATGATAACGCGCACGTTGGCTTTGTCGATTCCCATCCCAAAGGCCGAGGTCGCACAAATTATCTGAAGTTGATCGTCCATGAACTGGTGCTGAACTTTAAACCGGGTTTCGGTATCTAAGTCAGCATGATAAGCGGCTACATTTAAATTCGTTTCTTCCTGTAACGTAGCGGCCGTTTGATTCGCCATTTTTTTACTGGAAAAATAAATAATCGCTGGTCCCGCCGCGTGTTGGAAAAAATCCACCAAAAATGCTTGCTTGTCAGTATCTGTCGCCAGGGTCTGTTCCGTCAAAAAGATGTTAGGTCGATCCACATCCAAAATGACCCGCGCTACGTCATGAACTTGTAATTTTTGCAAAATATCCGTTTGAATCTGCGGTGAGGCGGTTGCCGTCAGCAATAAGAGTTGGGGCTGTCCCAACGTCTGCCAGTGCTGACCAAGACCTAAATAATCCGGGCGAAAATCAACGGCCCACTGCGAAATGCAATGGGCCTCGTCAATTACGAATAAACCCGGGTTAATCTGAGATAATTGCCGCACCAAATCTGGATTAGCCAAACTTTCGGGAGACACAAAAATAAACCGATATTGTGCTAACTGTTCTAGCGCTCGTTGTCGTTCCGCCCAATTTTGTTGGGAATTAAAAGCGACGACCCGTTTTTCCCCTCCCGCTTGCATTCGTTCCACTTGGTCCATCATCAACGACAGCAAGGGTGAGACAATAATGACGGGCCGGTTAGTAACCGTCCCGTACATTTGATAAATTAACGTTTTACCAGCTCCCGTAGGCAAAACTGCTAGTACAGATTCCTGGGCTAACAGGTGCTTTAAAGCTGCTTCTTGTCCCGGACGAAAGCTTTGAAAGCCAAAGCGCGTTTGCAATAACTTAGTGAGGTTCTCCATCGTGATGACCTCCCTGTTGTTCTTTAGTTAACCAAATTTGGATTAAGCGAAATTGAAAAAAAGTTAAATTCTCATCTGGACGAGTTTGAAATTGCCATGCATCCACATCTGTACCAGATCGACTGATTAATTGATTTAATTGATCCTTGCTAACAAAATCTTCATACGGAAACTGAGTAAGCGGCAGGTAAATCGCCACTTCTGAAAGATGTTCTTGGACCGTTGATAGTCGGATTCTTTGGGTATGTGCCACTGTATCTAGGGATCCAGTTGCTTGATACAAATGCAACGTACGAACTGCATTTTTACTAATTAATGATCGTGATAATCCCTGGCATAACGGAGCCAAAACGGATTGGGGATGTTGCTGACACCAACCCACTAACTTACCTAATGCACTTAACTCAACAAAAGCCACTGCTAAGGGGCTTCGTTGCAAAGCAACTGCAATTTGGTCTCTAGTTAATCCATTGTTTTGATACCCTACCAGCTCTTGCACTAACACTTGAGCTGTTTGATCAGGTAAAGTTTCTAGATAAGCAGTTAGTTCCGGTCCCACTAGTCGATCACGTTGGGACTTTCGCAGCTGTCTAAAGTAACTTTTAATCCATCGTTGCTCTCGTAACGAAGTCCGCACCACAAAATAATGTAACTGTTGATGTTGAAATTCAGAAATCACCTGCACTAACAATAGCAACCGTTGCTTCAACCGAACTAAATCAACGGTCTGAAAGCACGCCTGCCAGTCGAACACCAGTTGCATTTGTAAGTGTTGTTGCTGGGTTTGTCCTTGTTCCGTTAAACGATACCGTTCATTTCTCAGTTCACATAAGTGGCGTTTGTGTAAAGATTTAAAATCCAGCTGAGCTATATCTAAATAACGAGCAATTCCTAGATCCCCCAATTGCTGATGTCGTAAACCCCAGTATAAGGTGGCAACCGTGCGCTTGCCCTTCGCTAAACTAGCCAAAGAACGAGGACGCCGCCATTGTTTACCATCCAGCAACAGAAGCGGTAGCTCCTGATCTAAACTTGTCATCAACGTCGTGCCATCCAACTCTTCAGTCGGCCATAAATTAAGACCAACAACGCTCCGTCTACTACCCCCTTAATCAAATTGAAAGGAAGAACTCCAATTAAAATTAATTTTGGTAGGGAAATGTAGAGTTTAAAGCCGGCCACGCTCATGTAAACGGGCATTAAAATGAAGTAGTTTAAAAAACTCATTCCAATGGCTAACACAACGGCAGCAATCCCAATGGCTAACACCATTTGTCCCTTGCCGGATAACAACCATTTCTTGAGAGCCCAAAAACTGATAATTAAAAGTAGCGATGCAACCAGTGAGCCAAGTAACCCGACCAATTCAATCACTGAAAAACCCATCGTCATCCAGTAAAGAAATAATTTCAAAACGGTGATTTCAATTGCTCCTACAGGACCCAGCATCAAAAGTCCTAGCAAAATGGGAACATCAGCGAAATCCAGTTTTAAAAAGGGAACGTACGGTAAGATGGGAAACGAAACAAACATTAATAGATAGGCAATCGCACTTAACATCGCAATAATTACCATTCGTTTCAGTTCTTGATTATTTGTTTTCATAAGGCAGTTCTCCTTTCGCTAGTTCTAATAAATCACGGACTTCTCGTTTATTGAGTGGCCGCCACTGGCCGGGCTCTAAGTCAGCAAGTTTCAGTCCAGCAAAGGCGGTTCGCTTTAATTTTTCCACCGGATGCCCTACCGCTTGGAGCATCTTTTTCACTTCATGATTCCGACCTTCATGAATGGTTAGTTCCATTAACGCATTCTGCCCGTCAGCCCCCATTTTTTTAACTAAGCGCACCTCGGCAGGAGCACTGGTATGGCGACCGTCTAATTTAACTCCCGTTTGCAAGCGTTGAAAATCCGTGGCATCCGGAATGCCAGTCACCTTAGCCAGGTAGGTTTTGGGAATCTCATGTTTAGGGTGGGTTAACAGGTAATCCAATTTCCCATCGTTCGTTACTAATAACGCCCCGGTCGTATCGTAATCTAGCCGACCAACCGGATAAATTCGTTCTGAAACTTGGTGCTTAAAATAATCTAAAACGGTTTTGCGATGTTTTTCATCAGCTGCAGAAGTAATCACGCCCCGCGGTTTATTGAACAGAAAATAGACTAGTGTTTCTCTGTGTATCGGTTTATGGTCAACCTCAATTTCGTCGGCATCCGCAACCGTCGTGCCTAACGTCGTCACTACCTTACCATTTACTCGTACATGTCCGGTTTCAATTAATTTTTCACTAGCCCGGCGCGATGCAACTCCCGCATGGGCCATTACTTTTTGTAATCTTTCACTCATTCTGTTTCTCCTTTATCATCGTTTCTGGCTGGATACATTGCTCCATCACTAAGTGGCTGTTCTGCTGGTAATGGTGGCAACTGCTGTAAATCACTTAATCCAAAGGCTCGTAAGAATAAATCAGTGGTCTGGTACAGATTGGGCCTCCCTGGTTCATCCGCCTGCCCCGCAATGATAATTAAACCCAGACTTTGTAAATTCTTGAGCGAAACGGAACTATTAACTCCCCGAACTTCATCAACCTGCAAGCGGGTTAACGGTTGTTGGTAAGCAACGATGGTTAGCGTTTCCAGCATGGCCGGAGTTAATAAGGAATCATCATCGTTAATTACCGCGCGCACCGTCTGATCATACTCCGATTTAGTGCTCATGGTAACTAACTCGCCATTTTGTTGGATTGAAATTCCCCGCTCATCAGAAGCACTAGCTTCAACCAATTTAACCACATTTTCCCGCACCACAGCCATGGATAACTGGCTAATTTGCGCCAGTTGCTTAATTTCAATCCCGTGAGCTCCGGCTGCATAAATTAAGGCTTCTAATTGTGCACTAATTGTCATTGCTATTTTCCCCACCTTCAATGATAAAATCGGGTTTCCCCCGAGATTGCCTAATCCGAACTACCCGTTGTTTAGTAAGGGTTAACACTGCCAGAAAGTCCGTTACAATCTCTTCTGGCTCTGCCTGCGGTCTGAATAAATGGGAAAAAAAAAGGGGCTGATTGGAATTTTGTTGCACCCGGTCAATGATAAAAGTTGCTTGGTCGGAAAGATTAAACCGCCATTCCTCAATCTGATTCAATGGGCCTATGGTCGTTTGTCGGTTCCGCCGAATAATCCGTTGCCAGGCATTTTGGAGTAAAATTACCTCAAACTCATGTGTGGCAATTTCTATGTCTTGTTCTCGGCGTAACGGTGCAATGGAATGCAACTTTTGTTGTTGGCGCTCTCGTTTCTGGAGGCTCTGTGCTGCTTGCTGGTAGCGCTTATACTCCAATAATTGCTCCACCAAATCAGCACGTGGATCTTCTTCCTCTTGGTCATCATCAATTTCTTCTGCCAACAGCCATTGCGACTTAATGTGCATCAGGTTAGCTGCCATCACGAAGAATTCACCGGCTACTTCCAGCTGGGTTTCTTTCATTTCCTGGAGGTACCTAAAATACTGGTCCGTAATTTCCTTAATGTTAATGTCATAGATATCCATCTCAGCCTCTTTAATGAGGTGGAGCAACAATTCTAGCGGACCATCAAAATCAGTTAAATGAATCTTCAAAGATGCATTACTCATTATTTCGCTCCCAGCGCGTAATAACTTCTTGATTGCGTAGCGTTCCCAAAATGGGTTGGTTGGGGTACAAAGTCTTCAAATTATCGAGCACCCGAAAGGCATTGAAATAGGTATCAGCATCCGGCGCTAAAATCATTTTACGAACTAACAACCACTGCGGATTTTCTTCAATTCCAATGACCCCGGCCCAGTTATTAAATTGGTCCTTCCAGAGGTATAAGCTCCGATTAGCGCCGTCTTCATACCACTGGATTTCTTCTTGCAAGAATTCAATCTGATGAGAGCGCTGCGACATCGTCAAAATCCCTAAAACGACCTTTTCATTGCCTGGTTGGTATTTGTATAACATGACTTCCTCCTGTCGTTACGCACGCGGATGGTACTTTTGGTATTCGCGCGTTAAATGCTCGTGCGAAACGTGCGTATAGATTTGAGTCGTAGAGATATCGGCGTGCCCCAGTAATTCCTGAACGGTTCGTAAGTCGGCTCCGTTTTCCAACAAATGCGTGGCAAAGGTATGGCGTAACGTATGGGGCGTAATGTTTTTTTGAATCCCAGCCGCCGTTGCTGTTTGTTTTAGCATCTTCCACACACTTTGCCGACTCAATTGGTGGCCGTGGGCGTTTAAGAAGACATACGCATTAGTGCTCTGTTTTAATAATTCTGACCGAGCGGTATCTAAATAACGCGTTAGCCAATCAATCGCCACTACGTCAATGGGCACAATCCGTTCCTTGTTCCCCTTTCCCAGGGTTTGAATCAAGTTCATTTCCAAGTGTAAATCCTGGAGTTTCAAGTTCACGAGCTCAGAAACCCGTAAACCAGTTGCATATAAAACTTCCAAGCTGGCTCGATCCCGCAGACCTAATTTTTTCTGTACGTCTGGCACTGCTAATAAACGTCGCACTTCCTGATCGGTTAAAACAGACGGTAAATGTGTTCCTCGTTTGGGCGTCGCAATTTTTTGCATCGGATCAACCGTAATCACTTTCATCCGCATCAAATACTGGAAAAATTTCCGTAACGAAGAAACGCTGTGAATAACTGAATTACGAGCTTTCCCGTCCTTTTTCTCCCGCTCTAAATAACTGAGAATCATAAACTGGTCGATTGTTCCCCAACTGGTCAAATGCTGTTGTTTTAGATAATCAACAAACTGGGTTAGATCCTGACGATAACTCTGGACGGAATTAGCAGCCAAGCCTCGCTCCACCACTAAATAGTGCAGGTAGTTTTCTAAATCATCATTCATGATCCGTTTCCACCAGTTGAATTCCGTCTGTAGTAATGCTAATTCGTTTAGCCTTAAAAAGGTGCCCAAGGGCCCGTTTGAACTGCCCCTTGCTAATTCCAAAGTAGGCTTTGATGGCATCCGGATCACTGTGATCGTTGTAAGGCAAGAAGTGATCAGCACGCATGGTCAGTGTCCGATAAATCATTTCAGCATCATCATTAATTGCTTCGTAAGCACGGGGACGCATTGACAGGTACAACGTTTTATTGGGTCGTAAGCCAATCACCCGGGCAGAAACTAATTCCCCTAACCGCGGTTCTTGTTCCTCTTCTGACTTATCAATAAAACCTAAATGATACTGATCAGTCAAAACCTGCGTTCCCATTTTCTTCGGATTAATCACCCGCGCCTGCAACGTTCGGTTCTTTAATTTCGGGTTCCCGGCAGGTTGCGAAATGGCTTTAAAGATTTCGTCGTCCGCTAATTCACCCCACAAACGTCCCTTGCGATCTCTCTTTAAGGTTACTAATAACTGATCGCCAACGTCCGGCCATAAAGCGCGCATGGCGGGCAGCTCATCCATGGAAACGGCCAAATCTTTATCGGGGAGACCCATATCCACAAACACACCCAGCCCAAATTTTTTCGTAACAACCTTTCCCCAGCCGTAACGATCAAAACCAATGGAAGGAACTTCCCGCGTAATCCGCAAGGCATGGTTTTCATTTTCATAGGCAAATCCTCGAAAGTTACTGCCTAACTTCAACGGCTTTTTAATCTCTGCTTTTGCTAAAGAATAGGTCAACCCATCCTTTTGCACAAAGTATTCTTTTTCATTTTCATCGGTTACCGTAGTGGTAATCATGGTTCCAATTGCATCATTCATGAACTTCTCCAATTTCACTATGCTGGCTAATTAGGTTACGCTTAATTTTCTTCATTATACCAAAGAAAAAGGCATCCGGAAAAAACCGGATGCCTTTTGGTTTAGAAAATATTTAATTAATCGTTTTTAGCTTGATTACCTTGGTAAACAACCCCACGCCGAGCGTCCACCGTTACTACTTCACCATCAGTAATCGTAGAAGTAGCATTGTGAGCAGCCACAATCACAGGAACATCCAAAGAAATTCCGATTACGGCAGCGTAAGAAGTTAAACCACCCGTTTCAACCACGATAGCACTAGCTTTCTTCATGGCCGGTAAGTAGTCTTTGTTAGTATCCTTAACTACCAAGACACTTCCGTCAACGGCTTTAGCGTTTGCTTCATCAGCGTCAGCAGCAACCACTGCCTTACCAATCACCGTTTCGTCGCCAATTCCTTGGCCTTGAGCCAACTTGGTTCCAATTAATTGAACGCGAATCGTGTTAGTAGTTCCTTCGTCACCTAACGGAACACCGGTTGTAACGATGATTTCTTCGCCTTCTTTAGCTAAACCAGTTTCAACGGCTTTAGCAACGGCTAAGTTAACCATTGCTTCAGCTGATTCTGGTTTTTCAACTAACACTGGGTTAACTGCCCAGTTAACCGTCAATCCACGACGAACCCGGTCGTCAAAAGTTAACGCCAAGATGTTAGCATCTGGGTGATACTTTGAAAGCATCCGAGCAGTGTACCCAGAACCAGTGGCCACGACAATCGTGTGAATTCCCATGTCTTTGGCAATCCGCGCTACAGATTCACCCAAGGCTTCCGTAACGTCACCATCGTTAAATTTAGGACGTGGAGTTCCAAATTCTTCAAAGTGACCGTCAGAAACTTCATCAATCCGAGCCATCATCGAAACAGCAGCAACTGGGTAATCACCGTTGGCACTTTCACCAGAAAGCATCGTAGCATCAGTTCCATCATAAACGGCATTCGCAACGTCAGAAACTTCGGCCCGTGTTGGACGAGGTTCTTCTTGCATTGAGTCTAACATTTGGGTAGCCGTAATCACTGGCTTACCCGCTTCGTTACACATCTTAATTAAGCTTTTTTGCACGGCTGGTACGTTTTCAGGTGGAATTTCCACACCCATGTCTCCACGAGCAACCATTAATCCATCAGAAACCTTTAAAATTT
Source organism: Fructilactobacillus carniphilus (assembly GCF_024029675.1). Lineage (NCBI taxonomy): Bacteria > Bacillati > Bacillota > Bacilli > Lactobacillales > Lactobacillaceae > Fructilactobacillus > Fructilactobacillus carniphilus. The sequence goes on along the minus strand of NZ_CP097121.1, from coordinate 424,210 downwards.
CAGGGAAGTTGTCAATTCCTTCTTGAGATTCAATCTTAGGAAAGATTTGAACGTCTTGCATATTCTTTTCTTCCAATAATGCCCGAATGTCCAGAATGTCTTGAGTCTTCCGTACAAATGAAGCAGCAATGTAGTTAATGCCCTGTTCACAACCAAAGCGGATGTCATCAGAATCCTTTTCAGTGATTCCAGGTAGGTTGATAGAAACTCCCGGAGCGTTAACCCCTTTCCGGGAACCAAGGACACCGTTGTTAGTAACTTCCACTACTAATTCACGGTTTTTGTCGTCCTTTTCCAAAATCTTAGTTCCAACCAAACCATCATCAAAGAGAACCTGGCCACCAACTTTAACATCATCGTAAAGTCCTGGGTAAGTTACGGCAATCTTGTCTTTGGTACCTTTAATGCTATCATCCATGGAAATGCGGAACTTGTCACCGGTCTTAAATTCAATCTTACCATCGACCTGTTCGGTCGTCCGGATTTCAGCACCCTTAGTATCCAAGAGAATCCCAGCAATCTTACCAGTTCTCTTTTCCGCTTCTTTTACCATGTTCATCCGTGATAAGTGTTCTTCATGATCCCCATGGGAAAAGTTAAAACGAAAAACATTTGCACCACTGTTCAATAACGTAGTAATGGTATCTACATCATTTGAAGCAGGTCCAAGTGTACTTACGATTTTTGTTCTCTTCATAAGTAAAAGCTCTCCTTTTTTGTAAGCAAACTGTCTCCAGTTTAACTTGCCTTTATTAGATTTCGTCTTCATTGTATCACTTTTCACAGCTAGTGTCTGTATTGAACTAGAAATCATTTTAAAACCACGTTTTTCGGACCCAATAATGTCTGTAGTTGTAACATTAACTCCTCACTCGGATCTACGTTAAAAATGGGAGCTAGTTGTTGGCGCTTCTTGGTTCGCGCCCAATATAAGATTACGGGTACGGAGCCCTCATGGTCCTTCAACAAACTCTGTAGTTGTTGCAACAACTCTGGTTGTTCCTGACTAGCTAAAATTTGCACAAATAGGCGTTGCCGACTCGTTTTTTGCTGGTGCACTACGTTAGCTGCTAACTGAAGTCGATTAGCGACTACTTGCAATCCGCGGCGTTCTTCGACATCACCAGTCACTAAAATCACCCGATTCGGCTGTAACCACTCACTCACATCACGGTATAAGTTGGGAAACAAAGTTAGGTTGACTTCTCCCACTTGATCAGAAGCGGTAACAAACGCCATCTGTTGTCCTTTTTTGGTCCGAATTGTTTTCACCCGATTAACCAAGAGGACCAGCGTAACGTTTTTCTGGTTAGCCACTAATTCGTCACTACGTAAGGCCCGACGGGTTTGCTTTAATTCGTCATACCGTTCTACCGGATGACCGGATAAAAAGGTTCCCAGGTATTCACTTTCGTAGTTAATTTTTTGCCATTCCGGCCAATCGGACTTCGGTGCCACTTCAACTTCCATTCCTGGAATGGAGGCCAACAGTGAACCAGATAAATCAGCAGCACTAATGAATTTAGGAATTGCATCACTAATTTCACGCCGGTTATACCCAAATTGATCAAATGCCCCGACCGCCGCCAGGGTTTGTAACGGCTCCACTTTGCGAAAGTTAGGTGGAAGTCGTTGAATCAGATCGTCTAAATTTTGAAAGGGACCATCGTTATTACGAGCCTGCAACAAGGCGCGGATGAAGTCTGAACGCAAGCCCTTGATGGCTCGAAATCCAAAACGAATCGCTCCATCCTGGTAGGTGAAATCTAACTGACTCAGATTAATGTCTGGTGCCAAAACATTAATCTGATCATCTTTGGCTTCCTGAATGTAACTTCTAATCTTCACTTGATTCCCCACCACGGAGTTAAGCAATGCCGTAAAAAAGGGACCGGGAAAATGAACTTTTAAGTACGCCAATTCTACCGCCATTTTGCTATAAGCAACGGCATGGGATTTATTAAATCCGTAACTTGCAAACTGTTCAATGTAGGCAAAGGTTTGTTCTGCCGTTTGTTGCGAGTAACCATTTTGCACGGACCCCGACACAAACCGAACTCGCATTGATTCCATTTCTTGATGATGCTTCTTACTCATCGCCCGCCGTAACACATCGGCCTGACCGAGCGAGAAGCCCGCCATGGTAGAAGCTAGTTGCATAACCTGCTCTTGATAAACAATAATTCCGTAGGTTGAACCTAAAATAGCCTTAATTGCATCGTTTTGATAGTGATATTCTTCTTCACCGTTCTTCCTTTTAATGAAAGAATCAATGTTTTCCATCGGTCCAGGTCGATACAGTGCGTTTACGGCTGCAATTAATTCAAACCGATCCGGATGCATGCGCCGCAATACGTTTTTAATCCCGCTGGATTCAAATTGGAAAACCCCATTGGTTCGCCCGGCTTGAAACAATTCCATTGTTTTTTCGTCATTCAGATCGATTTTAGTCACATCAAACGCTGGATCAAGCTGTTCATGAACCATCTTTAAAATATTAGCCATGATGGATAGGTTCCGGAGGCCCAAAAAGTCGATTTTTAACAAACCCACGTCTTCAACGTAGTACTTAGAATACTGGGTCATCAGTAACCCTTCATTTCCAGTTTGCACCGGAGACTTTTGCACAATTGGTTGGTCACTCAGAATAACCCCCGCTGCGTGGGTGGAATAATGACGTGGTAACCCTTCTAGTTGCCGAGCCGTTTGAAACAGGGTTTCATTTAACGGTTGATCCGCAATTAAATTTTGTAGTTTCTTGGATTCTTGAACGGCATGATCAAGCGTCTGATTCAAATGATTGGGAATAGCCGTGCTCCACTGATTCATCTGTTCTGGACGCATGCCAAACACCCGACCCACGTCACGAATCGCTTGTTTAGCGCCAAGGGTTCCAAAGGTAATAATTTGAGCTACGTGGGTATCACCGTAGCGGTCATGCACATAGCGTAAGATCTCATCGCGTTGATCATCAGGAATATCCATGTCAATATCAGGCATTTGGGCCCGTTCTTCGTTTAAGAACCGTTCAAACAAGAGATCGTAGCGAATCGGATCCACATCAGTAATCCGGAGGGCATAAGCAACTAGTGAACCAGCAGCTGATCCCCGTCCTGGCCCCGTAATGATGTGGTGCTGGTGGGCAAAATTAATGACGTCCCACACAATCAAAAAATAGTCACTAAAGCCCATCCGGTCAATGACGTCCAGTTCATGTTGCAACCGTTGCTGATATTTGGAAGAAACATTATCAGCCAACCGTTCTGCCAACCCTTGCTCACACAGTTCTTGAAGATAGTTAATGGCGGCTTGATGATTAGGTGTTTGAAATTGGGGTAAATGAGGCACTTGCTTGGGAATTTCTACGTTGCACTCATCCACCACCTGCTGGTTGACCTGCACCGCTGCTTGTAAGGTCGTGGTTTGATAGTGAGCTTCCAATTCTGCTTGCGACCGTAACCATTCTTCTCCCACAATGACTTGTTGTTCTGGAATTGATCCCAGGGAATTTCCGGTTTCAATGGAACGTAACACCCGGACGTCAAAGTAATCAGTTGCTTTCAGATAATTAACTGGATTTAGAGCCATTAATTCGGCATTGGTTTGAGTGGCAAGTTGTTGGCGAGCTTCTAACTCAGTCGGTTGCAAATCCATGGGAAGTCCGATTTTAACTGCTCCCGGATCAGCGAACTGCTGCAACTGTTGCACTGCTTTGCCGGCATCATCTGGCCGCTCATACTCTAAGAGTGATAGTGCTTCACTTTGTTCCGGTAACAACACAAATAAATCGGAAAGCCATCCGCTCACTTGCGCTAACGTGGGAACGTCTGTCTGAGTCATCGCCCGTGAGGAAATTTCCATTAAATGTTGGTAACCCCGTTGGTTTTTAGCTAGTAAGACCAATTCAAATTGATGTTCCGTTAGTTGTTCGCCCTGTAAAGTTAAGGTTAAGCCGATGATGGGTTTAATTCCCTGACGGCGGGCCTCTTTTTCAAAGGCCACCGCGCCATACATGACGTTATGGTCGGTTAAAGCGACCGCTTGGTACCCCTGATCTTGCGCTGCCTTTACCAATCCTGGAACTGTAGTGGTACTTTGCAGTAAGCTGTAGGAACTGATGTTTTGTAACGGTGAATAAGCCATTAACGCCCCTCCCTTCTAATCCTATTATCGCTATTATAGCAGACCACCCATTTCCTTTTTTAGCTAGTTCTTGAATTGCAATTATCTCAATTAGTGATAAACTACTAATGAATAAAAAGGGGTGGAAATTATGCGCACAATTGCTACAAATTTAACAACTATCTTCTGGGGAATCCTATATGGCGAAGTGATTGGTTACATCGGCTCGGCACTGCTCCAGACTCCGTTTAATGCCACGATTGCGCTAGACGTAGCCATTGTCGGTGCCATTGTGGCCCTCGTGGGTGTGAATGCCTTAAAAATTGTAATGAAACCATAAATCTGAATGCAAAAACGGTTGGAAGTCAAACTTCCAACCGTTTTTTATTGAAAGCGGAAGGGATCAGTGTTGAGGTCTGATTCTAACACCTCAATCTCCCATTGATCTTCTGCCTTCCATTGGTTAAATAACATCCGTAACCGGGGTTTACAAATACTTTCGATGTGGTGACCCGGATCAATCGCTTGTAAGCCCGCAGCCAGTAAATCCTGGGCGGTGTGATAAAAAAAGTCACCCGTAATGTACACGTCAGCTTGCTTCTTTAATGCAGCAGGATAAAATTTACCCCCGCTTCCCCCTAAAATGGCTACCCGGTGGACCAGTTGATCGGGGTTAAAGCTGACCACTCGGAGTCCCGCGAGGTTAAAGCGAGTTTTACAAAGTTCCGCTAACTCGGTCGTGGTCATCGGTTGTGGTAAATCACCCACCCGTCCCATTGCAGATCCATTAGTATGATCAAGTAAGCCCGTTGTTTGTTCTAACCCCAGCGCATCCGCCAACCAGTCGTTCATGCCGCCCTCAGCATTGTCCAAATTGGTGTGCGCAGCATAGACGGTAATGTCATGTTTCAAAAGTTGCGCATACATGGCATTTTGTGGGTTAGCTAAGTCTAGGTTCCGCGCCGGCCGAAACATCACCGGATGATGAGCAAAGATAAAGTCTACGTGGCGCTGAACCGCTTCGTCCACCACTTCAGGTCGCACGTCCAAAGTTGTCATCATTCTATGCACGGGAGCATCCCGCCGCCCGATTTGAAATCCTGTGGGATCGCCTTCTTCTTTAAGAGATAAGGGTGCGAAACGTTCAAAACGCGTAATAATTTCATCAACGGTTGTCATTAAGAACCTCCTGAATGGCTGTTACTTTCTGCCGCATGGCTGTAATTTTAGCCTGCGGGTGGCTCTGTGATGCTTCTAACTGCCTTAAAATGGCTTGGCTTTTCTGCAACCGGGAGTGCCATTTTTGCTGAAAGGTCGAGCTTTTAACAGCTAACAAGTAAGGACCAAAGTTAATTTCCATCGTACTTAACGTCACTGGTTCCGGAGTAAATTCGGCCCGCATCATTTCGTAAAAATGACCACTATCTTCTACCAGTTGTTCCGCGGTAATTTGATACTGATGTTGCATTAACCACAGTCGTACCGTGTTTTCGTCCACGTTTGGTTGTAACACGAGCACCGGGTGGTTTGCTAACTTAGCTTGCCCATCCGTTAGAATGTCAGTAATCAGTTCCCCGCCCATCCCAGCGATTACAATCACATCAACCTGGTCGTCCGGCTCAATCACCGCCAAACCATCCCCGAGCCGAGCTTGCATTACTGATTGTAGTTCTAGCTTTGTAATCTCGCGCTGGGCATTCGCTAAAGGACCCGGCCGAACTTCACCAGCGATGGCTGCTTGAATCACCTGCTGTTGCAGTAAATAAGCCGGTAAATACGCATGATCCGAGCCAATGTCCGCTAGTATAGCTGCCCGAGGCACTAATTCCGCCACCGCCTGTAACCGTCTTGATAAATGCTGTTCTGTCATGCTTCCTCCCGTGGTAAAAAAACAGGGATCCAACTGGATCTCTGTTTTTTTCTTTGTTAATCTAAAAAGTCCTTTAGTTGCTTGCTCCGTGACGGATGGCGCAACTTTCTGAGCGCTTTAGCTTCAATTTGCCGAATTCGTTCTCGGGTAACACCAAAAACCTTTCCGACTTCTTCCAAAGTTCGGGTCCGGCCATCATCAAGGCCAAACCGTAACCGCAGTACGTTTTCTTCCCGATCAGTCAACGTATCCAGGACGCCTTCCAATTGTTCCTTTAGCAACTCGTAAGAAGCATGATCTTCTGGACTAGTAGCTTCCTTATCTTCGATGAAGTCGCCTAGATGCGAATCATCCTCTTCCCCAATCGGCGTTTCTAGTGAAACTGGTTCTTGCGAAATCTTCAAAATGTTTCTAACTTTCGAAGTTGGCATGTCCATTTCCGCCCCAATTTCAATTGGAAGTGGTTCCCGACCTAAGTCTTGCAGGAGTTGCCGTTGGACCCGGATTAACTTGTTAATCGTTTCCACCATGTGAACCGGAATTCGAATGGTCCGTGCTTGATCGGCGATTGCTCGGGTAATTGCCTGCCGAATCCACCAAGTGGCGTACGTCGAGAATTTGAATCCCTTGCGGTAATCAAACTTTTCAACGGCCTTCATCAGTCCCATGTTTCCTTCTTGAATCAGATCCAGGAACTGCATCCCCCGCCCTACGTAGCGTTTAGCAATCGAAACTACCAATCGCAAGTTAGCTTCGGCCAACTCTTGTTTGGCTTCTTCATCTCCAGCTTCAATCCGTAAAGCCAATTGTACTTCTTCATCTGCCGTTAGCAACGGTACCCGTCCAATTTCCTTCAGGTACATCCGCACGGGATCGTTAATCTTTACTCCTTGCGAACTAGAAGCGTTTTTCAGCTCCTTTTGGGTCACTTTTTTAGCCGCATCTAATGCCCGCGGATCTGGTTCCCCATTTTCGTCAACGATGCTAATCCCATCGTCTTCGACATTTTCCATCAGCTCGTCCATTTGCTTTTTCTTCAAGTCAAACGGAACCTGCATTTCTTCTTCCAGAACCGTGTAGGTAATGTGGCCAATTTTTTTGTATTTTTTCACCAAGGCCTGGTAAACCTTGTGGTAGCCGTCCTTATCAAAATCTTTTTTTAGTTCTTGCTTCAGTTCGGCTTGTTTAGCAGCGTGTTTACTTTTTGCTTCGGGAGTGGATTTTTTGAGTTCTGCTTTTTTCTGTGCTTTTCGTTCTGCCATGTGGATTCCTCCCATTTTAATCATTAGTTGACTTTAACTGATCTAATTGCTGTTGTAGTTTGATTAAATCAGTGGCCAACTTTAGTTGTTGCAATTCGTTGCCAGTCTGTTGGGCCACTTCAAATTCGTGCTTAATTGCTTTAATTTGCGCGGTTAACGGGGCATCTTGTTGTATTATTTTAACACAATCCAACACTGCTTGATTGCTAGAGTGATCGTAGGCTGCCGTCATTTCTAATTCGGCTAAAACCACCTGTAAATGGGCTTCACCCACAAAATTGCTAAATTCAGCGGACTGGTAGTTTTGATGCTTACGAAAGAATTCCTGAGCAAATAAATATAACTGTTGGTAGTCATCGTGGACAAAGTTAAAATCTGGTTGGTTAATCACTCGGGCCCAGACGTCAGAATCATGCAACATTGCCGTCAACAACTGACGTTCAGCATTTTCCACTCGGGAATAATGCGGTTGTTCTCGTTGCAACGGCTCAGAATCTGGTACTGAATGTTCAACCCTTTGAGGGGTTCGCTGTTGCCGTTTCCGATCCTGTTCACACTGTTCCTGCAGACTTGCTTGGTCAAAGTCCAAATCGGTCGCTAAGTCCTTGAGATAAACCCCTCGTTCCACGGAACTATCTAAAGTTGCAATCAGTTTCGTGGCCTGCTTGGCGTACTCAATTTTGTCCGTTTCTTGTTCGAGGTTAAATTGCGAACGCAAGTAGCGCAGTCGGAACTTAATCACCGGTTCGCGTCCTGTTTTCACAATTTTTTGGAGCCCGGCAGCGCCGTATTTTCTCCGGTATTCGTCCGGATCCATGCCTCCAGGAATTTGAATTACGCCGATGTTAAACTGGGTTGTTTGTTCTAACAAACTTACAGCCCGATTAATCGCTTTTTGCCCCGGCACGTCCCCGTCATAACAAATATCCACGTTACTAGTGACGCGCTTTAAATCGTAAATTTGTTCCTCAGTCAGACTCGTTCCCATGGAGGCCACGCCAAAATCAATCCCCGCTTGCATTGCCGAAATGACGTCCATGAACCCTTCCAACAAAAGCAATCGTTGCGACTTACGAGCGGCTTTTCGGGCTACGTCGTAGTTATAGAGTACCCGGCGTTTATTGAACAACTCCGTTTCCGGACTGTTTAGGTACTTAGGTAAACTATCACTTGCTTGTAACAACCGACCGGAAAAGCCCACGACCGCTCCATTCGCATTTTTAATGGGAAACATCAATCGGTTCGCAAACCGATCCTTGAGGTTACCATCCTGGTCTTCGATAAACAACCCGGTCTTTCGTAACGTTTGGTAGTCCGTTTTTCGTTCTGCAAAAAAAGACTGTAAGACTTGTTCTCCAGGAGCAAATCCCAAGTTAAATTGCTCAATCATATCAGCACTAACCTGGCGCTCAGCCAGATAGTTCCGCGCTGCTTCCCCTAGTTTGGTATTCAATAGGATGTGATGATACAGTTGAGCGGCTGCTTGATGAGCTTCAATTAACGGTTGTTGTTTTTGTTGGTGGGCACTAACCCCCACATTGGTAACTGCCGTGGGTAGTTCGATGCCATCATCTTGAGCAACCGCTTCCACGGCCTCTGGAAATGACATCCCCTTCAAATCCATCAAAAAGGTAAAAACGTTGCCACCCCGACCACAACTAAAACAGTGAAAGATTTGTTTCTCTTCGTTCACCGAAAAGGAGGGCGTCCGTTCCTCGTGAAAGGGACAAAGCCCAAAGAGGTTCTTGCCGGCCTTTTTTAGCTGGACGTATTTACTAACTTCATCAGTAATATTAGTGCTCGTTCGCACTTTTTCCACAAATTCTTCTGGAAGCTTAGGCACGCCATTCACCATCCTTTAAAATGATGGTTATTTCACCATCACCGCTTCTACATCAGCAAAGTGCATGATTAGAGCTGATAGCTGCGTTAATTGTGCTAATCGATTATCCCGCACCACGGTGTTTTCGCTCATAACCATCGTCGCGTCAAAGTAAGTGGCAATCAGCGGTTGCAACTTTGCTAATTCTGCATAGGCTTGTTCTGCTGACCGACTCACAAAATCAGCCTGTAATTTTTGTACTGCATCGTATAATTGCTGCTCTGAGTCGTTTTCAAAGAGACTTGGATCTACGGTTTGGGCATCAACGTCGCTATCTGCTTTCGTGGCAATTCGCGTTACCCGGGTTAAGGATTCAATTACTGCCTTAAAATCAGCTTGATCCGCATTTGTTTGCAAAACATGCGCGCTCTGTTCGTTATAATTAATGTCCGTATTAGTGGCCTCTACGGCTGCATTGACGAGGTCATATCGAACGTCCGCATCCTTTAGCTCTTTCTTAATCCGATCCTTTAAAAAGTCGACCACTGGCTTAAACACCAGAGCTTGATCAACCTTGGGCAGCACGTCGGCGGCTTGTTCTTCTTGCACAATCATTTGGAGCAACGGCAAAATTGGTAAGGTCCATTGTTCCTTAGTTACAATCCGCACGATTCCAGTTGCTTGACGCCGTAAGGCATACGGGTCATTGGAACCACTCGGAATCATTCCGGCTGCAAAGAAGGTTAAGATACTGTCCAATTTATCGGCAACGGCTAAAACGGCCCCCACCTTTGAAGCTGGTAATTCACCGTCGGCAGCAATTGGTTCGTAGTGTTCCTGAATTGCTTGGGCCACTTCTGAATCTTCTCCTTGCAAAAGGGCGTACTTTTCGCCCATGATTCCTTGCAATTCGGCAAATTCGCCGACCATTCCGGTCACTAGGTCAAATTTGTAAATTTCAGCAGCACGTTGCAGGTGAGCTAATTGGGTCGCGTTTAGGCCGACTTGTTCTCCAATCAGTTTGGCAATCACTTGGACCCGTTGCATCTTATCGTACATTGAAGAAATTTGATCGTGGAAAGTAACGTCCTTTAACTTGTTCACAAAATAATCAATGTCGTGTTGTTGATCTTCTTGATAGAAGAACTCGGCATCATACAAGCGAGCCGCTAGAACCTTTTCGTTTCCGGCAATCACATTGTCTAGGTAATCTGCGTTCCCGTTTCGAACCGAAACAAAGTGGGGTAACAAGTTTCCCGCTTGATCTTCGACGAAGAAGAAGCGTTGGTGGTCCCGCATCGAAGTAATCAATACTTCCCTAGGAATCGCTAAGAACCGTTCGTCAAAGTCACCGGCAAAGCTGGTCGGCCATTCAACTAAGTTATTAACTTCTTCCAAGAGTTCGTCGTCAACTGGAATTTGCCAATCGTGTTCCTTCGCAATTGCCGCAATTTGTTCTTTAATCCGTTGCTTGCGTTCCTTAGCATCAACTAGAACAAATTGTTCTTTTAAGCGTGGCTCGTAATCAGCGACAGTTTTTAGTTCGACCGGTTGACCTAAGAAACGGTGTCCCTGCGTGGTCCGACCAGCCTTTACATCCACGATTTCTAGTGGCAGCACTTCATCATCTAATAGTGCGACCATCCACTTAATGGGCCGCACAAATTGGAAGTGATGAGCTCCCCACTTCATCATGGTGGGAAAATTCATGGATTTAATCACATCTACCAAGCCCAACAATACTTCGCTAGCGGGCTTACCGGCAACGTGTTTATTAACAAAGACGTAGTCGGTTCCTTTGACGTTTTTAAAGGTAATGTCGTCAGTGGTTACCCCTTGTCCCTTGGTAAAACCAATGGCCGCCTTACTCCATTGTCCGTCTTCTGTTTGAGCAATCTTTTTGGCTGGACCTTTGACCTCTTCGTCAATGTCTGGCTGTTTAGAAGCTAGACCATCAATTTCTAACGCCAACCGCCGGGGAGTGGAAAATGGTTTGATCCGGTCATAACTAATTCGTTCGGCCTTTAAAAATTGAGCAACCTTGGCTTGTAATTCCTCAATGCTGGGGGTTACAACGTGCGCCGGCATTTCTTCTAAACCAATTTCTAGTAGAAAATCACGTGTCATTATTTGATATCCCCCTTTTGTTTTGCTTGGCGTTTCAAGTTTTCTGCTCTTTTTTGCGTATATTTAGCTAGAACAGCTTCTCGAGTCTGTTCATCTTTGATTAACGGGAAACCTAGTTTACGACGTTCTTCTACAAAGGCCTGGGCAATGCCGTGTGCCATCTTCCGAATCCGCGCTAAGTAACCGGCCCGTTCGGTAACAGAAACCGCGCCCCGGGCATCCAACTGGTTGAAGGTATGACTACACTTTAAAACGTAATCGTAGGCTGGGTGAACCAGTCCCAGTTTGATGAGGCGTTGAGCTTCTTTTTCATAAGCATCAAACAAGTTGTGCAACATGGCCTGATCACTTTCTTCAAAGCTGTACTTAGAGTGTTCGTATTCTGGTTCTTTAAAAATATCACCATACTTCACCCCATCAGACCACTCCAAATCAAAGACGTTGTTAACGTCTTGAATGTAAGAAGCTAGACGCTCCATTCCGTAGGTAATTTCAACGGCCACGGGATCCATTTGTAAACCACCCACTACTTGGAAATAAGTAAACTGGGTAACTTCCATTCCATCCAGCCAAACTTCCCAACCAACTCCGGCACAACCCATGGATGGGTTTTCCCAGTTGTCTTCCACGAACCGAATGTCATGTTCTAACGGATTAATCCCTAATTCTTCTAACGAATGAATGTAGAGGTCTTGAATGTTGTCAGGAGATGGTTTCATCAGCACTTGAAATTGGTGGTGTTGGTAAAGCCGGTTCGGGTTTTCCCCGTAACGACCATCGGCTGGTCGTCTGGACGGTTCTACGTAACAAACGTTCCATGGTTCCGGTCCAATTGCCCGCAAAAAAGTGAAGGGACTCATGGTTCCGGCCCCTTTTTCCGTGTCGTAGGCATCCATAATCATGCAACCCTGCTTACCCCAATATTCCTTTAATTTTGTTCCAATTGCTTGCATTGACAACTTTTTGGTCATGCTGACTCCTCCTATTCACAAACAAATAAAAAAGCCTATGTAAAAGTAAAAACTTTTACATAGGGACGATATCGTCGCGGTTCCACCCTACTTCTGAACTTAATCAGCAACTCGAAACGCATTGACTCGAAAAGCGCCAGCTTCTGGGGTCAATCGCCATCTCACACTATCATGGCTTCGCTGCCTTGAAAATCCCAGTCACTCTCTTTTGTCTGTGTCAAATATTTAGTTAACTATATTATAGATGGCAACGGCGTAAACGTCAACGAGAACCACTCGTTCCCACGGACCAGTGCTTCATCTGCCGCAAAAACCTTTTGCTCTTTAAGTTTAAACCCACTTCATTATCATAAACCTGGTCTAAAACTTGTTGCAGTTGCTGTTTGGTCCGTTGGTTTACGTTAATTTTGCCAATTTTTTGTAAGTCAACCACCGAAAACAACTGTAAATAGTAGATAGTCCGGGGTTCCAAGTGCAACCGGTGGGGATCATCTGCAAAATGGCGCTCACAAATTAGTCCTCCCAGCTGTTCAGAATAATCGTAGGTCACAGCCTTTCGCCCACAAACCGCACACCGTTTAAGTTGCGGAGCAATTCCCAACACGGGGAGTAACTGCACTTCCATGATGTTAGTAATAATCGCGGGATCAAATCCGTTATTAATTAGATTTAATGCGTAAAACAATTGATCAAACCAGTGCGGTGCAGCAACGCCATCGCTAAAGGCAGCATCGATCAGCCCCATTACGTAAGTTGCATACGCATTCAACAGCAAATCATCACTAATTTGGGTAAAATGTTTCACCTGCTTGGCAGCCGAAATGTAGGATAATCCCTGCTTTTTTAAGGTACCATCGTAAGTTCCGTAGCTAAAGGGAAGAATGTCAGCCGTCATTTTAAACTTAGGTCGCCGCGCTCCCCTGACAAAAAACATCTTTTTACCAGCTTCAGCCGTAAAAAACTTCACCAGCATATCATTTTCTCGATAATTTTGGCGGTACAACAAAATCCCATGGAAGGGACGACTTCTGGTATTAACCATCACTAAGCTCCCTTAAGCGCCGGAAACCGATTAATAGTCATTTTTAGAGATGTAGCCCAGGTTGTTTAAGGCCGTCGCTTTATCACGCCAACCCGACTGCACGTGGACCCAGAGCTTTAAATTAACCTTGGTCCCCAGTAACTTTTCAATTTCACGGCGTGCGCCTACGCTAATGTACTTCAGGCGTTGACCACCTTTGCCAACAATAATTCCCTTTTGTCCGTCTCGTTCCACGATGATGGAAGCTTCAATTTGCAGTTTGCCAGCATCATTGGGCCGCATCCATTCAACGTATACGGCCACTGAGTGCGGAATTTCCTGGCGGGTATTCTCTAAAATCTTTTCTCGGATAATCTCTTGAACAATAAAACGTTCGGGATGATCAGTTATCTGATCATCCGGATAGTACTGGGGTCCCTCAGGGAGAATTTTAACGAGGGAATCTAATAGTTGATCCACGTTATTTCCCTTTAAGGCAGAAATCGGAAAGACCTCAGCCCATGGATAGGCCTTCTTGTAAGTATCCATAATGGGTAAGAGTTGATTGGGATCCACTTCATCAATCTTATTAATGATTAAGTACACCGGAGTTTTCACTTTTTTCAATTGGTCGATAATGTAATTATCCCCAGCGCCCCGGGTTTCCGTAGCACTAACCATGAATAACACGGCTTCTACTTCTTGAAGCGAAGACAACGCCGCCTGATCCATATATTCATCCAATTTATTTTGCGGTTTATGAATTCCTGGTGTGTCCAAAAATACAACCTGACTATCATCCGTAGTATAAATCCCCTGAATTTTATTCCGCGTCGTTTGGGCCTTATCGCTCATAATGGCCACCTTTTGCCCCACCACGCGGTTTAAAAAGGTCGACTTGCCGACGTTGGGACGACCTACAATGGCCACAAATCCGGACTTAAACGCTGTACTCATATCATTTCCTCATCTCTCAAACTGGTAACAGGGACCCCAAATAGGGCCACAAAACAATGACGCCAATCACCGCCGCCGTTCCAGCGGTAAAGAGCACGCCACCGGCTGCGATATCCTTAATTTTTTTAGCGGTCGGATCAAAGTGTGGTCCCACCATTAAATCCACCAGGTATTCCACCAAGGTATTTAAAATTTCAGCACTTAAAACCAAAAAACAAGCCAATAATAACCATAACCAAGCGGTTCGATTCACCCCTAAAATTAACCCGGCAATGATTACCAGTGTCATGGCTACAAGATGAATGCGAAAATTCCGTTCCCGAAAGAAAATTAAGTAAAAACCGTCCCACGCATGTCCCAAGGCTTGTGCAAAATTTTTATTTTTAGTAATTTGGCGCTTATTTTTTGAGTCCATAGTTATCTAAAATCTTTCGTTGGAGGGGGAACATCACTGCTTCATCTTCTGGTTGCATATGATCATAACCGTTCAAATGCAAAAAGCCATGCACTACCAAAAAACCGAGTTCCCGATCCTCTGAATGACCCAAAAAGTCTGCCTGCTCTTTAACCTTGTCCATGCTGACAAAAATATCACCCAGGTTTTCAGGAATCTCTGCCCGCAACTCATCATCCATGATCACCGGAAACTCATCGTTCGTGTTGTCTTCAATTGCAAAACTAATCACGTCAGTAGCGCGATCAACGTTGCGGTATTCCCGGTTAATTTCCTGAATTCGATCGTTGTTAACTAAAGTCACTGACATTTCCGTATTGTCAGCCAAGTCCAACGTCTGAGCCGCATAATCCAACAAATTTTTAATTAGTTCAATCTGCGTCGCTGGCACCTGGTCTTTGGTCTCATCGTAAATTTCTAAATCCATCTGTACTCCTTATTCGGCTTCATAAGCGGTAATGATTTTAGCAACCACTGGATTTCGCACCACATCGGCTGCTGTCATTCGAACCACCGCAATGTCATCAATGTTAGCTAGGATGTGGGGAGCGGTTACCAACCCACTCGCAACGTTTCCCTTCAGATCAATTTGTTGAATATCACCATTGACAATCATTTTAGAGTTAAAGCCCAGCCGGGTTAAAAACATTTTCATCTGGGGATTCGTGGTATTTTGCGCTTCATCCAAAATCACAAAGGCATTCTCCAGCGTTCGCCCCCGCATGTAAGCCAACGGCGCAATTTCAATCACACCTCGCTCAATCAAGCGATCCGTATGATCTTTCCCTAAAATGGCATACAGAGAATCATACAACGGCCGCAGGTACGGATCGACCTTTTCCTTCAAGTCCCCCGGTAAGAAACCGAGGCTTTCCCCAGCTTCCACTGCAGGTCTAGTCAAAACAATCTTATCGACTTTTCCCTTTTTAAGGGCAGCCACTGCCATCACCACGGCGAGATAGGTTTTCCCCGTTCCGGCAGGACCAATTCCAAAGGTAATGTCATGTTGATTAATTGCTTGAATATATTGACGCTGTCCAAAGTTCTTGACCCGTACCGGCTTACCCTTGTTATCTTTAATCAAGACCTGGTTATAAAGATCCGGCAGAGAACTAATTCGTCCTTGGCGCCCAAGGTTCACGGCCGAAACGTAATCGCTTTCGGTCGGATGAATGCCAGCGTGAATCAATTTCAAAAGGTTAAACAAAATATCATGCGTCAACTGCACGTCTGCTTCATCATGACCTTCGATTTTCACGATTCCATTGGCATAGCGAATCGAAGTTTGCAATTCATCCTCAATAATTTTAACTAACGCATCTTGAGTTCCAAAAAGCACTGCTTGATCATTAGGATTGTTCAGCGGTAATTGTTTTTGATATTCAAAATTTTCAATCAATCAAATATATCTCCTTAAATCAGTTTTCATAAATTTGTTTTAGTTAAATTTTAGCATATCCGGAAGGCTTTCCAAAACAAAAACAAAACCACCCCAATAAAAAGCACCCCAAAGATCATCTTTGGGGTGCTTTTTATGCTGCAACTTGCTTAGAAGTTGTTACGACGCTTTTTCTTTTTATTGTTACGTTTTCTTGCTGCTTCTGATTTTAATTTACGTTTAACGCTAGGCTTTTCGTAAAATTCACGTTTACGAAATTCCTGGAGAGTTCCGCTTTTTGAAACAGTCCGTTTAAAGCGACGAAGAGCATCTTCAAGAGATTCGTTCTTACGAACAACGGTTTTTGACATGTAAAATCCCTCCCTCCGAGCTTAAATAGTGCCAGCGTCTATCTGACAAGCTTAATTATACATTATGAAAAATTTAACGTCAACGGGCTAATTTAAGATTTTGTTCTGATCCATTTAAAAGCAAAAAGAAGTTTATAATAAAAGAAATTCACTTTTTAAAGGAGTTGCTTTATGAAAACTACATACAACGTGTTTGTCATTTCTGATTCTAGCGGTCAAACCGGGACCGCCCTTGCAAAAACGGCGGCCGCTCAATTCCCTGAAGCATACGCTAACATTAGCCAGTATCCCTTCATTCAAACTAAATCAATTTTAACTGGAATTTTAAAGTTAGCGAAGGAAAATCAAGCTATCATCTTTCATACCCTTGTCGATTCGGAATTAAGCGATATGGTAACGCAATTTGCCGAGGAAAATCAGCTTTTTAGCTTTGATTGCATTCAAAAACCGATTGACATCATTTCACAACGCCTCCACGAATCATCAGCAGCGGTTCCTGGTTTAGTTCATGACCTCAACGCCGCCTACTTCAAACGAATTGATGCCATCGAATTCACGGTAGCTAACGATGACGGTCGGCATCCGGAAAACTTAGCCAGAGCTGATATCGTTATCCTTGGTGTTTCGCGGACTTCCAAAACGCCGCTATCTTTGTATTTAGCCAACAAGAGTTATAAGGTTGCTAACGTCCCAATTGGTCCCAACCTGCAATTACCCCAAGAGGTTTGGGACCTAAACCCCAAGAAAGTTTTTGGACTGACTAATTCAATTGAGAAATTACAGGAAATTCGCGCCCAACGAATGAAGGAATACGGGATTGAAAACGACACCCGTTATTCTAACGCTGACAATATTAAAAAGGAGTTGGACTACGCCCACCACCTTTATCAAAAAATTGGTTGTTTGTGTATTAAAGTGGCCGATAAATCAATTGAGGAAACAGCTTCCATTATCACAGAAAGCCTACCTAAATTTACTCAGCCGTAGCAATAAGTTTTTCAATCATTTCGGGGTCAAATTCTTGCCGACGAAGCATGGCAACTTCTGCCCCGTGGGGATCAATTTTAACTTTATCATTTACCTTAATGGCGGGCGTTTCCATAATTTTGGGAACGGTCGCCAATTTTGGATCATGAGCAATGGCGTTTAGAGCAGTAAACCCAATCGTGCCAAACCCAATGTTTTCATGACGGTCCTTATGACTACCAAGGGGATTTTTGTCATCGTTCAGATGAATCACCTTGAGCCGGTCTAACCCGATTACCTGGTCAAATTCGGCTAGTACTCCGGCAAAATCATCCTTGACGTCATATCCTGCATCATACATATGGCAAGTGTCAAAGGTTACTGACAGTTTTTCATCATGGTCAACCCCAGCAATGATAGTCTGCAATTGTTCAAACGTCGTTCCAACCTCCGTGCCCTTGCCAGCCATCGTTTCAAGCGCGATTTGGATCTTTTGCTCTGGAGTAATCACCTGGTTTAAACCCTTGATAATTTGTTGTAAGCCTGCATCAATTCCCGCCCCCACGTGCGAGCCCGGGTGCAACACAATCTGCGTAGCTCCGAGTGCTTCCGAACGTTCAATTTCCTTGCGCAAAAAATCAACCGCAAAATCAAAACTATGGGGCTTTTTCGTGTTGGCTAAGTTAATGATATAAGGAGCATGCACAACGACTTCCTGTAAATTGTGACTGTGCATGTATTCCTTACCCGCCGGAATTTGGAGCTCGTCTAACGGCTTGCGGCGTGAATTTTGCGGGGCCCCGGTATACACCATAAAAGCCGTTTCATCATTGCCTGCCGCTTCTTCAGCAGATCCCAAAAACATTTTCGGAGCTTTTAAGCCCACGTGCGATCCTAGTAATAATTCATCACTCATCATAATCCTCCGCAGCGTCCTCACGACCAATGACATACTTGTCAATCACTCGTTTATACGCTTTTCCATCGTTATAGGTGTTCCATTGGTCATTAAAGGTAGCAAAGTTCACGGGTTGATCCGCCAAGACCGCCTGTTTTAAATCAGCAACCGTTCTAACTGGGGTAGTGGGCAACCACTTCTCAAACCCCTTTTGCACCCCTGGTTGTTGTTCATAGTGTTTCAAGTCATACATAAAGAAAATGGCCGAGCGAGCTTGAGGCATTAAACTAAAGTCAAAGATAAACGAAGAATAATCCGTCACTAACGTGTCTGCTAACGTCATTAAGTCGGTAGTGGTAAATTCATCGTAAATTTTCACATTGGCATGCTTAAACTGTTCCATTTCTAGTTTTTCACGATTAACTTCTTGGTACAATTTTACTGCCACTACGGCATTTGGATCTGCGGCCAGAGCTTCAATGGTCCCTACCGGGGGATTAACGTGTTCGGCACTCCGATAGGTTGGCGCGTATAAAATGACTCGTTTGTCTTTCAATTCCGGAGCAGCGGTTAAAACTCGTTGCCGGACCGTTTGCAACCAGTTGTCACTAAACAAGCGATCCGACCGCGGGGTTCCTAGGTACTGCATTTTACTAGCAGACTGTTTAAAGCTCCGTTGAAAAACGTCACCCATTGCTTGAGATGCCACCACGTAGTCATCAAACTTGTCATAAACTAACTGGTGACGCCGCCGCTTAAACCAACTATTTTGTCGTTGACCTGGATCTTCCCAGCCAAAACATTTAATGGTGCCATCGGCATGCCAAAGTTGAATGATTTTAGTCTTGTCTTTGGGACGAATTAAGCCTGCTAGTAGGGCGTAATAATTGTCACAAAAAATCAAGCGTGCTGTCATTAGCTGGGGAATCCGATGGAATAAGAAAGAAATACTCATCCGCAGCTGAATTGTTTTTAGTCCAAAGGCCCGTAAGTCATAAGCCGCAGCCAACGTCCGGGGATTATAGATGACCACTAACTTTTGCCCCGCTGGTAGTTCCGCTGCAATCCGCTTAATCATATGCAGATTATTACTGTAACTCATTAAATAATAAACATTTTTCTTCGGTCTTAAATAGAATAATAAGGAAAGGAACCGCACTACCCAAACATAAAATGTTTTCATCTGCTCTTCATTCCGTCACTTTCTAAGTTACTGTCCAGTTTTTATTTCGGCTTGGTCTCGTAGAAATGACCAAACACTTCATCTACATCCAACGCCACCGCAAAAGCATTAGGATCAGCTTCCTGCAGGGCTTCATCTAATTCATTTTTCTCGTACCGGGAAATAACCGTAAAGAGAATTGCTTTCTTATCATGATGATAGGCCCCTTCCGCGTTGTGCACGATGGTAATTCCGCGCCGGAGGTGATTTTGCACACTATCAACAACCGTTTTAGGAAAGTCCGTCACAATCATGACTTCCATCCGTTGTTGTCTAGTATAGGTTAAATCCATGACCTTCGCATTCACAAACAACCCAATTGCAGAGTAAAACGCATACGGCCACCCGTACATAAATCCAGCTGAAATGATGATAATTGAATTAAAGAGAATGTTAATGTTTCCAATTGAACGCCCCGTTTTTCGTTGAATCACGATTCCCAGGATGTCTAACCCTCCCGTTGAAATCTGATTCTTTAACGCAAGCCCCGTTCCAAAACCATTCACAGCCCCCCCAAAGAGCGCACAGATTAACGGATCGGATGTTAACGTTAACGGGTGTAAAATCTTAATCATAAAACTGGCTAATAGGACCGAAATAAACGTAAAAATCGCAAACTGATGACCAATTTGTTTCCATGCTAATAGTAGTAGCGGCACGTTTAGTAACAGCAATGCCAGCGCCGTTGATAACGTAAACGGCATGTACCGTTGGGAAACGGTGTTTAATAACTGTGCGAATCCGGTAATTCCAGACGAATAAATATGTCCAGGCGTCCAGAAAAAATTCATGGCAATTGAAACTAACGTCGCATAGATAAATGCGGTTGATAGTTTCGTAATAATTTGGTGCCGGCGAATGACCTTGTGAACATCGTCCATAAGCAACCCTCTACTTCAAGTTATTGTGATTATCACGTAGTAGTATAACACGAAAAAAAGAAGTTACGAACCATTCGCAACGTTCTTTTTCACAATGTTAATCAGTTGGTTTTTCGACTTCAATCCCTAGTTCGTCCAGTTGCTTGGATGAAACTGGCGTCGGAGCATTAGTCAATGGATCAACGGCCTTCGAGTTCTTTGGAAAGGCAATGACATCCCGGATGTTACCCCGTTTTGCCAATAACCGAGCAAACCGGTCTAAGCCAATGGCTAACCCACCATGAGGAGGAAAACCGTAGTCTAAAGCCCGTAGGAAGTAGCCAAATTGAGCTTCGGCACTTTCTGTAGTAAAACCTAAGGCCCGAAACATTTTTTCTTGTAATTCGCGCGTGTGAATCCGGATGGATCCTCCTCCAAGTTCAAGACCGTTTAAAATAATGTCATAACTCTGGGCATGAGCTTGATGCGGGTCTTCCCCTTCATCTAAGTAGTGCTCATCCCCTTCGTTAGGCATCGTAAACGGATGGTGTGCAGCCGTCCAGCGTTGGGCTCCTTCATCGTATTCAAAGAGCGGCCAGTCAACGACCCACAGGAAGTTGTACTTGTCGGCTGGAATCATGTTTTGTTCCTTAGCAATTGCCACCCGCAAGTAACCTAAGGTATCGGCAACCACTTTAGCCCGGTCAGCCGCAAATAACAGTAAATCTCCGCTCTTAGCTCCCGTTTGCTCTTTCAAAGCAGCGGCTTGATCCGCATCCTTGAAGAACTTCGCAATTGGTCCGGAGAAACCGTCGTCGGTTACCTTCAACCAGGCTAATCCTTTGGCTCCAAAGCGTTTAACGTAGTCTGTGTATTGATCAATGTCTTTGCGAGAGTAGGCAGCAGCCCCACCAGGAACGGCAATGGCTTTGACCTGTCCCCCGTTTTCAATCGTAGCACTAAAAACCTTAAAGTCAGAACCAGCCACAATTGCTGAAACGTCCTTTAATTCCATGCCAAAGCGGGTATCTGGTTGGTCAGTCCCAAATCGATCCATTGATTCTTGCCAGGTGATCCGTTCAAACGGCAGTTGAACGTCGTAATCCACGGCATCCTTCATCACTTCTTTAATTAAACCTTCGGTGATGTCTTGAATGTCTTTGGCACTCATAAACGAAGTTTCTAAATCAATTTGCGTAAATTCTGGTTGGCGATCACCTCGCAAATCCTCGTCCCGGAAACAACGAGCAATTTGGTAATAACGGTCAAAGCCAGCCCCCATCAACATTTGCTTAAATTGTTGGGGTGATTGCGGCAAAGCATAGAATGAACCCGGGTAAACTCGAGATGGCACCAGGTAATCCCGTGCTCCTTCTGGTGTGGAAGCCGTTAAATCTGGCGTTTCA
Organism: Fructilactobacillus carniphilus; assembly: GCF_024029675.1. NCBI lineage: Bacteria > Bacillati > Bacillota > Bacilli > Lactobacillales > Lactobacillaceae > Fructilactobacillus > Fructilactobacillus carniphilus. Next base: position 402,503 of record NZ_CP097121.1, on the reverse strand, counting down.
ATGTCAATGAAGCCCTGTTGATCTAAATAGCGGTGGGTTGCCTGTAAAATCCGGTTCCGGATTAAAATCCCCTGTTGCATCACTGGACGCCGGAGGTCAAGGTACCGATATTTCAAACGCAAATCATCCGTCGCGTTAGTATCGTCCTTAATTTCAAAGGGCACTGGTTTTGAAGTACTCAAAATCTTCGCTGCTTGAACGTGAACTTCAACTTTTCCCGTGTACAGATCCGGATTGATTTCTTTTTCTGACCGCGCTACGACCTGACCTTGAACTTCAATCACAAATTCATTTTTAGCCTGGCTCGCAACTTGAAAGGCGTCTGGATTTTCTTTTTCGTTAAAGACCAGTTGTACAATTCCAGCTCGATCCCGTAAATCAACAAACATCAAGCTTCCGAGATTGCGTTTTTTCGCAATCCAACCGTCTAACGTCACCGTTTGGTCTAAGTAACGTTCGTTCACGTCGCCTGCATAGGTAGTTCGTTTCATCTGATAATCTTCCTTTCGAGTTAATCGGTTGATTCCATAAAAAAGACCATGCAAAATTGCTCTAAGGGCGCAAATGCACGGTACCACCTTTTTTTATCACTTTTAACTCTATTTAATTTTTCCATTAGGTAGTTCCAAACGCGTCTTTTCAAGCACTTCATTGCGTTCTTCCACTCCCGAACGCTTTCTGAAAAATGGTTACTTGATACTCTTCGTTATCACCGAACTAACGCTTGATTTTACCCTAATCAAAAGCCATCCGAAAGTCAAGGACCTAATTGAGATTTACTGTCAGAAGTCTGAAAAAGTTATATGATATTAGCTAAGGAATTATTTTAATCTTAGTGAGGAAAAAACATGCACTTTAAAATACGAAATCGACGGGGCTTTTGGGTTACCATTTTGGTAATTTTAGGAACCGGATTAGTCATCGGCACCATGCTTTTACGTAACAACGTGGCCGTGCCCCTTAACCAACTCGCCATTAAAGCAGCACCGACGCCCACCAGTCAGACGATTGGGACCGTTAATCGCGGTGATCGAGTCCAAATCATCACCAAAAACCGGCAGTGGGCTCAAGTGGTATACCAACAACAAAAAATTGGTTGGGTCCCTAACTGGCTATTAAATAAGCATTCCCAGGTCAAAACGGCTAGTAAGTTAGCAGAAACGACCATTGTGTTAGATCCTGGTCACGGTGGTCATGACTCCGGCGCCCTAGCTAATTCGAACCAACCGGAGAAAAAATATACCTTAAAACTTGCCCAGCAAGTTGCTAGTAATCTACAAAAAAGTGGAACCAACGTCATTATGACTAGAACTAAGGATCAGACGGTCGGACTCAAGCAACGACCACGCTTAGCAGCGGCACAACAAGCCAACCTCTTTGTCAGCTTTCATTTTGACTCTGCGGCCACGACCAATTCGGGAACCGGCTTTACGACCTATTATTACCATCCAGGAGCATCCAAACAGCTCGCCCAGTCCATCAACAATCAATTGGGTCATCTGGGGCTCGAAAATAAAGGTGTTAAAATGGGCGATTATCTCGTCATCCGCGATAATTCTGTCCCTGCGGTTTTATTAGAGATGGGTTATATGAATAATGATCTTGATTTTAAAAGAATTGAAAATCCAAACTACCGCAAACAAGCCGCCGCAGAAATCACTGCCGGGATTAAGGAATACGTTAACGACCACGATTAATTTTAGGAGGTTCTCATGAAAACGTTAAATTCAGAATGGTTAGCACAATTACCCATTAATAACATCCAAACGGTAACCCCCGTTTCGGGTGGTGACATTAACGAAGCGTATGAAATTGTAACCAAAAAAGACCAACGCTATTTTTTAAAGGTGCAGCCTGGTCGCGGGCAAGCTTTTTTCGCCCACGAAATTGAAGGCTTAAACCTGATTGGCGATGTGGCGCGCGTTCCCCAGGTAATTACCAGTGGAACCATTGGAACGGATGGCTTTTTACTGCTAAACTGGTTAGACATTGGCACCGGCGACCAATTAGCGCTAGGGAAAATGGTGGCCAAGGTCCACCAGCAACATGAAGAGCGCTTTGGTCTCGAACACGACTTTCAACTCGGGCGCTTCCCGAAAAATAACCAGTGGCAAACTAGCTGGACCACTTTTTTTGCGAACCAACGTCTGCAACCTCTTGCGGATTTAGCCCAACAAAAAGGCCGCTGGAACTCAAAACGAGCTGCGGCCTTAGCTTTAATTATTAAACAAATGCAACAATATGAAGCAGAGCATGAAATCACTCCGAGTCTGCTTCATGGTGATCTCTGGTCCGGTAATGCGTTGTTTAACGCAGCTCACCAACCAGTATTGATTGACCCAGACGTTTATTATGGAGATCGCGAATTTGACCTCGGTGTCACTACCGTTTTTGGTGGGTTTACAGATGCCTTTTACCAAGGCTATCAACAGGTTTATCCGTTCCGTCCCGGCATTGAAGCACGACTCATTTGGTATCGCTTCTACTACGTTTTAATGCACGTCGTCCTTTTTGGCGAAAGTTACGGACCATTTCTTGATCAAATTTGTGCTTCCGTATTACAGTAACTGCTGTAACTCTGCTAACGAATGAATCGTCACCGTTGGATTCCCGGTCTCCTCTAAGAGATAATCCGGATCGAATAACACCGATTGGATTCCCGCGTTGTGTGCAGCTGCAACGTCCAGTTTTCGGTCCCCTACCATGAAAGTTTCTGTGGGATTCAAATGCTGCTGCTTAATTAAAAAGAGTAAGGAAGCTGGATCAGGCTTCCGCGCCAATCCCTGTTGACTGGTTACAAAACCGGTGAACAGGGATTTTAGTTTGAACTGCTCCAATAACGCGATGGATTGTTCATCTCGATGGGTTAATAGGCCATTTTGACCTCCATTAGCTGTAACTGCCTGTAAAATTGTTGAAGCGCCCGCAAACGGCTGGGCTAACTGAATTTCTAAGGCTTCAAACTGGCGATAATCAGCCAGTAAGCGCTCCGAATCTAAATTAAAACGAGCACTAAATTTCGTGATGGCGGAATTAAGCGAGTGAACTCGCATCTGTTGGTAAATCTCGTCGCCATCAATCTCAACCTCATCAATCCCGCTTTGTTGGAGCGCCTTGGTAAAGGCACTGACCATGTACGGATAGGTATCAAAAAGCGTTCCATCAAAGTCCCAAATCAAATTTGTCATGCGTTGGGCTCCTGATAATCCATCAAGAAGGTGGCCGGACCATCATTGACCAATTCGACTTGCATGTCCGCCCCAAATTCACCCGTAGCCACGGGTAAACCTTGATCTGCTAAAGCAGCATTAAAACATTGATAATTATGGTCGGCTTCAGCGGGAGCACCAGCTTGCTTAAACGACGGGCGGTTCCCGTGTTGTAAGTCGGCTAATAACGTAAATTGAGAAACCGATAAAACGGCACCGTCTACCTGCTTGATGTTCAAGTTCATTTTCCCGGCTTCGTCTGCAAATACCCGGAGCTTGGCAACCTTCTGCGCCAGGTGCTGAACTGTCGCTTGATTATCTCCTGCTTCTGCCCCAACGAGAATCAAAAAACCAGTTTGAATGGCTCCTACTTCTTGCTCGTCAATGCGAACTGCTGCTCGTTGGACTCGTTGAATCACTAACTTCATGAAACTCTCCTTTAGTTCAAAATTCTGGTCGCTGTGGCAACCCCCGGTACCATTTTGACGGTATCCAACACTCGTTCTGCTTGAGCAACGTTGTGAACCTCCACAATGGCTTCGATGGTCACCCCGGTATCGTCGTGAACCCGGCCATTAATGGAAGTTAATTGAACCGGACTATTGCTAAACCGTTTAATCACGTCGTTTAAAACCCCATTCCGGTTATCGGCTTCAAATCGTAGTTTAGATTGGTAATTAATTCGATTATCGTCTATCTGACGCCAGTGCGCTGCAATGATCCGCCCGGGTTCGGCTTGACTAAAGTTATTACAGTCGACCCGGTGAATCGAGATTCCCCGACCCTTCGTAATGTAACCGATGATTTCATCTCCTGGCAGCGGCAAACAACAATGGCTAATCCGTACTAAGACGTTGTCAATTCCATCGATGGCAACGTTGTCCGCTGGTCGATTCCCCTGCGGAGCCTGTGCTTCTTTTTTCGTCGAAAGAGTCTGCGGTTGTTCCAAAAGCTCTTGTTCAGCTTGTTGTTCGCGTTCTCGTTGCCGTTCATCCCGAATCTCACTGGTAAACCGATTGGCCACTCCCACTACGTGGATGTCGCCAAAACCAAGGGCGGCCAATAAATCGTCTTCCGACCGGTAGTGCAGTTCGTTTAAAACTCGCTCCCAATTTTCGGTAGTTAATAATTCGTTGGGTCCATAACCCGTTTCTTCTAATTGATTGTGGAGTAATTCTGAACCAGTTTTGATGTTATCTTCGCGGTTTTGCTTTTTAAAAAATTGATTAATTTTGTGCTTAGCACTGTTAGTGTGGACCAAATCCAACCAGTTTTTTCCCGGTCCCGTTGAATTGGCGGACGTAATGATCTCTACAATATCCCCATTTTTAATCTGATAATCTAAAGAAACCATCTTGCCGTTGACCCGCGCTCCTGTAGCTCGGTGACCAACCTGCGTGTGAATGGAGTACGCCATGTCCAATGGACCCGCGCCCTGAGGTAATTCCAGCACGTCTCCGTTCGGAGTAAAGGCATATACGTGATCAGAGAAAAGCTCTCCTTGCACGCTATCCATGAACTCAGAAGCGTTATCAGTTTCTTCTTGAATTTCAATAATCTTTTTAAACCAATTCAGTTGCATGTTATTTTCATCATTGGCAACTGCATCAGTTTCTCCCTGCTTATAAGCCCAGTGGGCTGCCACCCCATATTCCGCAATCCGGTGCATTTCTTTGGTCCGAATTTGGATTTCCAGGGGTTTGCCTTCGGGACCAATCACGGTCGTATGCAATGACTGGTACAAGTTGGGTTTGGGCATCGCAATGTAGTCTTTGAACCGACCAGGCATTGGGGGCCACTTGGCGTGAACTGCTCCCAAAATAGCGTAACAATCCTTCACCGTGTCCACAATGATCCGAATGGCGGACAGGTCATAAATTTCTTCGAACTTCTTGTGCTTGTCCACCATCTTTTTATAGATGGAATAAAGATGCTTGGGCCGCCCGTAAATTTCGGCATCAATGTGATAGTCCTTGATGGCGTTTTTAACCTCGCGAATCGCATCCTGAATGTAAGACTCCCGTTCGTTGCGCTTGGATTTCATGGAGTGGGCAATTTTGTAGTATGCATCCGGATTCAGGTAGCGCAATGCCATATCCTGGAGCTCCCACTTCACGGTCCCCATCCCAAGGCGATCAGCAATCGGCGCGTAAACGTCCAGCGTTTCCTTGGCAAAGCGGGTCTGAAACTCAGGGTTTAAGTCCCCCAATGTATCCATATTGTCCATCCGATCTGCCAGTTTCACAATCATAACTCGAATGTCTTTACACATTACCAGCAATAACTTGCGATAATTTTCTGCCAATGCTTCACGACTGGAATTATATTTAATTTTACTAATCTTGGTAACTCCGTCCACAATCAGGGCTACGTCATCCCCAAATTGTTCCCGCACGTCTGCCAGTTGTACATTGCTATCTTCCACCACATCATGCAAAAAGCCGGCGGTCACCGCTACAGCATCCATGTTTAAATCAGCTAAGATACCGGCTACGTTAGTGGAGTGGGCAATGTAGCTTTCTCCAGAAGCCCGTAGATTCGTTCCGTGAGCATGCCGAGCGACTTGATACGCCCGTTTAACCATGTCAACTTGATCCGGATCCATTTCAGTCTGAATTTTAGAAAAAATCTCAGTCGGTTGCCACTGTTTTAGACTAGCCATCGGTTTCACCCCCACTTAGTAATAGCATCATTCGTAATCTACTTGATTTTAATAACATTTTATCATTTAAGTTCGGAAAGTACAGACATGGCACTTAAAAAGTACAACGGTGCCGATTCAGTTCGCAGAATCCGGGGGCCTAAGCCCACCACGTGAAAAGCATGATCCTGTAACCATTTCACCTCCGTCGGGCTCAGACCGCCCTCCGGTCCAAAAACTGCCAGTAAGCGTTGACCTGGTTGCATCTTCGTCACGACCCGCACCAATTCACTCACTTCTCCACGTTTGGCCGCTTCTTCGTAAGCTACCACTCGTTGATCAACTTGAACGTCCAATAAATCAGTGAACCGGTCTAAATAACGAACCTTAGGAACTAGATTTCGGTGAGATTGCTCGGCAGCACTGTGCGCAATCTTTTGCAAGCGTTCCACCTTTTTACCGGCTTTGTGCTTCCACTGAGCTACTGACCATTCAGTCGGTAGAAAAATAATTTCTGCAACACCCATTTCCGTCGCCTTCTGCACCATTAACTCTGCTTTTCCACTCTTGGGTAGTCCACAGGCAATCGTGGTGGCAATCGGAAGCTCTGCATCGTGATCCGTTTGCAGTACGATTTTAATGGTGCCCTGGTTCTCATCCATTAATTCCCCGATGAAAACCTGCTGCTGATCATCCACAAATTCCGCTTGGGCTCCCGGTTTGGCTCGTAACACCCGCAACCAGTGTTTTTGAATCGCGGTGGGCAACGAAACTTCAGCCCCCACCGTCAGTGCTTGATCCATAAAATAGTGTTGCACGTTATTGTCCTTTCTTTGTCGCAATTACGGCCCGCCAGTTGTCCACGGCCATGATTTGTTCAACCGTCAACTGTTGCTCATCTAACTGCGCTTGAATCTTGGGTAACTGATCCACGTAAATCCCGGCAAGAATGAGCTGACCGTGATCACGCAAGTGCGCGGGAACCTGGGGGATCAGTGGCAATAACACTTCTGCTAACATGTTAGCGACAATCACGTCGGCCGTACCGTCAATCCCAGTTAATAAACTGTTTTGTGATACTTGAATGTCTTCCATTCCGGGGTTCATCGCTAAATTTTTCTGTGCCGATTCCACTGCCACGGAATCGTTATCCCACGCTCGGATTGCTTTGGCTCCCAATAAACGGGCTCCAATGCTGAGCACTCCCGAACCGGTTCCAACGTCAAAAAGCGTTTCTCCCCCACGTAGAATCGTTTCTAACGCTTGTAACGACATCTTCGTCGTGGGATGCGTTCCCGTTCCAAAGGCCATCCCAGGATCAAGACGAATCACCTTTTGGTCGGTCTGAGCAGGTTGATAATCTTCCCAGTTAGGCACCACCGTCAGGTAACGAGTAATCCGCTCCGCGTGGTAATATTGTTCCCATTCGGTCGTCCACTGCTCGTCAACCGGACGAGTCTCAATCGTCGCCACGCCCGCGTTTAGCCCATATTCAGTAAAGTGGCTCAGCCCTTGTTCGACTTGTTTGATAAAGGCAGCTGGGTTAAGGTCCTCAGTAATATACGTAATTACTGCCACTTGATCGCCCGGTAATTGATCATCGAGTTGAATTCCTTGAGCTCCGGCTGTAATTAGTAGGTTACTAACCGCCTCTGCGGCTTCATTAGTGGTAGTAATGCGAACTTCCGTTAGCTTCATAACATGTTATCCCTTCTTAGCAAAAGAAGCACCCCGCCAAGGATGCTTCAAATTACTGTTCTTCTTTAATTTTTTGCAACTTGGCTTCGTGATACGAAAGGTGTGACTTGAGATACTTCAAGAGACTTCGTTCGGTCTTAAAAATCCGTGGATGCTTCTGTTTATGCAAACGTAAATCAATTTCTTTAATTTTTTGGCGTCCAGTCCATCCGTGTCCATAGCGTAAAATAATCCGATTATTCAACTCATCTTTACCAAACCGGAAAATGTAAACACTGTCTGGAGTCATTAACGGGCGGATGTAACCCTTTTTGTAGTGATAACCATTGTCACGCAAAAATTTTTTGGTCATTGCTAACACGTTATCCACCTCCATTTTTTAAATTCGATTAAACCTATTATCCATGGTACTGGAGCAATCCCAAAATGGCAAGAAGATTTCTTGAATTTAGATAATAATCATTTAAAATCACAAAAAAAAAGGCGTATCACTACGCCTGCCATTAAAAATGCTTATTTTACGATTTCACAGAATTCAATCTTTTCGTGGTTCGGACCATAGATGTTAAAGAACTTAATTCCTTTGTCCCAGAATGGACGGGTTTGAATTTCAGTATCAATTAAATCTAAGCCCATGTCCTTAGCTTCTTGTAAAGCAGCAGCTGCGTCAGTTGCATTTAAAGAAATGTGATTAATGGCTCCGTCAACCTTAGCAGTTTCGTCACCTTCCCAAGTTTCAATCATTAAGTTGTCATACTTCATGAATGCACAACGATTGCCTTGGTATAAAAATTCGCCTGCTTTAGTAAAACCTAACTTTTCGTAAAAAGCCACCGTTTCGTCTAAATCCGTAGCTGGAATCCCTACGTGTTGTAATCCAGTAAAGTAGTTATCTAATGCCATTGTAATCTCTCCTTTGGGTTTGGTTCACTTCACCATGTGAAGCTTTGAACACCTTTATTATAAGTCATTTTCAAAGAATAATAAAGTGTAACCGCTTAATTTTTTCTTTTAATTGCCACAATTAGTTCAAAAGGAATTAGCTGACCGTCAATTCGTACCAATCCAGCTTCGTGCCCTGTTACCCGTCCCTGAGCTTGAAAATACTGGGTTTCCAGGCCCCTGGTTTGCTTCCAAATCAGCGTAACCGGCTGCTGCTTTTGCACAGCGTACTGCAGTTTCCGGCTAATTTCTGTATGGTTCATCGCTGGGATTCTCTCCCAAGTAGTAGCTTGCTGGACAGCTTGGTGATGTTCGCGGAGGTGTTGGGTATGATCAGATAAAAAGTATCCCTGCCACTTTTGGACCCCTCGATCATGATAATCATGCGCAAAGAATTGTTGTGCCAACCGATCATTCATTACAAAGCACCCGTTTGTTCAATTAGGCGTCCCGTGGTCGGCCAGCGTAAATTACCACAGTTTCGATAATTAATCGTAAAGTGATATTGCTCGCTGACTCCCTTTAAAACCGCTTCTAGCAACTGTAAATCCCTGGGTAAAACTGCCAGAGGCTGAGAACGGACGTTTTGGTGGGGATGCTTAATGTTCAAGAACCAGTTAAAAGCGAGCGCATACGGATCATGCACAATTAAAATGGTGTATCGACTTCCTGGTCGGGGATGAAATTGCTGGGCAATCCGGTGGGTAATGGTCGTAACGGTGGTTGAAACGTCCGGCTTATTCATAGCTATTGCCCCCACTATGACCTCCCACCAATCCGGCACGCTCTAACGCGGTTCCCCCGGGACACAGACTTTGAGCGCGAAAGACAGCATCTACTCCAAACCGTTTTCGAATCGCAGCAGTGACGTGGTCTAGCTCGCGTTGCTTTGTACGTCGCTGGTTATCAGCTAGTAAATCCAGTTGCATTCCGGCGGCAGGGGTTAAATCACCAAAATCCAGATTAATCCGCCGAATCGTTTCCCCGTGCCAGAGCTTTTTAAATATTGCCATCACCACCTGCCGGAGTTCAACCGTTTGATCCGTAGCCGGAATCCGCTGGGTATGGGAGAGATGGTGCGCATCGACTTGCCCATGAGCAATGCCCAGTTGTAACGTAACCGATCCGACCTGGAAATGATGAGCCTGAACGCGAGCGGCAACCTGTTCAGTTAGTTCCTTAATCACCACTGCTAGTTCACTTTCCTGACAGTAGTCCCGAGGCAATACCTGGCCGTTACTATAACTCCGTTGTTGGGGTTGATAATCTTCGTGCAGATTACTACGGTCAATTCCCCAGGCGGTCGCAAATAGTTGGGTTCCAATCACCCCCAGCTCTTGTTTTAAGACATATGGATTAGCGGCAGCTAACTCAGCCATCGAATGAATCCCCAATCGTGCTAATCGTTGTGCCTGGCGTTTGCCAATTCCCCAGACGGACGTTAAATTCTGAATCGGCCACAGTTTGGTTGGTACATCTTCATAATGCAGTTCGCCAATCAGATTCCGGTTATGCTTCGCATAAAGATCCAGGGCCAGCTTGGCTTGCACCGGATTATCTCCAATTCCCACCGTGACGTACAAACCCAGGCGTCGCTTAATCTCACGCTGAATTTGCTGAGCCACTGTTTGTACTGTATTGCCAAATAACCGCCACGAATGGGTCATGTCTAACAACGACTCATCAATCGAATACGGTAACAAGTCTGTTTCGGCCACAAACTCAGTAAAAATCTGATTAATTTCTAGGTTCTTTTTGATATAAAGATTCATACGTGGTGGAACCAAAATGAGTCGTTCATCGTGCGGCAACTCGTACTGGCGGTTCACGTTATGAAGACCAAACAGTTGCTTCGCACGTGGGGAAGCAGCCAAGATTAACCCCCCGTTGGTGTTGGCAGTTTCTGACATGACGCACAAAATTGCTGTTAATGGGTTTAACCCCCGAGCTACGCTTTCACAACTGGCATAAAAGGACTTATTATCAATGAAAAAATAGACCCCGTGGGGTTCTGCATCATAATTCATTATTTCATCTCCCGAACGTTTGTTCGGTATTATTGTATCTCAACACCAAGTTCTTGTAAATGCCCATTTGTCCTCTGGTATAATGGAATGGTACCAACTATATTTAAAATGGAGGACCATCATGTTTAGAGCATACCGTAATTTCTGGCATAATATCTTTAACTTTTCGGGAACCGCTTCGCTCGTCGAATTCTGGATTCCCCTTATTTTTAACTACCTCCTGGCGCTGATAGTCGCCTGGTTATTGGGAGTTTTAGCAGGCACCACATCTGCCCAAGTAATTTTAATCATTTACTTAATCATGTTTTTCTTGGCCTGGATTGGGAGCATTTCTGTAACCTTTCGCCGGCTCCACGATTCTAACCACTCAGGATGGTGGTTCTGGATTCAAATAGTACCGGTTATCGGGACCCTATGGCTCTTAATTCTCCTAATTCTTCCTACTAAAAGAGCTAGTCGCTGGCGTTAACTAAAAAATGGCTGAACCTGTTTAAATTCAGGTTCAGCCATTTTTATTAATTAAAGACCATTCCACCGTCAATCAAGAGTGATTGTCCGGTCATGTAATTTGAATCTGGTCCAGCCAGATAAGAAACACACCCAGCAACGTCTTCCGGTTGCGAAAGCCGTTTTAAAGCGATGTCCTTAGCAAACTGTTCCATGCCCCATTCAAACGGTTTCCCTGCTTTATCAGCCACTTGTTGGGCAATGTCGTTCATCATTGGTGTTACCACGATTCCGGGACAGAAGGCGTTGACCGTGATTCCATCGTCTGCCAATTCCTTCGCCGTGGTTTCGGTAATCCCTCGAATGGCAAACTTGGTAGAGCCATAAACCGTTAAGTTGGGATTTCCAGTCATTCCGGCTTGCGAGGAAGCGTTGATTATTTTACCAGCATGACCTAACTTCTTAAACATCGTGGCCGCTGCTTGAATGCCCCAAATTGTTCCACCGACGTTAATTCGTTCGGCTTCTTCTAGAATTTCTGGAGTTACCTCAAAAATAGGGGTCGTCGGTGCCACTCCGGCGTTATTAACCATCACATTAAAATCACCAAAGTGATCGGAAGCCTTTTGCACAGCGGCAAAAACTTCATCACGGTTGGCGACATCGGCTTGAATCGCGATTGCATCGCCATGGTCATTTTGGATTTCTTTGGCCACCGCTTCGACTTTGTCCAGGGTTCGACCCACTAAGGCCACCGCAAAGCCATCGTGGTGTAAACGTTTCGCGATTGCTTCTCCAATTCCTTGTCCTGCTCCAGTAACTAAAGCAACTTTTTTCATGTCCATTCCTACTTTCTATCTTAAATTAATAACTTTATTATACCTCACTTTGTTAAATAATGAACAAAGAAATTCAAATGAAAAAAGGAGTAATAATTCCAATTAAATTGGCACTACGACTCCTAGAATAATCTAATCAGTTTTCAATAATTGGCTAATTACTTTCCATCCTGCTCCGTATCCGACTGCAGAACGGTCATGAAGGCTTCCTGGGGAATATCCACCTTCCCCACGGCCTTCATCCGCTTCTTCCCGCGTTTTTGCTTTTCCAACAACTTTGCGCGCCGGTCTGGATCCCCAGTGTGAATCCGAGAAGTAACATCCTTCCGGTACGCCTTAATGTTGGTCCGAGCAATAATCTTGGAACCAATGGCCGCCTGGACTGGAATTTCAAAGTTTTGCCGTGGAATAATTTCCTTTAGTTTCCGGACAATGTCACGACTCCGTTCTTCCGCGAACTGACGGTGGGCAATGAAACTCAACGCGTCCACTTGATCACCATTTAACAAGATATCCACTTTAACCAAGTCACTGGCGTGATAACCGTCCACTTCGTAATCCAGTGAAGCATACCCCTTGGTACTAGACTTGAGTTTGTCGAAGAAGTTGAAAATGATTTCTGACAAGGGCATTTGATAAATCACATTAACCCGGGCGTCATCCAAATATTCCATCGTCACAAATTCGCCCCGCCGCGCCTGACAGAGTTTCATCACGGCGCCCACGTAGTCATTGGGAACCATGATTGTGGCTTTCACGTAAGGTTCTTCAATACTTTTAATGGCAGAAACGTCTGGCATTTCAGCTGGGTTTTCCACTTCCACCATGTCACCACCAGTTAAATTAACGTGATAGGTTACCGACGGTGCCGTGGTAATTAAATCTAGATTAAACTCGCGTTCGAGTCGTTCCTGAACTACATCCATGTGCAGTAAACCTAAGAACCCACACCGAAACCCAAAACCGAGGGCTTCAGAAACTTCTGGTTCAAATTCGAGCGAGGCATCATTTAACTTCAGTTTTTCTAGCGCTTCCCGTAAATCCTCAAATTTTGCGTTGTCAGTTGGGTAGAGTCCGGCATAAACCATCGGAATCATTTCCCGATAACCCGGTAACGCCTTCTCCGCTGGATTATTGGCCAGCGTAATCGTATCCCCTACTCGAGTTTGGGTAATGTCTTTAATGCTAGCAGTTAGATAACCAACATCACCAGCCATCAAGAAGTCGCGGGGCAATGGGTTAGGGGAATTAACTCCCACTTCGGTCACTTCGTATTCGCTACCACTATTCATCAGCCGAATCCGGTCTCCGGCTTTTACAACCCCCTCAAAGATCCGCACGCTGAGGACCACACCCCGATAATCATCATAAATAGAGTCAAAGACCAATCCCTTTAACGGAGCGTCAATGGCACCCGTGGGAGCGGGAATTTTAGCCACGATTTCCTCTAACAGCTTATCCACGTTCAAGCCCGTTTTGGCACTAATTTCGACTGCGTCACTGGTATCTAAACCAATCACGTCTTCAATTTCCTTCTTGACTCGTTCCGGTTCAGCAGACGGTAAATCGACCTTGTTAATCACCGGTAAAATTTCTAAATCATCGTCAAGGGCAAGGTAAACGTTAGCCAAAGTTTGCGCTTGAATCCCTTGAGTAGCATCCACCACCAAAATGGCTCCTTCACAGGCAGCTAAGCTCCGGGACACTTCGTACGAAAAGTCCACGTGTCCCGGGGTATCAATCAAGTGAAATACGTAATCCACACCGTCTTTCCCGTGATACTTTAACTGGACGGCGTTCAATTTAATCGTAATGCCTCGTTCGCGTTCCAAATCCATGTTATCCAGTAGCTGATCCTTCATTTCGCGCTTGGACACCGTATCGGTGAGCTCCAAAATCCGGTCCGCTAGAGTGGATTTCCCATGGTCAATATGGGCTACAATCGCAAAATTTCTGATTTTACGTTGGGCCGTTTTCATTTCTTGATAATCCACGTTCATTCCTGCTTTCTTCGGTCGGTCATTTTTCTTAATTATACCAATGGCCCGGTTCAGAAACAAATAGAGCGAGATTTACATCTCGCTCTATTTGCACCAATTATTTCAATTTATCCTTTAATTTTTCAAAGAAGCCCTTTTCGGGGATTGGGTTTTCTCCACTGGCTTCGGCAAATGCTTTTAAAGCCAATTTTTGTTCTGGTGATAGCTTCTTAGGTGTAACCACGGTCACGCGGACCATTTCGTCTCCCTTACTATCGCTGTGCAGACGTGGAGCCCCTTTTCCTTTTAACTTAAAGACCGTGCCCGTTTGGGTTCCGGCTGGAATGGTTAATTTCCCATTTCCATACACGGTTTTAACGTCGATTTCGTTTCCAAGGGCTGCATCCGTAAAGGAAATGTCCTTGTTGTAGTAAATCGTGGATCCGTCTCGTTGAAAGTCCTTACTAGGTAGAACCCGGAAGACAACGAATAAATCACCGTAAGGACCGCCGTTAATCCCGGCGTTTCCTTGTCCTTGTAAACGCATTTGTTGTCCTTCTTCAACTCCGGCCGGAACCTTAACTTCCACCTCGTGGTCTTCGCTGATTTTACCAGCGCCACCACATTTCTGACATTTTTCTTTAATAATCTTTCCGGTTCCATCACACCGTGGACAAGCACTTTGGGTTTGCATTTGTCCCATCGGGGTGTTCACCGTTCTAGCAATCCGTCCGGTCCCATGACAATCAGGACAGGTTTCTGGATGAGTTCCTGGTTTAGCTCCCGTTCCGTGACAATCAGGACATTGAGCTTCTCGTCTGTAGTTAATCTTGGTAGTTTTCCCAAAGATGGCCTCGTCAAAGGTCAAGGTCATTTGGTACTGCAGATCTTCACCCTGTTGGGGTGCCGTAGGATCGGTTTGACGTCGACCGCCACCCCCAAATAGATCGCTGAAAATATCTGAGAAGTCCCCAAATCCGGCACCACCAGCGCCGCCGAAGCCACCGCCTCCGCCGGCTCCACCACCAAAACCTTGGGGACCATCAGCAGATCCGTATTGGTCGTAGTTAGCCCGTTTTTGTTTGTCACTCAGGACTTCGTAGGCTTCGGTAATTTCTTTAAACTTTTCTTCGGCTCCTGGTTCTTTGTTGATGTCTGGATGGTACTTTTTGGATAAATGACGATAAGCATGGTTGATGTCTTTTTCAGAAGCATCCTTGGAAACACCCAAGACATCATAATAATCTTTTGCTGCCATTCTCTAATCCTCCCTGATTTAAAGTTGCGGTTCTAAAACAAAAAGCCAAAGCAGTTCACATCAGCTTTGGCTTTTTGATCACCTTCGTGGTCGTTCACTCCGGTAAGCTCCCACTTTTCGAGGAACTTGAAACGTGCTCAATTATTTTTTGTCGTCATCGTTAACTTCGTGGAAGTCACCATCAACGGTGTTGCCATCGTCTTGCTTCGTAGCATCATCGTTAGCGCCATCACCGTTTTGACCGGATTGAGCTTGTTGTTGATAAAGTTTTACGGCTACTGCTTGCACCTTTTCGTTCAAAGCATCCTTTTTGGCCTTCATGTCGTCCAAGTTGTTGTCTGCTTTGGCTTTCTTCAGTTCTTCTTCAGCATCCTTCACTTCTTTAATTTCAGCTTCAGAAACCTTACCTTCAACATCCTTCAAAGTCTTATCAGTCTGGAAGATTAATTGGTCAACTTCGTTGTTCAAGTCAACTTCTTCTTTCTTCTTCTTGTCGGCTTCTTCGTTGGCTTGGGCTTCCTTCATCATCTTTTCGATTTCATCGTCGGAAAGACCATTGGAGTCCTTGATGGTAATCTTTTGTTCCTTACCAGTTCCCTTATCCTTAGCAGAAACGTTTACAATCCCGTTTTTATCAATGTCAAAGGTAACTTCAATCTGTGGAACTCCCCGTGGAGCAGCAGGAATATCAGTCAATTGGAACCGACCTAACGATTTGTTGTCGGCAGCCATTGGCCGTTCCCCTTGCAGCACGTGAATGTCAACGGCTGTTTGGTTATCAGCAGCAGTCGAGAAGGTTTGGGACTTGGAAGTTGGAATCGTGGTGTTCTTATCGATTAACTTCGTCATTACGCCACCCATGGTTTCAATTCCCAAGGATAATGGGGTAACATCTAAGAGCACAACGTCCTTCACGTCACCAGTTAAGACTCCCCCTTGAACAGCAGCTCCTAAAGCAACGGCTTCGTCCGGGTTAATGGAGTGGTTCGGGTTCTTGCCCGTCCAGTTCTTAACGGCTTCTTGCACAGCAGGAATCCGGGTGGAACCACCGTTTAAGATGACTTCATCAATGTCACTAGTGCTTAACCCAGCATCCTTTAAGGCATTTTCAAATGGCACCTTGGTCTTGTCAACCAAGTCAGAAGTTAATTCGTTGAACTTAGCCCGCGTTAAAGTGGTTTGCAAGTGCAATGGACCGTTATCGTTGGAAGCGATGAATGGCAGGCTGATTTCAGTTTGGTTAACTCCAGAGAGTTCCTTCTTTGCTTTTTCAGCAGCATCCTTCAACCGTTGTAAAGCCATCTTGTCTTGGGATAAATCGACACCTTGTTCTTGTTTGAAGTCGTTAACTAACCAATCAATGATCCGTTGGTCAAAGTCATCCCCACCTAAGTGAGTATCACCGTTAGTTGACAGTACTTGGAAGACCCCGTCACCTAATTCAAGGACGGAAACATCAAAAGTTCCTCCCCCTAAATCGTAAACTAAGATCTTTTCGTCTTTATCTTGTTTGTCCAATCCGTAAGCTAAAGAAGCAGCAGTTGGTTCGTTGATAATCCGCTTTACGTCTAATCCAGCAATCTTACCAGCATCCTTAGTGGCTTGCCGTTGGGCATCGTTAAAGTAAGCTGGAACCGTGATAACTGCTTCGGTAACCGTATCACCAAGGTAGTCTTCAGCGTAGCCCTTGATGTATTGCAAAATCATTGCTGAAATTTGTTGGGGAGTGTATTTCTTCCCAGCAATATCAACCGTGTAGCCTTGTTCACCCATGTGGCTCTTAATGGAACGAACCGTATTGGGGTTAGTGATTTCTTGCCGTTTAGCAACTTCACCAACTTGGGTTTCTCCATCTTTAAAGGCCACTACTGATGGAGTCGTGCGGGACCCATCTGGGTTGGTGATAATTTTGGGTTTGCCACCTTCCATTACAGCCACTGCTGAGTTGGTGGTCCCTAAGTCAATTCCAATAATTTTATTACTTGCCATGGTATTATCTCCTTTTATCCTTAATTTACTGTGCCACGATTACCATTGCTGGTCGAATTACCCGATCAGCTAATCGGTAACCGGTTTGTAACACTTGCACAACTGTGTCGGCTGGATGTTCATCACTCGCTGGCACTGTTTGCACCGCTTGATGAATCTCCGGGTCAAATTGCACTCCCACTTCATCAACGGCGTGGATATCATTATCAGTTAACGCCTTGTCTAGGTGTTTAACCACCATTTCAATCCCAGTCTTTAGTTGCTGGCCACTTTCATCATCAACCTGAACGTCTAACGCTCTGGTTAAATCATCCAATGCCGGAACGATGTCTTTGGCTAGCTGCTGGGGACCATACTTAGCCATTTCACTGACTTCTTTTTGATTCCGTTTTTGCATGTTTTGAATCTCTGCTTGGGACCGTAAATAATCATTTTGCGCCCCATCGAGTTGTTCTTGCAACTTAGCAACCTCAGCCTGCAACTTTTCCGTTTGCTCAGTCGCAACATCCGTTTTTGGTTGTTCGTCAGCTGCTTGCTTTGTTGCTGGCTTTTGTTGCCCAGCTGGTTGCTCTTTTTTCGTGGCTTTGGTTTCTTTTTCTTTGGCCATGCTAACCCTCCTTACTGATCGTAGTCATGATAGTAACTACGAATTCTTGTTTGTAGTTCATCGCGAAAGGCGTCTACCAAGCCCATCACCCGTGGATAAAACATTCGGGTCGGACCAATTACCGCAATCCGTCCAACCCCATGCGCACCAGCATCATAGGTTCCACTGATGATACTGTAATTCCGCCATAAATCATTATGCAGTTCTGAACCTAATCGCACCGATACATCTTGACCGCTAGATTGTAAAATCGTTTCTAAGTCAGTTGCCGAACTCAACGAGGAGTAGAGCGGTTTCAAGTTTGCAAATGTTTCAGCCCCCACCCCGTGAAAGAGGTTACTTCTACCACTGACAAAGAACTGCTCATGACGTAACTTATTAGCTACTACCACAAACGCGTTCACAATTTGCGTAAAATCAGCAAGCTGCTGATTACCACTTGCAAGCTCCGCTTCTAACGTTTGCGTTACCTGACTTAGTGATTCGCCACGTAGATGTTGATTTAACCAAGCTTCTACATGGCTTCCGTCAGTACTCGTCAACGGTTGCTCGGTTAAAAATGGTTGGCTTTGCACTAGACCACTTTTCATCATCATAATGGCCATGAAGTTCTGATGGTTGATTTGCGTGAGGCGGAAGGACTCGACTACATCCTGCTGTTGCAGCATCGGAGTAAACGTTAGTGCCGTATAATCAGTAATCTGGGAGAGTAAATCAGCCGATTGTCTGACAATATCGTCTAACTGTTTAAACGACCCGTCCAACATTTCTGTAATGTAGTCGCGTGCCTGGACTTCTAATGGAATCGGTTTCGTCAAATTATCAACGTAATAGCGATAACCTTGATAAGAAGGAATTCGTCCCGAAGAAGTATGCACCTGTTCGATAAAGTGATTTTGACTAAGCACACTCATCTCGTTCCGAATCGTTGCTGAACTAACTTTAATTGGCAAGTGTTGTGCCAAAGATTTCGAACCAACGGGTTCCCCCGTTTGCGAATATTCATCAACAATCTGTTTAAGGATCAAGTTTTGTCTGTCAGTGAGCATCTTCACCACCTCTTTTTAGCACTCTCAATCACCAAGTGCTAAGGTACAGTTATACTGTATCAAGGATCATTATTAAGGTCAAGAATTACGCTTCCATAGATTGAAAAAAGTTTCTGGTTTCTTGCTCATCTCGGTTTAATTGGTCAATCAATGCCGCTTCTCCTTGATATTTAACCTCATCACGAGTTTTCTTCAAAAATTGAACTTGAACTCGTTTCCCATACAAATTGCGCTGAAAATCCAATAAATTAACCTCCAGCGTCACGGGATTTTGATCGCCAAAGGTCACGTTTTTTCCAATCGAAGCCATCCCGGGATACCACTGGTGATTAATCTGCATCAAGACAATGTAAACTCCTAGCGGCGGCATTCGTTGTAAGTCATCATATTGCACGTTAGCAGTCGGAAACCCAAGGGTCCGACCCCGTGCTAGGCCATGAACAACAGTTCCATTAATTTCAAATGACCGGCCCAATAAGCGCCGAACTGTTTCCAAGTGACCGTCACTCAAATTCCGGCGCACCCGAGTCGAACTAACTTTTTTCTCGTCCAGCAACAACGCAGGAACCGTTTCGACGGTAAACCGATGGTGGGAATATTCTCCTAAGTTAGCCATGGCGGCGTCCTTAGTTCCGTAGGTATGATCAAAACCAGCTACGACTACCGTGGCGCCCATCCGAACAATAAAATTATCCACGAATGTCTGGGGTGCTTGCGCTTGAAAGTCATAGTCATAGTTAACCTCATACACATAATCCACCCCGAGCCGTTTAAATAACTGGTACTTTGCGTCGTATAAGGTTAAATAACGCGCAGCATCTCCGGTTAGCTTTTGATATACCAGTGCTGGATGATGATCATAGGTTAAAATGGCGAGCGGCAGCTGCCGCTCTAACGCAATTTCCTTTGCCCGGTTAATGACGTTCTGGTGTCCGAGATGCACTCCGTCAAAAAAGCCCATTGCTAACACCACTGGCGCCGGAAATTGTTGCTCTGCTTCTAACGGATAGGCCAACTTGATAATTTCCATTGCTCGTTACTCCAAACTAAACATTTTTTGTGGTTTATACCGCTGGTGACCCTCATCATAGTAGTATAAAGCCTTATCGCTACCATTATAGCGTAAAACGATTTCTGCTTCAGTAGTCTGCAAGTCTGATGCTGGTAAAAAGGCCCCATGTTGGACCTGCGCCCACTGTTCAGCCGTCAAGTCAACGTGTGCAAAGGCGTGAAGCGCATGGTCAATTGGATAAACGAACTGATCTAATTGTCCGGCTTGTTGCGCATCCTCCAGAGTTTCTAAAGCAACCGTTTGCTGAATATCAAATCCACCACTAGCAATCCGAGTTAGTTGTGACATCACGGCGGGTAAGCCAAAGTCGCGACCAAAGTCGACCGCTAACGTCCGCACGTAGGTTCCTTTGCCACAGTCCACTTCAAAGAAAATTGTTTGGGTTCCAGCGTTTCGATCAACAATGGACTCTCCAATTTGATAGAAATCAGTGACCCGAATCGTGCGTTGCGGCCGTTTGACGGTTTCGCCATGGCGGGCATAATCATACAAGCGACGTCCGTTCACCTTGACCGCCGAATACATGGGCGGCGTCTGAATCTGAGAACCAATGAAGTGCGTTAATCCCGTTTTAATTTGTGCATCGGTCAGGGGCTTAAAATCATGCTGTTCGGCAACAATTTCACCATCCAAATCTTCAGTGGTTGTCGCAAAACCCAGGGTAATCGCTCCTCGATAGGTCTTCCCGGTGGCCATCAGATAATCAACCACCTTGGTCCCATTGCCTAAACAAATTGGTAACACTCCATCCACGTTGGGATCGAGGGTGCCACTATGTCCGACCTTTTTTTGGTGCACGATGCCACGAATTTTACTGACACAACCAAAGCTAGTCATGCCTAACGGCTTATATAACGGGATAATTCCGTTGATCATTTGCTCCCTCCTTCGTATATGTACGCAAAAATGACTGAGAAAATTTTTCTCAGTCATTTTTAATTATTGATTTAATTTATTAATCAACTGGTCAATCTTACTTCCGTACTCAATCGATTCGTCTCGTTCAAAATGAATCTCCGGAGTAACGTAGATACTTAAGCGGTGACCCAGTTCGCCCCGGATTAACCCCGTGGCTTTATCGAGTCCCTGCTGAACCTTTTCTTGTTCTGCTTTGTCACTCGACAAAATACTGTAATAAATGGTGGCCTGTTGTAAGTCCCCTGTCACTTTAACACCAGTGACCGTAACTCCTTGCACCCGCGGATCACGCACGCGCTTCAATAAAATGTCATCGACTTCTTTTTGAATTTCTTGTTGAAGCCGACCAACTCGATATTGTTGTACCATGTGGTTTCCTCCTTTACTTCGGAGCAACTTCTTTCATGTGGTAGGCTTCGATTACGTCGCCCACTTTGATGTCGTTGTAGTTTTCAATGGTCAATCCACATTCGTGACCTTGCTTAACTTCCTTCACATCATCTTTAAAGCGCTTCAAACTGCCTAGTTCGCCGTCGTATTTAACTACCCCGTCCCGAACCAAACGCACCTTACTGTCATTTCTGACGTAACCATCATTAACCATTCCACCAGCGATGGTTCCCACGGCGGAAGCTTTGTAGATTTGCCGGACATCAATGCTACCAGTTACTTCTTCTACGTAAGTTGGATCAAGCTTCCCTTTCATGGCCGCCGTCACGTCGTCAATCGCGTTGTAAATAACTTGGTAAAGCCGCACATCAATCTTGTCCGTTTCCGCTTGCAACTTAGCTTGCGGAGTAGGCCGCACGTTAAACCCAATGATAATTGCGTTACTTGCCTTTGCTAGGGCAATATCACTTTCGTTCACGGCCCCCACCGAAGCATGGATGACGTTCACGTTCACACCTTCAACGTCAATCTTTTTCAGGCTATCTGCCAAGGCTTCAACCGAACCTTGCACGTCAGCTTTGATGATCACGTTAACCTGCTTCATATCCTCTTGTTTCATGGAATCAAACAAGTTATCCAATGTAACCCGGTTGTTTTGCTTTCGTTCTTCAATTTGTGCTTCTTTGGCCCGTTCTTCTCCGGCAGCTCGCGCAGTCTTTTCGTCATCAAAGACCACGAACCGGTCACCGGCTTCTGGAACGGCGTTTAATCCCGTAATTTCAACGGGCGTTGATGGAGTAGCCGATTCTAGGTCTTGTCCAGCTTCGTTCGCCATCGTCCGCACTCGACCAAATGTATCACCAACCACGATGGGATCACCGCGACGTAAGGTTCCTTGTTGCACTAACAATGTAGCTACGGGACCCTTACCTCGGTCTAGTCGTGCTTCTACCACTGACCCGGCTCCATTTTGTTTCGGGTTGGCCTTTAATTCCATCACGTCTGCTTGTAATAGGATCATGTTCAACAGTTCGTCCACGTTCGTTCCGTTTTTAGCGGAAATATCAACGAAAATCGTATCTCCACCGTAATCTTCTGGAACCAAACCATAATTCATCAACTGTTCTTTCACGTGTTGCGGATTAGCGTTGGGGCGGTCAATCTTGTTCACGGCCACGATAATTGGCGTGTTGGCTTCCTTAGCATGGTCAATGGCTTCAACCGTCTGCGGCATCACTCCATCGTCCGCTGCGACCACTAGTACCGTAATGTCAGTGATGTTAGCTCCCCGAGCCCGCATTTCAGTGAAGGCCGCGTGTCCAGGAGTATCTAAGAACGTAATCAAATGATCGTCTTGTTTTAATTGATAAGCCCCAATCGCCTGGGTAATTCCCCCTGCTTCGCCTGCCGTGATGTGGGAGTGACGCAGGTAATCCAACAATGTGGTCTTACCGTGATCAACGTGTCCCATGATGGTTACGACTGGAGGACGAGGAGCTTGATAACTAGTGTTATTTTCCTCTTCTTCAAAGAACTTATCGATATCAGAAACGTTCACGTGTTCTTTTTCTTGCGCCTTGATGCCGTAATCGGCAGCCAGCAATTCAATCGCATCCTTATCCAAGGATTGGTTTTGGTTCACCATCATCCCTAACATAAAGAGCTTCTTGATGATTTCAGCTGGTTCTCTGTGCAGGATTTTACCCAAGTCTTGAGCATTCATCCCGTCTTCATAAACCAATACTTCTGGCAACGGCCGGTTCTTTCTAACGGTCGGAGCCTTCTTTTTGTGGTTTTGCCGAATCCGTTGGTTCTTGGAATACATGTTGGCAAACCGGTTGTTACGGTTATTCCGACGTTTCTTTTTATTTTTGTTGTTATTGTTGTTGCGATTTAAGCTCCCACCAAACTTACCGCCACCAGTCTTTGGCTTAGCGGTGGTAGTTGACTTAGCACTCGTCGTCGTTTTAGCACGAGCCGGTTGCTTTTGATCTGATTGGTGTTGGTTGTTCTTGGTGGTTGGCTTAGAATGGTTAGCATTTGAACGACGTTGGTTCCCTTGCTGGGCCTGTGATCCAGTGTGGTGCTGGTTGGCTTTCCCATTATTATTTGTCCGGGGCTTGGTTCCCGTTGCCTGGGACTGGTTCTTGGTACTTGGTTGGCTTTTGTTAGTCATTGCTCCTCGCACTGTTTTTTCTTGGGATGCATCTAATGATGACATGTGGTTTTTTACCTTAATCCCATTGGCCTGCGCTACACCCAGTACTTTTTTACTGGGAACGTTTAGTTCTTTTGCTAGTTCATAGATTCTTTTTTTCGCCATGAAACCACGCTCCTTACTTATTTATTTCATTTAATTTCCTCGCAAAACCCTGGTCTGTAATTCCAATGACTGTTCGTGGCTGCCCGATGGCTGCACTTAATTCTGCTTTGTTTAGGTCGTTGTTAACTGGAACGGCATAAAATCGACTTTTGTCTAAAAAGCGTTTCGCAGTTGCCGCACCGGCATCACTAGCTAAAAACAAGAACTGCACCTGCTGGTGGCGAATTCCGTTTAGAACCAATGACTCTCCCGTAACTATTTTACCAGCTCTCCGAGCAATTCCCAACAAATTAAGTGTCTGCTTATAATTGGTCATTTTTCATCAGTTCCCGTCGTGCTTGGATGTGATCAACGTAATCAATCAAAGTTGCATAAAAATCAGGAGATAGAGTAACGGAAAAAACTTGATCAAGAATTTTTTCGTCCCGAGCCTTTTTAACGGCCGCAACGTCAACCTGAACGTAGGCACCCCGCCCGGATTTTTTCCCGGTTGGATCTAACTCGACGTTCATTTCTTTATCCCGAACAATGCGCACAAGTTCCTTTTTGGGGAACATTTCTCCAGAAATAACATCCTTCCGCATCGGAATTTTTCTTTTCTTCTTCAACCTGGTTCAGCTCCTTTATCTCACTAATTTAAACATTAGTCTGCCGCTTCATCACCAACATCGGCCGCACTAATTTCCCCTTCAGCTTCGTTGGCATCGGGGTCAGTCATTTCTGACTCAGACTTGATGTCAATTCGATATCCAGTTAAACGAGCAGCGAGTCGGGCATTTTGCCCACGCTTTCCGATGGCTAACGACAACTGGTCATCTGGAACCACTACGGTACAAGCCTTTTCTTCGCCATCTTTAAAGATCACGTCAATTACTTCGGCCGGATTGAGGGCGTTGGCAATGTATTGGGCTGGATCTTCATCCCACTGGACAATATCCATGTTTTCGCCCCCCAATTCGTTTACAATGTCTTGCACCCGTTGGCCACGAGGTCCGACCGTAGTCCCAACCGGGTCGACGTTGGCTTCGTTTGATTTTACTGCTACTTTAGAACGGTCACCCGCTTCTCTGGCAATCGAAACAATTTCGACCACACCGTCGTAGACTTCGGGTACCTCTTGTTCAAACAAACGTTTCAACAATCCCGGAGCTGTCCGACTCACAAAGACTTGGGGACCCTTGGCAGCATCGTCAACGTTCGTTACGTACACCTTCAACTTATCTTGCGGACGATAAGTTTCGTTCGGCATCTGGTCGTTGTGCGCCATGGCTGCTTCTACGCCATCCAAGTTCAGGTATACAAACCGGTTATCCTGGCGTTCCACTTCGGCCGTGACTAATTCATCCTGATACTTACTGTACTTGTCGTACACATTTTGCCGTTCGGCCTCCCGAACTCGTTGCATGATGACTTGTTTAGCGGTTTGAGCCGCAATGCGACCGAAATCTTTGGGCGTCACCTTAAATTTAATTTCATCACCCAGCTCGTAACCCCGGTTGATTTGCAGTGCTTCGTCGAGGCTCACCTCTAAACGCGGATCAACAACTTCTTCAACCACTTTTTTAACGGCATAAACGTTAATATTACCCTGTCGTTCGTTAAATTCAACGTCCACGTTTTGGGCTTGGTCATAGTTGCGTTTGTAAGCTGAAATCAAAGCAGCTTCTAACGCTTCAATGACAACTTCCTTTTTAACGCCTTTTTCGCGCTCTAATTCATCGAGCGCCGTTACTAACTCTTTACTCATTGTGTTTGCTTCCTCCTCGTTAAAATTTAATTGCCAAGCGAGCCTTCGAAATTAAATCCCGGGGCACAACTACGTCTTTTTCCCGGTTCTTTTCCGTTACCCGAATGGTTAAAGCTTGGTCATCTAGTTTAATTAGCGTTCCTTCGTAGGTCTTTTTCCCATCTAATTTTTGGTAAAGGGACAAGTGAACGTATTCATTGAGAGCGCGTTGATAGTCCTGTTCTTTTTTCAAGGGCCGTTCTGCTCCTGGAGACGAAACTTCCAAAAAGTATGGGTCTGCAAATGGATCTGAATCCAGTTCATCTAACTTTTCGCTCAATTGATCACTGACCAACACGCAATCATCCAACGTAATGCCACCATCTTTGTCAACGTACACACGGAGGTACCAACTGCCACCTTCTTTAACAAATTCGATGTCATATAAATAAAAGTTTGCTGCTGCTAGAATCGGTTCCACGGTCTCTGTGACCTTTGCAATAATTTCGCTCGTTTCGCTCAACTATTTACCTCCCAAATGTTTCTAATAAAAAGAGCGAGCATCGCTGCTCACTCCGAAAAGAGTTTTCAATTACTTGTACTAGTGTAACATAAGCGGACAACATTATCAATCAGCTTACAAATCAAACAAACTCAACTGGTTTTCGTCGGGTAAGCCCTTCAAAACTCCATTTTGATTCATAAATTCAATGATGGTTTTAGAAACGCCTCCCCGTTTAGACAAATCTTCCTTAGAAAGGAACGGTTTGTCTTCGCGAGCAGCCACAATCTGCTTGGCTACGTTTAAGCCCAGACCGGGCACAGCGCTGAAAGGCGCAATTAATTTTTTCCCATCCACGAGCCATTCCGAAGCATCGGATCGTTCGAGGTCAATCATTTCAAACGAAAAGCCCCGTTCAAGCATTTCATTCGCAATTAACATCACAGTTTGCAGGTTCTTTTCCTTGGCGGAAGCATCATTTCCCTTGCTACTAATTGCCTGAATGACGTTTTTCACCGCTTCTTTTCCGTGCGCCATGGCCTCAACGTCAAAGTCATCAGCCCGGACAGAGAAGTAAGCTGCGTAGTAAACCAACGGAAAGTAAACCTTGAAATAGGCCACCCGTAACGCCATCAACACGTAAGCCGTGGCGTGGGCCCGGGGGAACATGTATTTAATCTTTAAACAAGAATCAATGTACCAGTCCGGAACATCAGCTTCCTTCATCTTGGCCTGCCACTCTGGTTTAATTCCCTTTCCCTTCCGCACTTTTTCCATGATTTGGAAGGAAGTTTCTGAATCAACTCCGTAATTAATCAAGTCGGTCATGATGTTATCCCGACACCCAATCACGTTTGAAATGGTAGCCGTGCCTTCTTTAATCAACTCTTCGGCATTCCCTAACCACACATCAGTTCCGTGCGATAACCCAGAAATTTGTAACAGGTCAGAAAAGTTCTTCGGATTAGTTTCCTCTAACATTCCCCGGACAAAGTGAGTTCCAAATTCGGGAATCCCGAGGGTCCCAGTTTTCGAAAAAATTTGTTCGGGCGTAACTCCCAGTACCTCTGGACTGCTGAAAATCTTCATCACTCCCGGATCATTCATGGGAATCGAGTACGGGTCAATTCCCGAAAGATCTTGGAGCATCCGGATCATAGTCGGATCATCGTGTCCCAGAATATCAAGCTTTAGGATGTTATCGTGAATGGAGTGGAAATCAAAGTGGGTCGTTTTCCAGGCCGCATTTTGATCTTCAGCTGGAAATTGAATCGGCGTGAAGTCATAGATATCCATGTAATCAGGGACAACGATGATGCCGGCTGGATGTTGCCCGGTCGTTCGTTTTACTCCCGTGGCTCCCTGAGCCAGGCGGTCAATTTCTGCGCCCCGCAATTGTTGTTCGGTGTCACGTTCGTAGGCCTTCACGTATCCATAAGCAGTTTTATCGGCCACGGTTCCAATCGTTCCCGCCCGAAATACGTTCTTTTCTCCAAATAAAACCTTCGTATAGTTATGTGCAATCGATTGATAATCACCAGAAAAGTTCAAATCAATATCCGGCACCTTATTTCCTTTAAAGCCCAGGAAGGTTTCAAACGGAATGTTATGACCGTCGCCAACCATCACGGCGCCACATTCCGGACACTTTTTCTCGGGTAAATCAAAACCAGAACTGTATTCACCCTTGGTAAAAAACTCTGAGTATTGGCATTCGGGACAACGATAGTGTGGTGGCAGTGGATTAACTTCCGTGATTCCAGTCATAGTAGCAACCAAGCTAGATCCCACGGATCCCCGGGAACCCACCAAATAACCATCCTTATTACTCTTAGCAACCAGCCGTTGCGAAATCAAGTAAATAACCGAGAATCCGTTATTAATGATACTGGTTAACTCCCGATCCAAGCGATGTTGGACCAATTCAGGTAAATTTGTGCCATACAATTGATGCGCCTTATCCATGGTTCGTTGCTTAATTTCATCCTCGGCCCCATCCATTTTTGGTGTATACAACTTATCTTTCAATGGTTGCACCGTTTCAATTTGCTTCGCAATGGCTTGTGAATTCTGAACCACAATTTCATGAGCCTTTTCAGTTCCTAAAAAGTCAAAATCTTCCAGTAGTTCATCCGTCGTCCGAAAATGCGCATCCGGCAGGGTTTGCCGGTTTAACGGATTAGCGCCTCCCTGGGAGTTAATTAAAATCTTTCGATAGATAAAATCATGGGGATCCAGGTAGTGCACATCGCCCGTCGCCACTAACGGAAGCTGGGCTTGATCAGCGACCTTGACCAGATTTTCGATAATGGTCTGTAATTTCCCGCTGTCACTAATCAAGTGACTGTCAATTAACGGCTGATAGGCTGCCTGAGGCTGGACTTCCAGGTAGTCATAAAAGCGGGCTTTCGTTAAGGCTTCAGCTTCACCTTTTTGCATGAGCGAGGTAAATACTTCTCCATTCGAACAAGCAGAACCCACTAACAGACCTTCCCGATACTTTTCTAACTCACTTCGCGGAATCCGGGGCACCCGGTAATAATATTTAATATGAGCTAACGAAACCAGTTTAAATAGGTTCTTTAACCCGGCTTGCGTTTGCGTCAACAACACCACATGGAACGGTCGAGCGTGTTTATAGGCATCGTTATCAGTCATGTGTTCATTTAATTGATCGTGATACTCAATTCCATACTGGTCTTCCGCATCCTTTAAGAACAGATAATTTAAATGACCGGTGGTTTCGGCATCGTAGATGGCCCGGTGATGGTGTTCCAAATTAACGTTGAACTTTTTCGCTAACACATTCAGTCGGTAACTCTTGTAATTGGGATATAAAAACCGTGCCAACGTTAACGTATCAATGATCGGGTTTTTGATTGGATCCATGCCGTGGCGTTTATAGCCCGTGTTCATAAAACCCACGTCGAAGGTGACGTTGTGCCCCACGATAATGGCATCTCCACAAAATTCCCGAAAGAGGCTAAAGACCTCTTGTTCTGACTTTGAACCGGCCACCATTTCGTCCGTAATTGACGTTAAATTAGTGGTTTGCTCGGACAAATGAAATCCCGGATCAATGAACTCTTCAAATTCATCAATGACATTATTGCCCTGCATCTTAACCGCAGACAATTCGATCACGCGATCATACACAGCAGAAAGCCCGGTCGTTTCCGTATCAAACACAACGTACGTGGCCTCTTTCAGGTTCACGTGTTGGTCATTGAATCCAATCGGTTCTCCGTCATCAACCACGTTGGCTTCCATCCCGTAAATCATTTTCACGTCATTTTGCTGCCCCGCCTGATAGGATTCCGGAAAGGCTTGAACGTTGTCGTGATCGGTGACGGCTAGTGCCGTGTGTCCCCATTGTTTAGCCCGTTTCACGTAGTCCGAAATGGAGTTCGTGGCGTCCATTTGGCTCATGTTAGAATGCAGGTGCAGTTCGACCCGTTTATCATCATCTGGAGCTTGATCTGCTCGCTCCTGGTGGTCAATCGGCATCACGTCGCGGGCAATCATCGTCAGTTCATTCGAATAACTGTCCTCTTGCACCCCACCACGAACTTTAATCCAACCGCCGGCCTGAAAGTTTTCAAACATCTCCATGTCAGCTTCGTCATTGGAAAACAGTTTCACCGTTAACGAGGAGGTATAATCGGTAATTTCTAAAATGAGTAATTCCCGCCCGGATTTTAACTTCCGCAGTTCCTTGTTAAACACATAACCATTAATAACCACCGAGCGTTCTTCCTCTGTAATATCGGCCATTTGGGTCACATCTAAATTAGCTGCAATCTTTCTTCCCACTTGCAACGTTCCGTTCTTGTTCGGTCCAGTCTTGTGAGCACTACTTTTTTCCATGGCCAAGCGGGCTTGTTGGGCCAGTTGTTCGTCTCGTTCTTTCTTTTTCGCCTTTAGTTCCTCAATCTGCGCCTGCGAGGCTGATTCATCAACAAACGTATGAATTGTAAAGGCGGGAAAACCCAGCTGGTGATAAAGCTCTTCAATGGGTCCCAACGCATTGTTCGTCATAAAGTCCTTGACCACTTCGTTCATGGCTAAAAAATTAATCCGACCAGCATCGTCAACTTCTGGGACATGATTATTTAATAACTCCTGGGTCAAATTGGAATGTAACCCAGCATGCTGAACCACCCAATTCCAGTAGTCACCTAGTTCTCGACTGGGAACATCCTGTTGGTCCGTGTGAATCTTTAGTTCGACCGTGGCAATGTCTTGAAACGACTGTTGCAAATCACCAAACAACTTTTGAAACGTGACGAACGGCAGAACGTGCTCGAACTGCAACGTGAACTCCCAGCGATTCGACTGCTGATGGACTGTAACTTGGGCAATCTGGCCGTTTGTAAATTCATCCCGTTGGTCCGTGGGCCAACCAATTTGATCCAATAGTTTTTGCAAACGTTCTTCTTTAGTTAGTGCCACTAATAACCTCCTGTGGTGCAAAAAAGACCAGTCTGCAGCTGGTCTTTTGCCTAAATCTCTTTTGCTAAAATTTTAATCGTGTTTTGTAAATCATCAACCTTAGTTTCAACCGTTTCGCCGGTTTTTCTGATTTTAACTTCCACGATTCCTTCATCGGCCTTTTTCCCGATGGTGACTCGAATCGGAACTCCGATTAAGTCGGAATCAGCAAATTTAACCCCGGCCCGTTCTTTGCGATCATCAACTAGCACTTCAAAGCCAGCTTCTTCTAAGCTAGTCGTAATTTGCGTGGCTAATTCTGCCTGTTCTTCCTTTTTAACATTCGTGGGAATCACATGCACATCAAACGGAGCAATTGCCGTTGGCCAGACCAGTCCGTTTTCGTCAGCTTGCTGTTCAGCTACAGCAGATAGTAACCGGCTAACTCCAATCCCGTAACAACCCATGATAATTGGTTGTTGCCGACCGTTTTCATCGAGAATATCAGCCCCGAGCACCTTTGAATACCGGGTCCCCAATTTAAAAATATGTCCAATTTCAATTCCCTTAGTAAACTGCAATTCTCCACTACCATCAGGGGAAATATCCCCTTCCTTGACCGTGCGAACATCCGCATACTCTAAATCAGGTAAATCTCTCGTCGGATTAAAGCCTTGGTAATGCTTGCCAGTTTGGTTAGCACCCACAATAGCGTTCACCATGGGTTGCACGTATTCATCCGCGATGACCTTTGTTTCAGCCGGCAAATCAAAAGGACCCACCGCACCCGGTTGGACGTCTAATAATTCTGCTACCTGAGCCGGAGTGGCTAATTCTAACGTATCGGCACCTAAAACGTGTTTTAACTTAGCTTCGTTGGCAACCTGATCGCCACGCGTTAACACAATCACTGGTTGTTCATCAGCGAGGTACAGCAAACTCTTGACCACTTGATCGGGGTGAATGGCAAAGAATTCGGTTACCTGGTCAATCGTTTTGACATCCGGAGTATCAACCAGTTCTAATGGCTGGGCTTCCGCATGTGATTTCTGGGGCACGAACATATTCGTGGCCATTTCCAAGTTAGCAGCGTATTCACTGTCATTGGAATAAACAATCGTATCTTCCCCCACGGCTGCCGGAGCAGAAAATTCCATTGAATCAGAGCCACCCATGCTGCCACTATCCCCAATGATGCCCCGGTAGGATAGTCCGATTTGGTTAAAAATGGATTCAAACGCTCCGCGCATTTCTTTATAAATTTGATCTAAATCCGCTTCGTTAGCGGAGAAAGAATAAGAATCGAGCATCAAGAATTCCCGACTCCGGAGTAATCCGTACCGGGATCGGTCTTCATCACGAAACTTGCTTTGAATTTGATACAAGTTTAACGGTAATTTTTTGTAGGACTTGACCGAGCTCTTAATCAATTCCGTAAAAGTTTCTTCGTGTGTTGGTCCTAAAATGAATTCCGTGTCGTGTCGGTTTTTGAGCTTAAACAATTCATCACCATAGGTATCGTAACGACCGGAATCCTGCCAGAATTGAGCAGGAATGATTTCTGGAACCAGCATTTCACAGGCCCCGGAAGCATCCATTGCTCGTTTAATAATACGTTCAATTTTTTCAAGCACCCGATAAGCCAACGGCAGATACGCATACGTTCCGGCTGATACTTGTTGAATATAGCCAGCTCGCAGTAACATCCTGTGACTCAGGGCCTCGGCCCCCGTGGGATCCTGTTTCTGGGTCGGAATTAACATTCTTGATTGTTTCATCTTTGTTTATCACTCCTACTATTAACGAATAAAGTACCGCATTATATCATTCCAAGTTACCAAAATCATCAGAACGGCTAAGAAGGCAAAACCAATCAGGGTAATCCCCGTTTCGACTTTTTCAGATAGCGGTTTTCTCCGAACTAATTCAATTAGATTTAACAAGATTTTACCACCATCAAGGGCCGGAATGGGGATTAAGTTAATCACAGCCAAGTTAATCGATAACCAAGCTAGTAATGAGACCACTCCCACTAATCCATAAGTAGTTGCTTGCGAGGTACTTGCGTAAATCGCTACTGGTCCTCCTAAATCATTTAACGAGAAGTGTCCCGAAACCATCCGCCATAAGGCTGAGCCTAACATTTTGGTACTAGACCAGGTCTGGGTAAACCCAGCGGTCACTTTTGCCATTAAGCTTGGGTTGACGGACTTGGTTACGCCAATCATTCCTACTCGTTTCTTTTGCACGGTTTTGGCTTCAGTGGTAAGGGTAACGTTGCGGCGCTTTCCTTGCTCAACCACCGTCAGCGTCACCCGTTGCTTCGGTCTTTTACTAATCTGGGTCGCCACGGCATTGAAATCTTTGGTCTGCTGTCCATCAACGGCGACAATCCGATCTCCACTTTTAATTCCAGCTTGTTTAGCAACACTCGGTTGATTTTTAGGAATTTGGATTTGGTTGGAATTACTGGCTACCCCACCCTGTAGGAAGGCTAACAACGTAAACGCTACAATCGCTAGCAACACGTTATTAAAAATCCCAGCGGCGTTTACCAGTAATTTTTTCCCCACCGGCGCATTTTGAAATTGAACGTCGGCCGGTGCAATTTGCAACTCGATTCCCTCTGGATTAACTAAAATCGCATCGTGATTAACGGAAAAGCGTCTCAGTTCACTTTCATCACCATTTTCGTATCCTTCAATGAACAAGTCATGCACTAGATCAGCTTTAGTAACTTGAACGGGAATGCCCTGAAACACGTTACTTTTCTGACTCAAATCAATTTTTGTTACTTGTTGTTGCTGGTTTAACTGTAATTTAACGGTTACCCCCGGCTTAATTTGATCATCTTCATCATCAGCACTTCCGGCTAGGCGAACGTACCCACCCAGCGGAAGTAACCGAATCGTGTAGGTCGTATGATTTTTTCGATAAAAAAAGAGCTTAGGTCCCATTCCAATCGAAAATTCCCGTACCATAATGCCAGCGCGTTTCGCCACGATGAAGTGACCAAATTCGTGGACAAACACGAGAATTCCAAAAACAATGATAAAACTAATAATTGTGGTTATCAAAAGACCACCTGCCTTTCATTTACACAATTCCTAACAGATGGAGTAACGGCAGCACAAACAACAAACTATCAAAACGATCTAAAATCCCACCGTGACCGGGAAGAATCTTCCCAGAGTCTTTCACTCCATAGTACCGCTTCAAAGCGGATTCAACTAAGTCTCCTAATTGACCAGCGATGGATAAAATAACAGTCAATAAAATCATGGTCATTAAACTCGCATGACTCACCGGGAAAAACAGCACGTAAACGGTACAAA
The DNA here is from genome assembly GCF_024029675.1 of Fructilactobacillus carniphilus. Taxonomy (NCBI): domain Bacteria; kingdom Bacillati; phylum Bacillota; class Bacilli; order Lactobacillales; family Lactobacillaceae; genus Fructilactobacillus; species Fructilactobacillus carniphilus. The sequence goes on along the minus strand of NZ_CP097121.1, from coordinate 369,121 downwards.
CTACGGTCGCCACAATCACACCCCCGACAGAACCTTCCCAGGTTTTGTTGGGAGAAACGTGCGGTGCCAACTTGTGCTTTCCCATGTACTTACCGATGAAATAAGCACCCGTATCAGTACACCAAACGATTAGCAGGGCATAAAACAGAACGGCTAACCCATCGTGACGTGCCATCACAAAGTAGTGAAAGCCAAACCCGATGTAGAGCATCGCTAGTGTATACACACCCGCATCATCAAAATTAAAACTCTTGTTGAAAAACACGGTACACAAAAGTAGCAATAAAACTAAAATGTAAAAAGCAAAATTGGGGCTAATGTTAGCAGGAAGCCAGCCCGTAATTAAATTGGGCAAGACCAAGGCTGCCACTCCCACAAAAGCAATCAAGGCTTCCACGGAAATAATGATTTGCTTTTTCATGATAAACACTTCTGCCATGGCAACCAGTGCTAATGCCACGGCTGCTAGTTCGACTAGCCAACCACCCATTAAAATGATGGGAATAAAAATGGCCAGGGCCACCACTGCGGTAATAATTCTCTGCTTCATGGTAATTAATTCTCCTACTTATTTTTCAGACCACCAAAGCGGCGGTTTCGTTGTTGAAATTCCAGCAACTCCGCTTCAAAATCAGCGGGCGTAAAATCGGGCCAGAGTTTGGACGTAAAAGCGAGTTCACTATAAGCTAATTGCCACAGTAAAAAGTTAGAGATTCGTTCTTCGCCACTGGTCCGAATCAATAAATCTGGATCAGCCAGCTCGCCTAAAAAGTTGGTTTTCAAGTGATTTTGGACCATTTGCTCAGTAATTTCTGCGGGATCAATTTGACCATCCTGCACTTCTGTCGCGATTTCCTGCACGGCTTCCGTAATCTCAGTCCGCGAACCATAATTCAGCGCAAAATTTAAAATCATCCCATCACAGGCCTGGGTATCCAACTGCGCTTTTTGGACAGCTTTTTGCGTTTCTGCCGGCAATTGCTCGTTGTCACCAATGGTTTTGACCCGGACGTTATTAGCAATTAGTTTAGGGACGAATTTATTAAAAAAACGGGTGGGCAGGCTCATCAAGTAGTTAACCTCGGTTTCGGGCCGTTTCCAATTTTCCGTTGAAAAGGCATAGAGCGTTAACACCTGCACCCCAAGGTCACTAGCGGCAATCGTGATGTCTTCGACCACATCCATGCCCCGCTTATGCCCAGCAATTCGGGGAAGATGCCGTCGCTGGGCCCACCGACCGTTACCATCCATAATAATAGCAACGTGTTTCGGGACCCGTTTTTGCTCTAATTCCGTAATTTCCATCAAACTACCTCGCTCCAAAAAGTAAAGAAAGGATGAGCAACCTCACCCTTTACTTAATTAAATTCCATTCGCCCGCACCTGCTTGAACAAGCTGGTCAAAATACTCTAACAAATCATTTGCAACAGCGGGACTTTGCACGCCTAATTGGTTCAAACCCTCACCGGTGGGAATCGGATCGCTTAAATCCGTAACCTGATTGCCTGCTTCAATCTTACCATGGGAAAAAGCAAGGACCCAATCGGACTGCACGAGCTGAGAGCCTACCAGGAACAAGTTAAAATCATCCTGGACGTAAGCAGGCAGGACATAAATGCCCGGTTGAATTTCCGTTAGCTGCTGGTCATTAAACTGAAACCGAGTCTGATTAACCGCATTAATGGGTTGATTTAACTTAAACATCATCTTATCAAACTCAGGGGTTCCTGGTGTTACTGCTTGATCTTCCATGGTTGCCCACTCCTCTAACTTAGTCGTTCATGATGGAAGCTTGCTTATCCTTCACGATTTGGTCGATTCCTTTAATGGCACTATCCGTCAGTTTTTGAATTTGATCTTCTAACTGATGTGCTTCGTCATCGTTAACTTCATCATCTTTGTTAGCTTGTTTAATGGCATCCATTGCTTCGCGACGAACATTTCGAACTGCCACCTTGCTTTGTTCTCCGGTCGCCTTGGCTTTTTTCGCAATTTCTTGGCGCCGTTCGTTCGTTAATTGTGGAATTTGAATCCGAATGTTATCACCATCATTCATTGGATTTAAGCCTAAATCAGCTTCTAAAATTCCCTTTTCAATGTTTTCTAACGCGGTTTTATCGTACGGAGAAATCATCAGCATCCGTGGTTCTGGAATTGAAATCGAAGCCACTTGAGCTAATGGAGTTTGCGCACCGTAGTAGTCAACCACCACCGGTTTTAAGATACTAGCGTTGGCCCGACCAGCCCGCATTTGTCCTAGATCATTCTCCAAGACCGACTGAGCGCGATCCATTTTTCGTTTGGTTTCTTGAGTCAATTCTTTGGTATTCATTGGCATTATTTTCCCTCCACAATCGTTCCAATATTTTGGCCTTCAATGACCTTTTTAATGTTCCCTGGTTCATTCAGGTTAAAGACCACCAGTGGAATGTCGTTATCCATTGATAAGGAACTGGCAGTTGAATCCATCACGTGTAACCCTTTGTTCAGGATATCCATTTGCGTTAACTTGGTGAACTTCTTGGCATCCGGATCAGTGTTTGGATCCGCCGAGTAAATTCCGTCCACTCCGTTTTTAGCCATCAAAATGGCATCAGCATCAATTTCAGCAGCTCGAAGAACGGCCGTCGTATCCGTTGAGAAGTATGGATTACCGGTTCCTCCAGAAAAGATAACGATTCGCCCTTTTTCTAGGTGCCGCACGGCTTTACGGCGAATGTATGGCTCTGCAATTTGTCGCATTTCAATCGAAGTTTGTAATCGGGTGGGAACTCCCGCTGATTCTAGGTTATCTTGCAATGCTAATCCATTCATAATCGTGGATAACATTCCGATGTAATCAGCTTGAGCGCGTTCCATTCCCATTTCGGCACCGGCTTCTCCACGCCACATGTTTCCACCACCCACGACAATCGCAATTTGAATCCCTTGATTGTAAACGTCACGAATTTCATCGGCAATCTTTTTAATTACGGGCGGATTGATTCCAAAACCCTTGGCACCAGCCAGGGCTTCACCACTAAGTTTTAAAACAACCCGCTTGTATTTTACGTCAGCCATTAAATATCCCCCTGAAAGCATTAATTGTTACGTTAATTTTAGCATAAATCGTAATCTAACAACAGACTCAGCAACGGCAGAAAAAAAGACTAGCAACGTTAATTGCTAGTCTTTAGTCGAATTGATTATTCGTCTTCAGCTTCAGTAGCTTCTTCGATTCCTTCACCAACTTGGTAACGAACAAAAGCAGCTAACTTACCACCATTGCTTTCCACATACTGGGCAACCGTTTGGTCTTGATCCTTAACGAATGGTTGATCAGCTAAACAAATTCCGGCTAAGAATTTGTGCAAACGACCAGCAACCATCTTTTCGACGATGTTCTCTGGTTTACCTTCGTTTAAGGCTTCCTTCTTCAATTCTTCCTTTTCGTGATCTAACCGTTCTGCAGAAATGTCAGATTGCGTTAAGAATTCTGGGTTTTCAGCAGCCACGTGCATGGCAACGTCTTTAGCAACCGTTTCATTAGCGCCATCCAGTTTAACTAGGACACCAATTTCTCCACCATTGTGTAGGTACTTACCAAAGATTTGGTCACCGCTCTTAGTCATGGTTTCAAACCGACGTAACGTAATCTTTTCTCCAGTAATTTGGCTCGTGTGAATAATGGCATCTTCGACCGTGTCATCACCTAGGGATAACTGCAAAGCAGCAGCCACGTCTTCAGGTTGTTCTAAAGCAACAACACTAGCAATGGCGTCCACTAAGTTCTTGAAGTCATCGTTGGCAGCCACAAAGTCCGTTTCAGAGTTAACTTCCACGATGGCAGCTTTGTCACCGTCAATTGCTACTTGGGTTAAGCCGTTTGCAGCAGTGTTTCCACTCTTCTTACGTGCTTTAGCAACCCCTTTTTCCCGCAAGATTTCAATTGCTTTTTGTTCGTCACCATCAGCTTCAACCAAAGCCTTTTTGGCGTCCATCATTCCGGCACTAGTTTTGTCCCGTAATTCTTTTACTTGTTTAGCAGTAATATTAGCCATCACTTAGCACTCCTTTTTGTCTAAAAAAGCTGACTCGCCTAGGCCGAAGTGGTCTAAACAGAGTCAGCCAGATAATTAATTATTCTTCGTTTTCAGAAGCTGGTTCTTCATCACTTTGTTCGAAGGATGCTTCACTAACTTCATCTTCACCTTGACGACCTTCAATGATAGCGTCAGCCATCGTCGAAGTAATCAAACGAATGGCCCGAATGGCATCATCGTTAGAAGGAATTACGTAATCAATTCCATCTGGATCAGTGTTAGTATCAACCATTGCAATTACTGGAATGTTTAATTTTTGTGCTTCTTTCAAAGCAATTTGTTCTTTGTGAGGATCCACGATGAACATTACATCCGGAACCTTAGGCATGTCTTCGATTCCGCCTAAGAAACGTTCCAACTTTTCCGTTTGCTTAACTAATAATGAAGCTTCTTTCTTTGGCAAACGTTCAAAAGTACCGTCAGTAGCCATCTTCTTCAGATCTTTCAAGTACTTGATTCGTTTTTGGATGGTGTTCCAGTTAGTCAAGGTTCCCCCCAACCAACGGTGGTTCACGTAGAAAGCACCAGAACGTTTAGCTTCTTCTTCAACCGAATCTTGTGCTTGTTTCTTAGTTCCTACAAACAGAACCACAGCGTCATCAGCAGCAGAATCCTTCATGAAGTTGTAAGCAACTCCCAGAAGTTTCACTGTCTTTTGTAAGTCGATGATGTAAATTCCATTCCGTTCTGTAAAGATGTACTTAGCCATCTTTGGATTCCAACGACGAGTTTGGTGTCCGAAGTGAACCCCAGCTTCTAATAATTGTTTCATTGTTACTACAGCCATAATCAGCCTCCATAAAAAATAGTTTTTCCTCCCCAAAATTATTCCCAGAACTCAAACGAGCACTACTAGGAAAAACGTCTTGGGTGCGTATTAGTAATTTAATACCGAAATTCATTATACAAAAAAGTGCCACAAAAAACAACCTAATTGCTCGACAACCTCCATTGCCGTGGCTTCAGGCCCTGCGTTTGTAAAAATCGTTCTTTTTGCTGGCGAGATTGATGCTTAAAGCGATATTCAGCTTGTAATGCTGCTCGTTTCTCCGTAAAGGCTTCTGAATAAAGCACGGACACTGGTCGGTGCACTTTGGTATATTTAGCTCCCTTGCCGCTTCGATGTGTCTGAAATCGTTTGGACACGTCGGTGGTAAAGCCACCGTAAAAAGACCCATCATCACATAACAGAACGTAAAAATAAAATAATTTATTTGCTTCCATATAAAAGTTCCTGCACAAAGGGGGTATACGTTTCTCCTGCATAAACAACGATGGCAGGCCTGACCTTGAGTCCGCTGACTTGCCCATCCTTACGCGCTGCAATTAAAACCATGTTCGCATCCTGATTTGCCCGAGGATAAACAAACTGAATCTCCTTGGGAGCCAACCGATGAGCTTGTAATTCGGTTAGAATCTCTGGTAGTCGGTCCGGTCGGTGAACCATAAACAGTTTCCCGCCGGTTTTCAAAAGATCACTAGCCGTTGTAACTACCTGAGTTAGATTGGTCTTTAACTCGTGGCGCGCAATTGCTAGATAACGATTCGGATTTTTTTTGCTAGTCGCTTGCACAGGAAAATACGGGGGATTGACCGTGACCGCATCGACCGATTCTTTGACAAAGTAGTGTAGACTATCTTTAAGATCAGCATGGACCACCCGCACCTGTTGCTCCAATTGGTTTAACTGGACACTGCGCTCGGTCATGTCACACAAACGGGATTGAATCTCGACCTCTGTAATCTGACCGTGCGTTTTTTGACTTAAAAACAAACCCACCGCTCCATTTCCAGCACACAAGTCCACAATTTGGGCTTTGGCACTGCGCTTTACGTTTGCAAAATGAGCCAGCATGACCGCATCTAACGAAAAGGAAAACACAGCATCACTTTGAATGATTTGAATGTGATTCCGGTATAATTGGTCGATTCGTTCGTCTGGTCGTAGTTGCACTTGCTCCATCCGTTTTCTCCTCATCATTTTTTATCAGCAAACATGGTATACTATTAAAGGTTAATTTTACATCTCAACAGAAAGGATGAGACGATTGTTTTATTCGTTTGCTTTTTCAGTAATCAAATGGATCATCATCATCTTCAACGGCAAACCGGACGTACGGAATCGGCAAAGGGTTCCGGCTGGTAACTATGTCTTAATTGCCCCGCACCGAACCTGGTTTGACATGCTCTTCTTTGGCGTCGTTCTCTTACCCAAACACTTCTTCTTTCTTGCTAAAAAGGAATTATTTAAAAATCCCATCTTAGCCTGGGGATTACGCAAGTGTAACGTGGAACCGGTTGATCGCCATAATCCTGGAATTTCAGTCGTTAAGCGTCCCGTTAAGGTCTTACGTAAGACTGATCTCTCCGTTTTGATTTTTCCTTCTGGGACACGGCATTCAACCAAATTAAAGGGAGGCGCGGCTTTAATCGCTAAAACCGCCCAGGTCCCAATGGTACCCGTGGTTTATCAAGGTCCCTTAACCTTAAAGCAGGTCTTTTTACGCAAACGGGCCCACATTAACTTTGGTGATCCCATTTATGTCGAAAAATCCAACCGCTTGAACGACGAGGAACAAGCTGCCATCGAAACCCAAATGGCAGCTGCTTTTACCAAACTCGATAACGAAATTAATCCGGATTACGTTTATCATGATCCTAAAGAAAAAACCACTAAATAGTGGTTTTTTCTTTAGCCTTATTTAGCGTTGCGTTTCATTGCAATCATCATTTGATTCAGCTTTTTCTTCGATGGTTTTTGTCCCATTTGTAACATCATTGCTCGCAGCTGATCTTCGTTAATCGGTGGGTTGTCCTTTAAGTATTTTTCCATGTACTTGCGGGCCATGAAAAAGCCACCAGCTGCTCCTGCTACTAGCGCTAAAATTACTAGTAAAATCCAAATCCAAGTTGCCAAGTTAAATTCCTTCTTTCTGAACAGTTATTGATTAATCGTCACGCAAATTTTTCTTGCGTTGGGCTTCTTTGACCGGTTCGGGAGTTACTTCATTTCCGTCTTTGTCATACAACTGGGTCATTTCAAGTTGGGTCCGAAAGTTTGATTTAAACCGTTTGAGGTATTCTTTACGTAATTTTTCTTGTTCCGCTTTTTCTGCATCAGTTAAACCCACGTCTGATTTAGCCTTTTTTGCCAATTCATTAATCCGTGGAATTAACTGCTTTAATTTTTCATCTTCAGCCATTCTGCCACTCCCTTTTTTAATTTCTTTAATAATAGCATGAAATCAATCATAATAAAACAGGAAACGGGCGAACTAACGTTTGCAAACTCCTAATTTTATGGTACGCTAAAAGCATTGCTACTAAACGAATTTGAGGTGTTTACATGTCTTCGCAAGCTAACCCAAAACAACAGGCCATTTTACAATTTATTTATGACAACGTTATTGACCACGGCTATCCACCGACCGTTCGAGAAATCGGGAAATCCGTGGGTCTGTCTTCCACTTCCACGGTTCACGGTCACCTTTCTCGGTTAGAAAAAAAGGGCTACATCACCAAAAACCCCACGAAGCCACGAGCCTTAGAAATTACGGAGGATGGGATTCGATCCTTGGGGATTCAGCCCAACTCTACTGAAAACGAAATGCCACTCTTAGGAACCGTAGCAGCAGGAGAACCCATCTTAGCGGTTCAAGAAGCAACCGATTACTTCCCAATTCCAGCGGAACTGCAAAACCAGCGAGCCGACCTTTTCATGCTGACCATTAGCGGGGAAAGTATGATTAACATTGGGATTCTAGACGGCGACCAGGTAATTGTGAAACGCCAACCCAATGCTGAAAATGGCGAAATTGTAATTGCCATGAATGATGAAGGAGAAGCAACTTGTAAACGATTTTACAAGGAAAGTGATCACTTCCGCCTCCAACCAGAAAATGACTCGATGGCTCCAATCATCTTAAACAACTGTGTCATCCTCGGCAAAGTCGTGGGCTTATATCGTAACGAAATTAAATAATTAAAGAAAAAATAGCAATGTCTTACTGTTCAGGACTTTGCTATTTTTTGGTACTTATGAATTTTCGTGGGCAATCTTAGCCGAAGCAGCTCCCGCCACGGCTCCGACAATATCATCAATAAAGGTAGTTACTCGGGATTGTTCCCGGTCTAGTTCCTTCACAATGCCCTGCTTGTTAGTGTCTAAACCACAGTAGTTGGTAATTCCAATCGTTCCATAGATGTTAGCGATCCCTAACGCTAGGGTTTCATCAACCCCAAAGACCCCTAAATCATGTTCCACGATGCTTTGGAGCGGTTCGGATAGTTGATGATTGGTGGCTAAGCGGTCAATTTCCATTCCCACTAACGCGTTATTTAACACTTCCCGTTTATGCAAAACGTCAATCACAATTTTATCAACGTATTCCATGCTAGGGATACTAATAAATTGCTTTTGTAAATTATAGGTTACCTTAGAAATATCGCGGACGGTTACCCCGTTATCGTTCAAAAACTTAATCACCTGATCGTAGGCCTGGGTATCTGGATACTTATAATCTCGTTTATCTACCATGCTTTATCCCTCCTCATTTTCTGGCATCACCGTTACATCATATTCATTTGGATAATTTTGTTCCGTAATAATCAAACTAATCGGTTTTTGATCTTGCAAACGTTGTTCGATTACTTCACCCACGTAAGCAGCTCCGTTGAAATCTTCTTTAAAATCGTCAAATGTCGAGAAATAATTAATTTCTGCCACCGTATCGCTATTGCTTCCAGAAGTCGTTAAGTCCTCGACGTGGATCATACGGTTATTTTGTAGTCGTTCGATGATTGGTAACGCAAATTCCCGGTAGAATTTCTCTACCTTAACTGCTTCAGTAGCCACATCATCTGCTTCACCGTGAATGGCGGCCAAGACCTGCGCCTCGCTCGGATTCAAAGTAGCAACGTTCTCTAACAAGAATTCACGGTCATGACTCGTTAAGGCCGTTTCAATTTCCGTTGTAAACTGATCGTCATCACCATGATTTAGGGCGTTGGCCAGTTGTTCAGTCGTTTCCACATCATAGTCGTTATACAGCTGATTCAGATTTCCCATCTGTTCTAAGTATTCCTGTTGTTCTTCTTGTAATTCCGCTTGTACCTTGGTTAAGCGACTTTTTAAATTTTGATAATAAGTAAATTCTGTAAGGTCCAAATTAATCATCCTTTCTCTAGTGGGCGTTTCCCAGAATGGAAATCACCATCATGATTGTTGCGAATAAATTATTGAGAAAATGTAAGGTCATGGAAGCCTGAATCCGATTCGTCTTTAAATAAACCCGGGCTAAAATCACTCCCATCGCTGCATAAATCAAAAAACTAAGCCAGTTCGAGCTCGCGTGCCCCGCAGAAAAAACAATTCCACTAATAATCATAGCAAGCCAATTTGGTGCCCAGCTTAAGACCCCGCGAATTAAAAATCCCCGAAACACTAATTCCTCTAGCATGGGTGTTAAAAAAACCATTCCCGCGCTCATTAAAATCAAAACAACCGGACTGCTAGAGAGTAATTGGTAAATAATCTGGTTATTTTCACTTCCAGCGGGGAGATGCAGCAACTGTGCCACGATTACAGTCACAATTTCCACCGCAAAAATTTCAAACAGCGAAACAAAGATTAATTTCCAATTCGATGCAGTCAATTTACCGTTAGGTTGGTGCCAAACCCATCGATAAGCTTCATAGGCTAACCAAATAGAGATTAGATAAACAGAGATGTAACCTACAATTATCCCAATTATGATTCCTGTTTGAAAATGATATTGTTGCAACAACAGCATTGGTATGGGAACCACTGTCACTAGACCAACTAATATAATAAACACCAGTAGTCGCTTAATAAATTGAACGATTTCACTTAAGTTCATGGGGTTGTTCTTCATCCCTTTCTGGATGGCTAAAATAACGTTGACAGATCCACACGACCGCCGGAATCACGAGTGCCTGAGTTCCGATGCCCGCTCCTAATAGAAAAATTCCGACTTGCAACCGACCCGTTACCAGGTAACTGCAACCCATTATCAACAAGCCCACCACAATTAAAAATCCATCTAACCACTTCATTTGCTCACCATCACTAAATCGAATTATTACTAGGATACCATAACTCGGCGCCGGGCTCCGCTATTTTCTCGAAATTCACGGGCGTGCTATACTAATCTTATTATAGAAGAAGGAGCTCTTTATGGTGATAATTACTGCTGGAATGATTGGGGTCGGCAAAACCACGCTGACCGGTAAAATTGCTGAACACTTACACACCAAACCGTTTTATGAACCGGTGGGGGATAATCCGGTTTTACCCCTCTACTACAAAAATCCCCAACAATATGGCTTTTTGTTACAGATTTATTTTTTAAACAAACGCTTTGCGATGATTAAAAAGGCCCTCGCCGATGACAATAACGTCCTGGACCGCTCCATTTACGAGGATGCCTTGTTCACCAAGGAAAATAATGCAGCTGGAAACATTTCTGACATCGAACTATCAGTTTACCTCAAACTATTGGATAACATGATGGCCGAACTTGAAGAAATGCCCAAGCAGCGTCCCGACTTATTGGTGTATGCCGACGCTGATTTTCCCACGATTCTGGCCCGTATCAAAAAGCGGGGGCGTGACTACGAACAGTTTGACGATAATCCAGAACTGGAGGCCTACTATCACAAAATGTGGCAAGCATACCAACAATGGTATGAAGACTACGACGTTAGTCCCAAAATGAAGATTGATTTACAAACTTATGACCTGCAGGATCCTGAAAACACAGCCATCGTTTTAAAACAAATTGACGAAAAACTAAAAACACTGTAATTAAACAACAAAGCACGGTTAGAAATGAATTCTAATCGTGCTCTTTTATTAGGCCTGGGTTGCAAAAAATTGCGTTGCCAAGTCCTTATAAATGTTAATCGTGGCTAAAAAACTGCTAATGGTAGTGTGTTCGCTCCGCTGATGGGAAGTCCCGGCTTTATCGGGTCCTAACACAATGACGGGGAGGTCCGCATTCTGTTTCACAAACACGCTGGCATCCGTCGCTCCATTATCAATTCCGGCCTGAATTTGTCGATCTGGATAGTTCGCTTGCGAAACCGCTACTGCTTTTTGCACTAACCAATCATCTGCTTGACTCTTAACCGGATAAAAGTCGTGAATCACCTGGAGTTCTAGCTCGTAATCGGTGCTTGCGTTTAACTGATCAATCGTGGTTTGCAGTAACCTACGCACCGCCTGGTTCCCAAATACGGACGTCGGCCGCACGTTTCCCAATAATTCAGCGGCATCTGGAATCGTGTTCACCTGTTCTCCCCCACGAATCACCGTCACACTGTGTTGCACGTGGCCGAGAGTTGGGTCAACCGGTAAGTCGGCAAAAATTTGGGCTTCTCGTTGGATGTACTTGACCAATCCTTGAATGGCATTAATTCCGTGCGTTGGAACCGAACTGTGGGCAGCTTTTCCCCGACTCACAATCCGGTAGTTAAAACTGCCAGAGTGCGCGTAGGTCACGTTCCCATCGGTGGCTTCGCCGACCACTAACGCATCTAAATCGGTTAGCAGGTTGGGAGCAATTTGGTAGGCCCCAGGAGCACCATATTCTTCACCTGCCGTAATTAACAACCGAATTTTGCCGGGAATTTCTCGCTGTTCTTCCACTAACTCGATTAGCGCAATTACTTCGGCAGCGAGGCCGCTCTTCATGTCAGCGGCACCCCGACCGTACAACTTATCCCCAACCACAGTCGCAGCAAACGGAGCATGTTCCCATTCTGCTTCGTCGCCCACGGCTACCGTATCCTGATGTCCAGTAAAGCCAAAGACTTGGTCCGTTTTTCCGGAACCAATCTCAACAATTAAATTGGTGCGACTTTTATCATCCGTAATTGGTTGGACTTGACTCGCGATTCCGTGCTCTTGAAACAAGCGAACTAAGTAGTCCGTGATGGCAGCTTCATTGCCATTAACGGTTGGAATTTGGATTAAATCACGTAAAATTTGTACTTTTTCTGCTGCTTTCATGAGGAAACGTCCTTTCTACTTTAGTTTGAGGTTCCAAGCGGGAATTTGGTTGATGCCAGAGACCTGTTTAATCTTTTTCGCTGTCGCTTTCGTTTGGTAGGCCTTCACTAATTTCTTAATCCGTGGATCATTACGATTATCCCGATTAGCGGCGATAAAGTTAATCCACTGCTTGGAATTTTGGTTAAACGGTTCGGTAAAGATGGCCTTGTGGGGATCTAACGAAGCGGTTTGCGCGTAGTTTCCGTTCACAACGGCGGCCCCTACATCGTTTAAAGAGCGCGCCGTTTGACTGGCATCCACTTCTTTAATTTTTAGATTCCGGGGATTGGCAACGATTGAACGTGCATCCGCAAGTTTAACGTTAGGTTTTAACTTTAAGAGTCCCGCGCTTTGCAAAACAAACAACGCCCGCGATTCATTATTCGCGTCATTGGGGATCGTTACGGTACTACCGGCCGGTAAATCATTAACACTCTTACTTTGATAGGAGTAAATCCGCATTGGTTCGATGATGGTATCCCCGACCGCAACGATGTGGTCGTGGTGCTTTTGGTTCCACAAAGCTAAAAAGGGATAGTTTTGAAAGGCATTTACGTCAATGCTGTGGTTTGACAATGCGGCATTCGGTTGACTGTAATCAGTAAAGCGTTGGAATTTCACCGTCAATCCGTACTTTTGCTGGGCGGTGTGCGCTACGGAATCCCAAATTTGTTGTTCCGCTTTTGATCCGGCCATGATTCCCACGGTAATCGTATTCTTTTGTTGGGCAGCTCCCCGCCCAAAACTGAAGTATCCCATAATGATTACAAAAACGATTAGCTCCAGCCAAATAAGTCTGCGTGCTGCTTTTGACATCTTAATTCCCCCTTCAAAGTGATTGTAAATAAAAAAGCATTCATCCTTAAAAAGGACGAATGCTTCGCGTTACCACCTTACTTCGCCAGCGTATCACTACCCTAGCCTCCGTGAGTTACAGCTATCAACATAGCTCAAACCCTGTGGTAATAACGACCACCACTCCGTTAACGGCTCATGATTCACCGCTAATGACTCCAAGTCCATCTTCAAAAACCCGCCATCATCTCCTCGCACCAGCCGGAGACTCTCTGTGATTTAAGGTTTATTACTCAACTCTTCCATCAATCAGATATTAATTTGCCTTAACGATATAACTAATCCATGTCGTTGTCAATCGAAGCACGCAAATTATTTAGTGACCGTAAAGATGGCTTGCGCGTAAATTGAAATTGCTAACATTAAATCGGCCACTGGTTGGAATTCATTGGCTTGGTGCATGGTATCAGTTGCATTCGGGAAAAGAGCACCAAAGGCGACTCCGTGTTCCATCAAGCGAGCAAAGGTGCCGCCCCCGACTACCTCTGGTTGTGCGTTAGTTTCACCCGTTTGTTCCTTGTACACGTTCATCAAATCAGTGACTAACTGATCATCAGCAGGAACAAAGTGCGGTTCCATGTTGTTGGTCTGCGTAACCGTTGCTTGATATGGGGTTGCGGCCTTTTCCAAGTGTGCTTGAATCTCTGCTGGCGTGATTCCCTTCGGATAACGGAAGTTGGTGTTAACCACGCCGCCCGTTTCAGCATCGTAATCCATTAACCCAACGTTCATAGTTAGGTCACCCATGACTTCATCAGTAAATTGCAATCCTAATTGCCGGGCCCGTGAATCATCGTGCAGGTTGTTGGTAATAAAGCGAATGAAGTTCGTGCCGGGTTGATCTAACGGTAGTTGTTTTAAGAACATGGCTAGGTAAGTCCCGGCGTTAATCCCGTTGCGCGGTTCCATTCCGTGGGCTGCTTTTCCCACCACTTCAAAGTGAATTTGTTTCCCAATGATGCTGGCTACTCCACTAACTGGCGCATTTTCAATAAAGGCATCAAAGTCTTTCATGACCGCATCAGGATCTTCCATCGTCACAAATGCTTCGGCATCCCGAGGCACCATGTTTTCCTTGAGTCCCGCTTTGAACGATAACAATTGTTGTTCAGAGATCGCACTGTCCCCATCAAAATGGGTTTCGAAGGTAACATTTCCCTTTTCACCATTAATTAATGGAAATTCAGCGTCTGGTGAAAAACCAGCCGTAGGCGCAGGTTCCGTTTCAAAGTAACGGTTCATGCCCGTCCAGTTCGTTTCTTCGTCAGTTCCAATGATTAACCGAATTTTTAGCTTGGGCTCAATCCCGAGATCCTTTAAAATCCGCAGACCGTAGTAAGCAGCCAGTGCTGGGCCCTTGTCGTCAGAAGTTCCTCGCCCAATGGCTTGCCCATTTTGAATTAAAAGTTCAAAAGGATTCGTGTCCCAACCATTGCCCGCCGGAACCGTGTCCGCGTGACCGAGGATGGCGAAGTAATCATCACCCGTTCCGTATTCAATGTAGCCGACCACGTTATCAATGTTTTTCGTCGTAAAGCCGTCGCGTTTCCCAAAGTCTAAGAATTGGTCCAAGGCCTTAGCGGGGCCGGGTCCCAGGGGAAATTCATCCGTTTGATTTTCCACGTCACGTGAACTGTCAATCGCCACCAGTTGTTTCAAATCTGCAAGATATTGATCTTGATACTTAGCAGCAGTTGCTTTCCAATCTGTCATATAGAGATCATCCTTTCCCGATGTCGTTGCTTTAATCCTACCATGAATCAACCTGTTGAATGCTATAATAGTTTCGAGGTGAATCCAATGAAATTAATTACATCTTCAATTCTACCAAAAGTAATCCGCAAACGACCAACAAAGAGCTTCAAGGGGACCTATGGCAAGGTGGCGCTGATCGGAGGAAATCATAACTTTGGCGGTGCCATTATCATGAGTACCCTCGGCACGGTTTACGCCGGAGCGGGTTTAACCACCACCTTCACAGATGCTAGCAATCAAAGTAGCCTGCACGCGTGGGTTCCAGAAGCGATGTTCGCTGATTACCAAGATCAGGCACAACTAACCCAGTTGTTACCCACCATGGACGTGATTAGTTTAGGGTCTGGGCTCGGAACCGATGAACAAGCCCTCAACTTAATCAAGCTGATATTTAACCTGGTTACCCCAGAACAAGTGCTCCTAGTTGATGGATCAGCCTTAACTTTAGTTGCTAAGTACCAATTGGCATTGCCAACGGCTACCATCATCGTCACGCCCCACCAAATGGAATGGGAACGGCTGACGGGCGTGCAACTAGCTAACCAAAATCCAGCGACTAACCAACGAGCGTATAACCAATTATTAGTCGATCATCCGCACCTAATTGCCGTGGTTAAATCAGCACAAACAGAAGTCTTTACCCCTACCGGAGCATTTCAAAACACCACTGGAACTCCCGCTCAAGCTACTGGTGGCATGGGTGATACCCTAGCCGGGATTATTAGTGGCTTTGTAGCGCAATTTCAATCCGTGGATGACGCGGTTCTTGCAGCCGTGTATACCCACAGCGCCATTGCGGCTCAGTTAGCCCAACAACAATACGTCGTGCTCCCACACCAAATTTCAGAGGATTTGCCCCACTTTATGCACGAGCACCAAGCTGATTAATTAAATCTAGCAAAACAGACGTCTGTACTAGGCGTCTGTTTTTTTAATGATCTGATTGTAAAACCCGTTTCACCCGTCCATCAAACAACATCACCAGCGGGACCAGAATCATCGGTAGAACCAACCCCAACATTAGTTGGGTAGTGGGCTGGTGCACCACACCCGTGATCAGCGAATCCAGAGGCGAGAGAATCCCAAAAATTGAGAAAATCGTTCCCAACGTTTTCCCCATTTGTTCGGGCTGCAGCTTGCGCTGAACCGCCGTCACAAACATAAGTCCCGTTAAAAAGTTGAAGGTTCCATACATCAGCCAAGCCAGACAAAAACTTACCACTTGAACTAGCAAGTTTGACGTTATTTGCATTACCAACAAAAACAGCACAAAACCGCTCCCTTGCAACAGTAAAAAAAGTGGATACCAGCAAATCAAGCGTGCCAGTAAACCCGTGTATTTACCCACTACTACTCCACACGTAATTGCCGCGATTCCAATTAGCAATTCTTGTAACGAAAAGGCAATCCGAAACCTGTGTAAGTAAGTTGTTAGGTACAACGGTGTCAAGAACCAGAAGCTCCAAAAACTCAGGTTCAAAATAATTGCATAGGGCAATAAAACCCGAATGACTGGGATTTTAACGATGGCCTTAAACTCACTCCCGAGCTTGGTTAAACGAAAATTGTCCCAAGGATGGTCAATAGGTTGCCGGTGTGGGTAATCCTGTAAGCGTAAGATGCTGATGGTTGCAGTTGCCAATAACAGTAGCAATAAGCCGTACGCCAGCAAGTTGCTGGGCAAAAAAGTAAATAAGCCAGCTACCACTGAAGCTGCAATGGTTGCCGTTTGATTGGCGACGTTTACAATCGTATTATTCTGAACCAGTTCGGTATCGGAATTAGCATAGTCCGGAATAATGGCCTCCACCGCCGGATTATAAAAAGCAGATAAGATACTAAGTCCGGTTCCCGTTGCAATCAACAAATAACTTAATTGCTGGGTTACAAGCAATAGAACCACAAAGGCTAATAATAGACCAGTCCGAATTAAACTAATGATTTGCATAATCTTAACCCGGGACCAGGTATCAGCAACCACGCCTCCGACCGGGGCTAGTAACACCGTCAGTAACTCTAAACCACCCAGTAGTGAAATTAACCCCTGGTTATGCAGGTGACTGGCAATGTACCAAAACGTATAAATGCTAAAGGCTTGCGTGGCAATCGAACTCGCTAAGTCATTGAGTGCCACTTGTTTAATTGGTTTCATTTTATGCTCCATGCGACTTGTACCGTTTCACCCAGCTGGTCAAGGACTAACGTTCTAGGTCAATAATCGGCGAAGCAACTTGGTGAATAAATTCCAAGTCATGGTCAATAACCAGTAAGGTCATGGGGCTTTCTTTTATGACTGCCACCAATTGCCGACGATTGTACTCATCTAAATAATTCAGCGGTTCGTCCCACAAATAGAGATCCGCACTAATTGATAACGAGCGCGCCAGCTCGATCCGTTTCTGCTGACCCGCACTCATCTGATCAATCCGTTTCGCAAAATCGGTCCGGGCAACCCCTAACTTATGTAAATTACTCAAAAAGAGTTCGCGGTCTAGCCCCATTTTTTCAATGTAATCCGGAATGGTCTCTTCATGGTGATAAGTCTGAAACAACGGACTAATCGTTAAATGCGGTCGACGTTGAATTTCTCCCGTTTGTGTCCCAGAAAAGGTCCCCAAAATGGCCTGCAACAAACTAGTTTTCCCACGCCCGTTGCCACCGACAATCCCCAAGACGTCCCCGCGGTTAACCGTAAACGACTGGGGCGCAAATAACTGACGGTCGCCGTAACCCAGCTGGACTGAATTCAAACGCAAAATGGTTGAGTGATCCGGCTTCGGCAGTTTTAATTCCAACGGTTCTATGGTCTCCGTGGCTTTTTTCAAGGCCGTTTGTTCCGTAATCGCTTGGTTGCGTTTGCGTTCAGCTACCTTAGCCTTTTTCATTAACCGAGCCGCCCGGTTCCCCATCATGCCCCGGTCCATCACCTTCTGATCCGGATTGCCCTTCCGGTTGAATTTTTGCTTTTCCTTATTTTGGGACCACTGCTGGTGCTGACGGGCGCTTTTTTCCAACTTAGCTACCTGGCGCTCAATCTTAGCGTTGGCCGTTGCTCGTTCTTGCTCCGCTAACTGGCGATGTTCGCGAAAAGCTCGATAGTTACCGTGGTAGATCTGAATCCCCGTCTTTTCCAACGCCAAAATTTGATCACAAACTTGATCCAATAAATAGGCGTTATGACTAACCAACATAAATCCCTGCTTGTGCTGTAAATAATCAATGACCTGTTGGTTGCCCAACTGATCCAAATGATTGGTCGGTTCATCAATTAACTTAAAGGTTGTCTCGTCCGCAAACAGCATACTCAACTGAACCTTCGTTTTTTCTCCCCCAGACAACGTTCCATACTCGCGATATAAAATCGATGCATCCACTCCTAGTAAGGTCAGTTCACGCTTTAATTGCCATACCGGAATAGTGGTAGTGCGGGTAAAGAAATCCCTCACTAGTTCTGTATCTGCCACTGGAAACGGAAAGAATTGAAACGGTAAATTACTTTGAATCACTCCGGATCCGTGTAACTGACCGGCAATTAACTTCAACAAGGTGGTTTTTCCCTGTCCATTTCGGCCAATCACCCCTAGTTTCCAATCCGAATTAAAGGTAAGGCTAAGATCGGTAAACACCGGTTCCGGCTTTTCTGGATAGGCAAAGGATACCTTTTGTAATTTAATTTCTTCCACTTAAATCCCTCCTTTCCTTTTAAAGGTAAATTGTTATCATTTTAAATGAATTCTTAAATTTGTCAATGTGATCTCCGCCAATAAAAAAAAGCAGCTGCTAATCAACTGATTAACTGCTGCTTAAGTTTATTGAGGCGTTAAACCATGTAAGAGAAAAGTAACTGCTTCCGTAGTCCACTGTTCCACCTGAGTTTCACTCACATCATCGCGGTTAGTAATAATCACCGGCAAAATAAAACTCATAAAGGTACTAAATACGAATTGAAGCAAGCGGGGGAGCGGCCATTGCACCAATTGTCCCTGTCGCTGAAATTCTTGTAACTGGTGCGCTAATGATCCGGTTTTCAACGTTCCCAGTTGGTTTTTAACCTGGTTTACTAGCTCATCAGAACGAAAAATTTCTTGCGCAAAAATTCTGATTTGTGCCTTATTTTCTAACGCAAAAAGCATCCGGTTCTTAATGATATAGGTCAAAAAGTCCTCTAAATCATCGAATTGACGCGTCCCCACTTCCGTCGTAAAATCCTGCACCACTTGCGGTAACACGGATTGGATAAACGGATCTAGAATGGCCTGCAAAATTCCGTTCTTATTTTTAAATTGCTGATACACCGTTCCTTCGGCCACGCCCGCTTCCTGGGCAATGTCTTTCGTACTGGTTGCATTAAAGCCCTGGGTCGAAAATAAGTCCAAACTAGACTGTAACACGGCTTGTTGCTTTGGGGAAAGATTGGTTTGCTGTAAACTGGCCGCAAAAATATTTTGAATATTCTTAGTCATCGTGAATTTCCTTAACTAGTAATTAAACCCGCCGGTACTTGCGCAGGGTCATTACGTTTAAAATGTAAAAGACAAGGGCAAACAGGGCCAAAATAACGACCGTCGGTAAAATAGTAGAAAGGCCAACCCCTTTTTGAATGATATCCGTAATGGCTTGGGAACCGTAGTACAGGGGCATCAATTTTGCCAACGGTTGAATCCAGCCTGCCATTTGGTTAATCGGGATAATTCCAGAGAAGAAAATCTGGGGAATCACCACTAATGGAATAAATTGTACCATTTGAAAGGCAGAATCGGCAAAGGTGGAAATCAAAAGTCCGAGGGTTAAGGCTACCAGTGCCAGCATGACCGCAATTAAGACCACGTTCAAAATGTTTCCTAGCAGTTGAATCTTAAAGGCATAGATACTGAAGCAGACAATCAAAATCGATTGCAGCACCGCAAAGAGCCCGTAACCACCAATGTAACCAATGATAATCTCCTGCTTGCGAATCGGCGTTGCTAACACGCGACTAAGCGTTCCTGAGGTTCGTTCGCCCAAAAAGGCCACCCCAGAAATTAGGAAAACAAAGAAGAAGACCATGAAGCCAATCATAATCGGGAGTAACGTATCAAAGAACGTGGATTTACTGCTTCCGTACAGATACTTAGTATGCAACTGATAGTTAGAAACCGTTTGTGGTTGCGCGTGCTGCATGAATGTCCCTAACTGTCCCTGGAGCTGTTGCAAGGCCTGAGCCTGTTTTTGCATCGTGGTTCTAGCCGCCTGCATCTTCAGTTTCACTTGCGTTGTTTTTAATCCCTGTAAAATCAAAGCAGTCTTCGTTTGATCACTATTTTGTAGGGTCAGCTGCAATTTATCTCCCTGCTGAGTTAAGACCCCGGCATAATCGTGAGTACGAATGTTAGTTTCCGCACTGTGTTGATTATCGATCTGCTTAATTTGGAGGTGCTTGCTCGGTAAATTCTTAACCAACGTGCTGTCAACGTGGTGCACTGCTAACGTCGCCTTTTGGTTATTATTTGAGGTAAATAAAAAATTCATCAACGTTAGTACAAACAATGGCGCAATAAACATCATGGCAATCGTCCGTTTATCACGCAACATCTCAATGATAATTCGTTTAGTTACTGCCCAGACGCGCATCTTGATCCCTCCCTGCTTTAATGAAAACCTGTTCAATTTGCTTAACCTGAAACTGATCTAATAATCCTTGTGGTGATCCTTGGGCAATGGCCTCGCCCCGACGAATCATCAACAATTGATCGGCCTGTTCGGCATCTTCCATCACATGGGTGGTCAATAAAATTGTGCATCCCTGTTGCGCCAACTTGTGCAGCTCATCCCAAATATGAGCTCGTAATTCTGGATCAATTCCCACCGTCGGTTCGTCTAAAATCAAAATTTGGGGTTGTCCCAGTAAAGAAATGGCTAGTGACAACCGCCGTTTCATTCCACCAGAATAATCCTTCACAAACTTATCCAAATGCGGGCCCAAATTCACAATTCCAGCCACATAATCCAGTTGCTGATGAATATCTGCCTGATTCATCCCTAATAAGGAACCAAAGAATTCGAGATTTTCTTTTCCCGTTAACCCTTGATACAAAGCATCACTTTGCGCCATGAACCCAATTTTTCCAAGAATTAACCGGTCGGGCATCGGGGTATCGAGGACCCGAATTTGCCCCTGTTTAGGTAGTAGCATGCCCATAATCGATTTAATGAGCGTTGATTTACCCGAACCACTCGGACCGATTAGCGCTAAAATCTGTCCCCGATTCACAGTAAGGTTGATATCCTTCAAAATAATTGTTTTGCCATACCCTTGTTCCAAATTTTGCACCGTGATGGTTGGCTGCATTTTGATCACTCCTTTTTTCTTTTTCTGAATGAGTACTCACTCATAGTAATCCCAGTTTTCACCTTTGTCAATCTCCAAACAAAATATTCGCAAACTAATTTTGCTCCCGCTATACTTAAAACAAGTAGCTAATCGCTTAACTACTAGCTATTTAATAAACTAAAATTACGAAGGAGTGTCATTATGAAAGCAAGTATTTTTATTAAACCGGGCGAAGTTCGGATTGAAGATCGACCGAAACCAGAAATTCAAAAGCCAACCGACGCCATCATTAAAATCGTACGCGCCAGCGTTTGTGGTTCCGACTTATGGTGGTTCCGGGGAATTTCCCAACGAGACAGCGGAACGCCTACAGGTCACGAAGGAATCGGAATCGTTGAATCAGTGGGTTCAGAAGTTACTAACGTTAAACCTGGTGACTTCGTAATTGCTCCTTTCACCCACGGTTGTGGTCACTGTGCCGCATGTAAAGCTGGTTTTGACGGTAACTGTTTAAACCGAGAAACTGGCAATATCAACGGTTACCAAGCTCAATATCTACGGTTTGTGAACGCTAACTGGGCGCTCGTTAAGATTCCAGGGCAACCATCTGATTACACTCCCGAAATGTTAAATTCTTTCGTCACCCTCTCAGACGTAATGGCCACTGGTTACCACGCTGCTGCTACTGCCGAAGTTAAGCCAGGTGATACGGTCGCCGTTATGGGCGACGGAGCCGTTGGTTTGTGTGGGGTAATTTCTGCCAAACTCCGGGGCGCTAAACGGATCATCGCCATGAGTCGGCATGAAGACCGGCAAAAGTTAGCCCGTGAATTTGGCGCTACTGATGTGGTTCCAGAACGTGGTGACGAAGCAGTAAAACACGTCATGGAATTAACCGGTGCCGGAGTGGACGCCGTGCTCGAATGTGTTGGAACGGAACAATCTGTCGATACAGCAACTAAGATTGTCCGTCCGGGTGCCATCATCGGACGGGTTGGAATTCCCCAAAAGCCTGATATGAACACTAACCAATTGTTCTACAACAATACTGGTTTACGGGGTGGAATTGCCTCTGTAACTACCTACGATCGTGCTGAACTCTTGCAAGCCGTCTTAGACGGTAAGATTAACCCCGGAAAGGTCTTTACTAAGCAATTTACCTTAGACCAAATCCAGGATGCTTACGATGCCATGGATCAACGACAAGCCATTAAATCATTATTGGTTGTTGATGACCAAGCTTAAAACATTCAAAAAACGGTTGAAATGAAAATTTCAACCGTTTTTTTGTTCCTCTTGTTTACTTATCAACCATAATTCGCAGCCATCATCTATTTTAATTAGATAAATAAATAATTAATCACCATAAATCAAATCAACAAATTTTCGTAGTGCCTGAGGAGCATCTGTTTTGGCTAGACAAATTTGAACAATCGTTAACTTGGGTGTTGCTTCTTTCAAATTAGTTAACGTGCTCATTAACTCTGTTTCAGTTTTTACCGTCATAAACCGATATGTTTTGGGTTTTGCTCCCAAAGCAGGCAAAAGATGTTGATAATTAAGCTGGGGAACATCATTGTAACTAGCTCGTTCTCCATGAATCACCCTTTCAATCGTATAACCATGGTTATCCAGTAAAAAGATGATGGGCGTTAAGTGTTGTTCAATCGCAAAGGCTAATTCTTGGATTGTTAGTAGCAAAGAACCATCTCCAATACTTAAAAGATGGCGTCGATTAGGATTAGCCAATTGGCTACCTAAAGCTGCGGGTAAGGCATAACCAATTGAAGCCCACAGTGGCTGCGAAATCACTTTAACTCCTGAGGGTAATCTAACGTCCTCAATGGTAAATAATGAAGTTCCCTGTTCTATAACGACCGTATCATGCGGTTGTAAAAACTGAGCTAATGCTTTTTGGTAAAAAGTCTGTGTTAACGGTTGGTTGGCTACGGGAACTGGCTCTATTGCTGGATGGTGCGTGGGTGTCAATGAATTTTCATTTTTATCAACTCTTTGTGCATCACAAAGCTCATGAATCCAAGCTGAAAAACCACCGATGGGTTGATCTATCAGCTTTTCTCCGTAGACAGAAACCGATTGGGTATTAATCATGATCATTTTTTCTGGTTGAATTTGCTGGGAAAAACCCGCTGTATTAACATCTGAGAAAATGGTTCCAATTAAGAAAAGCACATCAGCTTGTTGAACCTGTTCTTGAATCCTCTGCTTCGATAATTGACCATGATAAGTTCCCCTAAATTGACTGGAAGTTTCCGCCACCACTCCTTTACTATCAATTAAATCAACAAAAGGCAATTTCTGTTTCTCTAACCAAGTTTGCACTACCGGGCCTAATTGAAATTGCTCAATCTCCTGTCCAACAATCACTAGTGGCTGTTTGGCTTGTTTCAATGCCTGTTTAATCAATGTTTGGGGAATTAGAGGTAGGTCTAAATCTATACTCGGTTTAAATAAAGCGGGAATTAGTTGTTTGAACGCTGGATTTACCGGTAATTCAGTTAAATCACAGGGTAATTCCAGGTAGGCAGGCTGTTTCGTAGTTATAATTTTCCGTAATAATTGATTTACAACTGTCACTGCATTAGTTGCAGTAATAATTCCGGTTGTAATTCCTAATTCTTGATGAACCGCTTGGAAGTGTTTAAAATTACCGTTTCCTAAACTGTGATGAACCCGTTTTCTTTGCAGTTGATTAGCCGTTGTAGGTAACCCCACAATTTCTAACAGGGGAACTCCTTCAGTCTGACTACCAGTTAGTCCATTAATTGCGCTTAATTCCCCCACTCCATAAGTTGTCACAAATGCAGCTAATCCCTGTTGTCGAGCATATCCATCGGCCGCATAAGCTGCATTTAATTCATTTAAATTACCACACCATTCCATATCAGTGCGACTGGTAATATGATCCAAAAAGGACAAATTATAATCACCAGGAACGCCCAGCACTTGATAAACCTTTCCAAAGTGAAGAACGTCTAATAGATAATCAGAAATTGTATATTTATTCATTAATTTTCCTCGCTTTAAATAACTAAAAAACTAGAGTAATTATATCATTACACTAGTTTTCATTAAAATCAATATTTGATAATTGTTATTCAATTGAAACCAACCGAACTTGACTCGCACCTTCCACCTGCTTAAAGTCCGCCAGTAATTCATCTAACGTAATTTTAATGTGAGTCAAATCCAGGGAAATGACCACGCTGGCCAGTTGGTGAATCGGAATGTTTTGGTTAATGGTTAGAATACTTGCTCCACTAGCGGCCACTTCCTTTAACAACTGAGATAATACGCCTGGTCGATCATTCAACATTAACGAAATGACCGCCTTGCGGTTCCAACTAGAATCGTCAGTCGAATACACCATGTCTTTATACTTATAGTAACTGCCCCGACTGATTCCGACTGCTTTAACCGCTTCACTAATGTTTGCAGCTTTACCCTCTTCTAGCAACTGACGGGCAGCGATTACCTTACCAAACATTTCTGGTAGTAACGACTGATCCACAATGTAATACTGTTTGATTGTTCTCAACTCCTCCGCGATTCCCTCGTATCTAATCAAACAAAAAGTTAAATTCGTCCTATGATTGTTTTCATCATATCAATTAACCACATAGAAGTGAAGCGCTTTCCATTCACACCCCATTTGATTATTAATCAATTTCTTACTAGTCAATTTTAGTAAATCCAAAATATGCTATAATTTTTAGTTGAAGCACTAAATTTCAATTGGAGGTTGGTACTGTGAAAAAATCACGAGTCGAAGCCCTAACGGATGCCATTGTCGCTATTATCATCACCATCATGGTGTTGGAATTCAAAATCCCGAATACCCCCAGATTTGAAGAAATCTTCGATGGGATTCCTGAATTGTTTGCCTACATCGTTAGTTTTGTCTTCATCGGAGTGGCCTGGTACAACCAGCATTACATGTTTTATCTGGTTCACCGGATTACAAAACGAATCTATTGGGCCAATAACCTGTGGCTCTTTACGATGTCCCTAATTCCCGTCGTGTCGGCCTGGGTGGGAAAGTTCATGGATAACGTTGCTCCACAACTGTTCTACCTGCTTTTCTTCACTGCTTGGAACATTGCCTATTTGATTCTCAGCAAGGTTATTTTAAACGAAATGGAACGAGAAAACGATCAAACGGGCATTAAAAAAATCAAAAATATGTGTAGCTATCAATTTTTAATTAGTTGGAAGTTTCCGGCTTTAATTATTGTAACTGCCATTGCCATTTGGATTTTCCCACCTAGTGGTTTAGTCTTTAGTTTAATTGAAATTATCATCAACGGAATTTACACCTCTCCGGACAGTGACAAACTCGAGGGTCCCACACCCAAATAAAAAACAGCGCTGCTCGCGCTGTTTTTTTTGTTATCAATTTTAACTAATGTGCAAGATGGTTCGCAGTCGTGCCACCCGAGCTCCTAAGACTTCGTCGGCAATCCGACTCTTCAAAGTACAGTACAGGTAAACACTTGCTCCGATTAGAGCGGCTAAAGCCGTCACGACTAAACTCATCAATGAACTAAACGGATTAGCGAACAATCCAACTAAGAAGTTAAGCGCATAAACGGCGATTAAAGTAATGACATACATAGCCAACGAATATGCAATTAATCGGGCCGAATCATTAAGCATCTTTTTACCCTCAAAACCAAAGTCGCGGTTTAAAGAATAAATAATTAACCCATTGGCAACTGTAAATCCGACTACAGTTGACATCAGTGTTCCAAAAGCTCCAAACCAGTAGACCAACGGAAATTGCGTCAAGACCTTTGCAATTGTTCCGATTACAAAGTACTTCACGGCCCGCCGGTTTTGGGAGACCCCCTGCATGACGGCAGAAGTTACCACGAACAATCCGATTGGAATAGCCGCGATGGCCGCAAAGGTCAACACGTTACTTCCAAAGTCCATGTTTGCTGTTCCATAAAAGGTCCGATTCAAAGGACCCGCCACGGCTGCCATCCCCAAGGAAGCCGGTAACATCACAAATTCAAAGAGAATCATGGTATTAGACAGTTGATCTCGCATCATTTGCATGTTGCGCTTGGTAAAGGCCGTTGATAGTAACGGTACGACCGTGATTGCTAACGATGAAGCCAGAGAAATCACGATCATCGTCAATTTATTGGCATTCCCCGCAAAGACCGCGTAATCAACTTGCAAAGTCCGTTCAGAAAAGTTGGTTGCCAGCCGCATAATGTCAAAGAAGGTAAATTGATCAATCAGCGAGAAGATGGTCACTCCGGCTCCCAAGATGACGAAAGGAACTGCCTGACTGATGATTTCACGATACAACTGGTTCGTGGGTACCTGCAACTGATGGTTACTATGAGCCACCAACGATCGGTAGTAATTACGCCCGCGCCAGTAGTACCAGCCCAGGATCAAAAATCCAAAGATGGCGCCGATAAAGGCTGCAAACGTTGATTGCGACACCGCTGTCACCCAGTTACCGTGTAAAACCCGTAAGATAATGAAGGCGGAAACCAGCATATAAATAACCCGGGCCAATTGTTCAATAAACTGGGAAATCGCGGACGGGGCCATGTCACCATAACCCTGGAAATATCCCCGGGTTAAACTCATCGTAGGAATGATCAAAACCGCCCACGATAACGAGTGAATGACCGGAATTACGTTGGAATCCCCGTTCGTTAAGAACGGCGCTGCAAACCAGAGAATTAGGGCGCTAATCACTCCCATTAAAATGGAAAGAATAACCCCTTTTTTATACAACTCAACACCTACCCCATACTCGTTTAACGCGTTATAGTGCGCTACCTGCTTCGCAATCGCAGATGGAATCCCAGCAATTGCCACAATCAGCACAAAGCTGTAGATGTTGTACCCCTGAGTATAAAGCGAGTTAGCAATCGGGAATAGGGTGGCTCCAAAAATTAGCCGCCACGGAATGATATACAAAGCCCCGAGAATCCGTGAAAGAATACTTCCAATTGTCATCCAGGCGGATCCCTTTAACATTTGACCCTTGGCCTGTTCTGATTCTGCGAACTGTTGTTGTTCTTCTAATTGATTGTTTTCAACATCGTTATCCACTAAAATAACCCACTTTCAAACCAAATCTCAAAGCACCAATTTAGCACAAAATAGATTAATTGGCTACAATATTGACAATCTTTTTCGGAACCACAATCACCTTCCGGACCGTTTTATCAGTCAGGTTGGCTTGCACATCTGGCTGTTCCAAAGCCATTTTTTCAATCGTGTCCTGATCGGCGTCAGCAGGAATGGCAAGCCGCGCCCGGACCTTACCGTTAATTTGGATGGCGATTTGGACTTCATCCGCCTGCAATTGGCTTTCATCATAAGTCGGCCAAGCAGCGTAGGCAATCGTTTCGTCATGACCCAACCGGTGCCAAATTTCTTCTGCAATGTGTGGTGTAATTGGGGACAGCAACTTAATTAGCCCTTCGGCGTATTCCTTGGGCAGTTGTTGGCGTTTATAAACGTCGTTCACAAAGACCATCATTTGGGAAATAGCCGTGTTAAAGCGCATTTTTTCGATGTCGTCGGTAACCTTTTTCACGGTCTGGTTATAACTCTTGGCCAATCCTCCGTCGTTTTCGTTAACCACCATGCCCGTTGCTTGTTCCGCGTCACCTTCATACATCCGCCAAACCCGTTTGATCCACCGGTTAGCTCCGGTAATTCCATCCGTACTCCATGGTTTCGATTCCGTCAACGGGCCCATGAACATTTCGTAGAGACGGAGGGTATCTGCCCCGTATTCGTTCACGATGTCATCCGGGTTCACCACGTTCCCCTTTGATTTCGACATCTTTTCGTGATTGGTTCCGAGAATCATTCCCTGGTTCACCAACCGTTGGAATGGTTCATTGGTTGGAACAACACCTAAGTCATACAAGAACTTGTGCCAGAACCGAGCGTACAACAAGTGCAAGACGGCGTGTTCGGCTCCACCGACGTACAGGTCAACCGATAACCAGTACTTCAACTTTTCGGGATCAGCAATCATCTGATCATTGTTCGGATCCACGTAACGGAGGTAGTACCACGAACTCCCAGCCCACTGCGGCATTGTGTTTGTTTCCCGCCGACCGTGCCGACCGTTTTTATCCGTTACATTAACCCAATCACTAAGGTTAGCCAATGGACTTTCCCCGGTTCCAGACGGTTTAATGTTATCGGTCTTTGGCAACCGCAACGGGAGTTCGTCTTCTGGCACCAGTGAAGTCGTGCCATCGTCCCAATGAATCACCGGAATGGGTTCACCCCAGTACCGTTGCCGGGAGAAAATCCAGTCCCGGAGCTTGTAGTTAACCTTCTTTGCTCCCGCATCGTGATCTTCCAGCCAGGTAATGATGGTGTGAAGCGCTTCATCTTTGTCCATGCCGTCCAAAAAGCCTGAATTAATGTGAACGCCATCGCCAGTGTAAGCTTCCTTTTCAATGTCACCACCCGCAATTACGGGAATGATTGGTAAATCAAATTTCTTGGCAAACTCGTAATCTCGTTGGTCATGAGCGGGAACCGCCATGATGGCTCCCGTTCCGTACGATGGTAGCACGTAATCCCCAATCCAGACGGGCAGTAATTTCCCGTTTACGGGGTTTTTCGCGTAAGCTCCGGTAAAGACTCCGGATTTATCCTTGTTAAGGTCGGTCCGTTCCAAATCGGATTTAGAAGCAACGTATTTTTGATATTCAGCCACCGTATCAGCTTGTTCAGCAGTCGTAATGTCTTCTACCAGTGGGTTTTCCGGAGACAAGACTAGGTACGTTGCCCCAAAGAGCGTGTCCGCCCGCGTGGAGAAGACTTCAATTTGGTCGTCTGGATGTTGGTCCACGTCAAACTTAATGCTGGCCCCGACTGATTTTCCAATCCAGTTCCGTTGCATCTGTTTAATGCTTTCCGGCCAGTCCAAATCATCCAAGTCATCTAACAACCGTTCGGCGTACGCCGTAATCCGCAAAACCCATTGCTTCATTGGCTTCCGGTACACGGGGTAACCACCCCGTTCGGTCTTACCGTTAACCACCTCTTCGTTGGCAACTACCGTACCGCCCATCAAATCAGGGGCCCAGTTGACCTCGATTTCATCTTCATAGGCGAGGCCCTTTTTGTATAGTTGTTCAAAAATCCACTGGGTCCACTTGTAGTACTTCGGATCGGTCGTGTTAACTTCCCGACTCCAATCGTACGAAAAGCCGAGTGATTTAATCTGGCGTTTGAAGTTTTGAATGTTTTGGTTCGTAAATTCGGCTGGATTATTCCCAGTCTTAATGGCATACTGTTCAGCTGGTAGCCCAAAGGCATCCCATCCCATCGGGTGCAAAACGTTCTTGTTCTGCATCCGGTTAAAACGGGCCATAATGTCAGTTGCCGTGTACCCTTCGGGATGCCCCACGTGCAGTCCCTGACCAGATGGATACGGGAACATGTCTAAAACATAGTACTTCTCTTTGTTTGGATCCTCGCCCGTTTTAAACGTCTGGTGCTCATCCCAATAGTTTTGCCATTTGGTTTCAATCTCTTTGTGATCATAAACAGCCATGTCCAACACTCCTTTGTAATTTTTGCCATAAAAAAAGCCTATAGAAAACTAATTCTATAGGACGAAATTCCGCGGTACCACCTAACTTCTCTTCAATTATTGAAGAACGCTCGTGTCCATAACGCGGAAAACGGTTAATCATTTGATTAACAAAACCTCCACAACAAGTTCGAACCACTGAAATCTAAGCTCACACCTACCGCTTAGTCGCTGCTAAATCGTCTGGTTCTACTACTCTGCTTCATTGGTTACTCTGTAGTTACTCCTCACAATAGCAAAGTCCCGGCAAAAAAACAAGGATTTTATTGCTATAATGAGGGAGAAAGCGAGGTTTACCATGAAATTACAATCTGCATTACACTTTAGCCACACCCTCTTAGACCAGGTGGTAAAACCGGGTGATACCGTTATCGATGCTACGGCGGGAATGGGAAATGATACCCTCAAATTGGCCCAATTAGTGGGTTCGACCGGCCACGTCTACAGTTTTGATATCCAAAAAGCGGCCGTAACGGCCACGAAAGCAAAACTAGCTGCTACTGGCTACCAGAACGCAACGGTCGTGCAACTGGGACACGAACAACTGGACCAGGTCGTCAGGGTTCCAGTTAAAAGTGCCATCTTTAACCTTGGTTATCTTCCGAATGGTGACCACCACGTGATTACCCATCCGGAGACCACCATTACGGCATTAGAAAAATGTCTGGCGCTCCTGGAACCCCTTGGACTAGTAATTGTGGTTTGCTATTACGGTCATCCTGGTGGAGAAGCGGAAAAGGACCAGGTCCTCAACTGGGCTCCCCACCTTCCCCAATGGGAATTCAACGTTTTACAGTATCAATTCTTGAATCAGGTTCACCAACCACCGTTTCTGTTGGCAATTCAAAAACGCTAAGTACGAGCTTTTCGGTCAAACCAGTTTACCACGAGCGTTGCCACTACCAGCAAGCCGGCGACTAGAAAGACGTTGTGTAACGCTGCATACAAAATTTCGCGGAGCTGAGGAATTAAATGAGCTGGTAATAACTTAGCCGTCTGTGGATTAATTAATTCATTCATCAGTTTCATGTTGGTCTGGGGATGACTGTGCACCCCATGCAGCATCGTGGTATTCATCACAATCCCAAATATGGAAATCATCAAGGTCTGACCTAACGTTCGACTGAGGGTATTAAACGAGGAAGCCACTCCAATTTGATCTTGAGCGACCTCATTTTGCACCGTTACCGAGGCGTTTGTGATGCACAATCCGAATCCGACTCCCATGACGCCCGAAATGATGAAGAAGGCCCAAAATGGCGTACTAATCGGAATTAACACGGAGGCCAAGCTCCCACACCCAATGAAAATTAAACTCAGGTAGGTAATCAACTGGGGCCGAAACTTCGCCAGCAACTTCCCGGTCCAAAAGGAACCAATGATCCACATAATCGAACTCGGAGTAATCGCAAAACCAGCCATGGTTGCGGGTAAACCCAGAATCCCCTGGGTCCAATCTGGTAAATAAACCTCATAGGCAAAGATGAAGCCGCTAATCAGAGCTGCAATCAAGTTTTGCGTTACAAAAGTCCGTTGTTTAAACATGCTTAACGGGATAATGGGATCGACAGCTCGCCGTTCTTGATAGATAAAAAGCAGCATGCCAACGATGGCTACCACAACACAGATTGCCATCATTAGCCAGTGCAATGGGTTTTCTCCCAATAATTGAAAGAGGTACATGATGGCCAACAAGACCACCGCAATTAAAAAGACTCCGCCATAGTCAATGTGAGTGGAACGCTTCGCAGCCGGTTCCACCAAAAACCAGGCAATTAGGCCGATTGTTACCAAACCAATCGGCACGTTAACGAAGAAAATCCAGTGCCACGAGAGTTGATCAACAATGAAGCCCCCTAGTAATGGCGCTACGATAGAGGCGATTCCCCAGGCGGACCCTAGCAGCCCGACCACATCCGCCCGTTTTTGAAAGGGATACATATCGGCCACGATGGTAAACGAAACCGGCATGATTACTCCGGCTCCCACTCCCTGGAGAGCCCGCCATAAAATTAGCGTTTCCATTCTTCCAGACATTCCAGAGAAAAGCGAACCTAAGGTAAAAACCCCCAGGCCAAAGATGAAAACCCGTTTGCGCCCCAACTGGTCCGCCAATTTTCCGTAAATCGGTGTGGCAATCGCGTTGGTTAAGAGAAAAATGGAAAAGACCCAGTTCATGAGAGAAACCCCATGGAGATCTCCCACAATCGTAGGCATAGCCGTGGACACAATCGTTCCCTCAATTGCACTCATAAAGGTGGCAATAAACAGGGCAATGGTCACGACTTTCACGTTTGTCGTTCGTGCTGGCATGATGCAGCAAGTCTCCTTTCAGACTAAAAAAACGACCCTTACGGATCGGATTTCTAGCAGTTGTTTATTTTTTCGGGAGCTCCGCTTGTAACTGGGCTACCCGATCGGTGTGTTCCCAAGGTAAATCAATATCGTCGCGGCCAAAGTGACCGTAAGTGGCCGTTTGTTTGTAAATCGGTCGTTGTAAGTCCAACATTTGGATAATGCCGGCCGGCCGTAGGTCAAACGTTTGGCGGATGGCTTGAATTAGTTCTTCTTCTGAATAATCAGAAGTCCCAAAGGTATCCACTTGAATGGAAACCGGTTCAGCTACCCCAATCGCGTAGGCTAACTGAATTTCTACTCGGTGGGCTAAGCCAGCGGCTACAATGTTTTTGGCAATGTAGCGAGCGGCATAACTCGCTGAACGATCGACCTTTGTCGCATCTTTCCCGGAAAAGGCTCCACCACCGTGGTGAGCAGAACCCCCGTAGGTATCCACGATAATCTTTCGACCAGTTAACCCAGCGTCCCCATTGGGTCCCCCAATTACAAACTTACCGGTTGGGTTAATCAAATACTTAGTTTCGTCATCAAGGTACTCGGCGGGAATGACCTGTTTGACAATTTTACTAACCACATCTTGTTTAATCTGTGCTTGGGTCACATCCGGATCGTGTTGGGTACTAAGGACAACTGTATCGACCCGTAATGGTTGCCCTGCTTCATCAAATTCAACCGTTACCTCGGCCTTGGCATCCGGACGCAGGTACTCAATTGCACCACTCTTACGAACTGCGGCGGTTTTACGCATCAGTTTATGGGCCAACGAAATTGGTAGGGGCATCAGTTCCGGAGTTTCGTCAGTTGCGTACCCAAACATGATTCCCTGGTCTCCCGCTCCGATTTGATCAAGAGGATCCCCCTTGCCAGACCGGGTTTCTTCTGATTCATCGACTCCCTGTGCGATGTCTGGTGATTGTTCATCAATTGAAACCAACACAGCCACGTTATCGGCATCAAACCCATAAGCGGGATCATCATATCCGGCCTTGCGAATCGTCTCTCTAACAATCTCGCGAATGTTGACGTCCGCCGTGGTGGACACTTCTCCAAAAACTAACACTAATCCAGTGGTTACGGACGTTTCACACGCCACCCGTGCATCTGGATCCTGGCGCAAAATGGCATCTAAAATGGCATCACTAATGTGATCAGCAATTTTATCGGGATGTCCTTCCGACACCGATTCGGACGTAAATAAATGTTTCTCTTTCATGGTAACTTCCCCCTAATATTTTTGGTTACAAGGCATCTTCACTAAGCGTGAATCCTATCGGGAACATACTTATAACTATCTTATCCTATCACAAGTTTTTAGAAATAAGTAGTTGAACCCAGGAAAAAAGTCCATTAAGATGAAATTATCGAGGTTATCATTATGGAAAAATCTAATCAACAATTACGTACAAGCGTCACCGTAGGTAGCAATGTGCTCTACTTGTTGCTTACCATCATCATCTGGAATTTAGCGGCCAACTATCCATTCTCCATTTTTAGTGGGACCAAGTCCTTCTTTTTTCTCGCTAGTGAAATCTGTTGGGCATTAGGAACTTTAACCTTGCTTAAGCGGTGGGATGTGCGCCTAACGTTAATTTTTAACATCTTGCCGCTTGGGTTCATTGCTTTGGGACATTTTCCCCTGCTGATTTTTACTGCGACCCTTTTTTATGGCGTGGTTAACATCTTGCTCCGCGTGCCCCGGGTTGGAATTAATCATTACTATGGACTACTGTGTTTTTCCCTCACCAACGCAGTGATCCCGGTGGCCAGCCTTAATTTTTTAACCAGTCAGTATTTAGAACGGAGTACACTGCTCAACATCGGGATTTTGTTCACCCTGTACGTGCTTTTTTTTGCACTCCGCTTTACGAAGGAACTGGCTACCCTATTCAACGTGCTATTCATCTTCTTGTTTGCGGGATTACTACTAGCCAATTTCCCCATCACAAAGGACGCTGGATTAATCGCCATCGTCCTCGTTTCTTACGGAGCGCAAATTTTCACCCGCAACGAACGCTTTAGCTACTGTTTTCTCACCTTTGCCCTCGTAGCGCTCCTCGCTTTCTTCCACTAAAAAACAGCAATTCTACGCGAATTGCTGTTTTTGTTTATTTCAAAGAAATGCCCTGTAAAAAGTTGGTTACTCGAGGTGATGGATCGGTAAAGAAATCGGCACAGGAACCATCAAATTGTAATTGACCAGCTTCTAAGAACAGAATCTTATCGGCCGCATCCTTAGCGAACTGCATGTTATGCGTCACCATGATCATGGATTGACCGTTGTCAGATAATTTCTCTAACATTTTCAAAACCTGGGTTTCCATTTCTGGATCCAGCGCACTTGTCGGTTCGTCCAATAAAATGTACTGGGGCTTCACCGCCAGCGCCCGACAAATCGAGATTCGTTGCTGCTGCCCTCCTGATAATTCATTCGGATAAGCATCCGCGTAATCATCGAGTCCAACTTCTTGCAGTAAAGCATGAGCCTGTTGTTCTGCTTGTGCTTTATCCACCTTTTGCACGTAGATTGGCGCAGCAGTGATGTTTTTCAGAATGGTCAAATTAGGAAATAAGTTCCAATTTTGAAACACCATACTGGTCTGATCCCGAAGTTCGTTTTTAACCTTTTTTTCGATGGGATTGGCAAAATTAACCTGCAATGAACCTAACGTTAACGTTCCCTGATCAGGTTGTACCAAGAGATCTAACGACCGCAACAAAGTGGTTTTCCCGGATCCTGAGGGTCCGACAATCACCGTCGTCTGATGTTCAGGAAATTCGGTACTAATTCCCTGTAACACGTGCTTTTTTCCAAAGCTTTTTTGGACGTCTTCAATTTTTAACATCAGTCAGCGGCCCCCTTTAGATATTGTGATGACCGTTTTTCTAGGTAGTGCTGGAGTACATTTAGAATGGAACAAAGCACTGCGTACAACGCCGCCACTTCTACGTACATCAACAGCGGTTCAAAGTTTTGCGCCGCGATTTGTTGACTGACCTGAAACATTTCCGCAATCGTAATCGTGCTGGCCAACGACGTATCTTTAACCAGCCCAATGAATTCGTTTGACAGCGGTGGTAACGCCGTGCGTAAGGCTTGTGGAATGATAAAGTGCCATAACGTCTGTGGCGTAGAGAATCCCAGTGTGTAAGCGGCTTCCCATTGTTCCTGGTTAACGGACAGCAAGGCAGCTCTGATTGTTTCTGAACCGTAGGCCCCCATGTTCAATGAAAATCCAATTAAAGCTGCAACAAACGGCGCCAGTTTAATTCCAACGGACGGTAATCCAAAGAAAATAATAAATAATTGCACTAACAATGGCGTCGACCGAAAGGCCCACACGTAGAAACTAATGACGGCCCGTAAAATTAACCACAACGGTTTTCCCACGGGTCCGAAATTAGGATTTAAAGTTCTGATTAGCGCCACCAAGAACGCAATCACCATTCCAATTGCAAAGGAAATCAACGATAACGGAATGGTAAACTTTAGCATCGCACTTAGTAAGCTCGGTAATGACGAGGTAATAATTTCCAGCATAAATGTCTAACTCCTACTTATCTGTAATGTTAGTCCCAAAGTACTTCATAGAAAGGCGTTTCAAAGTTCCATCTTTACGTTCTGATTGAATGGCCTTATCCATTTTTGCTTGGAGTTTAGCGTTCTTCTTATTCATCATCGGAGCAATTTTACTTGCTTTAACTTCACTAGTTGGAATTTCAAAGTAAGTTAAATCAGTATCAGGATGACTCTTCTTCCAGTATTCAAAGGCTTCTCGCGAGTTCACAGCGGCGGCTACCCGACCTTGGTCAATCATATCCATCGACGTTTGAAAGGCAGGTGAAGTAATGGGGTTGGCCCCTAACTTCTTGGCGTTATTCCAGTTATCAGTTCCCGTTCCCTCAGCAACTTTTTTGCCCTTCAAGTCCTTCGCAGATTTAATGGCACCATCTTTTTTCGTAATCACAATCGACTTGGAGTATACGTAGGGAGTGGCAAACCGGAATTTCTTTTGCCGGTCTGTATTTTCAGCCATATTGTTAAAGACCACGTCATAGTCATTCGAGTTTAAGCCGGCAATTAGAGAATCCCAACCGGTCGTCACAAATTTGGGTTTTAAGCCCATTCGTTTGGCGGTTTCCTTGGCTAAATCAACTTCAAATCCGGTTAACTTACCGTTTTGCCGGTAAGAATATGGCGCATAGGTTCCTTCTAACCCCACCGTTAAAACATGTGGCGTCTTCGTTTCCGCTTGTTTTTGCCCACAAGCAGCCAGCACCAAGGCTGCTAAGCCGGCCATCAAAATTAAAGACCATTTTTTCTTCATCATTTCCACTCCATTCACTTATTTTTTGTACGTGTTCGATTATACAGAAGCTGCCCCCCTTTTACAATTCTTAAACATTAAAAAAAGTCGGTCTTTAATAGAGACCGACTTTACTTGTCATTATTCATTAGCTGGTTGTTGCGGCAGAATCAGATTTAATCCAATCCCGATCACCGTGGCTAGAGCCACTCCCGTAAATTGGAAACTTCCAATTTGGAGATACGCGTTTCCGACCCCAATCACTAACACGACTGAAGCAATCATTAAGTTACGTTTGTTATTTAAGTCTAAATGATCATCGACCATGACCTTAATCCCGCTGGAGGCAATGGTTCCAAACAGTAAGAAACTAATTCCCCCGATGACAGGCAGCGGCATTTGCATAATGAGAACGTTCAATTTGTTTACAAAGGCAAAAGCCATGGCAAACAAGGCGGCCCCCACGATTACGTAAACACTGTACACCTTCGTGATGGCCATCACCCCGATGTTTTCCCCGTAACTAGTGACGGCCGGTCCACCAAGTAATCCGGCGGCCAAAGAAGCCGCTCCATCCCCGGCTAACGTGCGGTTTAAACCGGGATCCTTAAAGAAGTTCCGGTGGGTTAATTCACCTAGAACCATCAAGTGCCCCATGTGTTCAGTCATTGTAACAAAGGCAATCGGCGCCATAACCAGAATCGCATTCCACTCCAAGTGGAAGCCTTTTTCCGTTCCTAATAATTCAAAATGCGGGATTTTAAACCACGGCGCACTAGCAATGGCATGTAAATCCACTAACCCACAGGCCATGGAAATCAAGTAACCACAAACAATGGCTAACAGAATGGGAATCATCCCCAAGAATCCTTTGAGCTTCATGTTGAAGAAGATGGCCAAAAAGAGAGTAGCCAATGCAATTAGGAAATAAGTGAGATCATAGTGATTATTTTTCATCATGGCATCTTGCGCAGCGGCACTAGCGAGGGACAAACCAATCACTACCACAATCGGTCCAACCACAATTGGTGGTAGCAAGTGGTCAATCCAATTAGTCCCAAGCATCCACACTAGGGCGGCCACGACTAGGTAAACCAGTCCTACTGCGATTACTCCTTGTTGCACTCCCCCAATCCCAGTTGTTTTCATTAACGCTAACATCGGGGTGATGAAAGCAAAGCTGGATCCCATGTAAGCAGGAATCTTGCCTTTCGTAATCAAAATGTGAAGTAACGTTCCAATTCCAGATGCAAACAACGCAATGCTGGGACTCAAACCCACTAACAGCGGCACAATCACCGTGCTTCCAAACATGGAAAACATGTGTTGTAGCGATAATCCAATCCATGACAAACCACTCGGCTTATCATGAATATCTAACTTAATCTCCTCGTTTTTCACGCCAATTCCTCCTAAAAAAAATCCTGTTGTCCAGCTGACAACAGGATGTAAAGTCCAAATCACTCACTTTGATAATTCACAACTTGCTGCCTCACGGGACAGGATTAAAGTTTTACGTCTTTAGATTAATTTAAGCTTTTTCCAGTCTGGTGTCAACTAACGCCGACGATACTGGCGCTTGTTATCAATCACACCGGTAAACACGAATTCTGCGTCATCAAGAGCAGGATCAATCGTCACGTTGGCAGTTTTGAAGGTCGGCCACTTAGTAAAGAACTCTTCATACTGATAAACGTCCAATCGCTGCCGATTCTCTAACGCTGCCTCAATCTGGTCCCGACGGTTGTAATTCTGGAAGTCTGCTTGCAGTGTGCCGGCAAAGAACTCCCCTTGGGCTCCAGAACCGTAACTAAATAGTCCAATTTGATCACCAGAAGTTAATTCCTGTGAATGGTCTAATAGTGACAGGAGGCTCAGGTACAAGGAACCTGTATACAGATTCCCGACCTGCCGATTGTATACCCGACTTGCTTCAAACTCCGTTAACCATTGTTGCTGTTGGGATTCGTCCACTTCCGGTAAAATGGTGCGCAATGCCTTCAAGCCCAACTTACTGTACGGAAGATGGAAGGTCAAAGCTCGAAAATCAGTTAAACTGACCCGTTGTTCAGCACAATAAGCCTGAATCGTCTTTTGGAAGAATTGTTGGTAAATATCATTGGAGTAGTGCCCATCGACTAGGGCCTCCGTATGGTTAATTGGACGCCAGAAGTCCATGATATCGTCTGAATAAACGCTACTGTTAGGACTGATGGCTAACGTCCGGGGCTGGGCGCTGACGGTCATCGCAATTGCTCCGCACCCCTGGGTCACCTCTCCCGGAGTATTCAACCCATACCGAGCCACATCAGATCCAACCACCAGGGCTACTCGATCCGGATGAGCAGCCACAAAGTCCTTGGCTAACTGCAAACCCGCTGTTGCCCCATAACAAGCTTGCTTAATTTCAAAGGCGCGCGCTTCTCTTTTCAAGCCTAACAGTTGTTGTAAATAAATGGCACCGGACTTAGAATTATCCACTCCGCTTTCGGTCCCAAAAATAATTAAGGAAATTTGGTTCCGGTTCTCAGCCGTAACTACTTGAGTCGCCGCATTAGCAGCCATCGTAACGGCATCTTGAGAAGCCGGTGGAACAGCTTGGCGTTCCTGCCCAATCCCAATTAGATATTTATTAGGATCTTCATGACGGGCGTACGCTAAATCCCGTAAATCCAGGTAATAGTTTGGCGTATAAAATCCAATTTGATCAATTCCCACGTTCATCTTTATCACTCCATCGTTTTTCAATTCAATACTATAATTCTACCGGTAATTAGCAACGATGGCAAAAAAGACCTATTGAAAAACATTAAATCAGGCCTACCTAAAAATAAATACTAA
The DNA here is from genome assembly GCF_024029675.1 of Fructilactobacillus carniphilus. Taxonomy (NCBI): domain Bacteria; kingdom Bacillati; phylum Bacillota; class Bacilli; order Lactobacillales; family Lactobacillaceae; genus Fructilactobacillus; species Fructilactobacillus carniphilus. Next base: position 329,921 of record NZ_CP097121.1, on the reverse strand, counting down.
ATCTGTTTATTTTTTATCAATAGCAAAAACCCCCCAAATTAGATTTTTACATCTAGTTTGAGGGGTTAATGTTAGCCTTTATTTAACTAAGTAAATCTTGTTATCGCTCAGTTAAATTTATTTGTCTTCTTTCTTCTTGTAACCAAAGATTCCAAGGATTGAAAGAAGCAATGCTCCAATTAAACTCATAATTCCAGTCGACTGACTTTCACCAGTTTGTGGTAATACTTGTTTATGTGGTGCTGGAGCAGGAGCAGCTTGTTTTGGTGCTGGAGCTGCTGGTTGTGCAGCAGGGGCAGCCGGTTGTGCAGGAGCTACTGGAGTTTCTGCTGGTGCAACTGGTTGTTTAGGTTCTGCTGGAGTACTTGGCTTAGTTGGTTCTGCTGGTTTAGCAGGAACTTCATTCTTAACGTAATGAATTGGGGTATCTTTACCAATGTTTTCAGGATCAATTGGGTAAGGAGTTCCCGGTACCAACTTGTTACCATTACCGTCAACAGGAGTGTAACCCGGAATGTCAGGAATCAATGGGTCATTAATCTTACTTGGATCATTTGGATCATTCGGGTAAGTTTCAGGAGTAGTTCCTGGAACATCTGGAACCAAGTGACCAAGTGGAAGGTAAACAACCGTGACTTCGGCATTTTGAGTTTCAGGCGTAACAGTTACGGCGTTAACTAGTGGAGTTCTAGTGTAGTAACCAGTAACAACTGGTGACTTAACAGCGTTCCAATTACCACCTTGTAAAGTCCATTGTCCAGTCTCAACAATCTTGCCTGTTACTAGGTCAAAGGTCATGTTCCGCGTGTACTTAACCGTTTCCGTAACGTCTTTGGCTGCTTCGCTGCCATCTGCGTAACGGTAATGGATCGTCCGCGTAATGTTCTTAACCAAGTTGGATTCGTCAGTACCATCTGGGTACTTCGGTCCGTCTGGGTTGTTTGGATCAACTGGTTGTCCTGGCTTACCAGGGTTATCTGGCGTTACCGTCGTCGTCTTGTGCTTCATAGTTACTGTGAACGTTGGTTCGTCAGTTGTGAACTTGTAACCTGGTTTGTAACCATCGTTTACTAATTCATAACCTTGTTTTTGAAGTTCAGCAATCCGATCCTTCGTCGTGTAATCTGAAGTGTCACCAAACTTACCGTTCAGCGTGTCACTCGTAATTACCTTGCCACCGTCGTCTTGGTCCACGTAGTTAACGTGTGCCTTTTCAGCGTTAGCATTGTAAGTTACCGTAACCGAGCTATCTGAATCAGTTGGTTTCGTAGTTGCAGCTCCAACCGTTGGTTGGTCAGGCGTGTAACCAGTAATTGCTGGTGAGTCAACAGCATCATAGCTGTCCTTAGCACTCTTCCAGTCATCAGTTTCAATGATCTTACCAGTTACTTGGTCAAAGGTCATGTTCCGCGTGTACTTAACCGTTTCCGTAACGTCTTTGGCTGCTTCGCTGCCATCTGCGTAACGGTAGTGGATCGTCCGCGTAATGTTCTTAACCAAGTTGGATTCGTCAGTACCATCTGGGTACTTCGGTCCATCTGGGTTGTTTGGATCAACTGGTTTTCCTGGTTTACCAGGGTTATCTGGCGTTACCGTCGTCGTCTTGTGCTTCAAGGTTACCGTAAACGTTGGTTCATCGGTTGTGAACTTGTAACCTGGTTTGTAACCATCGTTTACTAATTCATAACCTTGTTTTTGAAGTTCAGCAATCCGATCCTTCGTCGTGTAATCTGAAGTGTCACCAAACTTACCGTTCAGCGTGTCACTCGTAATTACCTTGCCACCGTCGTCTTGGTCCACGTAGTTAACGTGTGCCTTTTCAGCGTTAGCATTGTAAGTTACCGTAACCGAGCTATCTGAATCAGTTGGTTTCGTAGTTGCAGCTCCAACCGTTGGTTGGTCAGGCGTGTAACCAGTAATTGCTGGTGAGTCAACAGCATCATAGCTGTCCTTAGCACTCTTCCAGTCATCAGTTTCAATGATCTTACCAGTTACTTGGTCAAAGGTCATGTTCCGCGTGTACTTAACCGTTTCCGTAACGTCTTTGGCTGCTTCGCTGCCATCTGCGTAACGGTAGTGGATCGTCCGCGTAATGTTCTTAACCAAGTTGGATTCGTCAGTACCATCTGGGTACTTCGGTCCGTCTGGGTTGTTTGGATCAACTGGTTGTCCTGGCTTACCAGGGTTATCTGGCGTTACCGTCGTCGTCTTGTGCTTCAAGGTTACCGTAAACGTTGGTTCGTCGGTTGTGAACTTGTAACCTGGTTTGTAACCATCGGTTACCAATTCGTAACCACGTTTTTGAAGTTCAGCAATCCGATCCTTCGTCGTGTAATCTGAAGTGTCACCAAACTTACCGTTCAGCGTGTCACTCGTAATTACCTTGCCACCGTCGTCTTGGTCCACGTAGTTAACGTGTGCCTTTTCAGCGTTAGCATTGTAAGTTACCGTAACCGAGCTATCTGAATCAGTTGGTTTCGTAGTTGCAGCTCCAACCGTTGGTTGGTCAGGCGTGTAACCAGTAATTGCTGGTGAGTCAACAGCATCATAGCTGTCCTTAGCACTCTTCCAGTCATCAGTTTCAATGATCTTACCAGTTACTTGGTCAAAGGTCATGTTCCGCGTGTACTTAACCGTTTCCGTAACGTCTTTGGCTGCTTCGCTGCCATCTGCGTAACGGTAGTGGATCGTCCGCGTAATGTTCTTAACCAAGTTGGATTCGTCAGTACCATCTGGGTACTTCGGTCCGTCTGGGTTGTTTGGATCAACTGGTTGTCCTGGCTTACCAGGGTTATCTGGCGTTACCGTCGTCGTCTTGTGCTTCAAGGTTACCGTAAACGTTGGTTCGTCGGTTGTGAACTTGTAACCTGGTTTGTAACCATCGGTTACCAATTCGTAACCACGTTTTTGAAGTTCAGCAATCCGATCCTTCGTCGTGTAATCTGAAGTGTCACCAAACTTACCGTTCAGCGTGTCACTCGTAATTACCTTGCCACCGTTGTCTTGGTCCACGTAGTTAACGTGTGCCTTTTCAGCGTTAGCATTGTAAGTTACCGTAACCGAGCTATCTGAATCAGTTGGTTTCGTAGTTGCAGCTCCAACCGTTGGTTGGTCAGGCGTGTAACCAGTAATTGCTGGTGAGTCAACAGCATCATAGCTGTCCTTAGCACTCTTCCAGTCATCAGTTTCAATGATCTTACCAGTTACTTGGTCAAAGGTCATGTTCCGCGTGTACTTAACCGTTTCCGTAACGTCTTTGGCTGCTTCGCTGCCATCTGCGTAACGGTAATGGATCGTCCGCGTAATGTTCTTAACCAAGTTGGATTCGTCAGTACCATCTGGGTACTTCGGTCCGTCTGGGTTGTTTGGATCAACTGGTTGTCCTGGCTTACCAGGGTTATCTGGCGTTACCGTCGTCGTCTTGTGCTTCATAGTTACTGTGAACGTTGGTTCGTCAGTTGTGAACTTGTAACCTGGTTTGTAACCATCGTTTACTAATTCATAACCTTGTTTTTGAAGTTCAGCAATCCGATCCTTCGTCGTGTAATCTGAAGTGTCACCAAACTTACCGTTCAGCGTGTCACTCGTAATTACCTTGCCACCGTCGTCTTGGTCCACGTAGTTAACGTGTGCCTTTTCAGCGTTAGCATTGTAAGTTACCGTAACCGAGCTATCTGAATCAGTTGGTTTCGTAGTTGCAGCTCCAACCGTTGGTTGGTCAGGCGTGTAACCAGTAATTGCTGGTGAGTCAACAGCATCATAGCTGTCCTTAGCACTCTTCCAGTCATCAGTTTCAATGATCTTACCAGTTACTTGGTCAAAGGTCATGTTCCGCGTGTACTTAACCGTTTCCGTAACGTCTTTGGCTGCTTCGCTGCCATCTGCGTAACGGTAGTGGATCGTCCGCGTAATGTTCTTAACCAAGTTGGATTCGTCAGTACCATCTGGGTACTTCGGTCCGTCTGGGTTGTTTGGATCAACTGGTTGTCCTGGCTTACCAGGGTTATCTGGCGTTACCGTCGTCGTCTTGTGCTTCAAGGTTACCGTAAACGTTGGTTCGTCGGTTGTGAACTTGTAACCTGGTTTGTAACCATCGTTTACTAATTCATAACCTTGTTTTTGAAGTTCAGAAATCCGATCCTTCGTCGTGTAATCTGAAGTGTCACCAAACTTACCGTTCAGCGTGTCACTCTTAATTACCTTGCCACCGTTGTCTTGGTCCACGTAGTTAACGTGTGCCTTTTCAGCGTTAGCATTGTAAGTTACCGTAACCGAGCTATCTGAATCAGTTGGTTTCGTAGTTGCAGCTCCAACCGTTGGTTGGTCAGGCGTGTAACCAATAATTGCTGGTGAGTCAACAGCATCATAGCTGTCCTTAGCACTCTTCCAGTCATCAGTTTCAATGATCTTACCAGTTACTTGGTCAAAGGTCATGTTCCGCGTGTACTTAACCGTTTCCGTAACGTCTTTGGCTGCTTCGCTGCCATCTGCGTAACGGTAGTGGATCGTCCGCGTAATGTTCTTAACCAAGTTGGATTCGTCAGTACCATCTGGGTACTTCGGTCCATCTGGGTTGTTTGGATCAACTGGTTGTCCTGGTTTACCAGGGTTATCTGGCGTTACCGTCGTCGTCTTGTGCTTCAAGGTTACCGTAAACGTTGGTTCATCGGTTGTGAACTTGTAACCTGGTTTGTAACCATCGTTTACTAATTCATAACCTTGTTTTTGAAGTTCAGAAATCCGATCTTTCGTCGTGTAATCTGAAGTGTCACCAAACTTACCGTTCAGCGTGTCACTCTTAATTACCTTGCCACCGTTGTCTTGGTCCACGTAGTTAACGTGTGCCTTTTCAGCGTTAGCATTGTAAGTTACCGTAACCGAGCTATCTGAATCAGTTGGTTTCGTAGTTGCAGCTCCAACCGTTGGTTGGTCAGGCGTGTAACCAGTAATTGCTGGTGAGTCAACAGCATCATAGCTGTCCTTAGCACTCTTCCAGTCATCAGTTTCAATGATCTTACCAGTTACTTGGTCAAAGGTCATGTTCCGCGTGTACTTAACCGTTTCCGTAACGTCTTTGGCTGCTTCGCTGCCATCTGCGTAACGGTAGTGGATCGTCCGCGTAATGTTCTTAACCAAGTTGGATTCGTCAGTACCATCTGGGTACTTCGGTCCATCTGGGTTGTTTGGATCAACTGGTTGTCCTGGTTTACCAGGGTTATCTGGCGTTACCGTCGTCGTCTTGTGCTTCAAGGTTACCGTAAACGTTGGTTCATCGGTTGTGAACTTGTAACCTGGTTTGTAACCATCGTTTACTAATTCATAACCTTGTTTTTGAAGTTCAGAAATCCGATCCTTCGTCGTGTAATCTGAAGTGTCACCAAACTTACCGTTCAGCGTGTCACTCTTAATTACCTTGCCACCGTCGTCTTGGTCCACGTAGTTAACGTGTGCCTTTTCAGCGTTAGCATTGTAAGTTACCGTAACCGAGCTATCTGAATCAGTTGGTTTCGTAGTTGCAGCTCCAACCGTTGGTTGGTCAGGCGTGTAACCAGTAATTGCTGGTGAGTCAACAGCATCATAGCTGTCCTTAGCACTCTTCCAGTCATCAGTTTCAATGATCTTACCAGTTACTTGGTCAAAGGTCATGTTCCGCGTGTACTTAACCGTTTCCGTAACGTCTTTGGCTGCTTCGCTGCCATCTGCGTAACGGTAGTGGATCGTCCGCGTAATGTTCTTAACCAAGTTGGATTCGTCAGTACCATCTGGGTACTTCGGTCCGTCTGGGTTGTTTGGATCAACTGGTTGTCCTGGCTTACCAGGGTTATCTGGCGTTACCGTCGTCGTCTTGTGCTTCAAGGTTACCGTAAACGTTGGTTCGTCGGTTGTGAACTTGTAACCTGGTTTGTAACCATCGTTTACTAATTCATAACCTTGTTTTTGAAGTTCAGAAATCCGATCCTTCGTCGTGTAATCTGAAGTGTCACCAAACTTACCGTTCAGCGTGTCACTCTTAATTACCTTGCCACCGTTGTCTTGGTCCACGTAGTTAACGTGTGCCTTTTCAGCGTTAGCATTGTAAGTTACCGTGACCGTGCTATCAACACCTTCTGGCACGTTGCTATCAGAAACACTTTGCTTATCAGGTGTGTAACCAGTAATTTCTGGAGACTTAACGTTATAACTGTTTTCTTGGTCTGGAATCCATTCATTCCAAGTGATTTCATTAGTTTCGAGATTCTTAGTTCCCGTCCGATGGTAAGTAAACTTAATGTTGTTGTCAGGAGCAGCCTGAGAACCATTATCGTAAACATACTTAACCTTAATGTTTGAAACCCCAGAATTATCAGTTACTGCTTCAGTAACTTTCTTAAATTTAATGGTGTAAACCAATTGTTTCCCATTATTGTAAGAAAGCACAATTCCATCTTGTGGGAAGTCACTGTCAATTTGCTTGTAGCCTTGACTCACAAGCTTGTTAGTTTCGTCAGCTGGTGAGTAAGGAGACCGTTCGTTAATCTTACCGCTAACTTGGTCAGTGTGTAATTCATTCCCTTGATCATCAACATAATGAATAACAGCATCTTGGTGGTCAACAACGTAAGGAACTTTTGTCTCTTCACCAGGGTTGTTAATCGGAACTTCCGTTCCCGGAGTCGTCGTCTTGGTATGATCATTTGGATCTAACGGAACATAACCAGGAATGTTTGGTAATGGAGTAGGGTTAGCCTTCGTTGGATCGTTTGGATCAATGGTATAAGGCACATCGTGATCTCCATTATCAATTGGGTTCCCATTTGGATCAACTGGGACCAGTTTACTTAATTTGTTAAGTTCAAATTGAATGTTACGAGTCTGCGGAGTATAAATTGGGTAAATTGGGTAGTATCCAAGAGCAGGTGTGCTATCACCATTGGTCTTAGTAACATCCCAACCATATTCTCTAGTCTTATCGTTAAAACGGTATCCAGCATCAATATGGTAAGTCTGACCGAATTGCGTACCATTTGGACTGAAAAGTTTAACGTCCATACCACCGTGATCGTCAGTTTCAGTCATCTGTAAAGACGAACCGTTAGCGTAATGAGTGGTCCAAACCGTTCCAACCTTACCGAATGGAGAAATGGAACCACTAGAATTATCCGGTGTCCGGCTAATGTAGTAGTAACCTTCTTTGGCTTTATCAGGTAATCCAGTTACCTTGAAATCTTGACCAGTTAACCCACTGAAATGAGATTCAAAAACCGTTTGTTTTGTTTGTGCGTCAACATAACGAACGGTACTAGGTACCTCTCGTGGAAGAAAGAAGTTTTCTACCCCAAGTTGCAATGTACTTGGTTGGTGATCAGCTATCGTCCACTCCCGATTAAACCGAATTTCAGAAGAATTGGTTTGTAATCCACCAGTGAAATCTCCATTATTCCGGTAATAGAAGTTTTGTAAGTTTTGCGAATTTTCTCTAGTTTCCTGACCTGGATTACTTTTAATCGTGTATGATCCAATTACGTGATTATTTTCATCTAGTTCAAAGGCGTAGAGAGTTCCATCGCCGTTCCGATTGGTAGAGAAAACAATGGTTCTTACTCGACCAGCCTGATTAAATCCAGTCACGATCTTATCGTATTGGAAAGTATAATGACTCTCATCGGGATCAACCCAACGACCACCATAGTCGGGGTCACCAACTTCAATCTTTAGTCCATTATCATCTTTAACGTTGCTAGCAAGTACTACGTTAGCTGCTTTTGCTTGTTCAACAGCTTGTTTAACTTGATCACGAACCTGTTGCTCTGCTTGTTGAGAAACACTAGCCGACTGTGCTTCTGATGCTGCAGAGTTAGATTGCATATTCTCTGATGTAGAAGCAGAAGTTTGATCTGAAGCAGCAGTATTTTGGTTGCTAGTAGCTGTTTGATCTGCAATCGCAGCAGATGAAGCTGATTGATCAGATTGTGCTTGAGCATCGGCAATCTTAGCAGATTCATTACCAGTCAACTGGTTAGATTGTTGTTCCCTAGTAGCTTGACTGGTAGCAGATTGATTTTGTTGTTTTGTTTGATCAGTACTCTTCTGCTCAGTTGATTGTTGCTTACTGGTAGCAGTAGATTGCTGCTCAGCTTTTGCTTCGGTACTGGTAGACTTGGCTGCCTCGCTAGTCTGTTCAGTAGAAGCTTGCTTTTGATCATTAGCAGCTTGGGTCGAAGTTGTTTGGTTAGCAGTCGAAGCTGCTTGGCTAGAATTATCTACTTGATCAGTAGATTTTTGGTTAGCAGCATCCTCGGCTGTGACCGTTTGCTTCTGTTGTGATTGTTGATCTTGGTTCTCTGCTTTATCCGTAGCAGTGTTCGAAGCGCCAGGATCGGTGCTAGAACTAGCTGTCGTTTGGGTTGACAAAGAACTAGTATCAGCGTGGACGTCATTAACGTTAAATGCAAAGAAGCCGGCAGAAAGCGCGGTTACTGTAATGGCACTAAATAACCAGCGTTTTCCAGCTTTATACATTTTATAATGCGTCTTGCTGTCTTTAAACGGCATAAAAATACCCCCTTAAATTTATGTAGCATAGTATGAAAGTTGTTATATTGAATATAACACTCATAACTATAATATTATTTTATGATTTATGCAATCATTAAGTGTGAAATAAAAATCCATAAAATAAATTCACATCAAAAATAATTAGCAAAACAACCATTTATTTCATATATATATATCTAAAAATTAATCATCCTTAATAAAATAAAAAACCAAAGTAATGTTTTACAGCATGGTCCTAAATAAACAGACCATGAAGCAATTATTACTTCGGTTTTCTATATCTAAACTTTAATCTTATCTTTATAATTTAATAACTTAGTCCGTGCTCTCAATAAATGTCTTCATTTGATCTAACGCTAGCTTAATTTGATCAAGGTCTGCAGCATATGAAAGCCGAAGATACCCTTCGCCTGCTTCCCCAAAAGCACTACCTGGGGTTACTCCGACTTTAGCTTCTCGGGCTAACCGGAGCGCAAATTCCCGCGAATTTTCGCTAAATTGAGCCGGGATTTTGGCAAAGATGTAGAAAGCGCCTTCTGGCGTAACCACTTCAAAGCCTAACTTCCGTAATTCAGTCGTCATTAAATCCCGTCGTTCCTGGTAGGCCTTCCGCATGGAAATCGGATCTTCCATGCCGTTATTCAAGGCTTCAATGGCAGCATATTGAGCCGGATTCGATGGTGAAGTTACTAGGTAACCATGGACCTTATTAACATTCGTCACAATGGCAGCCGGTCCAGCAACATATCCTAACCGGTACCCCGTCATGGCGTGCGACTTGGAAAGTCCGTTAATTAAGATCGTGTTTTCCGGCAGGATTTTGGCAAAGGAGAAGTGTTCGATGTCATAGGTTAATTCTCCATAGATTTCATCATCAACCACGAGCAGACCGTGTCTTTCCACGACCTTCGCTAATTGTTCCAATTCTTCCTTAGTATACGAAACTCCGGTCGGATTAGTCGGGTAGTTTAAAACTAACTCCTTAGCATTCGGATGAGCTGCCAACGTGTCTTCTAGTTGTTCTGGGGTTAGTTTAAACTCCGTTGCGCTAGTGTCCATTCCAACTGGAACCCCGCCAGCTAACTCAACTAACGAAGTGTAGGCTGGGTAACCAGGCATCGGAATCAAGACCTCATCACCAGGATTAATCGTAGCTAGAAAGCTACTCGATAATGCTTCTGTGGCACCATCGGTCACCGTTACCTCCGCTTCTGGATCATAGTCCATTTGGTAACGTTTCTTTAGATAATTACTAATGGCCTCCCGTAACTCTAACCACCCATTTTGGGGCGAGTAGTGTGATTGGTTATTAGCAATGCTATCAATGGCCGCTTGTTTAACGTGTTCTGGGGTATTAAATCCGGGTTCCCCCACGTTTAAGCTGACTAATCCCGGGATGTCTTGAATCTCACGGGAAAAGGATCTAATTTGTGATGGTGTAATGGTGTCTAACCGATGATTATAAACATCGCCTAGGCGTTGATCTAATTCTGGCATGATGATGGTTCCCCCAACTTTTCCATTTTCATTCTGATGTAGTCCGTCCAAACCCCGAAGAATTTGGTTCAAACACCAGTTTACCGGAAAATAAAAAAACTTCAAGCGCTAAACTTGAAGTTTTTCAGGAAATAATCCTTATTTATCTAATTTTTGTTCGGCTTTTTGTGCAGCCACGTTCATAATGTTCCATGGACGGTCAAAGCCTGGTTGGAAGAAGAAATCAGCATATGCCAAGTCGTCAACCGTCATGTGTTGTTGAATTGCCAACGAGATGGCGTTGATGTTAGCAGTGGTGTCCATCTTCGACATGATTTGCGCTCCCATGACAACTCTCGTCTTTGGATCGTAAGTCAATTTGAAGAAGACTTCAGCATTGTGTTCAGCAGGGACAAACGGAGGAACCTTGGTATCAGTAACAAAAACTGATTCAACGTCAACTCCGAGGCCCTCAGCAGTAACATCTTTAACTCCGGTAGAAGCAAACTTGTAATTAAAGACGTGTAAAGCAGATGAACCAGAAACAGCAGTGGTTTTACGTTTGTGACCTTCTAAGTTAGCAGCAGCTGAACGACCTTGCCGCCGAGCGTTAGAAGCTAACGCAATCAATTGTTTCTTGCCAGTTGGGGCAAATTCGATTTCAGTGGCATCACCCACGGCGAAGATATCTGGATTACTAGTTTGTTGGTATTCGTCCGTTTTAATCATGCCATGATCGTCTAAATCAACGATTCCAGCTAACCACTTCGTAGCAGGACGAATTCCAGCCGTTTCGATGACCAAGTCCGCATCCCAAGTATCACCAGTCGTTGAAATTACTGAAGTAACCTTGTCATCAGAATTACCAACATATTCCTTCACGGATTGGCTTAACCGCAAGTCAACGTCGTTGGCCTTTAATTCTTCTTCTAGGATTTCAGTGAACTCTGTATCTAGGTAGGTTCCCAAAATGGTGGGATTCGTATCTACAATCGTAACGTGTTTACCAGCCTTAGCGAATGATTCAGCAGCTTCGATTCCAATGTAACCAGAACCAACCACCGTTACGTTCTTAATGTCTGGTTTAACTTCGGCCTCCCGCAACTTGATGGCCCAGTCCCGACCCCGCATTGCGTAAATGTTTTGCAATTCTTTTCCGGCCACTGGAAGTTTGAATGGGGTCGCACCCACGCTCAAGATCAACTTGTCGTAATCGGCACTTTCTTCTTGACCGTTTTGGACGTCAACCACCGTCAATTTGTGTCCGTCCGGATCAATGTTCGTTACTTCTGAATTGATGTGAACGTGAACACCCTTGTCTTCCATTTCTGGAATGGTAGCGTAACTAACTGAGTTAACGTCCTTTACCACTCCTTGGAGGTATAGTTCCATCCCACAAGATAAGAACGAAATAAAGTCACCCTTTTCGTACCAATCAATGTGAGCATCAGGAAATTGTTGTAAAACTCCGCGTACTGCTTCGTAACCACCATGAGATGATCCAACTACTGCTACTTTCATATGCTTAAATCCTCCTCAAAGAAATCTATTATTCGCTGCTTAATTGGTTAATATCAACAACCAGTTTGTACTGATTATAAATTAGAAAGCTTGATTTGTCCACTACTTTGTTCCATTTATTATTATCGTACATTATTGTACAATTAGAATAGCTTCACCATTCTTAATAAGGAGTCCTTATCGTGAAAAAACAAATCATTATCGGTCTTGCGACCGTTGCAACCCTTAGTTTAGCCGGCTGTTCTTCCAACAAGCAAAGTCAGTCAAAACCGAAGTCGGCAACGACCAGCAAAACCAATCAACAACCATCATTTCGGAACAACGTTGCTCAGTTGAATGACAAAACCATTCGGATTAAGGGAGTTAAGACCATCAAACAACCCAACGAATCCTCTCCTTCCATGGTTGCTTTCATTTATCAGGTTACCAATAAATCAAGCCATTCCATGACACCGATGGACGCTTGGAACGCCAATATGAAGGTTACCCAGGATAAACAGAAGTTAGATAAAACAGAATTTAGTGACGATTCGTTACCAACTAATCCGGATGAAAACATTGCCAAGGGACAAACGGTCAAGAGTTCGGTGGTCTATAAATTAAACAACACCAAGGACCCGATTTCGATTAATGCCAGCCAAGGAATTAACCAGAATGCCATTGATCAAAATTCCAACCAACAAATTGACGGAACTGACGTTGGAACGCAAACGTTCGCCATTAGTCAATAATTAATCAGTTTAATATATAGAAAAAAGCATTCCGTAATTAATCCGGGATGCTTTTTCAGTTTAGTTTAAATTAAAATTTCGAAGCGCTTGATGCTATCCAAAAATCGAAATGTAAATCCCGGCTGCGACCAGCATGATAGCTCCTCCGAGTCGGTTCCCCATTTGGGCAAATCCAATCAGATTCATCCGATCACAAGCGGCCAGTACAGAAATGTTACCAGTTCCACCCATGGAGTTGTTAACTAACCCCGCCGTAATGGCAGATTCCACTGGGTATAATCCAAATAATTTTCCGATTAAAGCAGCCGCGATGGCAATGACAATCACACTAGTTAAGACAAGGACCACAAATTGCCACGTTAGGGAGTGCCCTAACACTGGTAAGTCAAGCTTCGTCAGTCCCACTCCGGCCAATAATGCGTGAGTCAGGTTCTTGGTAATTGAGTTACTGAAAGTAACTGCTGATTCTTCGTAGTATTTTGGAATCCAGCCACTTGCTTTGAAGATGATAACCAGCAGAATGATAAAGGCATATTCGTTAACCATGGGAATAAAGTGGTTTAACGTTAATCCAATCATCAAGAAAGCAGCGGCAATCATCAAACCGACACCCATCTTTTGGTAAGTAATCTTGATGCTGTCTTTAGAAACATCATCAAAGTTACCAGGTAGCATTTTACCGTGTCCATTACCCTTACTGTTAGCAAAGACCTTGCTAATCAATCCAGCTCCGATAATGGCAAACACGTTTCCTAAGATGACGGCTGGTAATAGCATTGAAAGAAAATCAGTGCTACCACCAAAGGCCTCGTGGTAAATCTTGGAAAGTGGAATGGCACCAGCACCAATTCCTCCACCCATGATTGGAAAGGCCACGAACAAAGCTCCGTAACGGAAGCCTTTTCCAATCAGCATTGACATTAGGCCAACTGCAAAAAAGGCTACGGCCATTGATAGGAAAGCCACAGGAAGGAACCGAACGGAAGCCTTCAACAACATTTCCCGGTTCATTCCCAGAATTGCTCCCACAATCAAAGAAATGATGAAGAAATCAATGAATCCCGTGCTGGACATGAAGCTATCCACTGTCTTAATCACCGTCTTAGGGATGATTCCAGCAATTCCCAATAGTGCGGGCGCAAACAGAGCGAACACTGCTCCTCCACCTAGGTAGCTCTTAAAGATTGGCAAATGTGCCCCGAGCCAGTAGAAGATATTCCCCATGATGACCATGACAAACAAGGCCCCAAAGATCCCTTGTGGTAAAACATTCAGACTGACCACAATGATCAAAATGATGGCGAGCAAAGCGTAAACTGCTAACCCAATTCCATCAATTTTAAAGTCGTCCATCCGGCTAATTAAGGCCAACAGACCATTTTTTTCCTTTTTCATGAGCTCCAAAACTCCTTTTTTCTTAAAGATTTCACAGTACTAAGTATATGATACTTTTCACAAATTTCAATCTTTTTTTTACTAGTTTTCAGGAAAACTGCTAAATTTAAAATGAAAGTTTCCAGATTCAACACTATGCTGACTAATTTTTGGATTATTTATTCCTCAATGGCATAATTAGAGAATTGATGAACAAACTCTCACAAAAAAACAGCGCCCCTGCACTGTTTTGATTTTTCTAACTTATTCACGGTCTGTTTCATTTTTTCGACCATCAACGACAAAAAAAAGATCCCGAATATCCATATCTAACCCCTCAGCAATTTTTTTAGCTAGCGGCGGATACGGATCCCGTTTTCCATCTAATACTTTGCCAATGTAGCCCGGATTGGACTTAATTTTTCGGGCAAAACTGTTAATGGAGTAGCCACGCAAGGAAATCTCCTCGCGCACTGTCTCTGGGTCCTTCAAACGTAAACTCAGCATGTCACCATCCGCCTTTCACAATAAAATCATTATTATTTACTATATCATAGCGTTTCTGTTTTTCAATCAGTTTTAGGATTCGCCTTTTCATTTTTATAATAATTTCAATATATTGCTGTTATACTAAATTCACATAGAAGGTGATTTTATCATAATGAATGACAAAAACAAAAAATTTGGTCAAAAAATTAAAGCGCTGCGCAAACAAAAAGGATTTTCCGTTCGCCAAACGGCATTACAGGCGCAAATGTCAAATTCATACCTCTCCCAAATTGAAAACGGCCTAGTTAACATCCCAAAACCCGTTACGCTAGAAAAATTAGCGAAGGGTCTCCGGGTTCCAGTGGCTGACGTTCTCCAATTTGCTGGTCTGCGTCCGGCGCAATCTGAATTTGAACCCTACGATGCAATGAAGTTAGTTTCTGTTCCAGTTTTAGGGGAAATTGCCTGCGGGGTCCCCATTGTTGCCCAAGAAAACATTGAGGGATATTTACCCACCAATCAAGCAGAACTACCAGCAGGAAGTAATTTTTATCTCAAATGTCGGGGTGAATCAATGGCGCCAACTATTCCGAACGGAGCCTACGTTTTAATTCATCAGCAATATGAAGTCGAAAATGGTGACATTGCTGCCATTTTACTCAATGAAAACGAAACCACTCTAAAACGGGTTCAATATCAAGATGATCAAGTGATCTTAATGCCTGACAATCCCAGTCCTGCCTTTCAACCGATCATCATCAATCAAAATAATCCCGGTCAAATTTTAGGCAAAGCAATTCAGGTCCAATTTAAACTGTAACTCCCTTTATTCTTATTACAATAAAGACGAATTTAGTGGAACGGATAGCTGGCATGTTAGTGCTGTGGCTTCATTTTCTTAACTGGTTGGTCCTGTTTGTTGCAGCCATGATCGGATCTACTTAGTTCCACGCACCAACTACGCACTATTTTCATGATGGTCATTCGCGTTGGCTACATAATTGCAATCATCACCGGTTTCATCATGATGACTAACGACTGGCAATCTCACCCAGCTTTAACCCTCTTAAAGATAATTATAGGACTCTTGGTAAATTCTAGTTTAGAAGTTGCCTTTGCTCACAAACGACACCATCAGCTTTCAATCAAGTCGTTGCTTACCATCTTAGTCTTATTAGTTGGAGTGGTTGCGGTTGGACTCTATTTAACCCAAGGACGACCGCTATAACGATGAAATCCAGTTCTCATTTGGGGAACTGGATTTTTATTTATTTTTTAATAATAAGAAAGGAAAAGTTCAGTGCAATTAACCAAAATCAGCTTACTCAAAAGCTATGAACTCATTATCATTGGATTAGCTCTGATTTCAATCATATTAATGGGTCTTAATTATTTAGGCATGATTAATTTGAATGCTTATCCCTATAACGTCATCGATAATTTAATCTTATTTATTTTTACTTGTGACTATTTTGGTGGCTTATGGCTTAGTAACAATAAATGGCACTACTTTAAAACCCATCTTTTTGATTTAATTGCCATTATTCCCTTTGGATATCTTACAACTTTTAAAATATTTAGGGTTACTCGTTTGGGCAAACTTTTTCATGTATTTCGACTGGTAGGGATTTTAGGAAAATTAAACGGAAAAGTAACCCGCTTTCTGCGTACTAATAATTTTATTTTTTTACTAACAATTTGTGTGATAATTATTTTAATTAGTTCCGCAATTTTTTCAGTTGCAGAACATAAGACCACCGAGCAATCCATCTGGTGGGCAATTGCTACCACAACGACGGTTGGTTATGGTGACATTTTCCCTCATACTCGCATCGGTAAATTACTTGCCATCATTTTAATGCTTGTCGGAATTGGTTTTGTGGGAATGTTAACTAGTACCATCACGACCTTCTTTGCTCACGAGCATAGTTACTTATCCAAGGCAGATGAAATCAAAAAATTTTTCCGTTTGTATCAAATTGGCGCCATTTCATTCACGGAGTATCAACAGGAAAAACAGAAAATTTTAAAACGTTAAAAACCATCAAAAAAAGACGTCAACTAATGTTGACGTCTTTTTTAATTTAAGGAGAGTACAGGATTTGAACCTGCGCGCCAAGTATAAGCTTGGTTCGCCGGATTTCGAGTCCGGTGCATTACCACTCTGCCAACTCTCCAAAATAACACTATCCAATTATAAACAAAAACCGGTAACTTTGCAAACTGAATAGTGTCCCACTTTTAATACTGCATTAAACTTAAAATATCATAATCCTTAATTTTATCGCGACCCTTGAGATCCATCAGCTCCACAAAGAAAGCCGTCCCGGCCACGACGCCCCCAAGATCCTCCACCAGTTGAATCGTCGCTGCAATGGTTCCACCAGTGGCCAGTAAATCATCTGTTATTAATACTCGTTGGCCTGGCTTGATGGCATCATCGTGTAAATATAAAGAAGATTCACCGTATTCCAACCCGTAGGTAGCCTTAACCGTGTGCCCGGGGAGTTTCCCCTTCTTCCGGGCCGGTGCAAAACCAATGTTTAAATCGTAAGCAACAGGACAGCCGACAATGAACCCGCGGGCTTCTGGTCCGACCACCATGTCCACGTTTAATTTTTTAGCATAGTCAACGATTTGATTGGTTGCTTGCCGATAGGCATCCCCATTTTCTAATAAGGGCGAAATATCGCGAAATAAAATCCCCGGTTCGGGAAAATCCGGATAACTCGCTACATAATCTTTTAAATCTAATGTCATGAAGAACTCCTTCTTTTCTCTAGTCTTGTGTGCGTAAGGACTGTAACCACTGTAAAAACTTTTGCTGCGAGCTAGCTAACAATTGTTGTTCAAGCTGTAAATCTAGCTCTCGTTGCTGATAGCAAGTAGCCGTGTTTAAAGCACGATGCGGTGGATTATCAACCTTATGCAAGACTCCATCATTGACGGTTACAAATCCCAACTCCGTAAACACTTGAATCATGAAAACTAACGCTTGGGGATCAAGATGTAACTGTTGCCCTAATTTAGGAATATGATTGCGTAATGCAACCGTAGGCTGTTTTTCTAAAAATTTGAATAACTTGGTGTATTGTTCCCGGTCGGGCATCCCGACCATTCGCAAGCGCTGCTTTTTGTACAAGTACAGGGTAATGACGGGAGTTTTCGCCAGTCGTACTACCTGCTGTAAGTCAGCTAACCGCGCGGGAAAATCCACAATAAATAAATGGTCAAACTGTTGTTGTTGAAAGTCAACGTTTTTTACCAACAAGCCTTCTGATTGCTCGTTTAAATACGGCGCCAGTTGTTGCTGCCTTTTTTCGTTAAAAAAGAGATAGGTCCCTGGTTTCTGAAACATGGATTGGACCAACTGGTTCGTGCGACGGTCTTCTAACACAACTCCAGCCGGAGCAATGTCATCTACCATAATCTGAAAGTTAGTTCTACCCCGAAACTCATTTTTCCCAATCGTCCCAGCCACTTTCAAATTCGCGACTAGCTTCTGGAGTTGCGATAACTTGGTTCCCCAACCAAAAGCAATCGCACCTACCTTCTGCCGGTTACCAACTAATTCAAACTTCAGATGTGATTTATCGGCTCCAATGGCCAGCAAACCACTCAAAGAGTTAGGATGAATGGCAAACTCGGGCTTTTCGTTGTCGACCCCAAAGGGACTTAACAGCTGTAAATTATCATACAACGTCTGGTTGACGTCATCCGGTTGAATCGAATAGTCAATGGCCAACTCGGCCCGTTGATTTTTTTGTAAGCCCTGCTTTTGAGCGGTTTCTTCCAGTCGTCGTTGAAACTCAGGTAGTTGGTCGCTTGCTAACGTTAGGCCTACCGCCATTTCATGACCACCAAACGCCGTCATTAAATCACGTTCGGGATTAAGCGCCTGAAACAAATCAAAACCAGGGACGCTCCGACCGGATCCCTTCACTAACCCATTCTTCGTTTTTGTTAAAACAATCGTCGGTTTTTGGAACTTCTCTTTAATCCGACTCGCCACGATTCCAAGGACACCTTCGTGCCAATCAGCTCCCACCAACACTAACACGGGCTGGTCTGCTTGCTTGGCAACCAGCAGCTCGGCCTGTTCCGTGATTTCCGTTACCAATTGTTTACGCTGGTCATTGGTTTTCAACGTTTGCTGCGCTAATTTCAAGGCTAATGCTTCGTCATCGGTCGTTAGTAATTGAATCCCTGGGGTCGCTTCGCCCATTCTTCCAATCGAGTTCAAAGCCGGGGCGATTTGGAAACTGATGTTTTCCTCATCCACTTGGTCTAACTTGAGCTTTGCTTTTTTAATCAGGGCCTTCAAGCCTGGTCGTTCCGTTAGATGAATGACGTTTAACCCAAATTGCACCAAGGCTCGATTTTCTCCGGTGAGGGACACTAAATCAGCAATGGTTCCAATGGAAGCCAGGTCTAACTTTTCTTGAGGAATCTCATCCGTGAGCGCCGTTGCCACCTTAAAAGCAATCCCGGCTCCCGACAATTCCTTAAAGGGATAATCCGGACTCAAATCAGCATGGACGATGGCAGTTGCATTTGGCAACTGTTCCGGCAGTTCGTGATGATCCGTAACCACCACATCACATTTCAGTTCCTGAGCTCTGGCAATGGCCTCGTTTCCCGCGACTCCGTTATCAACGGTCACGATTAGTGACGTCCCATTTTCAATCAACTTTTCAAAGGCAGCCACATTCGGACCATAGCCGTCACTAAAGCGATTCGGGATATAGTAATTAACGTTGGCTCCGATTTCTAGCAACGTTTCATAAAGAATCGCTGTACTAGTCAAACCGTCCGCGTCATAATCACCATAAACTGTAATCTGTTCCTCGTTAGCAATCGCGGCTTGGATGCGCTCCACAGCCGTTTCCATGTCATGTAACAACATGGGATCCAACAAATCAGACTCGTCTGGAGCAAGAAAATGTTTAATCTGATCCGGGTCAGTATACCCGCGGTTAACCAAAATTTGAGTGGTTAACTGGGGTAAGCCCAGTTCGCTACTTAACGATTCTACTAGCTCCGTAGTTGCCGTTTGGGGCTTGTCTGTCCATTTGAATTTTGCGGAAAACACCAAATTACCTCGCTTGCTCTATTGTTGGTCTGGTTTTGAATCGGTCGGTTGGTCAGCTTTAGCGGCAGCGGCTGCTTTTTGGTTCGCCAACTGATCCTGATCTTGATCTAAAAGTTGTTGTTTTAAAGAAGCGATTTGTTGGTTTAAATCATTGATTTCTTTGGTGGCCGCTTTGGAAGCCCGATGATTTTTAAAGCTCGAGAATGAGGAAAAAAGAAACATTAAGATTGCTCCGACAAATAAACTCCCCAAAATGATTAAAATCAGCGGAAATTCAACTGTGGTAAAGCCAAAGTTAATTTCGGTACTGGTCATGTTCATTAATACAAAAAATGCCATAATAATTACTAAAATAATCGCCGTAATTACCCCAATTTGTTTTTTCATGTTTGTTACTCCTTTTTCTTAAATGGAATGTCCACCACATCAAAGTCTTTAACGACTTTGCTGCGCGGAAAAATTTGACGAGCTTGCTGTTGTAACTCCCGAGCCATCTTGGCGGTGTAACGAGCAGAGATATGGGTTAATAACAACTGACCCACGTTAGCTTGAACAGCCCCCTGTGCTGCTTGGATGTTAGTGGAATGAAAATAGTTGCGGGCAAGCTTCGCCTCGCCCTTTCCAAAAGTACTTTCATGAACCAGAACATCCGCATCTTGAGCTAACTTTTCAATGTTGGCGGTCTTTCTGGTATCACCCAGAATCGTGACGGTTCTTCCCGGTTGTGGTTGCCCGATAAAATCCTGTCCGTTAATCGTCCGTCCGTCGGCGAGAGTAACCAACTCACCCAGTTTAAGCTTACCATAAACTGGACCCGCTGGGATATGCTCTTCTTGCAATTTTTGGACCATTAATTCACCAGGATGATCATGTTCTTCCACCCGATAACCCCAGGATTCAATTTGATGGTCCAACCGTTCCGCCTTCACGGTAAATTGGTCATCTTCATAAATTACTCCAGGATCGGTTAATTCCACATAGTGAATTTGATACGACAACCGGGTTTGACTTACCTGTAGTGAAGTTTGCACGTAGCGTTTGATGCCAACCGGACCGTAGATGGTTAAATCATCCGTTCCCCCTTGAAACGACCGGCTCGATAACAATCCGGGTAGCCCAAAAATGTGATCACCATGCAAGTGCGTGATAAAAATTTTATTAATTTTGCGGGGTTTTAAGGTGGAACGTAAAATTTGTTGCTGCGTTCCTTCCCCACAGTCAAACATCCAAACCTCGTTTACTTCATCTAACAAGCGTAACACTACGCTTGAAACGTTTCTAAACTTACCGGGAACTCCTGCCCCCGTACCAAAAAACTCTAACTGCATATTTTTTCCCGTTCCTTTTCGGACTCATTAATGTATTTCAGCGCTAAAAATCATATAATAATTGTAGCTTATCTGGACTGAAAAATCATGGTCCCCTCAATTCGCACTTTCTAATTTGATTAGCAAAAGCAGGTGATTCTATCCAACTTCATCAGTTTAACGTTTCAGCCGTGGATCTTGATCCCCACCGCACCCTCTTTGTCGAACTTAATCACAACGTGCAACCTGTCTCCGAATTACAACTGCAGGGCAACCGGCTCTTTTTGCTACCAGCTGCTGCTCCGACAAAACCACTCACTTTAGAACAGTTTGACGCTCGCACGCAAGCCTTAGCTGGCCAGGTCGATCTTTTTCAAAGCATCGAGCAACCTCAGCGCCTCTATGGGTATCGACTGCACAACAATCAAATCATTTTCGGCTAAAAAAGTAGTTAACTTCCGTTAACTACTTTTTTAATTTACGTAATCAAAAGTAAAGTCTAAGATGCGCACTAAGTCACCGTCCTTTGCCCCAGCATTCCGCAAAGCTTCATCGATTCCCATCCCACGCATTTGCCGTGTAAACCGCATTAAACTCTGGGTGTGGTCAATATTCGTCATCTTAAACAACCGCTCAATCTTAGCTCCGCTAATGACCCAGACGCCATCTTCATCCCGTTGCAGGGTAAATGGTGATGTAGTTTCATTTTCCGCAGTGTAAACCACTTCATCAGCGCCGGCCGGCTCCAATTCACTAACCACTGGAAACTTCGGTGTTTCTGCCAGTAACGCTCCTGTATCCCGAATGAGAGTCGTTAATCCCTGATGGGTTACCGACGAAATTGGATCAATCTTTCGGGCTACCTGATCATCATGTTGAGCTAGTTCTGCCTTAAAGTGTTCTAAATTGGTCTCCGAGTCGGGCAGATCCATTTTACTAGCCACGATAATTTGGGGTCGTTCTAACAGTTGCGGATCAAAGTTTTCTAATTCCGCGTTAATTTTTTGGTAGTCATCATACGGATCACGCCCTTCGACGCCACTCATATCCACCACGTGTAAAATGACCCGAGTCCGTTGGATGTGGCGCAAGAAAGCAAATCCCAATCCGACTCCCTGTGAAGCCCCTTCAATTAATCCAGGCAGATCCGCAATGACAAAGTCATTACCATCATCGTTGCGCACAATTCCTAGGTTCGGAACTAGCGTTGTAAAGTGGTACTGAGCTATCTTTGGCTTCGAATTCGTAATGGTTTTTAAAAGCGTTGATTTCCCAGCCGACGGGAATCCAACCAGTCCCACATCAGCTAGCAACCGGAGTTGTAAACTAAGGTCCAGTTCTTCACCCGGTTCTCCGTTTTCTGCAATTTCTGGTGCCGAGTTTTTGGCTGTTGCAAAGTGCACGTTTCCTCGGCCCCCACGACCACCTTTGGCAATCACCACTTCTTCGCCTGGTTTGGTCAGGTCGGCAATCGGTTGATCGGTTGCTTGATTGTAAACGGTCGTGCCTTCGGGAACTTTGATTACCAGATCAGGGGCACTAGCACCCGTCATCTTTTTATTGGCCCCGTTGCCACCGTTTTCGGCTTTAAAAACCTTTTTGTACTTAAAATCCATCAGGGTGCTCATTCCAGAATCAACCTGAAAGATGACGTTACCACCGTGACCACCATCTCCACCAGATGGTCCTCCATTGGGAACGTACTTTTCGCGGCGGAAGCCGACCATCCCGTCGCCTCCCTTACCCGCTTTTACCTTAAATTGTACTTGATCTACAAACATATTTTCTCCGTTCTTTAGTCGTTACTTCTGTGTGTGTTCTCCTGCAGCCACTTGGTTGGCAAAGGAGTAGTGAATGGTCTGCGCCACCGTTTTAGAAATGCCTAACTGCTGCAATTCTTCGACCGAAGCAGCTTCAATCTTCTTCATGGACCCAAAGTTACGCAGTAATTTGTTTCGCGTCT
The DNA here is from genome assembly GCF_024029675.1 of Fructilactobacillus carniphilus. Lineage (NCBI taxonomy): Bacteria > Bacillati > Bacillota > Bacilli > Lactobacillales > Lactobacillaceae > Fructilactobacillus > Fructilactobacillus carniphilus. The sequence goes on along the minus strand of NZ_CP097121.1, from coordinate 307,433 downwards.
TTGGTCCCACCCCTTTAATGCTATCTAACCGCGAGGTCATCGAATTCTTACTGTGTAGGTCATGGTGGAAGCTAATCGCAAAGCGGTGCACTTCGTCCTGAATCCGTTGCACCAGATAAAAAGCCTGACTGTGTGGATCCAAATCCACGTGCTGATCATTAACTCCATAGAGTAGATCAGCGGTTTTATGCTTCGGATTCTTCACCATCCCGGCCACCGGAATGTCCAAATCCAGCTCGTTTTCTAAGACATCCTTCACGGCATTGAGCTGAATTTCACCCCCATCCATCAAAATCAAATCCGGCAATTCAGCATGTTCCTTTAGTAACCGCGTGTAACGTCGCCGAATGACTTCTCTGGTACTAGCTGCTTCATCCGCATGGGTAACCGTTTTTAACTTGTACTTCCGGTACATGTTTTTGTTAGGTTTTCCATCTTCAAACACCACTAGAGCCGAAACTAAATCGGCTCCATCAATATGAGAGTGGTCAAAGGCTTCAATCCGATGTGCTGACGGTAAGCCTAAAACTTGACTCAGATCATGCGCGGCTCCGACCGTTTTGCGCTGGTTCATTTCTAGTAACCGGAATTTTTCATCTAACACATACTTGGCATTTTCCTGCGCCATCCGCAGCAAGGCCCGTTTTTGCCCCCGCACCGGCGTCCGCGCCGGAATCCCGGTTAACTGCGTAATCACATCCGTATCAATGCTCTTGGGCACCAAAATTTCACGGGGTTGCACCCGATCTTGTTGGTCATAAAACTGCACAATGAAGTTCGTGACCTCTTCTTCGGGAGTACTCAAAATCGGAAACAGGCGCTTCGTTCGCTTCATTAAGCGAGCCTGGCGAATGTAGAACACTTGAATCGAGAGCCACCCTTTGTCAGCGTAAAAGTTAAAGACGTCTCGCTGCGTATAATCATGCGAAATAATCTTTTGCTTTTCGACCGTGGCCTGGATGTAATTCAATTGATCCCGGACCTCTGCTGCCCGTTCAAACTCTAAATTCTGAGCGGCTTCGTTCATCCGTTGCGTCAAAATTTGTTTGGCTTCCGTCACGTTTCCATTTAAGAAGGACTTAATCTTCTTAATCTGTGCTTGGTATTCCGCTTCGGGAACCTCCCGAAAACAAGCACCGAGGCACTGATCCATGTGGTAGTACAGGCAAGCTCGACCTTGGTATCCATTGCATCGTCGTAACGGGTACATCTTCTGCAAAAATTTTAACGTTTCGTCGGCTGCATAAATGTTGGGATAAGGTCCGTAGTAGTAGGCCCCATCGTTTTTTACATAACTAGTTACTAACATCCGTGGATCCCGTTCGTTGGTAATTTTAATGTATGGATAGCCACCCGTCCCGTTTTTAAGCCGAACGTTATAGTAAGGACGATATTTTTGGATTAGGGTGATTTCTAATAAAAAGGATTCCTTATCCGTCGCCGTAATAATAGTTTCGTAATCCGCAATGTTCTCGACCAGTTTAGCTCGTCGTCCATACTGCCGACTTTTAAAGTAGGAACGAACCCGGTTTTTTAAATTTTTGGATTTCCCCACGTAGATTACTTTGCCGTTCTGATCCTTCATAATGTAGACGCCCGGTTTTTCGGGTAGCAATTTCAATTTATTTTCGATGTGTTCTGAAGCCACTGGGTTTCCTCCTTTCCTCCGAAAGTTACCTTCATAATTATAAATAACTTAATTTCATTTGTATAACTAATTGGTTACATTGCCTATCGAACTAAATGACAACTAGGGGACTTTTTGCTATCATAGGGCCAAAGGAGTGAACGCAATGGGATTACACATCAATAAGCAAGCGGATTTAGACGAAATGTTGAACAAATTTGCCAAAATTAACCCAAAAGATAACCAACGTAGTGATTATCTGAAAAAAGAAGATACAGAAGATCGTGACGCCGAAGCAAAACGCCACGACCGCTTCTTTAAGAAGGATAAAAAGTAAAGGACTGGTCCTCCGGGATGGTTCCTTTTTTTGTTTGGTGGACTCAAAATGAAGTAGCTGGTAGCTAATCAATTTAAATCCTTTGGTCCAAACTCATTTTGTCCCATTTTCAAATTTCAGTAAAATTTGGGTGATTTTTTGGGCTAACTCCGAAAGATTATCAAAGTCATTTTTTACCACGAGTGCTTCCATCAAACCGGCGATTCCATAATCAATGAATTCCAATTCAATTGGGTCTAACTGCAAATTCTTATCCAATAACGATTTCCGGGTAAATTCATAAAACTTTTGCCGAAATAAATAAGAAGAACGACTTTGAAACAGATTAGCAAAAAAACGTTGGTTGGTTTGAAAAAATTCTAACCAAATTAGCGTTTTGGCTTCTAACTGATGGGGCTCTAAATCCTGACAAGCAGCAAATAATTGCTCCAGATGAGCATTTAGAAATTGATCCATTAATTCATATTTATCAGAAAAATGTAAATAAAACGTTTTTCTACCGATGTTAGCCTCATCACAAATCATTTTAATGGTAATATCTTCTAAATCATTCCGTTCCAGTAATCGCTTAAAACTCGAAGCAATTGCCGCTCTAGTTTTAATTACTCGCCGATCCGTTGTCATCCAACCATCCTCTTCCTACCCACTTGGGATGTCAATGTGCATTAATTCAACTTTGACAAAAATTGGGCATTGCATTAGTTTGTTTTCCATTTTATTATACTCTTGTGTAATAATTCATTGCAATGTAAAAAGGAGCGAAATAATGATTAAAAAAGAAAACGTGACATTTCCAGTGCGGGAATTAAATGATTTAGAAATGAAAGGACAGCTATTTTTCCCGGCTGACTTCGATCCAACGAAAAAGCATCCGGCCATCGTGGTTAATCATCCCACTAGCAGTGATTTTAACCAGACATCCGGAAAAATTTATGCTACCAAACTGGCGCAACACGGATGGCTTGCCCTTGCATATGATTCCCCTTATCAAGGTCAAAGTGCTGGTGAACCACATAATTCAGAAATTCCATTTGCGCGTACAGTCGGTGTTATCGCTGCTATTGATTTTTTGGATACGTTAGACTACGTTGATCCTGATAAAATCGGCGCCATGGGAATCTGTGGTGGCGGTGGTTTCACGTTGAATGCTGCTAAAATTGATAAACGAATTAAAGCCGTAGCCGGAGTAGCTCCAGCTAACGTAGGGATGGTATATCGAGAAACCTTTGGACCTAATAATGATGCCCTGATTGCCACTCTAAATGATATGGCCCAACAACGAACTGCTGAAGCTCAAGGAGCAGCAGTTAAACATATTCCCGTTTTACCTGCTAGTCAAGAAGAGCGGATTAAATCCGGAATTACTGACATTGATATTGAACAAGCCATTGATTACTATTTAACCCCACGGGGCAATGATCAGTATGCACCCAACCAATTTGTTTACACTAGCTTAGCCTTTGACTTTGGCTATGATCCATTAGATCTAGCTGACAAATTGGCCACTCAACCGTTAGAATTAATCGTAGGAGATATTCCTGGGGGCTTTGCTTCCTATCGCTTTGCCTACGAATATTACGATCGAGCAGCCACTCAAGATAAGGAACTTACGGTCTTTCCTAACACAACTCACTACGATTTGTATGACCAACCTGAAGCAACCGACAAAGCAGTCACTAAATTAGATGAATTCTTCACGGCTAAACTTTAACCTCAGCCTTTAAATTGAAAAGGATCATTGGAAAAGCTCCAATGATCCTTTTTTATGCTTGAGTTTGTTGTTCAATCCAAGCCTCAATTTGGTCCTTGCCCAACTTGGTTTTGGCTGAAAACATTACCAACGGTTCATCGTCTTCTAATTCCAGTTCCCGCCGTAACATTTGCTGTTGCTGAGGAACCTTACTTTTAGCCAATTTATCGACCTTCGTAGCTACGTACAAAACGGGAATTTGGTAGTAATCCAACCAATCACGCATTTGTAAATCATAGTCACTGGGCTGATGTCGACCATCAATCAAATTAATCACCCCGCGGAGAGTTTCCCGTTGGGTCAGGTAAGTTTCAATCATCGTTGCCCACTTTTCCCGTTCCGTTTTAGAGACCTTAGCGTATCCATAACCGGGAACATCAACGAAGTAGAGCGCATGGTTAATTTCGTAAAAGTTCAACGTCTGGGTCTTTCCCGGTTGTCCCGAAGTATGAGCATAATCGCGCCGGTTGATCAGCACGTTGGTCAACGATGACTTCCCAACGTTTGAACGACCCAAAAATCCAATTTCTGGATAACCAGTGGTCGGATATTGTTTCGGGTCGACGGCACTCATGACTAAATCAACATCAGTTACTTTCATGTCAGTCCTCTTTCGCTGGCTATTTGACTTTTTTCTTTAAGACCAGTTTCGGTTCACTGTGGTTCACCACCGTGTCCTTGGTTACAATCACTTCTTCAATATCTTTCCGACTTGGAATGATAAACATGATGTCCCGCATTACACTTTCGATAATCGACCGTAACCCCCGAGCTCCCGTGTTTCGACTAATAGCTTCTTGCGCCATTTCCTGCAGGGCTGGCTTTTCAAAGGTCAATTTAACCCCTTGCAACGCTAGGAGCTTCTGGTACTGCTTGACTAAAGAATTCTTGGGTTCGGTTAAGATCCGCACCAGGTCTTCTTCATCTAGTTTATTAAGTTCCGTTAGGATAGGCAGTCGCCCAATAAATTCGGGGATTAAACCAAATTTCATTAAATCTTCTGGAATCACCTGTTGCATCAGGTCATCATCACTTTCAGCAATCACTTCTTGTCGGTTAGAACCAAATCCAATTGTTTGGTCGCCTAATCGATGCTTAACGATGTCTTCAATGCCAGGGAAAGCTCCTCCCACGATAAAGAGGATGTTTTTAGTATCCACTTTAATAAATTCTTGTTGCGGGTTCTTCCGGCCTCCCTTAGGCGGAACGTTCGCAATCGTACCTTCTAAAATCTTCAGTAACGATTGTTGCACTCCTTCTCCAGAAACATCTCGAGTAATCGAAACGTTCTCGCTCTTTTTCGCGATCTTATCAATTTCGTCGATGTAAATGATTCCCTTTTCGGCCCGTTCCACGTCGAAATCAGCATTTTGTAGCAGTTTCAACAGGATATTTTCAACGTCTTCACCCACGTATCCCGCTTCAGTTAACGTGGTTGCATCGGCAATCGCAAAGGGAACGTTAATAATGTTCGCCAATGTTTGCGCAATGTAAGTCTTCCCGGATCCGGTTGATCCAATCATGCAGATGTTACTCTTTTGAATTTCCGTGTCTGCTTCTAGGGCTTTAAAAGCTTGTTGGTCACCGTCAGTGTCCTCTTCTTCATCACGATCCAAATCTTTAATCCGCAAGTAATGATTGTAAACGGCGACGGCTAAGGTTTTCTTGGCCTCCGTTTGCCCAATTACATAATCATCCAACCGCTTCACAATTTCTTCCGGTGTCAACACCTTAATTTCGGCAGCACTACCACCTTGTTCGCGTAGTTCATCAGAAATAATCTGCTCGCATAAATCAATGCATTCATTACAAATGTAAACTCCGGGACCAGCTACAATTTTTTTCACTTGATCTTGAGTTTTACCACAGAATGAACAGCGCACTGCTTTACTATTGTCATCATCATCAAACATGTCTCTGTCCCCTTACTTTTTAATCTAAGCCAAAAGTGTCTTTCAAAACTATACCATAAAGCGCAGGGCTTGCAAAAAGGTTTGTTTATTCAAAAAAGACCATGTTAATCAACATGGTCTTTTAAAAGCAAAGTGCTTAATTAGTCTTTGTCTTTAGCGTCGTCTTTACTAGCAGAAGCTACTTGCTTAGCATCGTCAGTAATCAATTCAACGGCCTTTTCAATGGCAATGTCGTGTTTCAACATGTCATCAGAAAGAGCACCACGAACGGCTTCTTCCTTCATACCGTATTGTTCGGCTAAGTTCTTAACTTGTTGAGCGACTTCTTCGTCACTTGGTTCAATCTTTTCAGCCTTTACAATGGCTTCTAAGACCAAGCTCGTCTTAACCCGTTCAGGAGCGCCAGATTCAAATTGTTTCTTCAAGTCATCTTGACTGGTTCCGGTTAACTGGAAGTACATGTCAGCAGAAATTCCTTGTTGTTGAATTCCAGCCAGGTATTGATCCATTTGCCGTTGTACGTCTTCATCAAGCATTGCTTGTGGGATGTCTTTAACGGTGGCGTTATCAACTGCTGCTTTAACGGCATCGTTTTGTAATGCTTCGTGAGCGCTAGTTTCTTTTTGTTCCTTAAGTTCTTTTTTAATCTTTTCTTTTAATTCGTCTAAAGTGTCAACGTCCTCGTCAACATCTTTAGCAAATTCATCATCTAGCTTCGGTAATTGCTTTTCTTTAACTTCGTGAATCTTAGTGTCAAAGATTGCTTCCTTACCAGCTAAATCTTTTTGTTGATAATCTTTCGGGAAGGTTACCTTAACTTGAACTTCATCACCAGCCTTGTGACAAACTAATTGATCTTCAAAGCCCGGGATGAAGGAACCAGAACCAAGTTCTAGTGAGTAGTTGTTAGCTTTTCCACCTTCAAAGTGGTCGCCATCAATGGAACCATCAAAATCAATTGTAACCGTGTCGCCATCTTTAGCAGGACGGTCAACCAAAACTAATTCAGCTTGGTTTTCGCGCATTGATTCCAACTTAGCATCAACGTCTTTTTTGTAAACCCGAGTATTTTGTTTAGGAACAGAAACACCCTTGTATTCACCTAATTCAACGTCTGGTTTAACGCTCACTTCAGCCTTTAGGACCCATGGTTTACCTTTTTCCATGGATTCTACACTAATTTGTGGTTGACCAACTGCTTCAATCCCAGCGTCAGCCACTGCGCCTGCATATGCTGTAGGCAACAAAATGTTAAGTGCGTCTTGGTATAAAGCTTCCTCACCGTACATTTGGTCAAAGACCTGACGAGAAACCTTTCCTTTCCGGAAACCAGGGACGTTAAGATTCTTTTTGTTTTTTTGAAAGGCTTGGTCTAAACCAGACTTAATGTCATCTAAACCAATTTCAAACGTTAATTCGCCTTGATTTGCTTCTTTCTTTTCCCAATCTGCCATTTAAATTCCTCCAACATGAAAAAACAAACGTTTCTTCAAGTAATTAAAATACATTTCCATTTTAACGTATCCATCTGAAAATGTAAACATTTACAACAATAGAAAAAGGCCGAAGACCATGTCTTCGACCTCTCTCAAAAGAACTATTAGTCGTCGATTTCAGTAACAGTACCGGCACCAACAGTGTGTCCACCTTCACGAATAGTGAACTTAGTTCCCTTTTCAATGGCAACTGGTTTCGTTAATTCAACGTGGAACGTAACGTTATCACCAGGCATAACCATTTCTTTGTCCTTGTCCAATTCAATCACACCAGTAACATCAGTAGTGTGGAAGTAGAATTGAGGACGGTAGTTTGAGAAGAATGGAGTGTGACGTCCACCTTCTTCTTTGGTCATGATGTACACTTCGGCAGTGAACTTTTCGTGAGTCTTAACTGAGCCAGGAGCTGCAAGTACTTGACCACGAACAACTTGTTCACGGTTAACACCACGAAGTAAGACACCAACGTTGTCCCCAGCTTCACCAAGGTCAAGGGTCTTACGGAACATTTCAAGACCAGTAACAGTAGTCTTGATAATGTCAGGTACTAAACCGACGATTTCAACTTCGTCACCGACTTTAACAGTACCACGATCGATACGACCTGAAGCAACAGTACCACGACCAGTAATCGTAAATACATCTTCAATTGGCATCAAGAATGGCTTGTCTTCGTCACGGTCTGGAGTTGGGATGTATTCGTCAACCGTATCCATTAACTTCATGATTTGGTCTTCAGCTTCTTTGTCACCGTTTAAGGCTTTCAAAGCAGAACCACGAATAACCGGAACATTGTCACCATCGTAACCATATTCTGATAATAATTCACGAACTTCCATTTCAACTAAGTCAATCAGTTCGTCATCATCCACCATGTCAGTCTTGTTTAAGAAGACGATAATGTAGTCAACACCAACTTGCTTAGCCAAAAGGATGTGTTCACGAGTTTGTGGCATCGGACCATCAGTTGCGGCAACAACCAAGATGGCACCATCCATTTGAGCAGCACCAGTAATCATGTTTTTAACATAATCGGCGTGTCCAGGAGCATCGATATGAGCGTAGTGACGCTTTTCAGTTTCGTATTCGATGTGGGCAGTATTAATAGTAATACCACGTTCTTTTTCTTCTGGAGCAGCATCGATATCAGCAAAGTCTTCAGCCTTAGCTAAACCTTTTTCTGACAATACTTTTGAAATTGCTGCAGTTAAAGTAGTCTTCCCGTGGTCAATATGGCCAATCGTACCAATATTAACGTGGGGCTTTGTTCTTTCGTAATGTTCTTTTGCCATTATGAAACCCTCCTATGATTTTCGTAAGACGTTCTTTGGATAATCACCAAAGTATCTTTACACCCATTATACAACATAACGGGAAAAGATAAAGGGATTACCTCAAAGAATTCACTATCATATTATATCTACTGTCCCCCCATTTGTAAACACTTAAACCTTGTTTTTAATCAATTAAATTCGTCATTAGCCGCTCCACGGTCTTTAGCCATTTCTCGGCAGAGGTCCCATCAATTTCAAGCTTCTTCCCCTGCGCCTGTCGTTCAAACTGTACTAACCATTGTTCGGGATTATCGATGATTTCATCTGCAAAGGGATAAAGGTTCTGTAATTCCACCTGAATTAGTGCCTGTAGTTGTCCCTGCTTGATGGGATCTGTGTGACCGTATCGTTCTTCTAATAACGCTAGTAGCCGTTGAAAGGATTGACTTTCCGTACTATCGACTAATTGTTCCGGAACGACCGTGTATTTCTGCTCATCAATCCACAAAAAGGAGACTTCATCGCTCACACGCAGTCGCATTAAGTTATTCAATAGTTGTAGTCGCCATACGGGATGAACGTCTGCATCCATTAGATTTTTACGAGCGGCTGCCACATACTGGTCTTTGGGTAACCGTTCCGCCTGAGAACTAATTTGTTGTTGTTCTACCACAGAAAAAGCACCAAGGTGATTAAACTGCCGCACTAAACCCTCCTCACTTGAATTCGCTTGTTCCGCTCGTTGCAGTTGATCTCGCTCGGGATCACTCACAGCATTGGGAAGTTGTGCCAAAATAATGTGCGCTTCGATAAATCGGTGATCCGCTAACAAAATTTCAATTAATAACGGTAGTTTTTCCCTGACAAAGTACGGAAAATGCTCGTCCACCAACCGATTAGCCGCTGTAATCTGATGCTGACGCATCAGCCCCTGCGCTAGTGGAGCCAAAATCGCTTCATCATCGCTTTCATCATAAAGATCCAGCAAAGCGGTCGTGGCCTGAGCAATTTGGTCCGCCTCCAAATCTGACTGAGCTTGTTTTAAGCGGTCTTGTTGTTGTTGGTTCATCCTCACACCTCCCGAGAAAACAAGAAAAGACCTGGGTTTAACCCAAATCTTTTCGTCTTATTTTTTCTTTTTGTTTTTAGCATTCTTTGACCGACGGTGGTGTTGGTTAACTTCCATGATCACCGGTAAAATTACTGGGCGCCGATCCGTCTTCTTATAAAGGAAAGAACTTAACTTCTCCCGGACATCTTGTTTCAAAAAGCCCCAGTCAAATTCCTTGTTATCTAAGTTGCTGCGCACCGTTTTTTCAACGACGTCGGCTGCTTCGTTTAGAAGCGCTTGGTTAGATTGAGCGTAGATAAAGCCTCGTGATGTTACCTTGGGCTTTTCCACAATTAGCTTCTTCTTGCGGTCAATGGTTACTACGGCAATAAAAACTCCATCTTGGGACAAGACGCTCCGATCCCGTAAGACAATGTTACCAATGTCACCAACCCCAATTCCATCAATCATCGTATCAGAAGCAGAGACGGCTTGTGCTAATTGCATGCCCTTTTCGTCAAACTCAATGACGTCACCCTTAGCGGGCATTAAAACGCGATCCGCCGGAAAACCAGTGGCAAACACTGCATCCGCCGCTGCCTGTAATTGGTGGTATTCCCCTTGGACGGGAATAAAGTATTTCGGATGAATCAAACTAGTCATCATTTGAATGTCGCTACGCGTAGCATCACTAGCTAGGTTGAGATTCTCTCCAATGCTAGCAACCGTGGCATCATCTTGGTAAATTAAATCCCGGGTCTTTGCCCATTCATTATCCATCGAACGGAATGGATCGGTTGCCAGTAACACTAAATCGCCACTTTGAATCTGAACCCGAGGGTTCCGTTGGCTAGCCATGTCCTCTAACGAGCGCATTGCTTCCCCCGGTTGCCCGATGTGAAGAACAATCACTTGTTCTGGATCCAGCTGGTTTAATTCTTTTTCTGATTTAACGAACAAGTGTGGTTCTGGATTGCTTACTTTTCCTAGTTCTAGCGCCGTATCTAAGATTGCCTTGGACTTATCGTTAGCAAAGAAAATTCGCCGATCAGTAGCTGCCGCGGCATCAATGATTTCTTGGAGCCGGAGCAGATGATCTGCCAGACAAGTCACAATAATCCGGCTGGCTTGAAAGTCAAAAACGTCAACTAAGTAATCCCGAACCTTCTGCTCTTCAGCAACTGTCCCCTGATCCTCAGCGTTGCGAGAATCACACAAGAGCGCTAATACCTTATGCTTGCCCACCGCTGCAATGGCAGCATAGTCAGCTTGGTATTCCGCAGGCACGGTTTGATCAAACTTAAAGTCCCCAGTGTAGACAATACTTCCGAGGCTTGTTTGAATCGCGATTCCAACTGCGTCTGGAATGGAGTGGGTTACGCCAAAGAAACTGACCGTTCCGTCATCAAACACGATTTCACTACTATCACTAATAACGTGGAAATCATGAAATTTCTTCGCCTTTTTGTGCTTGGCAACCAGCTTTTCTGCCAATTTAATGGTCAGTTCGGTTCCAAATACGGGTACATCAAATTCACTTAAAAAGTATGGTAAGGATCCAATCGAATCTAATTGTCCCGAAGTTAGAAAAACGCCCACAATCTTATCGGCATTTTCCTGTAGATAGGTGAAATCAGGAATAACGTAATCTACACCTAGCATTTCGTCGAGTGGAAATTTAGAGCCACAGTCTAAAATAAAAATGCTACTTCCATTAATTTCAACCGCAAATAAGTCTTTCCCTTCTTCGCGGACCCCACCAAGGGGAATAACTTTAACGTTCTTTTTCATTAATTGTACACCTCAAATTACTAGTTCAAATTCTTTTCAGAAGCAAAAGCTTCAAGCCGTCCCTTATATACCTAGTAACTAGTGTAACATACCAACTAAAATTAGTCAGAAAAAAAGAGACCACACCAAGTGTCGGACTCTAAATGGTCAGCATCTTAACGACGAAGACCAAGACTCTTAATTAATTCACGATAGCTTTGTACATCATTTTTACGTAAGTAAGCTAATAAGTTACGACGGTGACCAATTTTTTTCATTAAGCCCCGTTGTGAATGAAAGTCCTTCTTGTGAACTTTCATGTGTTCGTTGATTTCATTAATGTCAGCAGTTAAAACAGCGATTTGAACTTCCGTCGAACCGGTATCCCCTTCGTGTTTAGCGTACTTGTTAATGATATCCGTCTTTTCTTCTTTAGTTAAAGCCATTTGCTTTTCCACCTTTCTTCTTCTAATCCCTTGTTCTGAGTATTACGTCAGTGACTCGTAAAACTAAGCACAAGTTACGTTATTAAACATACACTCTTTCGCTTCACTACGCAACCCTCTTTGTTTAATTCCCCCGAAGTATTGCATTTAAAGCTGCCATTTTGTATAATTAGGCTTGTTAAACCGTGAAATAGATGAGATTATTTCACTAAGTGGAGGTGAATAAAACATGCCAGTTATTAAATCAGCAATCGAACGGATGAAGACCAACGAAATTGCCCGCAAACGGAATGCTTCTGAAAAGAACTCCATGCGGAGTGCCATCAAGAAATTTGAAAAGGCTAGTGTAGATGGTACAGAAGATATCGACCGGATTTACCGGGACGCCATCTCTGCCATTGACCACACTAAATCAAAGGGTCTCATTAAAGCTAACAACGCCAACCGGAAAAAGGCTCACTTGGCTCGCGTTAAAAACTCTTTATAAAAATAAAAAACGCTTAGCAGTTTTGCTAAGTGTTTTTTTGACTAAATTGAATGGCAAACATTTCAAAAAGCAGTTCGGGATTCGCCGTGCTGCTTTTTAATTTGTGCTCAATTTCAACTAATGCAGCAAAGGCTTGTTCTAAATAAGGAATGGAAAAGCGGGTAATCATGCGACTCGCAATTTTAATCCGATACGGATGAACTTTTAACGTTTGCGCCATATGGGCTTGGGTTTGTCCATGTTGCTGTAAAATTTTAACCTGCAATAACAACCGAAATTGCGACTCTAAGAGCGCATTAATCTTAATCGGGTCTTCGCGTTGCGTCAACAGTTCATGATAAAACTCAATCGCCGCGTTCGTTTTGCCGGCAAGTAATTTATCGGATAAATCAAACACATTCTGAGTGGTGGACTTGGCTACCAACTGATCTACGGCATCTGCGGTAATCACGTGCTGCTCCCGGCAAAATAAAAATAGCTTTCGCAGCTCGTTCATAATTAACGCCAAGTCTCCCTGGGTGCGTGCAAACAGTTCAACCACTGCATCCGGTTCAATTTGATAATCTTGTTTTTGAATAAAATGGCGGACAAACTCCGTCGTTTCTCGCTCTGAAATCGCATTTAAATCAAGTATCGTCGCGCTCTTTTTTAGTTGTTTAGTCACCCTTTTCCGGTTATCTAACTTTTCATACGGAGCAAATACCACTAAGACGGTCGCAGGAGACGGATTTTGCAAATAAGTAATTAAATCTTCCAGTTCTTGTTTGTCACTTGCCTTTCCCTTCATCCCGGTCAAAAAAGTGGCATTTTGAATCACAACCACCCGCCGGTCCCCAAAAAACGGCACCGATTGAGCATCGTTTAAAGCATCCCCTAAGGACGTTTCCTCTAAATCGTAAGTAGCAAAATTCATCGTCCGTTCTTCTGCTGGGACTAGCTGCTGAAGCCGGGTTAAAATTTGACTTTCCCAGTAGTCACTCCGACCGGACACCAAATACAACGGTTGGGGATCCGTACTAATTTGTTCAATTATCTGACTGATTGCCATGCCTAGTTTCCTTCCACTTGGTTTTAAATTCGGGTTGTCGAAGTAAACCGCCGTAACGATAACGAATCATGCCCATTGTCTGGGTATTAAACAACCGAACGTGATGACGCTGCATGGTGAGCAACGTCTCTTGATTGGGATGACCATACCGATTGTGCCGCCCAGCAGAAACAATGCCAACCCGGGGCGCAATCGCTTGAATAAACGCATCCGCTGACGAAGTTTTACTTCCATGATGTCCTAATTTTAACACGTCCACTCGTAACTGCGGATAGTGCTTTAGGAGATCATGTTCCTCATTCTGAGGTAAATCGCCCGTAAAGAGGAATTTTTGTCCGGCAAATTGTCCATACAGAACCATCGAATCCTGATTTTCGCCTAAACCCGGTCGAAATGGATGTAACACCTGTAACCGAGTAGCTGGGATCGTTTGTCCGGCCTTCACGCTAAGTAGCTGGGTCTGGTTTAAATACGGCTTAATCTTCCGCATAAAGTGCTGGTTCCGGTTCATACCCCACGGGATGATAACCCGTTTCACCTTAAACTTAGCTAAGAAACTGGTCAAATCTCCCACGTGGTCAGCGTCTTGATGACTTAAACAAATGTTATCAATCCGACTAATTCCCCTGCTTTTTAAGTACGGAATCGTGGTGGTCGGGGCTAAGTGAACGGTCGGTTGCCCCTGCTTGGCAAAGAAATTGGGTTTGCCTCCGGTATCAATCAGGGTTACGGAACGGTTTAATGGTTCACGAAGCATAATGGAATCGCCCTGCCCCACATCAAAAAAACTGATCTCTCCAGTAAGGGGAAAATGAATTAGCAGTACCGTCAAACCAACTAATCCACCCAGGCAAAGGACCTGTTTCCAGCTCCACCATTCCATTAAAAGAAGTAGCAAAATAATACTCAACAGGACTATCCATCCAGGTGGTTGTCCCAGTGCAAGGCTACCCGGCGCCGTCGCCAACCAATTCGTAATCTGACTAAACCACTGCAACACGGTTTCTGTGCCCCAAATGGTACTTTTAAATACCAGTTGCCAAGCATAATTAAGTAAGATTAATGAAAATAAGATTCCGGTAAATAATGGTACAAAAATCAGGTTAGCTACTAACGACAACCAGTGCCACTCATAAAAATAATATAGCAGTAACGGCAGGCCTACGAGGTTTAAAATCATGGTCTTTTTCAAGTTCCCGGCATCCCGACAGTAATACATCGTAAAAGATAGTAGGAATGACAACTGAAAGCCCAGTTGACCGATATCCCACGGATTAAGCAACAAACAAATCATTAACGTTATCGCCCAGTAATCCAGACCGCTTCGCTTTAACTTTCCGAGTTTAAACCAATAGCGCTGTTCCACGGCGAGAGTGGCTCGCAATAAACCAATTGCACCACCGGCCACCCCACAGTAAAGCGGTAGTAACAGCATTGCGCCACATTCGGATGCTTCTTTGCGAAAGTGCAACAGCGTCGCTACCCACATCCAGAGGTTCAACAAAACATAGACGTGTAAGCCGGCCAAGCTAAATAAATGAATTAAGTTTAGCTTCTTAATCCCGGTACTACTCTCCCGAAATTCAGCGGTTCGATCCCCGAACAAAAGACTCTGCACGTAACTACGTAATTGTTTTGGCATTGGCGTTGCTTGTGCTAAACCCCACGCCCGCCACTGATGAATCATTCCGGTCAAACTGGCGGTTGGAACTGGTTGCACACGTGAAACATCACTAATTTGTAGATCACCACTGATTCCCTGGCTGCGCGCATAACCCAGGGAATCAAAGGCGCCCCAATTTGAAGCTGCTTGGGGCAAACTCAAGGTCCCAGTAACTTGCAACTGAACTCGTTTCGTAGTTTGCAATGAAGCCTGATTTTTTAAAGGTCGCCCATGAAAAAAGACCCGTTGGTGGTTAGCCAACTCCCCAATGCCGCGTAAGCTGGTCTTGGTATTAACCACCTGATCTGGAAAAGCATAAAGTTCAAAGGTTTGCGTCCGTTCAACTTGTTGCAGTATTTGTCGGGTTTGGTGTTGCACCGTCTGTTGGGCCTGCCAGCCAACTGCAAGTGGAATCACTAAACTCAGTACGTTCAACCAACAAAAGTGGTGTAAGTGAAGCCGCCAAATTCGCAGTAACCAAAGACTAGTTAACAACAGACCACTTGAGGCGTCCACCATCATGGTCCACATCGTTAGTGCCCATAAAAAAGCCGTAAAAACAAAAAAATTCGATTTAATCGTTAATCAATGGAAAAATAATCAGCCAGTGGTAAATCCTTTAGTTGTTGGCGGTCGAGCTCGATTTTTTCGACCACCACACCCTCTTTACGTAAGAGTCGTTCTGCGTATTCATTGTTGTGATATTCACGCAGATACTTAATTTTTTTAATTCCAGCCTGCAATAACATCTTGGTACATTGCAAACACGGAAAATCGGTCACATAAATTTCGGCTTGATCGGTTGATTCTCCAAACTTAGCACACTGTAACACCGCATTCATTTCGGCATGAATGGTTCGCTCACAATGACCGTTCACCAGATAACAACCCACATCAATACAGTGATCGTCCCCAGAGACAGAACCATTATACCCGCCGGCAATAATGCGTTTATTCCGCACTAAAACCGCTCCCACGGACAACCGTTCACAGGTACTGCGGCTCGAAATTAAGACTGCTTGTAACATGAAATATTGATCCCACGGAATTCTCTTGTTTGCCATCGCTGTTCCTCCATTTCAAGTTCGAATGGTTTCAGTATACCAAGAAAAACGCCGTGATTCATGATTAAACCGTTAGGGAATCTTGCAGCTGCGTGACCGTTTTGACCCCAAAGCCCGGCACATTTTTCAAATCATCCACCGCTTTAAACGATCCCGTCTGTTGCCGATACGCAATGATTTTTTCGGCCTTTTTAGCTCCTACTCCAGAAATCGACTGCAGTTGGGTAGCATCGGCCTGATTCAAATTAATCTTGCCAGTACTAGAACCCGATCCAGCCGGTGTAGCAGTGTTTCCCGCTGTTGCTGGACCAGCCGTTGCATTACTAGGACCAACTGGCGGCTTTTCTCCTTGATTAGGCACGTACAAAATCGTTTGATCAGTGGCTTTTTGGGCTAGATTAACTTGATTGACATCCGCACTTTCCAAAAATCCACCAGCTAATTGAATGATTTTATCAATTCGCGTATCCGGTTCCATTTGATAAACCCCTGGATGCTTAACGGCTCCCTTCACGTCAACCACCACATTTCCCGTCGGCTTCGCTTTCACCGGTTTGGCAGTTGCTTTTTCCTTAGGTGCAGTTGTGGCTGCTTGCGTTACCTTCATCGTAGGATCAGGCGTTGCCGTTTGGTTGCTCCACCAAAAAATCCCCAAGCAAAGCAATCCGATTAACACTCCAATCCCGACTAAACTTCCCTTCCATTTCCAAGCTAACTGCTCCCACCATTCGCTGATTCTTTCCATTGTTTCCACCCCTTTCTCTTAGTTAGATACGCAAAAAAGCTGATCTTCCGTTAGGAAAATCAGCTTTTTAATTTAGTGCGTTTCTAAATAATGTAGGGCTTGGTCAAACGAAGTTACGGGCACCACTTTCATCCCTGGTGCGTATTTCTTCGCCGTTTCTTTAGCTACTTGATAATTAGTCTTGTGTCCTTCTTCTAAAGCCAGGTTCATTTTCGTAGGTTTAACGTACGGGCAGAAGAAGACTTTGGCCCCACTCTTGTTAGCGGCAATAATTTTCTTATCTACCCCACCAATTTCACCCACTTGACCATTAGTGGCAATCGTTCCAGTTCCGGCAATCTTTTTAACGTTGTACTGCTTGTGCGTCAGTTGACTGTACACTTGCAAGGCAAACATTAATCCACCGGAAGGTCCCCCAATTTGACCGGGTTGAATCTGAGCAGCGGGATCAGTCTTAATTGACATGTCATCAATCATAGTGATTCCAATCCCATTAAAGCCCTTCACAATTTCTCGTTTTTGGCCCTTCACCGTCATCTGGTGACCGTCCCGCTTAAAGGTAATCGTCAACGGGGCGTTTTTCGGCAAACTTTTAATGTATTTCACGTATTCGGTACTCTTTGTCAATTGCTTCCCATTCACGGATTCTACCAAATCAGCGGGACGAAGTCGGTTTTCAAAGTCTGACTGCGGAAAGACGTTTAAAACGTAAACTCCATGGTAACTCTTAGTGACCGGTCGATTTGCGTGCTGATACCCCACAGTAATTGCGTTGTTAATTGCACTGTCCATATAAACCTTTTGGACGTTATTAAAATCGGCGTTATTTTGACCACCAGTTACCGCATCCTGACTCTGAATGTCAATGTGAGGATCAAAAATTTTCCAAACATAGGAATATGGATGGGCCTGGGAAATGGAAACCGCCGTGATCATAAATTCGTTGTGCTTCAGAGGCTTTTCACCTTGAATTTTTACCATCGGTTGAATGTTAATTGCTTCCCCCGGTGCCTCCACCACTTTATTCAACGGCCAGAAAAAGAACCATAACACGGCCACCAAAAGGGCCGCTGCGAGGAAAGCTGAAGTCGTTTTTTTATTTTTTTGCCAAAATTTACGCATGATTTCTCCTTTCTTGCAATGCCCGTGCGACGGGATCCGGCACAAATTTATGCACGTCTCCACCAAACGAATTAATCTCCTTCACCATAGAGGAAGAAATTAATTCGTAATCACGATTAGCAAACAATAGAATTGTTTCAATTTGTTCATCTAGTAACCCATTCAAGTTGGCAATCTCTTGTTCATACACAAAGTCTCGGGAATCACGCGTCCCACGCACCACGATGTTGGTGTGCTGCGATTTCACGAACTCAGCCGTTAATCCACTATAACTGGTAACGCTCACGTTGGCAATTCCTTGGGTACTTTCTTCAATCAGAGCAATCCGTTCGTCTACGGAAAATAAGCTCTGTTTACTGGGATTCATTCCAATTGCCACAATCACATGGTCAAAAATTTCACCGGCCCGCTTAATAATGTTTAAGTGTCCGTTAGTTAACGGATCAAAACTACCTGGATAAACCGCCGTTTTCATGCTGTTATTCCTTTCCTTGATAGATGGTGACTAACGTGAGACCGTAATCTTTCTGTCGTAGGAGTTCATAATGTTCTACTTCCTTCAACTCCGCTGTGTGGTCTGTTTCACAAATCACCAGTCCTCTGGGCCTGAGTAAGCGTAACTCCCAAATTTCTGCCAGTTGCCTGTTCATTTGTTGCGCCGCGTACGGCGGATCTAAAAAAATAACGTCAAACTGCTCATTTTGCTGAGTTAAAGTCTGTAAAGCCTTTTCCGCTGACATCTTCCACACGGTTACTGTTTGATCTGGGTCGGTAACAATCGTCGCATTTTGTTTAATCGTTTTGATGGCTGCAAACTGACGGTCGACCAGAACCGCCCGTTGCATTCCGCGAGATAAAGCTTCCAAAGCGACGGCACCTGAACCGGCAAAAAGATCTAAAAAATTGCCACCCTGAAAATACGGTCCAATCATGTTAAAAATAGATTCCCGGACCTTATCAGTGGTTGGACGGGTCTTATTTCCGGGAACTGGATGTAATTTGCGTCCTCCGTAAGTCCCTGCAATAATCCGCATGCTTATCCAGCTCCTTCCGCCGTCTGATTCAGATCTTCAAATTGAAATTCCAAGGTTTGCGTCGGCGCTACATCAACTCTTTTGACCATTCGAAGCTGATTGAGTTCTCGCATGATTTTATTTACATCTGCCTGCTTCACGTACAGAATTGCATAGCGCATCCGCCGTGAGACGTAGCGCACATCTCCAAAGCGTTGCAACGTTTTGGCCTGCTTGACAGAAAACAGCGAAACTAATAATTCCGTTCGTTTTTCCATGATTAGTCCCCTCCTAGTTTCTTAAACTACGTAAGCGTGGCACGCGTTGGTCCCGAATCTGCTGCTCGTTATGACTGATTTTCATCACCAATCCTAGGCACAAACTCAAGGTAATAATACTGGATCCCCCATAACTAATGAAAGGTAACGTAACTCCTGTTAATGGAACAAAACCGACTGCTCCTCCAGCATTAAAAAGGGTTTGAATCATTAGGTAGGCGGCAGTTCCGTAACAAATCGTACTGTAGTAAATGTTGGTAGTCCGAATCCCAATCTTAATTATCCGTGCCACCAAAATGAACAGCAACGCTAAAATCACGGTGACCCCTACTAACCCGAGTTCTTCGGAAATAATGGGTAAAATAAAGTCGGTATTCGGTTCGGCCAAATACCCCATTTTTTGAATCGAGTTCCCAAGTCCCCGGCCAAACAAACCACCATTACTGATGGCATAGTAAGAATTAATCAGTTGTTGACCAGAACTCTGAGCATGCAAAAATGGATCGGCAAACGACACAAACCGTTGAATTTTGTAATTACTACTATTATCAGCAAATTGAATAATCCAGCTTCCCGCTAAGTGCATTACCATTAACGGTAATACCAAACAAAAGCTCACGATTCCCACCACAAGCTTGGGGGCCGTACTGGCTGCTAAAAACATAATGACAATGATGAAGAGGTTAATTGCAAACCCACCGGTATCTGGTTGAGCTAATACTAAGAAAAGAATCAAAATTGGTAAAAACAATGGTTTTAGATTATAGGTAGTCGCCCGCCAAAGGCCTTCTTGGGCGATGATACCTGATCGCTTATTAAAGAAATTCGCGAAATAAATGATGAAGTAAAACTTACAGAGCTCAGCTGGCTGCAAGTTAATCGGTCCCAAGTTGATCCACCCGGCTGCTCCGTTAATCTTTTTACTAATAAAAAAAACTCCAATTAACAGGATCACTAGAATGACACTAAGCGCCATGATAAAATAAACATTTTGAAAAATCTTGAGTTTAATGCGATACATCAGAAACATCAAAACCATGGCAATCATGACAAATCCAATTTGTTTATAGAGATAAGCAGTCGCAAAACCCCCGTGGGTCAGTCCAATTCCGGCACTTGAAGAATAGACCATGACAATTCCAATGCCACAAAGTAATAAGTATGGGAAAAAGAGATACCAATCTAGTCCTTTAAAAAACTTCTTCATCGTTCATTCTCCGGCTTCCTTTTTAATTAAGTACTTTCATTGTACTATAAACCAGCAGACTTTCAGCAAGAAAACCATTTCAATTTTTTAGTAAGCACGACACAAAAAAAGACTGCCAGTATTGGCAGTCTTTTTGCGTTTAATTAACGGTTATGTTTTTGCTTCTTCGCAGCTTTTTCCCGTTCGTTCGTGTTCAAGATGCGTTTCCGCAACCGCACGTGGTCAGGAGTAACTTCACAAAGTTCATCACTGTTCAAGAATTCCAATGATTCTTCCAAGGTTAAGTGCACCGGTGCCTTAACCTTGGCAATATCTTCAGAACCAGCGGCCCGGACGTTCGTTTGGTTCCGACCTCTCGTGATGTTGACGGAGATATCGTTATCTCGGGAGTTTTCCCCCACAATCATTCCTTCGTAAACTTCCGTACCTGGGTCAGTAAAGATTTTACCCCGGTCTTGCACAGCCATGATGGCGTAAGTGGTTACCTTACCCGTGTTAATGGAAACCAAGGTTCCGTTTCGACGGCCTGGATCCCAGTTCTTAACTACGGGAGCATACTTTTCAAAACTGTGGTTCATGATTCCGTATCCGTGCGTTAAGGACAGGAATTGCGTGGAGTATCCAATCAAGCCTCGAGATGGAACCAAGAAGCTCAGTCGGGTTTGGCCGTTACCGACACTTTCCATGTTTTGCATTTCCCCTTTACGTTGGGAAAGGGTATCAATGATGGAACCAGAGTATTCTTCTGGAGTATCAATTTGAACTGATTCGTATGGTTCGCACTTTACTCCGTCAATTTCTTTGTAAATAACTTCAGGACGAGAAACTTGTAATTCAAAGCCTTCCCGCCGTAAAGTTTCAATCAAGATGGACAAGTGCAATTCACCACGTCCAGAAACTAACCAAGCACCTGGATCATCGGTGTCTTCCACTCGGAGAGAAACATCGGTGTGCAGTTCCCGTTCGAGCCGGTCAATTAATTGCCGCGCCGTCACGAACTTACCGTCTTTACCTACAAATGGCGACGTGTTCGTTCCAAACGTCATTTGCATGGTTGGTTCGTCAATCCGCAAGATTGGAAGTGGTTCCAATGCATCTGGAGCAACGACCGTTTCCCCAACGTTAATATCTTCCATTCCAGATACCGCAATCAGGTCTCCGGCCTTGGCTTCAGTGATGTCAACCTTATTCAAACCGACAAATCCCATAATCTTTGTTACTCGGAATTTTTGTTGGGAACCGTCCAACTTTATTACGACCACGTTGTCACCAACTTTAATCTTGCCCCGAAAGACCCGACCAATTCCGATCCGACCCACGAAATCATCGTAATCAAGCATGGCAACTTGGAATTGTAATGGATCTTCTGAGTTATCGATTGGAGCTGGAATGTTGTCTAAGATGGTGTCAAAGATGGGCTTCATCGTGTGTTCTTGACTATCAAGGTCAGGATCCAGGCTGGAAGTCCCGTTCATTGCTGAAGCGTATACCACTGGGAAGTCTAATTGACTTTCGTCAGCCCCTAATTCAATGAAGAGGTCTAAAACTTCGTCAACCACTTCTTCAGGACGAGCACCGGGCTTATCAACCTTGTTGATTACCACGATGGGTGTTAAGTGTTGGTCCAAAGCCTTTTTCAGCACGAACCGAGTTTGTGGCATCGTACCTTCGGCAGCATCAACCACCAAAAGCACTCCATCAACCATCCGCATGATCCGTTCTACTTCACCACCGAAGTCGGCGTGTCCGGGAGTATCCAGGATGTTAATTTGTTTGCCATCGTACTTAACGGCCGTGTTCTTTGACAGAATCGTGATTCCACGTTCCCGTTCAATTGGGTTCGTATCCATGGCCCGGTCTTGAATTTGTTCGTGACCATCTAACGTGTCAGATTGCTTTAAAAGTTCGTTAACCAAGGTCGTTTTACCGTGGTCAACGTGGGCAATAATGGCAATGTTTCTAATATCATCTCTTGTTTTCAAATGTGGTTCCTCCTCCAAAGCATTAAAAAAGCCAACAACTCAATTCAATCGTAACCGTCAGATAAAAAGCCGTGACACTGTCACAGCCTCTCTGCACTCCATATTAACAATGTAAAATCGTTTGATGCTCTTCTATTCGCTGTTAAAACTATTATCAATCATAGCACATTAGTCTCGTTACAGTCAAACTAATTGACCTTAATCCATTTCACCTGGGGAGTGGCTTCCACCTGCTTTAAGACCTGGTAAACGTCAAAGCCCGAATTACGTTCAAACTCGCGTTGCAATTGATTCTGTTCCGTGCGCGACGGATTAATCGCTTGAAAGCGTTGAAAGCTCTTAATCAATTGTTCTCGGTTTACTCCGTGAGGCTGTTCGTAGGCTCGTTCTATGTTGCGAAAAAACTCCGTCACATCCGTCAGTTCAATCACCGACCAATCTTCGACGATGGGGTAACTATAGGTATCGTTAGTGCGTTTCTTCATGCTGACTTTCCTTTTTAATTGCTTCAATAATATCTGTTGACCAGTTTAAATTATAGTCCAGTTCGTCTGTTTCAGCATCCGATAACTTGAATGGCAACTCGTGTGATAACCCGCCCTGATTGATCAGTTTGGGCATCTGGTTTAGCGCAATTTGATCGCTCTTTTTTTCTAAACTAACCACTGGTTGCACAGTGGAATCCGCTCCGATGAGACATAGCAAAAGCTTTACAACTGCTTGAATTTGTAACACCTGATTGACAACGATTTGCGGATCCGTAACAGCTTGCTGCAACTTGCCAATCAAATCGGTGTCGTAATTATTCGTCGGACTTGCCACGTAGGACAATAATGACGATGACCCCACATAAATCCGATTCCAAGCCAAAACACAATTAGTGTTCAAGCCACAGGCGCTCACGTTGATGTCCTCATCAGAAACGTTAAAGTTCGTAATCAATTGCTCCCTTAACATCAACGAAACCGGAACGTTTCCCACTCCCATTAACTTGTTCACGTCAAGACCGGAAAAAGTGGCTAGGAAATACAAAAAGACTTCGTCATGGGGCGCATCCACAATAATTTTCCCCTGAAAAGCGCGTTCCATTACGTCGTTAATCATCAACCGCAATTCATTGATTGCAGGAGCTAACACTGGGGCAAGCTTGTCAGCTTCTGTCGTTGGTTGATCATAAAAATCGAGGCTCGGAACATAGATTAGAGTATCAACCATACTCAAATCAGCAGCTGCAGCTAATTTTTCTGTCCGAAAATGGCGACAAGCCCGAGCAATGATGGCTTCTGCCGCAAAGTTCTCCTCGTCTAGCAAAACCGTCACCGGTAAATCCAACATAGCAAGGGCCGTCAGTAGTTGGTGAACCCGTGTGGGTGCTCCTGTAATTAAGATTGAGGCTTGCATCCTTTTCATCTCCCAGTAAGATAAGATTAGTTCAGCGTTTCGTTTTTAGTTAGTAATAACCTAACATTAAGTTAAGAATTTGCAAAGTTTTTCGTAAATAGTTGCAAAGATTTGTTTTGCAAGCGTGCAGCCGCTAGCCTATAATGAAGTACGGATTATCACAACGAATGGAGGCTCTTACCTTGTATTTAATGAAAGACATTACCCGGGATGGTAACCCCGTCTTGCGCAAGCAAGCGAAACCGGTCCAGTTTCCCCTTAGTGACGAGGATCGCCAGCTGGGTGAAAAAATGATGCAATACCTAGAAATTAGCCAGGATGAAGAACAATGTAAAAAATACCACCTGCGGGCTGGAGTCGGTTTGGCTGCGCCCCAAGTGGGTGTTTCCAAGCTAATGGCAGCGATCCTAACTCCACCGGAAGAAGAAGGTCAGGAATCACCGTTCAAAGCCATCATGGTGAATCCGGTGATTGTCTCAAATTCCGTCCAACAAGCTGCCTTGTCCGTGGGTGAAGGCTGTCTTTCGGTTGATAAAGACATTCCAGGTTACGTACCGCGTTCTGACCGAATTACCGTTGAATATCAAGACCTAGACGGTGAAAAACACCGCGTTCGACTCAAGCACTATCCTGCCATCATTGCCCAACACGAGATTGACCATTTGCACGGTACTCTCTTTTACGATCACATCAACAAACAAGATCCGTTTGCAAAAGAGGATAACGAAATCTTTATTGAATAGTCGAAACAACTGCATAAAACAAAAACGTTTCCCTTCAGCACGAAGAGAAACGTTTTTATTTATCTAAGCGATGCAAATCAGTCACGTATTCCTGAGTGGCTCGGTTAGCAAGATCAACCACGTCAAAGGAAAGCTGATCTTGGTTAATCCAACAATCGGTCACCAATAACCGGGTCCGCCCACTCGGCGTTACGTAGCCATCTGCCCGAGCTTGCCGTTTCAAAGCGTCTGCTAACAATTGCGTGGTTTCCAATTCACCAGGGTGTTGCTGCAGAACACAACGATACTCAAAGACCATGATGCCCCGACCCCATACTTCATCTAAAACCTTGGCGCGTTCTAACTCTCCTACCACCAACTGACCAGTCGGGTCTTGCAAAGTCGTCAGTGTTTTATTGACTTCTTGGTCTACCAATCCCCGCACGTGTCGTTGGTGACGTTTGTTAGGAAGTGTAACCAAGAAGTGATGCAATACATTATAAATTATCAGAGCAATTAAAAACCCTAGTACTAATTCAATTCCCGTCTTCATTTTACTTCTCCATTTTTCTGTTATTACCGTTCTCATTCTAACAGAAAACGCTCCATATATACTTGCATCATAATCTATGATAAAATTTAAGTAGGAGTTGGTCTACCAACGAACAGTTCGACATAAAAATTAAGTAACTGAACTAAAGGAGTAATAATTGTGATTTACAAAGTATTATACCAACCAAACCCACAGGAAAATCCTAAACGGGAAGCAACAAAGGCGCTCTATTTAGACGCCCCTACTCAAGCAGATGTTCGTGATTTGATTGCTAAAAACACCGACTACGTGGTGGAATTCATCCAACCACTTGCGGGTAAAAAGCTCGAATTCGAACAACAAGAACCAGATTTTAAAATTACGGAGTTTAATAAATAATGAATAAACTAAACGTCAAAAACAACGAAACGGCGATTTATGGCGTTGGTGGTCTAGGCGAAATTGGAAAGAATACTTACGGAGTCCAATTTCAAGATGAAATTGTCTTAATTGATGCTGGGATTAAGTTCCCAGAAAGCACTCAACTCGGGATTGATTACGTTATTCCTGATTATCAATATCTAGTGGAAAATCAGAATAAAATTAAAGCCCTGGTAATTACCCACGGTCACGAAGACCACATCGGTGGGATTCCTTTTATTCTGAAAGCCATCAACGTTCCAGTGTACGCTGGTCCGCTCGCCCTCGCCCTTATCAAGGGAAAACTCGAGGAACACGGCATGCTCAAGCAAACTGAATTGCATGCTATCGACGAAAACACGGTCTTAAAGTTTAAGAAAACCAGTGTTTCGTTCTTCCGTACGACCCACTCCATTCCGGACGCTCTAGGTGTGGCTGTACACACTCCTGACGGTGTGATTGTTGAAACCGGGGACTACAAGTTTGATTTGACCCCAGTGACGAATACTCCACCAGATTTACAAGCAATGGCTAAACTTGGTGAAGAAGGAGTACTGTGCCTGATGGCTGACAGTACTAATGCCGAAAAACCAGTCTGGACCAAGTCCGAACGCTACGTAAGTGATTCAGTCCGCAAAATTTTCAAACGCGTCGACGGTCGAATTATCTTCGCCACCTTTGCCTCTAACCTTTCGCGGGTCATGACCGCCATCGATGCGGCCTACAAAAACGGTCGCAAAATTGCCGTCTTTGGACGGAGTATGGAAGCTGCCGTGGTGAACGGCCGGGAACTAGGTTACATTAAGGTTCCTGATAAGGCCTTTGTGGACGCCAACCAACTGAAGTCCCTACCGGCTAACAAAGTTATGATTCTTTGTACCGGATCCCAAGGAGAACAAATGGCGGCCCTCTCACGAATTGCCAACGGAACCCACCGCCAAATTTCGATTGAACCAGGCGATACGGTGGTCCTTTCCAGTAATCCGATTCCTGGAAACGTGTTAAGCGTGA
This sequence comes from Fructilactobacillus carniphilus, assembly GCF_024029675.1. Classification (NCBI taxonomy): domain Bacteria; kingdom Bacillati; phylum Bacillota; class Bacilli; order Lactobacillales; family Lactobacillaceae; genus Fructilactobacillus; species Fructilactobacillus carniphilus. Next base: position 281,074 of record NZ_CP097121.1, on the reverse strand, counting down.
ACCGGGTCATTAACGAACTGGAAGAAGCCGGCGCTACGGTAATCAAGGGTTACGAAAACCACATCCATACCTCTGGACACGGTGGTCAAGAAGAAGAGAAACTGATGATCCGGTTGATGAAACCGAAGTTCTTCGTCCCGATTCATGGAGAATACCGGATGCAAAAAATCCACATGGGTCTCGCCGAACAGTGTGGGATTCCGAAGGATCACTGTTTCATTCTCAGAAACGGTGATGTGTTAGCTCTTACCAAAGATAGTGCGCGAATGGCCGGAAACTTTGCGGCGGGAGACGTGTACATTGATGGAAACGGGGTTGACACCGTTAACGAAAAGGTCATCAAGGATCGCCAACTCCTCTCGGAAGAAGGCCTTGTGGTGGTCGTAGCCACCATCAACCTCAAAGACCGCGAAATTCAGTCCGGTCCCGACCTGCTTTCGCGGGGCTTTGTCTACATGCGCGAATCCGGTGAACTCCTGGACCAGGGACGAAAGCTCGTCTTTCGGACGATTCGCCGTGCCATGAATAGCAAAAACGCCAGTGAAAAAACGATTAAAAAAGCCGTGATTAACGAACTGTCGAACTTCCTTTACGAAAAGACGGAACGCCGTCCGTTAATTCTACCAATGTTAATCATGAATAACACGAATCAAAAATAAAACTTAGTCGAACAAAATAAAACCCCCACCGAACGATTATCTCCGTTCTGTGGGGGTTTTTGGATTAAACTAATTTATCCATATTATCTTAGTATAGTTAGATATCAAATTAGTTATGTTATAATTAAATTCACACTACTAAAGGAGAATTTTCATGTGGGTTTTAATTATCATCGCCATCATCTTGATCCAACTTTTCTTATCTCGCCAAGTTAAGTTTCCAGTGCTCGGTTTCATTTTACCCATCATCTACTTGATCTATTCCGTTTACATGATGGTTACTACCGCTACCAGTCTTGGGATGGGGCTCTTGTTGCTCATCGGAGGAGAAGCAGTCTTATTAGACATCCAGTATCATGAATTTACGAAAAAAAAAAGACAACCAGCAACGAAAAATAAGCAACCATAGAAGCCCCAATTCTCTTGGAATTAGGGCTTCTCTTTTTTATTGCTCAAATAAAAACGCCCCACCAAGCAAGCGCTCGATGACAGGCGTCATATTAAAAGCAATTAATCTTTAACAATCCGGTCAATTTCAGCTAATTCATCAGCCGTAAAGTCCAAGTTATCCAAGGCCTTCAAGTTGTCTTCTAAGTGCTCAACTTTAGAAGCACCCGTAACCACACTCGTAACCGTTGGGTCATGCAATAACCAAGCCGTTGCCATTTGAGCTAGAGTTTGATTCCGGTTCTGGGCCAAGTCATTCAACTGGTTCAACTTCTTCACAGCTGCGGCTTCCCCTTTATCTAGGATAAAGCTGTTCGTGAAGTGCAAGTGAATGTCGTCCGGAATTCCGTTCAAATACTTGTCCGTCAATAATCCTTCGGCCAGTGGACCATAAGCCACTAATCCATCATGGTTATCAGCCAACGTTTGCAACGTGCCGTCGTTTTCTGGATCCCGATTCAACATGTTGTAAGAACTTTGGTTGACCACAAACGGTGTGTGCAATTCCTTGAACAGTTCAATCATCTTAGCGGTTTGCGGGCCATCGTAGTTCGAAATCCCGATGTAAAGGGCTTTTCCAGCTTTAACTAACCCGTCTAAGGCTTCCGCGGTTTCTTCTAAACGAGTGTTGGGATCAAACCGGTGGCTGTAGTAAATGTCCACGTAATCCAAGCCCATCCGTTGTAAACTGCGGTCTAAAGCAGCTACCAACGTCTTTTTCGAAGAGAAGTTTCCGTAAACTCCCGGCCACATGTGGAATCCAGCCTTGGTCGTGATGATCAATTCATCCCGGTAAGGCTTTAAATCTCGCCGGTAAACCTGGCCAAACATTCTTTCAGCGGCACCCGAGCCTGGACCATAGTTGTTAGCAAGATCAAAGCTGAAAATCCCGCGGTCAAAGGCCGCCAGCATAATCTTTTCACTGTCTTGGAAGTTCGCATCGTCGCCAAAACTGTGCCACGTTCCAAACGATAAAGCAGGCAGTTGCAGACCAGAATTCCCAGCCCGACGCACCTTCATATTGTCATAACGTTGTTCGTTTGCTTTATATACCATCCGTATTTCCTCCTCTAAATAAGCGATGAGTGGATTTGTGTTCTTGAATCAATTTTAACGCATTCCCCAGTAATTCCCCAACCGAAATCACGGTTAATTTTGGTAATTGATCCGGATCAGAAATTACAATCGAATCTGTCACAATCACTTGAGAAATGTTGGGGTCGTTCAAATCAACTGGTTTTCGGTCCGCAAACACGGGATGCGTGGCTACCGCAATCACATCTTCTGCGCCCGCCTTCTTCAAAGCAGCAGCCGACACCTTCATCTTCCGACCGGTCACAATCAGGTCATCAATCACAATTGCATTTTTTCCAGCAACGGAACCAATTACAGAATCCGGGATGTGGTTCGATGAATCCGGTTCCCGGTTATCAACAATCGCAATCGGCAGATCCAGTAAGTCGGCAATGATTCGAGCTCGACCCACCCCGTTATGATCAGGAGCGACCACCACGGCATTTTCATCTAAATGTTGGTCGTGAAGATAGTTACTAATCAACCGACTTGGTTGCAAGTGATCCACGGGAATGTCAAAGAAGCCTTGAATCTGGGCAGCGTGTAAATCAAGCGTAATCACGCGGTTAATCCCACTGTCCTGCAAGATTGACGCTAACAACTTAGCGGTAATGGGCTCCCGCGACCGTGCCTTGCGATCCGAACGTGAGTAACCGTAATACGGGATCACCACGTTAATCGTGTGGGCACTCGTCCGGCGCACTGCATCAATCATAATCATCAGTTCCATGAAATTCATATTCACGGGATTTGATAACGATTGAATGATGAAAACGTCCTTCCCCCGGACACTTTCATCGATGGAAATCTTGATTTCGCCATCACTAAAGTGGTTGATGGTCGCCTTTCCCATCGGCATTCCACTCACTTGCGCGATTTTTTCAGCAAGCGGACGATTGGAATTTAAGGCAAAAATAACTGGCTGTGGTTTTGTAGTCACAATGCTGGTTCCTTTCCAAATTGAGAAATAAACTTCACCTTTAATTATAATCAACTTATTCGAGTTTAGCACCCAGAAAATCCTGTGGGGTCACTCCCTGCATCCCAATCATGGGATCGATGGCCTGGCGTTCAATCGCCTGGACCGTTAAACTGGTTGTTTCTGGGTCTTGCTCTGCGGTTGCGGCGGAATCTGAAGTAGTTTGTGTAGCAGGACTAGTCGTCTCCTCCGCTTCTGCGGTTTCACCAAATGCCGATCGTAATCGATCCGGCAAGCCAGTCTTTCGCCGACTGGCCTCGCGTTCCAAAGCCGCCGCAAAGACCGAGGCATCTCCGACCATTACCAGCTTGCTAGCGGCCCGCGTCACAGCGGTGTACAACAGATTCCGATCTAGCATGCGACGATACGGTGCCACCACGGGCAGAATCACCATCGGAAACTCACTTCCCTGCGCCTTGTGAATCGAAGTACAGTAGGCCAGCGTCAGCTGCGTCCAATCTTTACGAGTATAAGTTACTTCAGTCTGGTCAAAGGCGACCGTCAGTTTATCCAGATACTGCTTGCCATCGGGATTCAACTCAATCCCCACGATTTTTCCAATGTCCCCGTTAAAAACGTTGTGTTCAGGATCATTCACCAGTTGCAAGACCTTATCGCCAATTCGAAAACTATGCCGGGCCGTTTCAACCTGCTTGCGATCCGGACTGGGAGGATTAAAAATCGCCTGGACCGCCTGATTCAAGTGGTCAATCCCCACTTCGCCGCGATACATCGGGGCTAACACCTGGATGTCCGAAGCTTGAAATCCCTTATCCTTCGCCTTCGTGATAATTTGTTCCAGCACTGGAACCACCTGCTGCACAGAACACCGAATGAAGCTCCGGTCGGGTTCCCGCGCTAGTAAGTCATCAGGCAGCACCCCGTCCTTTAAGTGATGCGCCAGTTCAATAATGGTGGAGTCCTCACTCTGGCGGTGAATTTGATTCAACTTCATTGTTGGAATTAATTCCGACCGAATCAAGTCCGAAAAGACCTGACCTGGTCCGACCGACGGCAGCTGGTCCTGGTCCCCCACCAGAATAACCTTCATCCCGGTCGGAATCGCCTGGATTAGTTTAGTAAACAGCTCCGTATCTACCATCGACATCTCGTCAATAATCAACAATTCACCATCCAGGGCGTTGCCGGGTTCCTCCTCATCGTCACCATTCAAACCTAGCAACCGGTGAATCGTACTAGCTGGCAAGTCGGTGGCATCGCCCATTTTCTTGGCAGCTCGTCCGGTGGGTGCGGCCAGTAACACCGGATACGAAGCATCATCACCCTTGTAATCACGCGGATCCAACGACAAATCATGCTCCTCGGCATAGGCCTGCACAATTCCATTGATAATGGTCGTTTTCCCGGTTCCAGGTCCCCCAGTCAAAATAAACAATGGTTGCGCAAGCGCGGCCTGAATCGCCTGCACTTGTGACTCGTCGTAGTGAATCTTGGCTGCCTTTTCCACTTTTTGAATCAACCGTTCGGTATCCTTAGGCGCCTGACTATCCGCCTGTAAAATCCGATGAACGTTTTCGGCAATCTGCCACTCGTCTTGAAAGAGTGCCTTCAGGTAAATCCGATCCTGATCGACCTGGACCTTGCCGTCCTTGACCAATTGTTTCAGCGCGTCTGCCAGCTTGGTATCATCAATCTGTTGGTTCGGGTCAGTGTCCAAAATCTGAAAGCTGGCGTTCATCACTTCTTTAGTCGTCGAATAGGTATTCCCACTACTAATCGATAACCGATCCAACGTGGTTAACAGTCCCGCGCGAAGCCGACCCGGATTGTTATAGTCAATTCCAACTTTATTTGCAATTTGATCCGCCCGTTTAAAACTGATGTTTTGGATGTCTTCCACCAGCCGATACGGATCCGTTTCAATCACTTCGAGCGCCTGACCGTGATACTTTTTAAAGATGGCGGCGGCCAACGAACTTCCAAAGCCATAGCTATTCAAGCCGACGATGACTTGCTCGGCTCCATTATTCTTCTGCAGGGATTCCGTAATCGTGTCCCGTTGCTTGGGTTTCAATCCCAATCCGTTTAAGACCTTCGGATCCTTCAAAATCTTGGGGATTAAATCCGTCCCGAGTTGATCCACGACCTTTTCCGCCGTCTTCGGTCCAATCCCCGGAAAATCACTCCCCGAGAGATACTTAATTAAACCGGATCTGGACGTCTGCGCCACCCGTTCGTAGTTGGTGGCCTGAAACTGCTTGCCGTACTTCGGATGGTCTACGACCCGACCAAAAAAGCGGTAACTAAGTTCATCATTAATTTCCGCAAAATTGCCGGTCACCACAATTTCTGATTCGTTCCACTCAAAGTTATGCTCTTCCACCTGCACCAGCAAGACCTTGTAAAAACTGTCGTTACCTTCAAAAAAGGTGGTTGCCACCTTTCCGGTCAGCCGCGCGGTTTCTGGTTGTTCTGCCGTTGGGTCGTCAAACAGGTTAATCGACTGTGCCACGAACCTCTACTCCTTTTGCTGCTTGCGCAGTACTTTTTCAATGTCTGCAATGCGTTCCCGATGAGTCATAAAGTAGTTCTCATCCAGCTCGCGCGACTTTTTAAACTCCGGCTCCGCTTGATCTCGGTGTCCGTTAGTTAGTTTAACTACCCCCAAGTTAAAGTGAGCGGCCTCATCGTTTGGATTAGCGTCTAATGTCTGCCGGTAAAAATCAGCGGCGGAATTTAAGTCCCCACTCGCCAGTAAACAATCCCCAATCAAGCGATTCAGTTCGGGATCCTGCTTGGCTTGGTCGTGAGCGGTAATCAAAAAGGCCAACGCCTTGCCATAGTTCTTTTCACCATAGTAACTTTGGCCCAACATGATATACGCATCCTGCTTCAAAGCGGGGTCCGTCACCTGTTGAAATTGTTGAATCGCCTTCGTGTATTCTCCGGCGGCGTAGTAAACGTTCCCCAGTCCGTAGGTCAACGTGTTCTTGGCCTTTTGACTCCGATCCGCAAATAACCCAAGCGCCTTCATCAACAATTCTTCGGCTTGCGTGTAGCTCTTGAGTTGAATTAAAAAGGCACTGAGGTCGTAGTACGGTCGGTAGTCGTTGGGGTGTTCGTCAATATCTGTGATTAACTGGTGCAACGTGGCGGCGGCCCGTTCCTGTTTTTCGTCTGCTTCTGCGTCTGAATGTTCTGCCATTACTCTCCTCCTACACTAAATCTGAATCCCGCACCGGGTGTTCCAAGTAGCTGGTGTCATTCCAATCCAGTAATTTAAAACTTTGACCGTGGTCATTGGTTTCTAAAATCGTCGTACTGGTATTGGCCAGGCCACCCCGTTTTCGCAAGTCTTGCAATGGAATCCCCAGTAATGAGTTAATCAAGGCGTTCAAAGCCGCTCCGTGGCTGACAATTAAAATCTCGTCGTCACCATTAAAATTAGCGGTAATCTCACTAATCTTGCTCCGCATCCGCTTAATCAAATCCGGAAACGATTCTCCGCCAATTGGAGTAGGGTCGTACTGGTCCGGGTGATTACGAAAATCGTTAAAGGTCTCGGGATACTGGGATTCGGCGTCAGTAAACTTCATCCCTTCAAACTTACCCAGCCGAAATTCCTCTAGTCGATTATCCAAACTCAACGGCACTGGATGCCGCAGTTCGTCATTAATCACTGCGGCCGTAATCCGAGCCCGCTTAATTGGACTGGCGTACACGTGCGCAAAGGGAATGTCTTTCAGATAATTCCCCACAAGTTTCATTTCCTGATAACTCGCCGGCAGTAATTCGGAGTCTCCCCCGGCTCCCTGGTAGCGACTCTCTAGGTTCCATTCGGTTTTTCCGTGGCGCACAAAGTATAATTTCATGGTCTTCATCCTCGTTTATAATCTACTGTTATTATGCCAGTTTCAGGGGGGAGACGCAAAAGAGCGAGACCATCTAACAATAAATAATGAAAAACCCCACTAGTTCAGCCTTTCAGCTTCACTAGTGGGGTTTTTACAGCATTCACTAACTTATTGATCTTCGTTTTCTTTATCCTTTGCCACTACTGCACGCATGTAGTTCCGAATGTCGTAGGTCACAATGGCACCCTTTTTCTCAAGGACCTTTTTGTAGTCATCGTAGAGAGATTGCGGAATTCGCATCGTAACACTCTTGTATTCAGTCGTATCCTTTTCTCGAGCCATCGGGTTCATTCCTCCCTTCCTAATGAGATTATTGTCCCACGTTCTCAACGTCAAATAAAGCGTTTAGACGCTAATTAATACTTTTTTAAACATATTGTAATTTCTCTTCGTTTTTGTAAGCTGCATCAATAGTCGCCACGCCCAAACATTCATCCCCGTCGTAAAAGACAACCGCTTGGCCGGGTGTCACGGCGCGAGCGGGTTCGTCAAAGGTGACCTTAACGTGGTTCTGATCATCATCGATCTGAACCGTAACGCCGACGTCCTTTTGCCGGTACCGGAACTTCGCGGTACAGTGGAAGGTTTGTCCCCGACTGTTACCGTCGACAAATGACAAGTCCGAGGCCGTCAGATAATCAGCGTATAGGTAAGGATTTTCGTAACCCTTGCCCACGTAAAGGACGTTCTTTTCGAGGTCCTTACCAATCACAAACCACGGCCGGTTATCCTGACCATCACCACCGATGCCAAGACCACGGCGTTGTCCGATGGTATAGTACATTAAGCCGGCGTGCTCACCCTTGACTTCGCCGTCGATGGTCATCATCTTCCCGGATTGCGCCGGTAAGTACTGACTCAAGAAGTTATCGAAGTTATTGGGTCCAATAAAGCACACGCCCATCGAATCCTTTTTATCCGCCACGTAGAGGTTCGCGTCGTGGGCAATCTGCCGCACTTCCGGCTTGGTCATCCCACCTACGGGAAACATCACTCGGTCCAGTTGCTCCGCAGACAGCTGACTCAAGAAGTAGGTTTGGTCCTTGTTGAGGTCGGTCGAACGAATCAAGTGGTTCTTCCCGTTTTCATCACGTTTAAGTTGGGCATAGTGACCCATGGCGATGTAATCGGCTCCGAGGTCCATTGCGTATTCCAAGAATGCCTTGTACTTAATTTCCGTGTTACAAATGACGTCCGGGTTCGGCGTCCGCCCCCGTTTGTATTCCGCTAAGAAGTACTTAAAAACCCGGTCCCAGTATTCCTTTTCAAAGTTCACGGAGTAGTAGGGAATCCCGAGTTGGTTGGCCACGTGGGCCACGTCCTTAAAGTCTTCCGTGGCGGTACAAACTCCGTTTTCATCGGTATCGTCCCAGTTTTTCATAAAGATTCCAACCACGTCGTACCCCTGCTGTTTCAACAGGTAGGCCGCGACCGAGGAGTCCACGCCGCCACTCATTCCCACGACAACGCGCGTTTGACTGTTATCCTGCATAATATCACCATCATCCTAATAGATTTAGAATCTACGATTGAAGGTCGTAATTCCAGTAATAACAATGATACGCTACCAGAACTGGGCTTGGCAAGCGTTAGGCACACCCGGCTAGTTTTTGGTTAAAACCTGCCGAATGATGAGATTTTGCATCAAAAATTGGTATTGTTCCCGTTCTTCGGCAAACTGGTCACCCTTAAAAATGTCGACATTTTTCAGTCCCGAAGCCGTCAGAATGGCCAGCTTCAACTGCTTTAAATCAGCGCTAATGCTGAGCTTTAGTTGCACGTTGGCTTTCGCATTCATCGGGTTCAACGACTGGGTTAACTCATAGTTGCCTAGCTTGGTCTTTTTAAAGTTGAGGTCGCTCAACGTGTACTTTTTCACCGCCGGATTAACCTGGTAAGTGGCGGTATCGCCGTCTAAATGAACTTGGTCTGTAAATGCCATTAGCTCTTCCTCCGCTCTGCTAGTCTGTGAATAATCTTGCTGGTCGTGGTTACGAACTGGTCAATTTCAGCTTTCGTTGTGTCTTTCCCAAAACTTACTCGGATGGATTCAGAAAGACGCGGACTATCTTTGCCAAACATCGCGGTTAAGACATGCGATGGTTCCAGATTCCCGGCAGTGCAGGCAGAGCCCCCGGACACTGCGATTCCATCTAAATCAAGGTTGTTCTGTAAGACATAGGTTGACGTCCCCGGAAACCAGAGATTCAGCACGTGCGGGGAGCCGGCACCTGCTTCCGGTCCATTGACGTGGACCAGAATCTCATGGTCAGCAAAACCGGTCAGGATTTGGTCGCGAAAACCGCGGAAACGGTCCCGCAACTCTTGCTTCTTGGCACTAGGCAATTGTTGCACCGCCGTCGCAAAGCCAGCAATCGCGGGCACGTTCTGGGTTCCGGCCCGGCGTTTATCTTCCTGGTCGCCCCCCATGATGTAACTAGGAAACTTCAGGTCGGAACGCCGGTAGAGAAAGCCCAGTAATTTGGGGCCGTACAGTTTATGCGCCGACGTTGACAGCAGGTCGATGTGGTCGCGTTCCACGTCAATGTCTTCTAAGCCATAGGCCTGCACAGCATCCGTGTGGAACCAAGCTTGGTGATCCTGGAGTAATTCACCAATCTCATGGATTGGCATCATACTGCCGATCTCGTTGTTAACGCTCATAATCGAAACTAACGTGGTTTCATCATCGAGAGCAGCTTCCAAATCGGACATCCGCACCGTCCCGTGTTCGTCGACCGGCAGATAGGTCACCCGGTAGCCGTGTTGTTCCAAGTAATGCATCGGCTTTAAAACCGCTTCGTGTTCAATCGCGGTGGTAATCAAGTGCTTTCCCAGGTCCTGACGGGCTTCCGCCGTCCGAATGATGGCGGTGTTATCGCTTTCGGTTCCACCACTGGTGAAAACAATCTCACTGTCCTGGGCATTGATACTGGCCGCCATCACATGCCGGCTATCCTCCAACACGTGGTTGGCCTGCCGGCCCAGTTGGTACAGCGTCGACGGATTGCCAAATGTATTTTGGTATTGTTTCGTTAGCTCGGCGAGAACGGGCGCAGAAATCGGCGTCGTCGCCGCGTGATCTAAGTAAATTTCGCTCATCGCCCACTCCTCCCTATGCCGCGTTGGTGTTGGCAAACAACCGGAGTAACATTTCGGCAGACTGCCGGCCGGCTGCTACCACGAATTCTTCAAAGCTCTGGCTAGCGTTTTCGTCTCCCGTATCGGACATCGCTCTCACCACCACGTACGGAACGTCAAATTGGTGAGCGACTTGGCCAACCGCAGCGCCTTCCATTTCTCCTGCTAGGGCATCCGGGAAGTGCCTTAAGATGGTCGCAATCATGTCTTTGCCGGCGATGAACTGGTCCCCGGTCACAATCAAACCGTGGTGGACGTTCAAACCTTGATCCGCCGAAGCGGTCGCAATCCGGTCACCCCAAGTTTTGGAGGCCGGAAAACGCGCTGGTTGGTTCGGTAACTGACCAAAGACTTCACCATCCGCGGTACAATCCACGTCGTGGTAAGCTGTTTCCGTCGAAATCACGATGTCTCCAACCTGTAACCCTGCCCCGATTCCAGCGGCTGCTCCCGAGTGAATCAGAACATCCACTGGAAAGTTGGTCATTAGTAAGGCGGCCGTGATCCCGGCTTCCACTTTTCCAATCCCAGATTTCACCAGGATGACCCGTTGCCCACTGATTTCACCAGTGTAAAAGTCGACCGCACCGACCGTAGTCGTTTGCGCGTTTTCCAGGGCCTCCTTGAGTTCCTTGATTTCTTCGTCCATTGCACAAATAATTCCAAACGTTTTCATTAATTTTTACTCCATTATCTAATTTAGTCGACAAAGCGCATCACGCAGAGGACGGCAATGATGAGGATGATTAAGATAATAATCACAAAGTCCAGCTTGTGCGCTAACCGGCGGTGACGGGCCTCTGGATCTTGGTCAGGAGCCTGCCGCAGTGGTTCCTGTGGATCAGTTGGTTCGTTGGAATCCGTTGATTGTCTGAACCGGTTGCGTCGCGATTGCTGTTGTTGCCGCCGAAACGCCTGCCGGGTCATCTCTGGTTCCGGATTCCCAGTTGTTTGTTTTCTATCATCCATCCTGCTAACCTACTTTTTCATTAATTCCCAGGCTTGAATCGCCATGATCGTCTTAGCATCCTCAATCGTCCCGGCTTGTACCATTGCCTGGGCTTCTTCTAAGGTGTACTCGCCAATTTCCAAAAATTCACCGTCATCACGCGGTAATTCGTCGGTCACGGGAGTCAAATCCGTGGCTAAGTACAGGTACATGTATTCATCGGTGAACCCACACGACGAATAGAACGAATAAAGGGGTTCAATCTTACCGGCTTGGTACCGAATTTCTTCGTTTAGCTCTCGTTGGACCGCATGGATTTCGTTACCGCGGTCGCGGTCATCGAGCTTGCCGGCGGGAATTTCCACCATGACCGCCTTAGCGGGTTCGCGCCACTGCTTTTCCAGCACCATCTTGTCGTCCGCGGTAATGACTAGCATTCCCACGGCCGGGGCGTGGTGAACCACGTCACGGTGCGCAGTTTCGCCGTTTGCGAGCCGCACCGTTTCTTGTTCAACCCTGATAATTTCACCGTCGTACTTAAGGTCACTTTTGATTTCGGTTTCTTTTAATTCCTTATCGGTCATAACCATTCCTCCACCTTTTCATTGTACTGACTTCGGGTTCGTGCCGCAATTACCGGGCTAAGCGAATCTTAGCTGCTTGCGGTCCGTTTTTACCGGGAGCAATCACAAATTCCACCAGGTCCCCGGCATGAATTAACTTAGGATTCCCCTGGATGATGCCCGTAATGTGCATAAAAATCTCTTGGTCTTCGTCATCTACTAGGTAGCCAAAGCCCCGACTCTGGTCGTACTGTTTAATCTTTCCTTGCATCGTCGTTTCTCCTCACTGCACAGCTATTTCTACTCTAATCATAACAAAAGCCGAGACTAACATCTCGACTTTTACATGATTGATTTAAGCGTCAAATTCAGTTGTCGCTGTTTCTGGGAATTCGGCCCGCACGATTTTAGCACACCGAGCACAGAACTCTGGATAATCCGGATCGCTGCCGACGTCGGTTTTAATCAACCGGCACCGTTCACAAACCTTCCCATCAGCGTGTTCCACTTCAATGGCGAGGTCGTCCCCAAAGGTGGAAACGTCGTCTTCGGCGGCTTCAATCGGCTTGATTTCTAGCTGCGAAACCATCAGGATTTGGGCCACGTCCACGTTTAATTGGGCTAAGAGCTCTTTCACTTTTGGCGTTACGTAGAGGATTAACTTAGCTTCGGAAGGCTTTCCGATGATCTTGTCATTCCGGGCAGCTTCCATCGCCTTTAGAACGTCCTTACGCAGTTGCATGAACTGATCCCATTCCGTTCGGATTGCCGCTTCGTTATCGAAGTGGTGCACCGTTGGCATTTCGGCTAGTTGCACGAATTCTTCTGGTTCGTAACAGAACTGCCAGATTTCTTCGGTCGTGTGCGGAATGATCGGCGTCAGCAACTTCGTTAGGGTTACTAAGGATTGGTACAACACCGTTTGCATCGCCCGGCGCCGGGAACTGTCTTCGGCATCAATGTACAAGATGTCCTTGGCAAAGTCCAGGTAGAATGCGGACAGATCCACTGTGATGAAGTGCATCAAATGCTTGTTGATGGCCATGAAATCATAGTGATCGTAGGCATCCTTCACGTTTTGTACCAACTCGTTTAACTTGATCAACATGAACTGATCAACTGAAGTCAAATCAGCGTAGTCCACCGCGTTGGTTTCTGGATTAAAGTCACTGGTGTTGGCTAACAGGTAACGGACCGTGTTCCGGATCTTCTTGTAGCTGTCTCCCACCGTCTTGAAGTTCCCCATGGAAACCCGCACGTCGGCAGAGGTATCAACGGTCGTAACCCAGAGCCGGACAATGTCTGCTCCCATTTGCTTGATAACATCCGCCGGCGCAATCGTATTCCCCTGTGACTTACTCATCTTGTGACCCTTACCATCGAGGGTAAAGCCTTGAGACAGCAGGTTCTTGTAAGGTGAAATGCCCGCCGTAGCCACGCTAGTGATTAGACTGGAGTTGAACCAACCCCGGTACTGGTCGGAACCTTCCAGGTACAGATCAGCTGGGTAGGTTAAATCAGGTCGTTCGGCGAGGACTCCTTGATGTGAGGAACCAGAGTCAAACCACACGTCCATGATGTCAGTTTCCTTGGTGAATTCCCCGTTTGGTGAGTGTTCACTGGTAAAGCCGTCGGGTAACAAGTCCTTGGCGTCACGTTCAAACCACACATCAGAACCGTACTTGGCAAATAAGTCCGCCACGTGGCCGATCGTTTCGGGCGTCATGATGGCAGTCCCGTCTTCTGCGTAGAAGATTGGCAATGGCACCCCCCAGACCCGTTGTCGGGAGATGACCCAGTCACCCCGGTCGCGAATCATGTTGTAGAGCCGTTGTTGTCCCCATTCGGGGTTAAAGTGAACCGTATCGATGGCATCGAGGATTTGTTGCCGAATTTTCGTTACCGAAGCAAACCACTGAGGTGTGGCTCGGTAAATGACCGGCTTCTTGGTCCGCCAGTCAAACGGATAACTGTGTTTGTACGGCATGTAGTACAGCAGTTGGCCCTGGTTCTTCAACTTGTCCAAGGCAATTTGGTTGGCATCTTCATAGAAGACACCCGCAAAATCTGGACCAGCTTCTTCGGTCAGGTATCCCTTGTTATCAACCGGGGCAAAGATTGGTAAGTCGTATTGTTTCCCGATGTTGTAGTCATCTTCCCCGTAACCAGGCGCGGTGTGGACTAAACCAGTTCCGGAATCAGCGGTTACGAAGTCGCCCAACATTGTGACTAACTTGCGGTCCGGCGTGAAGGGATGTTCGGCGAGGACACGGTCCAAGTCTTTTCCTTGCACGTGTTTAACGATTTGGACGTCATGCCACCCAAATAATTCCGCATCGGCATCGAGTAATTCCGCTGCCAGGACGTATTGCTTCGGATCATCGTCGTGTTTAACCACCACGTAGTCAAAATCAGGAGAGACCGTGATTCCTTCTGAGGCGGGAATCGTCCACGGGGTCGTGGTCCAAACCACCATGTAGGTGTTGTCGTTATCAAGGACGCCTTTGCCGTCAACCACCTTTTCAGCGTAGAACGCCGATGGCGATTCAATGTCGTGGTATTCCACTTCGGCTTCGGCGAGGGCTGATTCAGATGACCAGGACCAGATCACGGGTTTCAGTCCCTTGTAGATCAAGCCCTGTTCGGCCATCTTGCCAAAAACCCGCACTTCAGCAGCTTCGTATTCGGGTAAGAGAGTCAGATATGGATTGTCCCAATCCCCTTGCACTCCCAGCCGTTTGAATTCCGTTCGTTGCCGGTCCACTTGCTTTAAGGCATAGTCGTGACACAGTTTCCGGAATTCGTTGGTCGACATCTTCTTGCGGTCATAACCTTCTTTTTTCAGTTGTTGTTCAATCGGTAACCCGTGGGTATCCCAGCCAGGCACAAACGGAGCCCGAAAGCCGTTCATGGACTTGTAACGCACGATGAAGTCCTTGGTAATCTTGTTCATCGCGTGGCCCATGTGAATGTCACCGTTCGCATAGGGAGGCCCATCGTGAAGCACAAACGTGGGCTTTCCTTCGTTTAAGCGTTGGCGTTGTTGGTACAGTTGGTTGGTTTCCCACCCTTGCTCGCGTTCGAGCTCTTTGACCGGTAGGTTCCCGCGCATTTTGAACTTGGTTTTCCCCAGGTTCAAAGTGTCTTTGATCCGCATCGCATTTCCTCCTTTAATGTACAAAAAAACTCCGTCTCAATCGGGACGAAGTTGTCGTGGTACCACCCAAAATTCAGGACTGTGCACAATCCTCTCATTTTTGTTATTTACGTCATAATAATAAAGTGATCTACCACTTGGAAAGTGACCAACGGGCTCCCACCTTCCCCGTTTCGCTGTGGTATTTTCCAAGCGGCTTGCTGTCTTTATTAAAGAATCTCAATCTGGCCATCTGGGTAGAAGCGGATGGTTGGATCCGCGTATTTATCAGATGACAACGGTTGATTACTTTCAGAGTTTACTCTCCCTGCTTCTGAGTTGTCAAGGCTTTCCACCAATGATTCCATTTCAGGAAAGTTCCGGTAGTCAGCACCCTTTAGTAATTCCGACCAATCAGACTGATTCGCAAACTGGAGTTGACTCTCTAACATAGCCACCATTTTCTTTTGGAAGCGTTGCAGTTGCGTCCGGAAATCATCGGTACTCAAGGCCAAAGCGGCGGCTTGCTTTGTGCCCGCTTCGACTTGAGCTTGCGCCGTCTGCATTGCTTCGGTGAGGAGTTGGTTCGCCTTTTCTTGGGCCTCCTGCATCGTCTTTTCTGCATCAGCATTCGCCGCTTTTTTTACGCGGTCAGCAGCATCTTGAGCCACCAAAATCGACTCATTCAAAGACCCCTTCAGATCATCGTAATGAGACAGCTCGTTCTTAGTGTCATCGAGGTCCTGCTTTAACGATTCATTTTCATCTCGTAGGATTTGGTAATCCTTGATAATTTGTTCCAAGAAATCGTTAACCTCGTCAATGTTGTAACCCCGCATTTTGGTGTTAAATTTTTTATTGTGAATGTCTTCTGCAGAAAGTACCATGGTAAGCCTCCATCACTTATTTTTTATCACATCAAACTCTGCTTTAATTTTACCTTTTTTGGAAAATCCGTCATTTTCGTTCAGTTTAATTCGACCCAAGCCCCGCACGGACACCAGATCATGAAGTGCCAGCTCGTAATCAGGTTTATCGTATGTAAACCAGTTTAACCGTACCTTGCCTCGAGTCACTAAGTCTTTGGCTACCGCTCGTGAGACTCGAAACAACGTGGCAATTACTACGTCCAGTCGCAGAGACGGAAGCGTCGTGTGCACTGCTTGAGCGTCATCTTGTACCTGCAGGAGTTCCGTAAACGACCGTGGTTCTAGCTTAACCTTGGTCCGTCCCATTTCGATTACCGTCTGTTGCAAGTACGGTGCAATTTCCCGCTTGGTGATTAACTGCCACCGGGTCCCGTCTGTAATAATATCTCCTAACACGTTGCGCTCAATGCCACTGCCCATCAAAGATCCGAGGACCTGACGATGCTCCAGCGTTGCAAACTTAACCGGATAATTAATTTCTAGTAACGCGAGTTCAAAGTCTGAACTCATCGGATTAAAGTACTCCGGAAACAGGAGCGCTCGCTGCATCTCGGCCTGGGGATAACCCCCATCCATTTGAATGTGGAGCTCTGGTTGCCGGTTCACGAGGGTCGTGAGTAAATACCGTTCCCGCGCGTTTAAAAAGTCAGTTAAAATCGGTCGATACTCGGTTTGCGCCTGTTCCAGCCAATCACTGGCTTGGCGGAGAAAGGGTAACTCACTTGAACGAAAATGTTGGGTAACGTTTTCAGAGAGTCCCATGTTAACCCACCAAGTTAATCAGAAAGCCAGCAATCCCGTTGACTCCAATTTTAATGAACCAGAGCGCTAGGATGGCTAGCACCGGTCCAAACCCAATCATGCCGATGCGGGCAAAGTTGAAATACGACACAAATGGTTCCACCAAGCGATTAATTAGCTGACCTAGCTTTGACTGACTGGCTCCGGGCAACCAACTCATTAGCGCCCAGGCTACAATTAGATAACTGTAAATGTCAATCAGATAACCCAAAGTAACCGCAATTAAGTTAATCACGTTGACCATTAGTTTTTCTCCGAACGGTCGTAGATTTGACTTTTCACGTCACCATTAACCACGTAATTTTGGGGCGTGCACAGATAGACCTTTTCGTCAATCTGCTGTAAATCCCCCTCAATCGCGTAAATAGTGCCAGTAATAAAATCGACAATTCTCCGAATCGTGGTGCTATCAACGTTTTCCATCCGAATTAAGACCGCATCGCCGTTAATCAATTTGTTGGCAATGTTTTTCGCATCGGCAAAAATTCGGGGTTCCACGATGTTAATTTTACTGTCGGGCATCCGATTATCATTCATAGAAAGCACCTTTCGTGGGTTCTTCTTCACTGCGGGCGTGGTTGGTTCTTGTGGATAACTATCAATCTCGTCTTCGTCATCATTACCAAAAAAATTATTAAAAATACCCTTAGCCATGCCTAACTCCCCCTTTATTAGTCAATAATTATTGATTCCGGTACTTAAAGTTAAACGGCGGGATGTCATCGTTTTTTTGATCATCATCTGCTGCTTGATCTCCCGCGTTAAATGGTTCAAACTCTTGTTTTTCGACGTTTTGGAACCGTTGATCTGGTTCGGCGCGTTGTTGTTGCGTTTCTGGGTTGGGTGTTGCCGTTTGGCTGGGTTGCACAACCTGACTGTTTTGATCAGGATGCACGACATTTTCACTAGAACGAGTGGCATTTTGAATTGATTTGACGTCCGTAATATCGCCCGAATCATCGTCAATCCCCGTAGCAATGACGGAAACGCGAATTTCATCACCCATACCTTCGTCAATCGAAGTTCCAAAGATAATGTTCGTATCGTCAGAAGTAGCATCCCGAATGATGTTAGCAGCATCCTGAGCTTCAAAGATTCCTAAATCTGGACCACCAGTAATGTTTAACAAGACCTGCTTAGCACCATCAATGGAAACTTCCAATAATGGTGAGTTAATCGCCTTTTTGGTGGCTTCTGGTGCCCGGTTTTCACCGCTAGCAGACCCCACACCCATCAAGGCAGTTCCCTTGTCCTTCATAATGGTTGTTACATCAGCAAAGTCCAAGTTCACGTATCCTGGTCGCGTAATCAAGTCTGAAATTCCTTGTACCCCCTGCCGAAGTACATTATCGGCATCGTGTAAGGCACCTAAGAAAGAAGTCTTCTTGTCAGCCATTTCGAGCACTTGGTTGTTAGAAATCACCACCATCGTGTCCACGTTTTGCTTCAAAGCGGCCAATCCTTCACTGGCATTATGCGCCCGAGCAGGTCCTTCAAAGGTAAAAGGTCGGGTGACTACGGCAACGGTTAAGGCGCCGGCTTGTTTCGCAATCTTAGCGATAATCGGAGCGGCTCCGTTTCCAGTTCCACCACCCATTCCAGCCGTCACAAAGACCATGTCGGCTCCCTTTAAGGCATTGGTGATGTCTTCTTGACTTTCTTCAGCAGCTTTGGCCCCGACCTCTGGGTTCGAACCAGCTCCTAAACCCTTGGTGAGCTTTGGTCCTAGGTTAATTTTAGTTTCTGCTTTGGACGCATCGAGAGCTTGCAAGTCAGTGTTAGCAGCAATAAACTCAACTCCCTGCACTCCGTCTTCAATCATTCGATTGACGGCATTTCCACCACCGCCACCAACTCCGATGACCTTGATGCTTGCGCCCGTTCCTGTGTTTTGATCCATTGCGTAATCCATATTCTCTACCCTCCGTGGTTATTCAAAGAAATTCTTCAAAGAGAAGCCCAAGCCGTTCTTTTTTCGTTTCTTCTGTTGTTGTGATTGACCGCGCCGCGAAAAGAAAGAAGAGTCGTCCGCGTCGTCAGTGACGGGGGCGTCGTCCTGGTATTGATCAGGATCTTGTTCTGGTTCCGACTCCAAGTTAGCGGCTGGTTCACCGTGACTAGTTGTTGCAAAAACGTCGTAAATCACCTGTTCTACGTCACTCATCTGGGTCGCATAGTTAACTAAGGACAACCCAAGGGCGAACGAAGGATGGCGTAATCCCATTTTATCAGGAACATAGACCCGGACGTTCATCCCAAAGGTGTTGGCAGCGAGTTCGGCAATCTTTGGCATTGAAGCCACTCCACCGGTCAACACGATGCCCCCCGGCATTCCTAAAGCATTGGCAGCAGCGAGCTTGTCCTTTAAGCGACCTAGGATTTGATCAAGTCGAGCCTCAATAATTTCTGCTAGTAACTGTTCGTTAATCTTACGGGGTTGGCTTTGTCCGACCACTTCAATTGAAAACTCGTTATCAGCAACCGCATATTGTGCATCAGCAATTCCATATTCCCGCTTGATGTTATCGGCATCCGCAAGCGAGATGTTTAACACGGAGGAGATGTCCTTGGTGATGTATTGTCCGCCTTCGTGGTCCACATCTATGTACTTGAGCTCGTGATCGTGAATTACAGCTGCGGTTGATTGACCACCGCCCAAATCCAACAAAATCGTGCCAAAGTCTTGTTCTGATTCCGACAACGCTGTTTTACCCTCAGCTTCTGCTCCCACTACCAATTGGTCGATGGAAATCCCCGCTTGTTCAACGGCCTTGCGAACGTTATGAATGATGGTTTTCGGACCCGTAATTAAGCGTCCGTCTAATTCTAAACGCGTTCCTACCATGCCACGAGGATCTGCGATGTCATCAAACTCACCAATCTTAAATTCTTCCGGTAATAGATTAATAACTTCTCGTTCCTGGGGAAGATTATTCGAAATGGCAGCTTGCGTTACCGCTTGAATGTCTTGATTATTAATTTCGTTGGTACTGTCAGTTAAACTAATCATGCCAGAGCAGCGGTCAATGCTAACCAGATCCGCTGGCAGGCCGACAATGACACTACTAATTTGGACCCCAGATTTAGCTTCTGCCTGATCCAAGGTCTTGCGAATGGCCTGGGCTGCTTTGTCAATGTCGACAATGATCCCGCGGCTGACTCCAGCCGATGGTTCGTTGCCAACTCCAATTACATTTGTTTGACCGTCAATGGTCTGTGCAACAATTGCTTTAATTGAAGTAGTCCCGATATCCAAGCCAACGTAAATATCTGATTCTTTCATATGCTATGAAGCCTCCCGCTTACTTAACTAGCATTGCAAGTTGTTAGTTAATATTTGTTATCAGTCTACCATAATAGTTCACGTTTGAGAACGCGATGTTCACCGAATTGGCGTTGCGTATGCGCCGTATTCCATGTGAACAATACTAGGCTGTTTTAAAGTTAGTTTTAATCGTTGGTAATCTTTCAGTTTAGTCGCTACCTGGCTCGCAAACGTAATGATTTGGTTTCCATCACGGAGTTGCAAATGGACCTTATCACTCCTACCCGCATCCTTGGCTGATGTAATAGTCTGCACGTTGGTGGCCTCCTTTTTTGAAAGGCGCCCAAGCTGTTGACCCAACTCTTCCAGTTGCTTTCGCTCAGTAACTCCCTGAATTTGGCAACTGCGGTTGCGCACGGCTTCCACTGGTTGTTGTTGCTCAATCCGTCCGTTCGGATACAGGGCATACCACTGCTGATGTCGTTCAAACCAGGCGCGGGGCTGAGCAATTTCTGCGTGGGCCGTAATTTGATTACCTGCTGCCGTCAGCGTCAGACGATTTAGTTGCGGATAGCGTTGTTGGAGCTGGCGTTGCACCCGGGGAAAATCCCGTTTGACTAACGCCAAGTTATCACCCGGTTCAATCGGTAGCTCCTTGCCCAACAGCTTAGATGATGATGCAGGAGTTACCCGCACCGTAGCCACCCGGTTTAAGGATGAAGCTTGGTAACCAAAGTAGGCGCACAGACCGCCGAAAACGATTAGCAACGGCACCGCTATGCGCACAGACCTTCTCCACCGTTCCCGTCTAATTTGCCGGTTTCTTCGTCCGACCCGGAGCCGGCGATGACGCCATTTGCGATCCGAATCAGCTCGCAGTCGTTCGTCTACCAACTCGTCTTGTGTTTTTTCATCCATGGTCTGTCCCTTACCACTTATTTTTGGTGTTGCCGAATTGCTTCCCGGCACACGTCTAGTAATTGATCCGCCGCATCAGCCACGCCGAGTTTCCGGGCGTTATCGGCCATCGCTTTCCGTTCTTGTGGATTGTTCATCAAGTGATCAATCTTTTGCAGTAACGTTGGTGCACTTAATTCAGCTTCCGTCTCCAGTAAAGCCGCATGTTGGTTCACCAGACTCATGGCGTTCTTGGTTTGATGATCGGCGGTTACGTATGGACTCGGAATCAAGATGGAGGGAATTCCATCGGCGGTGATCTCAGCTAGACTGGTTGCTCCAGCTCGACCTACAATCAAAGCCACCTTCGGTAACACCTCCGGCATGTTACTAATGTAAGGAACCACCTTCACATTGTCGTTAATGGGAACCTTTTTCAAGCTCTCCATGACCCCATCATACCGGTTTTTGCCCGTGACGAACACTACTTGATAATCTCGATGGTTAAATTTGGGGATAGCGGCTACCATGGCTTCATTTAATTTCAATGCTCCCTGGCTCCCGCCAAAGACCAACACCGTGGGTACATCGTTCTGTAATCCCAGTTCGGACCACTGGAAGTTACTCTTAATTTCAGCCACCTGTTGGGCCCGCGGATTTCCTGTAAAGACCACTTTAGCTTCAGGAAACTGGGAGCGCGCTTCGTCAAAGGCAATCCCAATCTTATCGACGTAACGGCTCAGAAACTTGTTCGTCCAGCCAACCACGCTATTTTGTTCGTGAATGACGGTCGGAATCCCCATCTTAGCAGCTGCATACAAGACCGCTCCGGAAACGTAACCTCCCGTTCCGACCACAACGTCTGGCTGGAACTGCTTAATAATTCGTTTGGCGGCCTGTACGCTCTTTAAAAAAAGGTACACCGTTTCAAAGTTATACAAGGAAAACAACTTCCGTTTAAACCCTTGAATCTTCAATTCGCGAAAGTCAATTCCTTTTTCAGGGACGATGTTTTTTTCCAGTCCGCGTTTGGAGCCCACGTATAAAACTTGGGCACCAGCGTCTTGGCGTTGTAGTGCTTCCACTAGCGCCAGGGCCGGGTAAATGTGTCCCCCGGTTCCCCCGCCAGAAACAATCATCTTCATTCTTATTTCTCCTCTCGTTGACCGGTTAATTTTTCTACGTCAGCAATAAAGCGATCTCCGCGTTCTTCGTAACTAGCAAACTGGTCCCAGCTAGCATTGGCAGGTGATAGTAACACCACATCGCCCGGTTGACTGAGGTCATAAGCCGCGGGGACGGCTTCGTCGAGGTTGTTTACAACTTTAATGTCAGAAACTCCAGCAGTGGTCCCCGCTTGTTTTAATAATTCGGCAGTTTCACCATAGACCACCAATCCGCGGACATGATCACGAAATTCAGGTTCCAGTTTTTCAAATGTGTAACCTCGATCCAGTCCCCCGGCAATCAAAACGACTGGTTTTTGCATCCCAGCCAACGCCATTTGGGTGGCTTCAATGTCCGTTGCCTTGGAGTCATTATAAAATTCGCGTCCTGCAGCAGTTAACACGTACTGGTTACGGTGACGCACGCCAGAAAAGGTGCGTAGGACTTCCACAATCTTGTCATTAGGTACTCCGGATAACTTAGCCACCGCAATCGCTGCTAACGCATTTTCCACGTTTGGTTCGCCGCTAACCTTCAAATCCGTCACATTCATGATAAATTCGTCCCGGAAGTACAATTTACCGCGATGTTGGTAAGCTCCGTCTTCGTAATTTCCTTGCGCAGAAAAAGGCACTACGATCGCCTTGCTTTGTTGACTGAGCTTGCGCCATTCTGGTTGATCAAAATTCATGACCAAAAAGTCGCGTTCCGTTTGGTTCTTGGTAATTCGCATCTTAGCAGCCACATAGTTTTCCCGGGTCTTGTGATAGTCCAGGTGATTCGAGTAAATGTTAGTAATCACAGCGATGTGAGGATGGAACTTGGTAATCCCGAGCAACATGAAACTCGACAATTCCATCACGATTTGGTCGCGACTCGTATCCCGTTCGGCAACCTGCGTGGCAGGAATCCCAATGTTTCCCGCCCGGTAGGCAGTTCCATTACTCATCCCTGCGGTTAACATTTCGCTAATCATCGTAGTGGTCGTGGTTTTGCCGTTACTTCCAGTTACAGCAACAATTGGAGCACTCGAAATTTCAGCAGCCAGTTCGACTTCACAAATAATTGGAATCGACTTGTGCAAGGCCGCCTGAACTAGCGGTACCGAGTACGGGATTCCCGGATTTTTTACCATCAAGTCGGCAGTTTCCACCAAACTTTCGGGTGAGGAACCAGCCACCACGTTAATCCCCGCTTTCACCAAGCGGTCGTAATCAGCGATTTCTGCTGCTGGTTTGGCATCCGTAAGCGTCACGTGCGCCCCCAACTTTACTAGCAATAAAGCAGCGTTGGTTCCACTCATCCCGGCTCCAAACACTAATACGTTTTTATCTCGATAATCATTAATTTCTCGCATGCTAAGCTCCTACTTTAAATCATTGCCCAGACGCCAGTTACAGCAGTAAATAACCCCACGGTCCAAAAGACCAAGTCGATTTTCCATTCGCTCCAACCGATCATCTCAAAGCTATGGTGAATGGGTGTCATTTTAAAAATCCGCTTGCCCGTTAGTTTAAAGGATCCGACCTGTAAAATCACGCTCAGAGTTTCTAACACAAAAACCAAACCAATCCATAGTAGGGATAGTTCGTGATGGAGCAAAATCGAAACCGCGGCTAACGAAGCTCCCAAGGCTAAGGAGCCCATGTCCCCCATAAAAATTTGGGCCGGCTTGTGGTTAAACAGGAGAAATGCTAAGACGGCACCCACCACGGCCCAGCAGAAGAGTTCCACTTCGTACTGACCCTGAACCTGAGCAATGATTCCATAAGCAGCAAAGGCAATGGCACTTAACCCACTCACCAATCCATCTAATCCATCGGTTAGGTTCACGGCGTTGGAAAAGCCCGTCAACCAGAAAACAACGAACAGAACGTACAAAATACCAAGATGTACCTCGCCAACGTCAAAGAAACGAATCGACATCGGAAAACCCCGGACGTAGTAACCGGCAGCGAACACCAGCGAACCAAAGACCTGCAAGGCAAACTTTTGCCAAGCCTTAAAGCCTTCGTTCTGGCGGCGAAACAGTTTGATGCTATCGTCCCACATTCCAATTAGACCGAAGAATAATAATACAAACAACAAAATCAACAGGACAGAATTTAACTGGTGGGTCAAAAATCCAATTCCCGCTCCGGTTAGAATAATGGCAGTTACAAAGCCCAGACCTCCCATCGTTGGGGTTCCGCTCTTTTTTTCGTGCCAGCTCGGGCCTTCCTCACGAATCATCTGTCCCTCGTTTTTTTCACGAAAATATTTAATTAGGAGCGGGGTAAAGCCAAGGGTTAAAGCGAATCCCACCACGAGGGGTAATATTCCATCCATAATTTCCATTAAATTCCAATCCTTTCTGTCCTAACTACTGTAAATTAAATCATTATCGTTAGCCTGCTGTCGAACGCCCTTTCGTGGTGCTGGTCGTCTTGATTCAGCTAACTATTTCGTCTTATTTTTATCATTATCAAGCGCCTTTTTCATAACCACGTTAAAGATTTTAGCAATTTCTTTGGTGGCCGGTTGATCACCCAACTGGGGCTGCTTCATCGTCACATACATAATATAACGTGGATGCTTAGCCGGTGCCATTCCAGCTACGGAATACAGATAACTGTCGTTGCCACTTTCATACTGACCATGGTCATCTGTTACCTGAGCCGTTCCCGTTTTAGCCGCCACCCGATACCCATCAATTTGAAAGTCATGACCAATCCCGTAATCCTTGTAAACCACATCTTCCATGTGCTTACGCATTTGCTCAGCAGTTGACGCCGAAATTGGATGACCCACAATTTTCTTCGGATAATTTTTTACCACTTGTTGATTTTTGGCATCCGTGACCTTATCAATTACACGCGGTTGCAACATAGTTCCATTATTGGCAATGGCGGTGAACCCTTGCATCATTTGCAACGCCGTCACTTGAATTCCCTGTCCAAAGGCCGTGTTTGCTTGTTCAATCGGTCGTTTAAACTGCATCGAGCCCATGGCCTGTTGATCAAAGTTCGACGAATTATTTTGCAATAACTGGAAGCGTTTGATGTAATCCTTCCACGTTGTCGATCCCATGTTTTCTTCCAAATGAGCCATTGCCACGTTACTAGACAGAGCAAACCCCTTATCATAAGAAATCGTACCCCAGCCGTTACGGTTCCAATCGGGAACAATTTGATTTCCAATTTGGTGCGTTCCAGAACGGTAGGTATCGGAACCGTGGTAGTTCCCGCTGTCAATGGAAGCGGCCATCGTAAAGATTTTCATGGTTGATCCGGGTTCATATAGATCTTGCGTCAGCGTGTCCCGCCAAACGTCGCCCAAACCTTGACCGGTAGATGGATTAAAGCTAGGCCGTTGCGCGGCTGCTTTAATTTCTCCTGTTTTCGCATCCATCAAAATGGCGTTTAAAACTTTGGGGTGAACATCTTGATCCACCTGATTCATCTGGTTTTCTAAAAGTAATTCTAAACTCGGATCAATGGTAGTGTGAACGTTCTTCCCGTTTTTAGGCTTCTTTTCCTTAGGTTTTTCTGAGGGGATTTGGTAACCGTAATTATCATGCTGACTCTCGCGAAAGCCATCCGTTCCCTTCAGGTATTTTTCAAAGCTATTTTCAATCCCCATCTGCCCTTCAAGGTGAGTTTGTTTCGTTTTTTTATCTACCTGTTGCGAGGCAATCCCTACAATATGAGAAGCAAAAACCCCGTTGGGATACATCCGAGCTGGTTGAGCAATAAAATTCACACCGGTCAGATGTTCTTTTTGAATTTTTTGCTTCACTGATAACGGAATGTTGTTCCCCGCGTTTCCAAACTCAACTTGGAAGGTTTTGTGCTTAGGGTTTAACGTCCGGTACGCCTTTTCATACGAAATTGGTAAGTTAGCGGATAATACCCGCGCCGTTTTGGCCTTATTCTGAACATATTGTGGATTACCCTTCATATCCTTTTGCTGGTGATTCAAGACTGCATAGACAGAATATGTATTGGTATTTTCAGCCAGTGGTTGCCCGTTGTTGGCATAAATGGTTCCCCGTCGGGCGTGCATGATGCTGGTTTGGTTATACAATTTTTGGGTACGATTGGAAAGGTTAACTCCGTTAGCCGTCTTAAAAAGAGCCTTTTGCGCAAAAAAGATGATAATCAATAAGAAAATCACCATGGCAAACACCAAGAAGCTCTTACCCGCCAGCTGTCTGGTTTTAACCGCTTTCCTTTGATTATTCATCTTCGTTTGCTTCTTACTCATCGAGTTACATTCCTTACATTTGAGTCTGCAATGGATAGCTTATCTTGTTTAACAACGTGATTAATGGCTTTCACTTCTCTGCTATCTAATTCCTGACGATAAATTTGGTTCTGCCGGTTCAAACGTGTATTTTTCGTCGTCACGTTTTGTAAAGTTCGTTGGGAATGATTAAGTTGGTTTTTCGCAGAAACTACGGTAATCATTAACATTACCATCAAGCACACCCCGGTAACCATGATGGTTTTTTCAAAAGCCGACAAGCGTAAGTGAGGAACTGGTTGTCTCCCTTGTTGTTGATGTCTGTTTGTTCGTGAATTTTGATTTGAGCTTATTTGTCTTTGTCGTTCAGCGAGACCATTCTGTGCCACAATGAAACCTCCTACTTGATTCTTTCAATAATGCGTAACTTGGCGCTGTGAGAACGATGATTTTCAGTCTGTTCTACCGTACTTGGTCGAATTGGTTTTTTGGCAACGAGCTGGAAGTGCGGCTCCAACTCCGCCGGAATCACCGGTAAGTTGGGAGGCAAATCCGGAATCGTGGTTTGCTCTTTAAAAATTCGTTTGACCAAGCGATCTTCCAATGACTGAAACGTAATGACGGCTAAGCGTCCGTGCGGTTTTAAAAGCGTTAACGCCTGTTCCAACGATTCCTCTAGGGCTCCCAGTTCATCATTAACTGCAATCCGAATGGCTTGAAAAACCCGTTTAGCCGGGTTTCCGCCATGTCGCCGCGCAGCAGCCGGAATCGCTGACTTCACTAACTCGGCTAGCTGGGTCGTCGTTTCAATGGATTGTTGTTGGCGCTCTCGTTCAATTTTACGGGCAATCTGCTTGGAGAACTTTTCTTCCCCGTATCGAAAGAAAATGCGCACTAAATCCTCATAAGGCCACTGGTTGACTACTTGGTAGGCGTCTAAACTTTGCCGCTGATCCATCCGCATATCTAAGCGAGCGTCTCGTTGATAGCTAAAGCCCCGTTCGGCATCATCAAATTGGGGCGAAGAAACCCCGAGGTCATACACGATTCCGTCCACGTCCCGAACTCCTTGAGCAGCTAAATCTGCTTTTAAATGGCGAAAGTTATCGTGAATGAAGGTCACCTCTTGTTCCTGTAAATAAGGACGCAGGTGCGTTTCATTGTAGGTAATGGCGGTTTGGTCTTGATCAAACGCATATAAATGTCCCGTGGTCAGCTGCGACAAAATCAAAGCACTATGTCCGCCCCCACCTAGGGTACAGTCCACATAGACGCCAGTTGGATGGACGTTTAATCCAGCTACGGCTTCGTGTAATAATACTGTTTCGTGCTTAAATTCGGTCATTATCACTGACTCCTAAGGTTAAAAATCTAGTAAATTTTCGGCGATTTCGTTGAAATCATCCTGAGCTTGGTCATTATAGTGATCCCATCTTTCTGCATCCCAGATTTCAAAGCGACTGGAAACCCCCGCTAACACACACTGTTTTTGCAAGTGAGCGTATTGAAGCAGTGGCTCGGGCAGGTTAATTCTTCCCTGTTTATCGAGCTCACATTCCGTCGCGGCGGAAAAAAAGAGCCGGGCAAAAGTCCGGGCGTCCCGTTTGTTAAACGGTAATTGGTTAATTTCTGCCTGGACCTTTTCCCATTCCGCCTGCGGATAACCAAACAAACAGCCGTCGAGTCCCCGGGTAACCATGAATTTGGGCCCCAGTTGCTCCCGAAATTTAGCGGGAATAATGAAACGGCCCTTTGTGTCAATATTGTGACGATATTCACCAAGTAACAATAAAACCGCCTCCTATCCCCTAAATATAGTTTCAGTCTACCACAATCTACCACTTTGAACCACTTAATTAAGAATTTTTGCCACAAAAAAAGTAGCACGAGAACATGTGTTCTGATGCTACTTAGAGCCGAATTCCAATTTCATAAATCAGGGCGATTACATAACAAGCCAGCCAGTACAAATCTCCCAACCGCCACCAAGCAATTAAAAATGGTTTGAGAAGAATTTCACCATCTTTGAAAAACCAAATTACAAGCAAGAGTGCCCCACTCCCAAACCAAATACTGAGTAACAACGGCAACCAGGTATTACCATGGGCGTCAATGTTGAACAATGGTAGCACCGCAATGGCAAAAAGCGGCAACACATCAATCACTTTCAACTTTGTGAAAAAGCGTTGGTGACTCACACGTTTCGTGAAGCTCAATAGTAGCGCGACTACTAAGAAGACCACCAAAGGAACTAGTTGTAGCTGTAACAAAGCGCTAATCGAATTAGGAACCTGAACCAGGTGCATGCGAATTCCTCCTTTTTTTGATCATGATTTGCAAAGACCACCAGACACCTTTAAAATTGTGATTAAACGAAAAATGAAAGTGGTGGTAAATTTGACAAAGTGGAAAGATAAAACAACCTTTCAAAAAATCTTGTACATCTTCGTTTGGATTATGATTATTGTAACTCTAGCCGGAGTAATTTTGGGATCGGCTTTAACCCTTTTCGGTGGCTAACATCCCTTGCAAACAAAGAGGACTGAAAATCGCAATTTTCAGTCCTCTTTTTGTTTGACTGTTTATTGGTCGTCGGTTTCTTGCTTATAAACCGTCCGAGGCGTACTACCTCGTTGTGGGCCAACGTAACCACGTTGCTCAAAATCATCAATAATGCGTGCAGCCCGGTTATAGCCAATGCGAAACCGCCGTTGCAACATTGAGGTACTAGCCTTATGTTCGTGGACTACAAATGCCAATGCCTCGTCAAAAAGTGGATCTTGATCTTCTTCAGCAGCTTCTACTTCCATCTCGGCATCCGTCACTACCAAGTTATCGTCGTACTCAGGCTGGCCTTCCTTTTTGACGGCTGCGACAATCGTTTCGACATCGGCATCCGAAATAAACGATCCTTGTACCCGGTTCGGCCGGGTTTGCCCAATCGGCTGGTACAGCATGTCTCCACGACCAAGCAATTTTTCTGCTCCGTTCGCGTCTAAAATGGTCCGTGAATCAATTCCACTGGAAACAGCGAAGGCAATTCGGGACGGCACGTTGGCCTTAATCAAGCCCGTAATGACGTCGACTGAAGGCCGTTGGGTGGCAAGCACCATGTGAACCCCCGCGGCTCGTCCCATCTGAGCCAGACGAATGATAGCACTTTCGACCTCATTTGAAACTGTCATCATCAAATCAGCCAACTCATCAACCACAACTACGATGTACGGTAATGGCAGTAGGTGAGTCCCTTCCCGTTCGTTTTGTTCCTTCACAAACTGATTATAGCCTTCGATTTTCCGCTGACCACTCTTCGCAAACAGTTCATACCGTTCTTCCATCTGGCTAACAACTTTATGCAATGCCCGAGCGGCCTTCTTCGGATCAGAAACTACCGGAGACAGTAAATGTGGAATCCCGTTATAGACGCCCAGTTCCACCCGTTTGGGGTCAATCAGCATCAGTTTAACCTGATCGGGGCGCGCCTTGAGTAGCAAGCTCACTAACATCCCGTTGATAGCAACCGATTTCCCACTTCCCGTAGAACCGGCAATCAACAGGTGGGGCATCTTCGTCAAGTTACAAGACACTACGTTTCCGTTAACGTCTTTTCCCAGTGGGACCGTCAAGAAATTGCTTCGTTCCTGAGCTGACTGGCGTTCAAAGACCTCTCGAAATGAGACCGTGGCCACCTCTCGATTGGGCACTTCGATTCCAATTAACGATTTCCCAGGAATTGGTGCCTCAATCCGGATATCCTTGGCGGCCAATGCCAACGCCAAGTCGTCGCTCAGATTCACGATTTTACTAACTTTAACTCCTACCGCTGGTTCTAATTCATATTCCGTAACGGAAGGCCCCAGACTCACGTTCTTCACTTGAGCATCAATGCCAAAACTGCGCAGGGTTTCCTGCAGGGTTTCTGAGTTATGGTTAGCTGTGGCTACTTCATCTGTCTGATCCTCTGGGGCAATTTGCCGTAATAACTGCACGGACGGCAATTGATAATCGCCCTCTGCTTCATCCGTAGTCACCATCGGATTAGGTTCAACCACCTCTGGTTCTGGAGCAGGGCGTTCACTAGCTACCTGCACAGCAGGTGCTTCGGGAGTCGATTTGCCGGTTGAGTCGGGCATCGTTGTCTTTGAAACAGACGCGTCTGCTGACGGTTGAGGTTCTTCATTTGACGTGGGTGTCGTCGAAGTTGATGTAACAGTAGAAGGAGCTGCTTTTGCATGCTGCTGTGGTGTCGATTGTTGTGCTAACTTTCGGCGGTGATGGGCCGCCTGAATCGCTGACAAACAGGCCTTGAGCAGCTTACATCCCTGCCGTAATCCTTGCACTACGTTAACCTTCAACAGCAACAGAATTCCAGTCAGGATTAATCCCAGTGCTAAAATCGTAGCTCCAATCCAGGAAAAGAGTTTGGCAAAAACCAATAACAGACCAGCACCTAAAAGACCTCCTCCCGCGTCGGCACTGACACGACCAGTGCTCAAATCACCCAGTACACTTTCCCAGGTAATCTGGATTAATTGGATGTGTAACCCCAGTCCGTTAAATTGCAGGATAGAGGCTCCCATTAGCACCCCTAGACTGACACAAATTAATCCTAGCCAACTACGTTCCGATAACCGAGGAAGGTGCAACTCTAAAAAGGTAAGTCCACTCAGTACCGCGGTAATCAACAGGACCACTGGGTACAAATTCCCTACTCCTAAGCGAGTTAGATTGGCGACGCCAACTCCCACAATTCCTAATTTAAATATCCCGAGTCCGGACAAAATCAAGCCAACTAAACCTAATAGATTACGGCGCTTGGTTCCCAAGTAGGTCAGAATGCGATTCTGCCGCCGGTTTTTCTTCGTTTTCGTGGTTGTGCGGCGGCGCTTGGTTTTTGCTGGTGTTGTTCTTTTTTTCGTTGATTTTCTAGCCGCCACAAAAATTCCTCTCTAATCTTTAAACTATTTTAACTTATCGTGTTCATACGTATGCACCCGTTCTAATCCAGCAAATGATTGCTGGCGTAGCGCCTCGTAAATCACAATTGCACAGGTGTTAGACAAGTTCAGCGCTCGAATGTGCTCATCATCTTGCGGAATCCGTAACGCCTGGCGTGCGTATTGTTGTTCAAACCGTTCGGGTAATCCGGTGGTTTCCTTACCAAACACAAAGTAATAATCTTGGTCAAAATCATGATAATCCGGGTCCGTGTAGGTTTGTGTTCCAAACTTTGAAATTAAAAACATGTTTTCAGGATTTGTAACCGTTTCTAAAAAAGCCGGTAGGTTGTCATGATAGCGAATGTCCACCTTATTCCAATAATCTAGCCCGGCCCGTTTAAGATGTTTATCATCAACTGAAAAGCCGAGGGGCTTAATCAAATCAAGAACCGTGTCCGTTCCGGCGCAGGTCCGCGCAATGTTTCCAGTATTGGCCGGCATCAGAGGTTCAAATAAAACAATGTGATTAGTCATAAATTTCTCCGCTTTCTATTTTCAACTTAGACGTCTATTATAGCACACCTGTTCGCATTTCGTGCAGAGCGGCAAATGCACCGAAGCATGGTAAGATTAAGCCAAAGGAGGATGAATTATGCAAATTGAACCCTTAATTTCGACCTTTCACGAGGTCCATACGGCGAGCGAAAAGGCTTTGGTGCGGGTGGCGCTTGCGAATCACTACCAGACTCCCAGTCGCGGATTAATTGCAGCAACTACCACCTATCTCCACGAACATCAGCAAAGTTTAGACGTGTGGATTAGTGCGGATTCGAAAACTAGCACTTGGAACGATGCAGAAATCAACCTGATGGAAGACGACCTTTTTCAATGCCAGGAACTAGGAGTTGATGGCGTCATTTTTGGTGCTTTAACTCAAGAAAACCAGTTAGATCAGGAAGCCCTCGAGGTCTTTTTAGGGGCATCCGCAGGAATGGAAACCTTTTTCTCCCCGACGTTTACTAAACTACCCCCATCGGAATGGCCGTCTGCCTTACAGTGGCTGGACGAACACCAATTCCGGGGAATTGTCGCTGCTGATCATTTAACAGAGCTCCAGGAAGCCTTACCAGCCTTTCCGAGCTTACAATTGGTGCCCCTTACGGAAACCACCGCTGCTGCCCAAGCGGTAGCCACCACGATCGATGTCTCGACCATCATTGCCCCACTAGTTGACTAGGCAAAAACGACTTCCTAAACCAGGAAGTCGTTTTTAGGTTGCATTAATTGCGAAAAACACGCAGGAACCGGTGCCGTAACGGTTACAGTTCGCTGGGCTAACGCGTCAAAAAAGGAGATTCGGTAGCAGTGCAGTGCCTGATGCGAAAGCTCATGATTGGTGGGATTATACAACCAATCCCCCACTAGCGGCAAGCCGAGCGCTGCAAAATGTACCCGAATTTGGTGGGTCCGTCCGGTATGTAATCGAATCTTTACTAGCGAATGGTGCGTGGTCCGATCGAGCAACCAAAATTCGGTCTGCGCAAATTTACCGCCACTGACAACGGCTCGTTCCAAAAACGAACCAGGCCGTCGCCCAATCGGCAAAATAATGGTGGCGTGGTCATTCACCGCCTGTCCGTCTAACACCGAGACGTAATGTTTTTGAACCTCGTGGCGTTGTAGTTTCCGGTCTAACAAAGAATGGGCTAGACTATTCTTGGCAAAAATTACTGGACCGCTAGTTCCCTTGTCCAAGCGATTGACCACGTGAATCACCCGGTTCGCATAACCTTGGCGAATGTAATAACCGAGCACCCGATTAACCAGCGTGTGATTCGGATAAAGCGCCGATGGAACGGTGGCTACCGTTGCTGGTTTATTTAGAATTAAATAGTTGTCATCCTCAAATAAGATGGAAATCGGGAGCTCGGAAACCTGCAAGTGGGGATTTTGAGGTTCGGGCGGCAAACTGACCGTTACCACGTCGCCCTGCTGAATTACTTCGTGCGGATAGCGAACTTTTTGATTAACCTGCAGTTCGCCTCCATGAAACTTCACCCGTTTTAACAGGGAGCGGGTCACCCCGTGCTGCAACAAAAAAGTCCGCAGTTTAAGCGGACTCGGTTGTTGATTGGTCCATTGAAATTTACTCATTCATATCCTCACCAATGAAGGAATTACCGACCCGCTTCCAGAAGTGGGTGTGCCGGTACTTCGCAAAGTAAATCCGTCGTTCCGAAATGCGGTAGGTAATCGCTTTAATCGGGCGGTCCTTCACCATTAACTGATCACAAGTTAACACGTTATGAAGTGAAACGTTGGGAACAATCGTCAGCTCTTCTGAAGGAGGAATGATGATGGGCGAGCCAATCGTTCGAAAGACCCGGTTGTTAATCGAAGCCATTTCAGCCATTTGCACGGCATTAAAGCGCGGAGAAATGATGGCTCCTCCCACTGATTTATTGTAGGCCGTTGATCCCGTCGGCGTTGAAATACACAAACCGTCACCGCGAAAGTTTTCAAACAGTTGGTCTTTGATGTAGACCTTCCCTACCATCGTCCCGAATAACTTTTTGACGGTCGATTCATTGAGGGCCAGCATGTAATCTGGTTCCCCTTGATCAGAATACTCCACCTTGATGTCTAACAACGGATAGCTTACGCTTTGTCCGTTATCGCGTTCAAGACTAGAAACTAATTGTTCGACCTCATTATCCCGCCAGTCAGTATAAAACCCTAAGTGACCGGTATGGACCCCTACAAATCGAATTTTTTCGGCCAGATCTTTGTAGTGATGAAATGCCGATAACAGCGTCCCATCACCACCAACTGAAATCACAACTTCTGGGTTTAATTCATCGAGCTGTAATTCGTTTGATTGATTAATTAATTTGGCTAACGCCGTCGCCACCGTGGTTGAGGAGGCGTTGTCGTTTCCAAAAATGGCAATCCGCATCATTTCTCTCCTTTGTCGTCTGCTTGGTCTTGTTGCGCTTCCGCGTTGGAAAGCTCATGGTGAATCTGCGACATTTCCTCATCGAGCTTAAAAGCTGTCTCAGATGCCGCTTGCAACCGCTGATGCACGTCCTCGGGAAATTCACCGGGATGTTTATAGTTTAACGAATGTTCCAGCGTGGCCCAGAAATTCATGGCTAACGTCCGCACCTGAATTTCCACGAGAATCTCCCGTTCTCCATCCAATAGTTGGAGCGGATAGCGAAATACAATGTGATAAGAGCGGTAACCACTTTCCTTTTCGTTATTAACGTAGTCTCGCTCGGAAACAATTTCTACGTCGTTACGGCGGCGTAATAACTGAACCACGTCCGATACATCGTCCAAAAAGGGACACATAATTCGTAGTCCACAAAGGTCTTCCATATCTTCTGTCAACCGCTCTGCCGTAATATGGCGCCGTTGCATTTTTTCTTCGATGCTTGGAATCGATTTAATCCGACTCGTCACAAATTCAATGGGCGAGTGTTCGCCTCTAACCTGAAATTCCTTACGCATCCCGCGTAGTTTTACTTTCCATTCTTTTGCGGCTTGTTGGTAGGGAAATAAAAGTTGCTCCCAGTTTTCATTCACAAAACCACCTCATTTACACTTGATAGTAACATCTTATCATATTCCGAACTCCAGCTCGGCAGTTCCAGAGACAAAATCATTGAAATTTAACTAAAGTTTGGTATTCTAAATAGTGCGTCTATTTATAAAGTTTATCTTAAAAAGTTTAAATTTCGAGAAAGGATTGTGCGGAATGATTGAAATGTACTTATTTGTAGAACCAACTTGTTCCACCTGTTTAACCGCGGAACAAGCTGTTACTAAAGTTGCTGATAACTTAACCCAAAAAGTGCGTGTAAAGTTCATTCCGTACCTTCAACTTGGAATAATTAACAACGAGCACCATCAACTTGATTACCAAATTACATTAGACTACAAAGCAGCTCTCTTTCAAGGATGCAAAAAAGGACGAGAATTCTTGCAACAGTTGCAAACAGAAATTATCACGAACCAAACTACTTATTCTAAATCATTGGCCGACCAAGTAGCTCGGGAAACTAGTTTGGACTTAGAGATGTTTCAAGAAGATCGCGAATCTGACCTTCCCCAATCGGCCTTTAAGTCCGACCAAGAATTGATTCGGGAAATGGGCGTAGCTGATCACGACAACCTCGTGATTTTCAACTGTGCAAGTTGTGCCAACGGTCTTTTGATTAAAGATTTAGACTATCAACATTTACATACCCTCTGTACCGAGATGGAAGCCAAGATTCAAAAAGAAGCTGGCACCCCTAACTTGCGGGTGCTGTAAAAGACTAGCAAATGCTAGTCTTTTTCTTTAGCCTGAATGGCCCGTTTTTTCTGAACCCCGTCCGCAAACCAGTGCTCCTTTTTTTGCCAGTATAGCTGTTGGTTCCGTTGGGTCGCCATCCCAGCTTGTACTAGATGATTGGCAAATTGCTGAACGATAACAAATACATGCTGATGTAAATCAGCCAATAACGGAAATTGAAGCTGGTGTTCCAACCGAATTACTAAGTCAGTTAAGTTAACAGTGTGCTTCGTTTCTAATTCCAATAGCACCTGAATGCGCCAGTTTAACCACCAAATCGCTGTTTGCAACGGTGGAACCGAACGGGGAACATGACAAACCAGCGGGCATCCTTGTAATAAGTGACGCTTTTGATAGCAAGTTTGTTGCAGTTTTACCACGGCCGGATTTTTCCGTTGCAACTGGTTTTCTACCCATCCTTGAAATAGTCTCAAGGATGGCACCGTTGGCTGCGTTAGTTGTGGATGTTGCAAGAACTGAAT
Organism: Fructilactobacillus carniphilus; assembly: GCF_024029675.1. Taxonomy (NCBI): domain Bacteria; kingdom Bacillati; phylum Bacillota; class Bacilli; order Lactobacillales; family Lactobacillaceae; genus Fructilactobacillus; species Fructilactobacillus carniphilus. The sequence continues at coordinate 245,207 of NZ_CP097121.1, read as the reverse complement.
TAATGCCGCGCCGGTGCTAAACGATTGCTCCAAAAAAATCAACCGCTGATCCACCAAGCGAAGCTGATAACGGATCACGAACCGCATCGGCTGCTCTAAAAGAAAGAGCAGGTAATAGCCCACCGTTGGTCGATAAGCCAAAAACTTCAACACGCTGGCAGCAGTTTTACGCCGCAAGTAATACGCGTGCCCTAATAGCCATTCGGAGTGAAGCTCTAGGCTTCGGTAGCCTTGGATTCGTTCGCAAAACCGAGTTAGTGAAAGCGGACTACATTGAAATTCAAGCACTAGGTGGTGGTTCACCAACACATCTGGTCGTTGGTGAATTGCATCCAGATACCATTCCAACTGGGCGGTCCCATCCTGTTGACTCTGTTGCCATAAAAAGAACTTCCCTGCTAGATGCTCCTTCGTTTCTGGCTCCCCTACATGGCAACCGATATTTTGACGATGGGCAAAATGAGCCACCTTAAATCTACCTCGGCGTAAAAGGACTGTCGCCGCACAGTTAGGACAATAATAAGTTAATCCCCGTTCAGCGGTGCAAGCATTGATTCGTTTTTGGTCAGTCGTCATTGCCATTAACAAGCACATCACCCTTGTAGAAGATACGAAAAAAGACCACGTTTCTGTGGTCTTTTTGGTTAGTTTAATTAAAGTAATGGGTCAACGTTTTAACTGCTTGTTGCGCAATGATAGGTTGCGCTGATTGTTCCAGTTGCTCGGAGCGCATGGGACTTAACTCACCAAATTCATAGAATAAACTGAGCTGGTCGTCAATCGCATCTAACTGAGTTTTAATCTCATCCCAAGTAGGATCAACGTTGTCCGGAAACAATTGGTAACGAAGCACTAGATAATACTGGTCTTCGCGCTTATACAACGCCGTGGCCAATTTAACCCCGTGAATCCGGAGTTGCCGTTGGGCAGCCTGAATTCCGTTCAAAAGTTCTTCAAAACTAGCAAAGCGAATCGGAACCACTCTGGTTAAATGATCCGCATCAAAAACATCGCTGCTCTGCTGTTTTTGCTTCATTTTTGTAAATTTTTCCTTGGATTCTTCCGAAGCGAAGTTCACGTTGGCTTCCGTCAGTTGAGAAACCAACCGGTCATCCTTACTGATGATCATTTCAAACCCATCGTGGGCGGGTAAAACTTGAAAGGAAACCAGGTCGTTATTCTGAAACTCGTGATCAACGTCAACCTCTTCGAGGATTTGGTAGAAGAATTGTTCGACCTCATCCTGATTTTCCATGAGATCTAAAAGATTAACGTGCCGTTCTTGTAAATCCTTGTTAGTGACCCAAACTTTAATCGTATTTTCATTTGTTTTTTCAAATTTCAAAACGATCCCTCTTTAATCTAAATATTAATTACCATTCCTGTGTGCGGAAGTTGCACGGGAAGCTGGTTGTGACTGGCCACCGTAGTTTCTTGTAATAACCGGTCGCGGTCTGCTGTTTGGGGCAAATGACTAATTAGCAACGAGTGCACGTGTGCATTTAGGGCCATTCCCCCAACCTGAGTGGTAGTCATGTGCCAGATTTTCCCCGGTTGATCAGCAAAGAAATTGGTATCAGCAATCAACAGGTCTGCGTCATGAGCAAACTCTGTCAGTGTGGGGAAAACCTTTGAATCAGCAGTATAAACCAAAACTTTTCCGGTGTCACGTTCTTTGATTCTCATTGCAAACGCTGGCACTGGATGTTCTGTCCGTAAGAATTTAATTTCAAAGGGTCCAATCTGGTTAACCGTTTCAGGATCATAGGCCCGCTTTTCCGTTGCCGTGGGCCAATCTAAGCCGTCAAACGCTGCTTGATCGAAAATATGCCCGTAAATGGGTAGTAGTTCATGTTGATATCGTTCCGGGTGTAATTGCCAGTAGTATTGTAAAACCCCAACGTCGGCCACGTGATCGGCATGATAGTGCGATAATAAAACCGCATCTAAGCGTAAGGGATCTAAAACGTTCCCCAGCTCCATTAATACTCCACTGCCACAATCTAAGAGCAAATTGAAGCCTTTTGCTTGTAACAAATAGCCACTGGTTGCCGTGTTTTGATAAGGATAACCACCATAATAACCTAAAATAGTTAATTTCATTGTTTAACCTCATTTAAAAATCTTTTTTCTTTTAACTTCCTCTACTTTATTCTAAACTAAAAGTAGATAAAATGATTGGAGGATTACCATGATCAGAAAAATTTCCGTAACATTTGGATCAGAAGCCATTCTGGAACAGATTATGAAGAAATATCCCGAACGACACATGGCACTATTTGCCGCTGCTAACAACGCTCACGGAATGCAATTAGTGGATTATTCTGGTGAAGATTCTGTTTTCACTTCGCCAGTTGTTTACGAGGTAAAAGCGCATGCGGGTAATGATGACTGGGAGCACTACATTAGTTACATCGAAATTAGTCCGAGCAAAGACCAGCGACAAATTCTGGATGCTCAAGTTAGCAACTTTATGAGCAATCCGGATACCCCTACTGGAATGACGGGTGTTTACTATCTAACCGCCGAAGGTAATAGTGACAGTCGGATATTATTAACCCTTTGGAAACAGCAATATGATTGCATGAAATGGGAACAAAGTGAGCAACACGATTTTGTTTCGTACCAAACCTTTAAGAATGATTTTAGTGCTAACTACCATGAGATTGGTTATCAACGAGTTCAACCTAAAGCATAAAAAAAGGAGATGAATTTTTCATCTCCTTTTTTTAACGGTCCGTACGAGACTCGAACTCGTGATCTCCTGCGTGACAGGCAGGCGTCTTAAACCGACTGGACCAACGGACCAAATTGCGGGGGCTGGATTTGAACCAACGACCTCCGGGTTATGAGCCCGACGAGCTACCAGACTGCTCTACCCCGCGATAATATTCAAATAAAAAATGACCCGTACGGGATTCGAACCCATGTTACTGCCGTGAAAGGGCAGTGTCTTAAACCACTTGACCAACGGGTCAAAAAACGGAGAAGGAGAGATTCGAACTCTCGCGCCGCTTACGCGACCTACACCCTTAGCAGGGGCGCCTCTTCAGCCACTTGAGTACTTCTCCAGATGGGCCTAAGTGGACTCGAACCACCGACCTCACGCTTATCAGGCGTGCGCTCTAAACCAGCTGAGCTATAGGCCCAAAATAAAAGCGGGTGACGAGAATCGAACTCGCGACAATAGCTTGGAAGGCTATGGTTTTACCACTAAACTACACCCGCATAACATATTTAATTAATGAAACAAGTGGCGCGGGACAGAATCGAACTGCCGACACACGGAGCTTCAATCCGTTGCTCTACCAACTGAGCTACCGAGCCATATCAAAGCGGTCCGTACGAGACTCGAACTCGTGATCTCCTGCGTGACAGGCAGGCGTCTTAAACCGACTGGACCAACGGACCAAATTGCGGGGGCTGGATTTGAACCAACGACCTCCGGGTTATGAGCCCGACGAGCTACCAGACTGCTCTACCCCGCGATAATAAAAGGAGGATGAGAGATTCGAACTCTCGCGCGATTTGACTCGCCTGACGGTTTTCAAGACCGTTCCCTTCAGCCAGACTTGGGTAATCCTCCGTCAAACAGAAACAAGTATAGCATATACATATAAGGCCGTCAACAATAATTTGACAAATGGATCTTGTAGGACTCGAACCTACGACCGGACGGTTATGAGCCGTCTGCTCTAAACCAACTGAGCTAAAGATCCAAGACCTAATCGCGGCGGAGGGAATCGAACCCCCGACCTCTCGGGTATGAACCGAACGCTCTAGCCAGCTGAGCTACACCGCGATTAATAGGCAAATATTACCTAAAAATAGATATTAAAATATCTAATCGGGAAGACAGGATTCGAACCTGCGACCCCCTGGTCCCAAACCAGGTGCTCTACCAAGCTGAGCTACTTCCCGAACAAATGCACCTAGCAGGAGTCGAACCTGCAACCTTCTGATTCGTAGTCAGACACTCTATCCAATTGCGCTATAGGTGCATAAATGCCGAGGACCGGGATCGAACCGGTACGGTCATTACTGACCGCAGGATTTTAAGTCCTGTGCGTCTGCCAATTCCGCCACCCCGGCAAAAGGTGGTACAAAGCGGAAGACGGGATTCGAACCCGCGACCTCCACCATGGCAAGGTGGCGTTCTACCACTGAACTACTTCCGCATAATGCCGACTAGAGGATTCGAACCTCCGACCCCCTGTTTACAAGACAGGTGCTCTGCCAACTGAGCTAAGTCGGCATATGCTATATAATTAATGAGCCGTGGCAGGTTCGAACTGCCGACCCTCTGATTAAAAGTCAGATGCTCTACCGACTGAGCTAACGGCTCAAGATGGAAGATACAGGGCTCGAACCTGTGACCCTCTGCTTGTAAGGCAGACGCTCTCCCAACTGAGCTAATCTTCCAATTCGCGTGGCAACGTCCTATCCTCGCAGGGGGCGATCCCCCAACTACTTTTGGCGTGCTAAAGCTTAACTGCTGTGTTCGGCATGGGAACAGGTGTATCCTTTAGGCTATCGCCACCACACTCTGAGTGAACTTCGTTCCCTCAAAACTAGCTAATATTATTTCCTGCTGAGTTTCCATTCTGCTTTTCCTTGGTTAAGTCCTCGACTGATTAGTATTAGTCCGCTTCACGTATCGCTACGCTTCCACTTCTAACCTATCGACCTGATCATCTTTCAGGAGTCTTACTTCCATATAGGAATGGGAAATCTCATCTTGAGGCGAGTTTCACACTTAGATGCTTTCAGCGTTTATCTCATCCATACATAGCTACTCAGCGGTGCGCCTGGCGGCGCAACTGATACACCAGCGGTATGTCCATCCCGGTCCTCTCGTACTAGGGACAGCTCCTCTCAAATTTCCTGCGCCCGCGACGGATAGGGACCGAACTGTCTCACGACGTTCTGAACCCAGCTCGCGTACCGCTTTAATGGGCGAACAGCCCAACCCTTGGGACCAACTACAGCCCCAGGATGCGATGAGCCGACATCGAGGTGCCAAACCTCCCCGTCGATGTGAACTCTTGGGGGAGATAAGCCTGTTATCCCCAGGGTAGCTTTTATCCGTTGAGCGATGGCCCTTCCATACGGTACCACCGGATCACTAAGTCCGACTTTCGTCCCTGCTCGACTAGTCAGTCTCACAGTCAAGCTTGCTTCTGCCTTTACACTTACAGAATGATTTCCAACCATTCTAAGCAAACCTTTGAGCGCCTCCGTTACTATTTAGGAGGCGACCGCCCCAGTCAAACTGCCAACCAGACACTGTCTCCGAGCACGATGAGTGCTCAGGGTTAGAGTGTTCACATAGCAAGGGTAGTATCCCACGGGTGCCTCCACCGAGACTAGCGTCCCGGTTTCAATGGCTCCTACCTATCCTGTACAAGCTATGTAAACACCCAATATCAAGCTACAGTAAAGCTCCATGGGGTCTTTCCGTCCTGTCGCGGGTAACCTGCTTCTTCACAGGTATCTTAATTTCACCGAGTCTCTCGTTGAGACAGTACTCAAATCGTTACGCCTTTCGTGCGGGTCGGAACTTACCCGACAAGGAATTTCGCTACCTTAGGACCGTTATAGTTACGGCCGCCGTTTACTGGGGCTTCATTTCGAGGCGTCGCCGAAGCTAACCTTTCCACTTAACCTTCCAGCACCGGGCAGGCGTCAGCCCATATACTTCATCTTACGATTTTGCATAAACCTGTGTTTTTGATAAACAGTCGTTTGAGTCTCTTCACTGCGGCTGACCTGACGGTCAGCACCCCTTCTTCCGAAGTTACGGGGTCATTTTGCCGAGTTCCTTAACGAGAGTTCTCTCGCTCACCTGAGGATCCTCTCCTCGACTACCTGTGTCGGTTTGCGGTACGGGTAGTTAATTACTCACTAGAAGCTTTTCTCGGCAGCGTGACATCGGTTGCTTCTCTACTTTAATTTCGATCCTCATCAACGCTTGTCAACCCGGTCAGAAGCATTTCACTCCTCACCTGACTTACGTTTTAAACATCCTTTTCCAGCCGGATGCTCAACCTAGCCTTCTGCGTCCCTCCATCGTTCCAACATAATTAACTAGTACAGGAATCTCAACCTGTTATCCATCGCCTACGCTTCTCAGCCTCGGCTTAGGTCCCGACTAACCCTGGGTGGACGAGCCTTCCCCAGGAAACCTTAGTCATTCGGTGGACCAGATTCTCACTGGTCTTTCGCTACTCATACCGGCATTCTCACTTCTAAGCGCTCCAACAGTCCTTCCGGTCTGCCTTCATTGCCCTTAGAACGCTCTCCTATCACGCAACGTAGTTGCGTCCGCAGTCTCGGTAATATGCTTAGCCCCGGTAAATTTTCGGCGCAGAATCACTCGACTAGTGAGCTATTACGCACTCTTTAAATGGTGGCTGCTTCTGAGCCAACATCCTAGTTGTCTAAGCAACTCCACTTCCTTTTCCACTTAGCATATATTTAGGGACCTTAACTGGCGGTCTGGGCTGTTCCCCTTTCGACGATGGATCTTATCACTCATCGTCTGACTCCCGGACATAAATCAATGGTATTCGGAGTTTATCTGAACTCAGTAATCCAAGACGGACCCCTCGCTCAAACAGTGGCTCTACCTCCATGATTCTAATTCCGAGGCTAGCCCTAAAGCTATTTCGGAGAGAACCAGCTATCTCCAAGTTCGTTTGGAATTTCACCGCTATCCACACCTCATCCCAGCACTTTTCAACGTACACGGGTTCGGACCTCCGGTGCGTATTACCGCACTTTCATCCTGGACATGGATAGATCACCTGGTTTCGGGTCTACGGCAACATACTAATTCGCCCTCTTAAGACTCGCTTTCGCTACGGCTCCGCTTTTTCGGCTTAACCTTGCATGCAACTGTAACTCGCCGGTTCATTCTACAAGAGGCACGCCATCACCCCTTAACGGGCTCTGACTGCTTGTAGGCACATGGTTGCAGGAACTATTTCACTCCCCTTCCGGGGTGCTTTTCACCTTTCCCTCACGGTACTGGTTCACTATCGGTCACTAGGGAGTATTTAGCCTTGGGAGATGGTCCTCCCGGATTCCGACGCCGTTTCACGTGTGGCGCCGTACTCAGGATCCTGAACTGAGGGAATTCAATTTCGCTTACGAGACTATCACTCTCTTTGGTGCAGCTTCCCAACTGCTTCAGCTATCAAATTCTTTTGTAACTCAAATGTTCAGTCCTACAACCCCGAACCACGAAGGTTCGGTTTGGGCTATTCCCAGTTCGCTCGCCGCTACTTTGGGAATCGAAATTTCTTTATCTTCCTGTGGGTACTTAGATGTTTCAGTTCCCCACGTCTGCCTCTGCGTAGCTATGAATTCACTACGTAGTGATTAGTCATTACACTAATCGAGTTTCCTCATTCGGAAATCTCCGGATCACAGCTTACTTACAGCTCCCCGAAGCATATCGGTGTTAGTTCCGTCCTTCATCGGCTCCTAGTACCAAGGCATTCACCATGCGCCCTTTCTAACTTAACCTATAATCCGACGGATTATAAATTATTGAGTTTAGCGATTAAACACATTAAAAAACTCAAATTACACAATGGTTTTCTCGGTTAAAATTATATCAATCAATATAATTCTTACAGAAAATAATATTATCTAGTTTTCAAAGAACCAAGCGGTACTAAAAATACTAGTACCAATGGAGAATAGCGGGATCGAACCGCTGACCTCCTGCTTGCAAAGCAGGTGCTCTCCCAGCTGAGCTAATTCCCCAAAATTCAATTATCATACCGTAACAACGGCGATGGGCCTAAGTGGACTCGAACCACCGACCTCACGCTTATCAGGCGTGCGCTCTAAACCAGCTGAGCTATAGGCCCAAAAAGCGCGGATGGTACTGTGAGAGTAGTTCTCTCAAAACTAAACAAGACTTTGATCGGTGTAAAGTTCCGTATTATTCCTTAGAAAGGAGGTGATCCAGCCGCAGGTTCTCCTACGGCTACCTTGTTACGACTTCACCCTAATCATCTGTCCCACCTTAGGCGGCGGACTCCATACGGTTATCCAACCGACTTTGGGTGTTACAAACTCTCATGGTGTGACGGGCGGTGTGTACAAGACCCGGGAACGTATTCACCGTGGCATGCTGATCCACGATTACTAGCGATTCCAACTTCATGCAGGCGAGTTGCAGCCTGCAATCCGAACTGAGAACGGCTTTAAGAGATTAGCTTGACCTCGCGGTTTCGCAACTCGTTGTACCGTCCATTGTAGCACGTGTGTAGCCCAGGTCATAAGGGGCATGATGATTTGACGTCATCCCCACCTTCCTCCGGTTTATCACCGGCAGTCTCTCTAGAGTGCCCAACTCAATGCTGGCAACTAAAGACAAGGGTTGCGCTCGTTGCGGGACTTAACCCAACATCTCACGACACGAGCTGACGACAACCATGCACCACCTGTCATTCTGCCCCCGAAGGGGACACCTAATCTCTTAGGCTAACAGAAGATGTCAAGACCTGGTAAGGTTCTTCGCGTAGCATCGAATTAAACCACATGCTCCACCGCTTGTGCGGGTCCCCGTCAATTCCTTTGAGTTTCAACCTTGCGGTCGTACTCCCCAGGCGGAATGCTTAATGCGTTAGCTTCGGCACTGAGAGGCGGAAACCTCCCAACACCTAGCATTCATCGTTTACGGCATGGACTACCAGGGTATCTAATCCTGTTTGCTACCCATGCTTTCGAGCCTCAGCGTCAGATGCAGACTAGACAGCCGCCTTCGCCACTGGTGTTCCTTCATATATCTACGCATTTCACCGCTACACATGAAGTTCCACTGTCCTCTTCTGCACTCAAGTTTCCCAGTTTCCGATGCACTTCTTCGGTTAAGCCGAAGGCTTTCACATCAGACTTAAAAAACCGCCTGCGCTCGCTTTACGCCCAATAAATCCGGACAACGTTTGCCACCTACGTATTACCGCGGCTGCTGGCACGTAGTTAGCCGTGACTTTCTGGTTAGATACCGTCACGCCGTGAGCAGTTACTCTCACAGTCGTTCTTCTCTAACAACAGAGTTTTACGAGCCGAAACCCTTCTTCACTCACGCGGCGTTGCTCCATCAGACTTTCGTCCATTGTGGAAGATTCCCTACTGCTGCCTCCCGTAGGAGTATGGGCCGTGTCTCAGTCCCATTGTGGCAGATTACCCTCTCAGGTCTGCTACGTATCATCGCCTTGGTGAGCCATTATCTCACCAACTAGCTAATACGCCGCGGGTCCATCCAAAAGCACTAGCGCAAAGGCCAGCTTTCAAACTAAAACCATGTGGTTTTAGTTGTTATACGGTATTAGCATCTGTTTCCAGGTGTTATCCCCTACTTCTGGGCAGGTTACCCACGTGTTACTCACCAGTTCGCCACTCGGTCCGATCTAAAGTCAAATCCGTGCAAGCACTTCATTTCATTTAGGAGACCTCGTTCGACTTGCATGTATTAGGCACGCCGCCAACGTTCGTCCTGAGCCAGGATCAAACTCTCATTTTAAATGAGAACTTTACTAGCTCTACTTTATTATTTGTTTCTTAAGCGAATTGACTTCGCAAATGTTTAATTTTTAAACGCTAGTTTAAAAATTCCTTACACTTTTTGTAATCAAAATCTTGTTCAGTTTTCAAAGAACTACCCAATCATCAGTTACTTGACAACTTAATTATCATACAATGTTCAGAGGAAGAAGTCAAACACTTTTTTAATTCATTATAGTGCTCTATCAATCGCTCTTAACAACATGAATTATACTATCAACTTATCTAGGGTTCGTCAATACTTTTTTGCAGAAAAAAAGACTAGCCATCACGAAATTATCGTATGGGCTAGTCTTTAATTTAATTATTTCAATTCGGGCGCGTCAGTTTGAAAGTCAGATTCAGTTGACTTGCCGCCATTTTGATCGACTAAATCATTCTTTTGCTTTTGATCGGTTTGTTTCAACTTTTTCAAAGCGTCCTTTTTGTTGTAGTTAAACGACTTCTTATTAACATCATGATATCCAGGTACCTTGTGGAAGCGAAGCAAGTCACCATACACAACCTTATCAGAATTAGATAACGAATTATCGACGTAACTTTGAATCTTCGCCACTTCTTGCTTCTGTTCATTATTAAGCTTGAGCTCCGAACCGGTCTTAGTATCATAAACGGTGGATCCCACTTTCGTATACTTCGGACTAACAAAGTCACCATTTCTAAACGGCACAATTTGGTTATTATCCTTACTCATCAAATCCTGTCCAAATTGAATCATGTTCTGATTATTAACTCCGAGTAAGTGCAGCAAGGTAGGTAAGACATCAATTTCTCCCCCATAAGTATGGTTAACTCCACCTTGAATATTAGCACCATTAATCATGAACGGTACCTTCTGGAATTGAGCCAGATCATACTTATTAACACTCTTCTTATTCAAGAGCTTAGCAATGGCCGGACGATGGTTATTCGAAATTCCGTAATGATCCCCATAAAGAACCACGACACTGTTCTTCGCTAATCCACTCTTTTGTAAGTAGGCTTCAAATTCTCCAAAAGCCTGGTCCAGGTAATGCGCAGTTTGCACGTATGGATCAACCGTATTATCCCCAGTAGTGGTAGCTGGAAAGTCCGTGTTTTGTTTATCCAACTCATACGGGTAGTGGTTCGTTAACGTAATCAACTTCGCATAGAAAGGCTGCGGTAACTGTTGAATGTATGGAATACTCTGCTTGAAGAAAATTTTATCCTTCATCCCGTAACCAATGTTGTAGCTTGGCTTATTTTTGTAGTATGCCTCACTAAAGAAGTAGTCATATCCCCACGATTTGTAGGCGTTGTTTCGGTTCCAAAAAGTTGGAACATCGCCATGAAAGGCTGCCGTTGTGTATCCCTTCTGATCCAAAATCGATGGAGCCGCTTGATAAGTATTTTGTCCCCCATAGGTTACCATCGCCGAACCCTGCGGCAAACCATACAGTGAGTTTTCAAGCATCATTTCCGCGTCAGAAGTCTTTCCCTGCGCGACTTGGTGGTAGAAGTTATCAAAGGACAGCGTATGTTGATCATGGTAAAACTTATTAATGTTAGGCGTAACTTCTTTTCCGTTCACCTTATAGTCAATTAGGAACTGTTGGAAACTTTCCAAGTGAATGATAAAGACGTTTTTGCCCTTTTCTTTTCCATAGTAACTCACGTTCGGACTAGCGTAGTTCTGTTTAACGAACTTTTCTACGCTCTTTAAGTCCTTCGCCTTTGCCTGTGATCTCGTTTTCGATTCTTGATGAGTTTGATAAGCACTAAAGGCGGCGTACTCGTTCAACCCCAAGTACTTCACAATGTAATTATTATCAAAAGTTCGTGTCAATAATCCCGAGCGATCGGCATTAGCCACGTTGTATTCGGCAAACATCAAGACTAGGGATAGAATGGTAATGCCCACTGCGTACCGTAACTTCAACGGCTTCTTGCTAATCTTAATTACTCCGAACAGTAACAGTAAGATTAAAATCACGATGTCCAAATACACAATAAAATCAGTGGGACGCAGGATTTCCAAGAAACTTTTTCCCAGGTTATTTTGTACGTTCCCCGTTCCCTGAATAATTCCCATGGACAAGAAATCCGAAAATTCTCGGTAATACAAAATATTGGCAAAAATCCACGTGGACTGTAAGAAATCGATAATTAGCATCAACCAGTAGGACAACTTCCCCCGAAAATACAGGGCAATTCCGAACAAGAGTAGAGCAGACGGCAGTGGGTTAACCGCTAGCAGGAATTCTTGCATCCCACCGGATACTCCAAGGGTAAAGTCCGTTTTATAACAATAATAAGTTTTCAGCCAAAACAGTAAGACAACCAGGACGTAAAATCCAATCGTTGTATTAAAAAATTGGCGGATTCGCTTCCAAAAAGCAGCCATGCTTATTCCTCCATACTTTCCGCTTTATTATTTTGCGCGTGAACGCGCCGGGGCTTGATCATCAAGGCAACCAGCCCTAAGAACAGACCGAGATAGTAGGTCAATAATCGCCATAAAATCATGGCCAACGCTAATTTGCTGGAGCTATGAATGTAGCTACGGAATAACTTTTCAAAGCTATATTCGGCTCCCCCCGCTCCTCCCGGAATAGGAAACATTGAAATTACTAAGAAGATCAAAACGTCCAGGCTAGTAACCATTACGACGTTCGCATTATGATAACCTAACGACAGCATCACAAAATACGGAATGAGGTAGTAGAAAAACAGTTGTAAAAAGGTCAAGATGCAGACCTTGGCCATTAGTTTCCCTTCGTGCCCAATCCGAATACTTTCATCGTGGAAATTATCAATTTTTTGGTTCAAAGTTCGTTTCCAACGTTGGTATTTGTTTTCGTTGACAAACCAGCCCACCACTTTAAAACAGCCGTTGACTAGCTTTTTTGTCATCGAATACCAGTACATGATCATCAACAGTCCCACAATCACCACCAGGTGAATCAAAAACCCGAACACTACAAAAATAGCTAACGAGTGGACAGTATCAACCAGGTAGCGAAAGCCAATGATCAAGCTCACCACAAAATTCAGGACAATCATTGCTTGATAGATGACAAACTTCATTAACAGGGCCGAGCTGGCCTTCCCTCCATCAACACCAGCTTGAAGGAGCACCACCAATTGCGCAGGTTGACCCCCACTAGAAAACGGAGTAATCCCGTTAAAGAGTTGTTCAACCAGGGGAACCCGAATTGCATCCCGAAACGAAAATGTTGGCGTACTACTCTTCACCAAAAGATAGGTCACGACCGATTCAAAGAAAAAATACAGTAAAATACAACCCAGAGCGACGGTTAGCCACCCTAAGTTGACGGAAGAAAGGTCATTAATTAGCACGCTAAATTTAATGTCACGCACAGCGTACCACGAGATTAGCAATCCAATGGCCACCATGAGTAGTAACGAAATTTTATTTCTTCTGGACATGAGACCTCCCGTTTTCCGCCTGTATTTGGGCTTGCTGGATGTAAAAATCATGCCAAATCTGGGCTAAGTGATCCTCAGAATAATAATCAGAAGCCGTTTCTGCTTTATGAACATACTCCGCCAACTGCTCAGGATCATCCGCCAATTGATGTAACCACTGATTCATATCTGGCTCATCCTTAGCAGGCGCATAATAACCAGCAATGATTTGTTGGTATAGCGGTAAATCCCGTAAAATCACCGGCAACCCGCAAGAAAAGGCTTCTAACACTGACATTGGAAATAGCTCATTATAGGATGGCAGTAAAAAGACATCCGCCAAATCATAGTAGTCAACCAGCTGCTTGCGGTCCACAATCCCCGGAAAACTCAGGTTCGCCGGTGGATTTTCAACCAACTTTTTGAGTTCTGAATAACCTGCAGTCATGCCACCAAACGAAAAACCGCCCACCCAGATAAATTGGTACATCGGATTTGCCTGAGCCAGCTTGGCAAAATCTAACACGCCCTTTCGGGTTTGTACTTGTCCCGTACAAATTACCGTGAAGCGATGCTGATCGTAACCATATTGATCACGCAATCTTTGCTTCTGATTTGGTGATACCGGATGGAATTCCGTCTTGCTTACAAAATTCGGAATGTAAGTTACTCGTTTGGCTGAAATCCCATACTTTTCCAATTCGGGAATAAAGGTCGGATTCACCACCACAATTTGATCCATCCGTTTGTAAAATGCAATCACATACCGATAAAACAATTGCTTAATTCCCAGGGGTAGTTGCAAACTTTCCTCCAGAGTTTCTGGCAGAAAGTGCACGTAGCCAATTTTACGCCCCCGATGTTTACTAAACGTCGACAGGTAAAAAGTAGGATTAATGGTGTGATAGTGACTAATATCAGCAGGACGATACTGGTTCACTTCAATTTGAAATTCCGTCGGAAAACGGTCACGTAATAACCGGATTAATTCCAGATAGGCGCTTCCTACTCCCTGACCTTTGACTTTGGTCGCCGTTGAAAACATGTCAATTTTGAGCATCGTCATTCTACTCCTTATCGTCAGTGCTAACGTAACGGTCTACAACGTCGCGATAAAAACTTTCGATTTGATCCACAAAGTAATCGGCCGAAATGTCATGCAATTTTTGCTGCCGTAGTTCAGAGTTATCCAAGTAAGCAGTGGGATGCTGTAGGTATTCAATCACATCGTTACTAAATTCTGTTAACGTGGTGAACGTTTTCCCTAAAGATGGATCAGTAATCAAATCATTCGTATAGGGACTAGCAGCCACCACTACTTTGGTATCGGCGGCCATCGCTTCAATATAGGTTAATCCCTGAGATTCAGAGTTCGACGTTGACACAAATAAATCCGCCATTCGATAGTAGGCGTTGACCTTTTGATTATTGATCTCACCGGCAAAAGTCACATGGGCTTGCAAGCCAGACCGAGCCACCTGTTGGTGCAAATCATCTGCTGCTGGTCCGTCCCCCACAATGACAAGATGGGCATCCGGAACCGCTTCTAGAATCGTCGGCATTTGCCCAATCAACGTATCAATGTCTTTTTCATACGCTAATCGACTTAACGACAGTAAAACTGGTTGGTCTGGAGTGATTCCCAGTTTCTTCCGTAATTCTGCTACATTCCCGCCATCTTCATAATGATGTAAATCGACTCCCGTTGGAATGATGCGAATTGGACTTTTTACGCCATAGTCAGTTAGTTTATCTAGCACGCGTTTACTTGGGGCTACAATCCCATCTAAATGACGGCAAAAGGCCAGCGTCCCCTCTTTAACGTGAATTGGTTTAAGTAAATGACCGTTGGCCACGTAATGAAGGTAATCTTCGTACATGGTGTGGTACGTGTGCACACATGGAATGTTAAGATTACGCGCCACAAACTTGCCAATCACTCCCATCGAAAACTCAGTTTGGGTGTGCACCAGGTCTAGATTTAATCCCTTCGCAATTTGGGTGGCCTGAAAAAGCCCCCGAACTGCAATCCGTCGTTCTGTAAACGAAATAAATGGAATGCTAGAAAAGCGATAAATGCCTGCTTCCCGTTCCTCATCCGCATTTGGGTCTGTGGTCGTAAAAATATAGACATGATTGCCCCGTCGTTCTAATTCATCCTTTAACGTTTTAATGGAAGTTGCCACTCCACTAACTTGGGGGAAATATGTATCTGTAAATAAGCCGATATTCAAGCGCCGGTTCTCCCTTTCAAATTGACGATAAACAACTAAATTATATTGGTTTCCCAGGTAGTTTGCAAACTATGACCCTAAAGAAAAAGAGTTGCCGGAGCAACTCTTGGAACCTCAAAATCGACTATTCGATTAATCCTTCTTCTTTCATGGTTTTAGCGATAGCTTCTAAAGCATCCTTAGCATCGTCACCATCAGCAGTAATGGTAATCACTGCGTTTTGGCCGACCCCAAGTGACATAACTCCCATGATAGACTTCAGGTTCACCGTCTTATCTTCGTATTCTAGCGTAATGTTAGAGTCGAATTTACTAGCGGTTTGCACCAAAAAAGTAGCCGGACGAGCATGAATCCCAGTTTCTGCAGTGATTTTAAATTGACGTTTTTCCATAATAAACGCACCCCTTTGTTAACCATATTTATACTCTAAGAGTACCAATATATCGGTCAAAATACAAGTTTTTGCGCCTTAGCGCAGATTATTAAGCTTTCCTTAATTATCCGCTGCATAGTGGTACACCACCACGCCGTTTTCAAACGCGGTCCCCACTACTCGTTTGCGCGTCGGATAATCCATAAAAGCCTGCTGGAAAACAAAGAACTGATCCGGTTGCACGGTGAGCTCCTGAATGGTTCCGTTTTGCAGCTGTTCTAGTTGTTCTGTAAACGCTTCCTTCGTTGCTTCGATTGGATTCGCTTCCTTTCCGTTTCCTCATTTATTTTACCATAGTTGCTCACCAATTTTCCCAGAGATGTAAATCCTTGAAACCAAACTCGAGGTGAGTATAATAATAAACACAAATAAAAGTCAACAAAGGTCAAAAATGATCATTGATCAAAAGGAGGTTGTACCATGGAAGGACAACAAGGTGCATACGGATTTGGAAATCTTGATGATTTAATTCGCTCCATGCAAGGAAGTAATCAAAACGGGGCTACCGGAACGCAAAGCAGTAACGGTAACAACGGTCAAAAAGGAATTTTAGCAACTTACGGAACTGATTTAACCAAACTCGCACGGGCAGGAAAGTTAGATCCTGTGATTGGCCGGGATGAACAGACAGCCCGGGCCATTGAGGTCTTAAACCGACGTTCTAAGAATAACCCTGTTTTAATTGGAGAAGCGGGAGTCGGAAAAACGGCGATTGTGGAAGGCTTAGCCCAAAAAATTGCCGATGGAACGGTACCGCAGAAATTGCAAAGCAAGCGGATCATTCAGATTGACATGGTTTCGATTATTCAAGGAACCGGAATTAGAGGTCAATTTGAAAAGAAAATGCAACAACTAATTAAAGAGGTCAAAGCTGATCCCAACATTATTCTCTTCATTGATGAAATTCATGAAATCATTGGAGCAGGTAATTCTGAAGGTGGCTTGGATGCCGGTAACGTTTTGAAACCATCCCTAGCCAGAGGTGACTTTCAGTTAATTGGTTCCACCACGCTCAAAGAATACCGCGAAATTGAAAAAGATTCAGCCCTGGCCCGGCGGTTCCAACCAATTATGGTCAACGAACCAAGTCAAGAACAAGCCATTAAGATTTTACGGGGCTTGCAAAAGAACTACGAAGATTACCACCTCGTTCACTACACGGATAAGGCCATCGAAGCAGCCGTGAACCTTTCCAACCGTTACATTCACGATCGGTTCTTACCAGATAAGGCCATCGATTTAATGGACGAAACGGGCTCACGAAAGAACTTAACGCTCAACATCATTGACCCCCAGGCGATTGAAAAAGAGATTGCCCAAGCGGAGAAGCAAAAGGAAGCTGCTCTTCATAAGGAAGATTACGAACAAGCTGCTTTCTACCGCGATCAAGAAAAACAGCTAGAAGCCAAACGGGAGCGGGGGGCGAAAAACTACAACACCAATAACAACACGGTTACGGAAAAAGACATGCAACAAGTGGTCGAAGAAATTACTGACATTCCCGTAGGTGACTTGGAAGACCAAGAAAAAGAACAACTCAAACAGTTAGATCACAACCTAGAGGAGCACGTGATTGGACAAAACCAAGCGGTTTCCCAAGTGGCCAAGGCCATTCAGAGAAACCGAATCGGCTTCAACAAGTCTGGTCGTCCGATTGGATCCTTCCTCTTCGTCGGACCAACCGGAGTCGGAAAGACCGAGTTAGCTAAACAATTAGCCAACCAGCTCTTTGGCTCCAAGGATGCTTTGATTCGGTTTGACATGTCTGAATACCGAGAACCACAATCGGTTGCCAAGTTAATTGGAGCGGCACCGGGTTACGTTGGATACGACGAAGCCGGTCAGCTAACCGAAAAAGTCCGGCGACACCCATACAGCTTGATTCTGTTCGATGAAATTGAAAAAGCTCATCCAGACGTTCTGCACACCTTCTTACAGGTGTTAGATGACGGTCGGTTAACCGATTCGCAAGGTCGGACGGTTTCCTTTAAGGACACGGTCATCATCATGACCAGTAACGCCGGGACCAACGCTGGTTCAAACGTCGGCTTTGGTGCTGAAGCAAGTGGCAAGACTCACTCTGTCTTAGACAAACTGGGTGCTTACTTCAAACCGGAATTCTTGAACCGGTTTGACGGCATCGTTGAGTTTAACCAGTTAAGTCAGAGCAACTTAGTTAAGATTGTGGACCTCATGTTAGATGACATGAACCAGAACCTGCAAGACGCTGGTATTAACGTGGCGGTTACCCAACCTGCTAAGCAAAAATTAGTGGAATTAGGTTACGATCCAGCCATGGGAGCACGGCCATTACGGCGGGTCATTCAAGAACAAATTGAAGACCCAACGGCGGGATACCTCTTAGACCACCCAGACACCAAGAAATTGGTAGCCGATGTTGAGGACGATCAAATTCACGTTGCCGCTCAATAATGACCGCAAAACCCGCAGCTCTGATGAGTTACGGGTTTTTTTGTGGTTAAAATTTCAATCTAAGCGCACCAAAAAAGGCTTCAGCTGCTAGCTGAAGCCTTTGTGCTTACAAATTTTTATCCATGTCATAGGTTAACTTCGATAGGGTTAAGCCCTTAGACATCAGGGTGTTCATAAACTCGTGCACCCGATCGCGCATTTCGTTTGTTAAACTCTGATTTTGTTTTTCCAAGAAAGTCGGAACTTCCGCTTCTTCCAGGTGCCGGGCTTGGTAGATGGTGTTTTCCAAGTGGGTTAAGAACATCTGGTTGGCTTCTGTCTTAAAATCCCGGGCCATTTGGATAAACTGCGGATAATGTGATTCTACAATCATCGACAGTTTCCGGTACATCCAGTACGCACTTTGATCATCCATCGTTAACGGCGTAGTTTCGTAGGTTGCTGGGGTGTGCTCAACGTTTGCAAAGAACGGCACATACGGACTAAAGGCCGGTACTCCAAAGTTTAGCCACATAATTGCCGCCCACTGCGGATTCTCGGCGTCATTACGGAATTGCAACACGTGTGAATTTTGCGTCCGGTTCATGGAGACCGGCCGGAACTTCGTCTTTAATTCCTTGGGTCCATTGCCTAACGGATCATAGTCTGTTTCGTTGTAATGGGAACTTAAGATGCTTTCCACGTCCATCACCGTGATTTTCCGACTGGACTTGCGCAAGAATGGTAAATCGTTAGACACCGGTGACTGTTCTACCTCAGGATTAAGAATCTTTTGTCCGTACCAAACCCGAGGCGTGTTGTAGTGGCGGTCCTTTTCGTTGCAAGTCCCAAAGATTCTGCGGAAATTAAAACCGTCGTCCACCGTTGGATTTAAATGGTACTTCTCGACAAATTCTTGAATTCCGTCTGAATACATGAATTGACCTGAATCATCAAAGTCAACCTCTTGAATGGCAACTTGGTTGGCAACCACGGCGTAGCAATCATCAGGAATCCGTTCAGCCACCCAGTGGTGTCCCGTTACGATTTCCATGTACCACACGTCATTGGCATCTGCAAATAGCACCCCGTTTCCTTCGGGAGAGCCATATTGCTTAATCAGGTTACCGAGGTATTCTACCCCTTCGCGCGCGGAATTAATGTAAGGTAATACCACTGATTGGAGGGAATCTTCGGCGATTCCATTCGGAACCCATGGATCGTGTGACAATGCCCGGGGATTCCCATAGACACTTTCGGTAGCACTCATCGCCACGTTTTTTTCGTTAAATCCGCTTTCAGCAAACACGCCGGCGTGCTCCACGTCTGCATTGGGCGTCGCTAAATACCGATATCCATCCGTGGGCAACCCCATCCTAAAATCATTTTGGTTAGATTGCCAGGTCTTGTTTGATTGGTGGTACGCTGGCACGACCGTAAATCGTTGGGGTGTCAGGGGTAAAAACGTATCATCGTTTCGTGCAATCATGGTAGATCCGTCCACACTGGCATTCTTCCCGACCATCACACTGGTACATGCTGATAAATGTTTCATGATAAAACCCCTCCGTTGCTTATAACTTCGCCGTTAACTTCACATCCGGATACTTACTTTGGAACCAGCGTTCCGCAAATTGATTTTCAAAGAGGAATAGCGGATCTCCCTGCAAGTCCTTCACCAAAATGTTTCGTGAAGAAGACATCTTTTCATCCAGTTGATCTGGATCAATCCAACACGCAATCTTATGTCCCATTGGTTCCATTAAGACGTCCGAGTTGTACTCGTTTTGCATCCGGAACTGAAAGACATCAAACTGCAGTTGTCCCACGGCCCCTAAAATGTATTGACCGGTATCGTAGGTGGTATAGAGTTGAATGGCTCCTTCCTGAACCAACTGTTGAATTCCCTTGTGAAAGGACTTCTGTTTCATTACGTTCTTGGGAGAAACCCGCATGAAGAGTTCCGGGGTAAACTGTGGCAACTTTTCAAACTGCAATGCCTGTTTTCCGGTGTAAATCGTATCTCCAATTTGAAAGTTTCCGGTATCGTACAACCCAATGATATCACCAGCAACCGCAGTCTGCACGTTTTCACGCGTGTTCGCCATAAATTCGGTCACATTCGAGAGTCGAATCGCTTTTTGGGTCCGATTTAAGGTCACGTCCATCCCTCGAGTAAATTCACCCGAACAAATCCGAACAAACGCAATCCGATCCCGGTGTTGCGGATTCATGTTGGCCTGAATCTTAAAGGCAAAGCCTGAAAATTCATCGGCCGTAGGTTCCACCTTGGTCCCATCAGTCGTCCGGTGAGGTCCAGGAGCCGGGGCTAACTTCAGGTACGCATCTAAAAAGGTTTGCACCCCAAAGTTCACTAAGGCCGAACCAAAGAAGACCGGTGTTTGGTCCCCATGTGCAATTTTTTCTGGATCAAACTGGTTCCCCGCTTCAGAAATCAAGTCCATCTCATCTTTGGCTTCTTGATAAATGTCGTCGCCCGCTAAATCATTGGGTTCCGTAATTTCACCGTCGTCGTTGAGTGGTAAGAACGTCCGCCCGTCTGATTCCGGTTGGAATTTTTCAATTCGGTGGTTGTAACGGTCATACAGACCCTTGAAAATTCGCCCTGATCCGATTGGCCAGTTCATCGGATATGCTTCAATGCCCAGTACGTCTTCGAGTTGATCCACCAGTTCCATCGGTGGTCGGCTATCCCGGTCCAACTTGTTCATAAAGGTAAAGATGGGAATCCCCCGCATCTTACAAATTTGAAAGAGTTTCTTGGTCTGGGGCTCAATCCCCTTGGCGGCGTCAATCACCATCACGGCTGAATCAACGGCCATCAGAGTTCGGTAGGTATCTTCCGAAAAATCTTCGTGTCCGGGTGTATCCAAAATGTTAACTCGCTTACCCGCATAATCAAACTGCATCACCGAACTTGTCACGGAAATCCCCCGTTTTTGTTCAATTTCCATCCAATCCGATTTGGCAAAGTTCCCACTCTTCTTGGCCTTAACGGTTCCGGCTTCCCGGACGATTCCTCCAAACAGGAGTAACTGCTCGGTAATCGTGGTTTTCCCAGCATCCGGGTGCGAAATAATTGCAAAGGTCCGACGCTTATCTACCTCTGCCTGTAACTGTTGTTTTTGCATCTTTTCCTCCTGTTACAATGATCTTCTAGTCAACTAGCAAAAAAATCCGGAAATCCGGATTTTTTGGTTAATGTTCATCATGTTGTAATTGCCAAATGTGATAAAAGAAGCCAATCACGACTTTGACGATGGCATAAATTGGAATTGCCAAAATCATTCCTAACAGTCCGGCAATGTTTCCGGCCGCTAACAGGATAATAATGATGGTTAACGGATGAATGTTCAAACTCTTCCCAATCACATTCGGGTATACGAAGTTTCCATCAACTTGTTGCACGATGATCACCACCACAATCGTCCAGATGGCTTGCACTGGACTCACCGTAATGGCCACCAAAAGCGCTGGTAAAATCCCAATGTAGGGACCCACGTATGGAATCAGGTTACAAAATCCCGCAAACACTCCGAGAAGCAGGGCATATTTTTGACCGATTAGAAAATAACCAATCGAAGTAAACGTTCCCACAAATAGACATTCAATCACCTGACCACCAATGTAGTGGGAAAGGGTTTGGTTCATTTTTCTTAATAAAATCCGGGTTTGTTTGCGGTGTCTGTCGGACAGACCGGGTAACATCTTTTCAAGGCTAGGCACTAATTTATCCCCATCCTTAAGCATGTAGAACAAAATAATTGGTGCCGTAATGATGGTTACGACCACGCTGGCAGCCATTGAAATAATATTCCCAGCACTAGACGACAAATGGGCTAGTAACGTTTTGAGATAAGCAGAGTACTCACTCTGAACCTTAGCAATAATTGGATCCCAGTTAATGTTCTTTAAAAAGCCATGCTTCGTTAGTTTAGTTAAAGATTCCTCTTGGTGGGCGGCAAACTGGGGCATGTTGCTAGCCATGTTTGCAATTTGCGACACTAGCCGAGGAATAAAAGAAACCAACAAGAAAACAATCAATCCCAATAGAACCACAAAAATAATGGCAGTCCCTCCCGAACGACTAATCCGTTTGGTTTTAGTAATCGGAACCTTCATCAAAAGTTCCAAAATTGGGTTTAACATGTAGTACAAAAAGCCCGCGATTAATAACGGAGCGAAGATGGTCGAAATAAAAATCCCAATGGGTCGAAAAATAAAATCAATTTTGGTACAACCATAAATAATGGCGACCACCAGAAGGACTTCGAGCGTCCAAAATAGTAGTCGGTTGCCTTTCACGTTTTTCATTGCTACTCCTCTATGTTATCTAAAAATTGGTCAATGTCAGCGAAGGAAAAACCCTGCCGCATGAGTGCTTGCTTGACCTTTTGCACTCTTTGAAACCGTTCAGCTCCGCGATAACGATGCCAGGCCTTGTTTCCCGCCTTTTCCAATAACGCAGTTTGTTCAGTCTCATCCACCGTATCGTCTAGTTCAGTAATAGCTTCGTCAATCGTTGCAAAGGAAAACCCCTTCCGGACTAAACTCAACTTGGTCTTCTCAATTCTTTTATTATATGGGTAACGTGCATACTGGTCAAACGCTTTTTGCGCCAATGGCCGTGCGTTTGTTGCCGCTCGGTCCTCCGCATAAAACTGGGCCACCATCGTTTGCGCTAAATCTTCACTAATTCCCTTTTGCATTAGGTAGCGAACGGCTGCGGTTGGCCCTTTCTTGCCTGCTAAAGCTGCTTGCTGCACGTAACGTTGGGCGTACTGCTGGTCATTAATAAGGTCTAGTTGTTGCAGGTGCGTTAAAACGGCCTCAACTTGATCCGCATCCTCAGACAACCCCTGTAATTTGGTACGGACTTCTGCTTCCGTACGACTCTGATACGAAATGAAGTCAACGGCCTTGGCAAACAGTTTTGACTGTTGATCTGCTGCCTGAATCGTTTGTACCAACGCCTTTGTCAGCGTTTGTGCCTTAAAGAGATGGTACTGAATTAAGACCTCCTCACTCACGGGAAAGGCGTATTCACCGTCTAGGTAAATGTTATAGCGACCCGGGCGTTGCTGGGCTTCCACCTTGGTCACTTTGTGTAACTGGCTTTGTTCGGCCATCAGATCGCGTCCTTTCTAAAATTCACAATCACGAACGGTTCTGCTATACTAAAAAGAAAAATCGAAGGAAGTGCCTCAATGACTAAAGCACACGTGGTTTTTGCAACCATCACCGGGAACAACGAAGACATTGCAGACATTGTGACCGAGGGCTTAGAAGACCTAGGTATCGTGGTGCAAGAAACCGAAATTTCACAAACGGATGCCGCGGAACTGCAAGATGCAGACATCGTGGTTATCTGTCCCTATACTTATGATGAAGGAAATCTCCCCGAAGAAGGGCTAGATTTCTTCGATGATCTTGCTGATCTTGATCTTAGCGGGAAAACGTTTGGCGTTGCTGGTTCTGGGGATGTTTTCTATCAAGAATTTTACAACGTCGCTGTTGATAAGTTTGCAGATGCCCTCAAAAATACGGGGGCTAAGCAAGGCGCTCCCAACGTCAAAATTAACCTTGATCCTGACGAAGCTGACATCGAAACGTTGGATCAGTTTTCCCAAACGCTCGTGGATAATGCCCATCAACAAGGTTAACTCCTTTTTCATTTGCCCTGCCGGTTTCGGTGCGGGCTTTTTTCATAGAGCGCTTTTAAGGATGTTTGGGCCATTGATTCTGGCAACGATCCACCAAAGTACTCCTGCAGACTCGCATTGACCACCGCTCCAAACAAAAGAATTGTGCCAGTAAAGTTAAGCCATAGCATCAAGACCATCACGGTTCCTAAAGTTTTGTAGGCCGAAATGTTATGGAAAAAGGAACTAATGATTAACGAAAAGACTTGGGTCAACGCCAACAGGCCGATTAAGGCCACAATGGCACCCCACACCGTATACTTGAGCTTTGTTTCCACACTAGGAACGAAGTAGTACAACAAGGTTAAAATAACGATTGAAATCCCTAAAGTTACTGGAAGCCGTGCGGCGTTCAGCAGATTAATGATACTCATGGGTACGTGCAAATCATGGTGAGCAAAGTTCAAGAGTACGCGTCCAAATCCCATTAACACAATCAACACAAATAATAGGACGACCAGTAACAACATCCAGATAAAGGAAGTCAACCGATTCATCAGTGTACTTTGTTCCGTTACCCCATAAATCCGGTTAATGGTCCGTTGAAAGGCCGCCATTGAACTACTAGCCGACCAGATCACAATGATAATCCCAATTGACAGAATACTCCCTCCGTCGCCGGTAAAGATCGATTTTGCAATCGGGGCGATTCCCTGATAAATCGAGTCTGGAACTGCAGACTGAATCAACGCTAGGACGTGATTAACGTTCGAGTTCGTCAGCCGAATAATTCCCCCAACAATGATTAAAATCGGGAACAGTGAGAACAAAACGTAGTAAGCAAAGACAACGGCCGAATCAGACACGTTTCCAAGCGTATAGCGTTTCAAAAGAATCTTTAAAAACTGAATGAGACGTTGTTTCCGGGTTGCCATTGAGGGTCCTCCCTTATGGTTAATTAGTTAAAAATTAATTAAACAATTAAGTACCATTGTAGCAGAAATTCACATTCCGCATTAACTTAATTAATGCTAGAATGAAATAAGTATTTTATCCTTTTCAATCATCGTTTGAAGAGTATCAAGGAGGAACTAATTTGGAAACAATCAGTTTGATTGTCCCTTGTTATAACGAACAAGCATCAATTCAACTATTTTTTGAAACGGTGGAAAAAGTTTTTCACCAAATGAACGCCGAAACCAAGCAATATCAACCGGACTATCTCTTCATTAATGATGGTTCGAGTGATGATACCATCAAAATCATTCGCGAACTGCACAAAGCTCACCCTGATACCGTCCACTTCATCTCCTTTTCCCGTAACTTTGGAAAGGAAGCGGCAATGGCGGCCGGCTTAAGAAACGCCAAGGGTGATTACGTCGCCCTAATGGATGTCGACTTACAGGATCCGCCGGAATTGTTACCAGAGATGTTGCACATCATTAATACTGAACCGTACGACTGTGTGGGTTGTATCCAGACCAGTCGGAAACAAAACCCCATCCGGGCCTTTTTATCCGCTAGTTTTTACAAAGTCATCGACAGTTTATCTGACGTTAAAATCAAACCCAACGTCCGGGACTATCGTTTAATGACCCGACGCTACGTTCAAGCCGTGAACGAGCTAACCGAATATAACCGGTTTTCAAAAGGAATCTTTAGTTGGGTCGGGTTCCAGACCAAGTACATTAAGTATCAAGGTCGGGAACGGGCCGCTGGTGAAACGCACTGGTCCATGTTCCAACTATTCGAATACTCCATTGAAGGCATCGTGGACTTTTCGGATGCCCCGTTACGGATTGCAACCTTTGTTGGTGGCTTTTCCTGCTTCTTAGCTATGATTGGCATCCTGATTGTCGTCGTGCGGGCCCTCTTCTTCGGAGATGCGGTCGCCGGCTGGCCGTCTCTCGTTTCCATCATCCTGTTAATGGGTGGAATCCAACTCTTTTGTTTAGGAATCGTCGGCAAATACATCGGCAAAATCTACTTAGAAGCTAAACACCGGCCGCAATACATTATCGAGGAGCAAGAATGATTGAAAAAGTAATGCAGCTTTACCGGAATCACAAGGATGTTATCCCCTATTTATTCTGGGGGGTAGCGGCCACGGTCGTAAACCTGGTAAGCTTTTATCTTTTGGATAAATACACTAGTTTAAACTACGTCATTAACTACTCCGTGGCGTGGGTCATTACCGTGTTATTTGCGTTTTATACCAATAAATACTTTGTTTTTCACAACCAACATCACTCCACTAAAGAGTTTTGGTACCAAATGGCCACCTTTTTTGCCGGCCGTTTTTTAACCTTCATCATCGGAGCGGGAATCTTAATGTTTGGAGTTAGCGTTCTGAAGTTTGATTCCAGCCTAGGAAAAAACCTAGTCAACGTGGTCCAAAACATCGTGGTGATTATTCTCAATTACTTTTGGGCTATTTTGGTTTCCTTTCGCAAGAAAGAAGAACAGTCCCACTAAGTCACTTACCATTGCTTAACCATTACAGCAGATGGGAGCTATCATGCCAGAGACAATTAAATCCGAAATCAACGGTCGCCCAATTGTCACCAAGTCATCGCTCGTTCAACTATGGCAACGCCTAGGGATCCAAACGGGAGACACGGTCATCGTCCATTCCTCACTCAAGTCACTGGGCTTTGTAATTGGAGGTCCGGAAGCGGTCATTCAATCGTTGCTGGAGACTGTGGGTTCAACGGGCACGCTAATGCTACCGACCCAATCCGTGGAGCTTAGCGACCCGGGAACCTGGGAATATCCCCCAGCTGATCCAGCTGATTGGCAATTTATTCGGGACAATCAAATTCCGTACAATCCGCTCACGACTCCGGTTTCTAAAGGGCTTGGCATTATCCCCGAGACCTTTCGCAAGTATCCGGGGGTGGTGCGTACTAATCACCCGCTTTATTCGTTCGCCATTTACGGTGCACGACAGGCAGAGTTGGCTCACCACGGTTTTGACTATGGCTTAGGTCCAGATTCACCACTAGGAACCCTCTTTTCTAAACAGGTGCCTGCCAAAATTCTCATGATTGGGACGAACTTTGAAACCAATACCTCCATTCATTTGGCTGAATATTGGTTACACCGTCCAACCGTGACTCAGCTAGTTAATGTCTTAGAGGACGGTCACAAGGTTACCAAACAATACAAAGATATTGATATGGATCTCTACGATGATTTTTTAGAAATTCAGTCCGAATACCAAGCCCAGTCCCCCTATCAATCCGAACCAATTTACCAGGGAGATGCGGAGGTTTATGATTTTCGAACCGTCGTAGAAACGGCTTATCGGCATTTTCAAACAAAGGAATAGTGGTATTAATGCAAAAAGCAGATTACAATTAGTAATCTGCTTTTTTTGATGTAATCTAACCTCACATTAAACCTAGGTTCTCGTGGTTAAACGCAGTATGCTAAAAATGATTTGTGTCACCAATTACCTAGGAGGATTCCCATGCCCAACCACTTACAGGTTAACTCAGAAATTGGCACCCTACGAGAGGTGCTGGTTCATCGTCCCGGACCGGAGTTAGAAAACATTACACCGGATACCATGAAAGACTTACTTTTCGACGACGTGCCCTTTTTAAAAATTGCGCAGCAGGAACACGATCAGTTCACCGCGCTATTAAAACAACATCACGTTAAGCCCGTCTACATCGAACGCTTACTAAAGGAAATCCTTCGCAATGAGGCCGTAAAAACTGGCTTTATCCAAGATTATCTGGCTCAATTTGCACTCGATCCCGTTCAAATTCAAGCAACTGCTGCTTATCTACAAACATTACCAGCTGCGGAGTTAGCCACAACCGTCTACGCCGGCTTACGGAGTGAAACAGTCGAACTGCCGGAAGACTACCACCAACCATTCGTCTTGCCTCCCCTCCCGAACGCTTATTTTACCCGGGATCCGCAGGCCACCCTCGGCAACGGATTTACCATTAATCCGATGACCTTTGCGGCCCGAAAACCAGAATCCTTCATCTTCTCCTGGATTGTCGACCATCATCCGCGCTTTCACGATACTCCTACCTGGTTACAACCTACCCTTCCGACCCACTTAGAAGGTGGTGACGAACTAGTGCTCAATCAGCACACTCTGGCACTTGGGATTTCAGAAAGAACCACTAGCGAAGCGGCGCTTACTCTGGCGGAGCATCTCTTTAACGATCCAGCATCAACATTTGAAACAGTCATTGCCATACACATCCCCCACAATCACGCTATGATGCATCTGGATACCGTGTTTACGATGGTTAATCGCGATCAATTTACCATTTTCCCTGGTATTATGGACCAGGATTATCAATTAAACATTGAAATCTTGCGTCCCAACGGGAAAGAAGGCGTAAAAATTAAACAGGCGCATCATTTACAACCGGTCTTAAAGGAAGCCCTTGGGCTCAGTGAAATCGACCTGATTGAAACTGGCGGTGGTGACGCAATCATTGCACCACGGGAACAGTGGAACGACGGGTCAAATAACCTGGCAATTGCTCCCGGCGAGGTCATCACCTATGACCGGAACTACCGCTCCATTCAATTGATGCGGTCGCACGGATTGACCGTCCACGAAATCCCCTCTTCGGAACTAGCTCGCGGTCGCGGTGGTGCTCGTTGTATGTCACAGCCGTTGTGGCGAGATGAGCTTTAACCATTTAATCCCAAGCAAATTAAAACAACCACCCGCAAATGCGAGTGGTTGTTTTGGTTAGTGTTCCTGTAGAGTTAACGGTAGATGCTTTAAAATCACCGTCGCCAGTATCAGCATCAAAACGGTGGGTAGTAATCCCACTAATAACACCGCTAAATCAAAATTACCGTACGCCACCGAGCGTAACGCCCGGAGCTGATACGTTAACGGATTAAGATTAGCTAATAGCCGTAGATAAGCGGGTCCATGCCCGTCCACGTAAAACGACGGCGCTGTGAAGGCAATCGGAGAAAATACCAGTTGCATCACCACGTCCCGCTGTTGATAGTTCTTAAACCACGCACTGCAAATAATTCCTAACGAACTCCAAAACAACAAAAAGAAGGATCCGACGAGGATTGCCATGCTAAAATCAGCGAGCTTAATTCCAATTCCAATGGCAAGCGCTAATAACGTTAAGATAGCGCACTGGTAAAAGTAGCCTAGAATGGGAAAAATGCTCATCCCCATAATGTAATAACCGGGACGGACTCCACTCATAAACTTAACCGCCAGCAAGCCAAATTGTTTGTCCACGGTGCTCCGGTAAATCGCCTGTGACATCTGTGTCATCATGATTAAGCCAATGACTCCCATCACAGCATACATTGCGTACGAAATTCGGTGCCCGGCATACTGAACGGAACCAGTCGTTGCCGAAATCCCCATCACCAAAAAGGCAAAATACAGAATGGGTTGCATCGTCATGGACACCAACAGACCTAAGTTACTGCGAAAGGCTTGAATCTCGTTGAGAACCACCACTAGTAATCCCCGTAGTTCCAAGGATTGGCGGCGAAATTAACTAGGATTCATCAGCGGCCTCCTCCCGTTTGAACTGGAGATACCGGGTACGCAGATTTGGTTGAATGGTTTCGATTTTGTCGACTGCTAACTGGTGATCCGTTAGAAATTGCAACAGCTCCAGTAACTCACCTTGTGATACCGTAATCGTGCCATCCGAAGTAACCTGATATCCCGCTTGGGGTAGCATTCTCGAAGCATTTTCATTTGCTATCGTGACCTGCACAGTAGATGCAGTCTTACCGTTATTGATGAACGTGGCTAACGAACCTTGGTATTGAACTTGGCCCTGATCCAGCAAAATCAGCTGATTGGCGTATGCTTCCACGCTGGTTAAATCGTGACTAGCAATTAACACCAATGCGCCGGCTTCAGCACGAGCGTGCAAGTAAGTAAATAACTTTTCAATCGTTTCCACGTCCAGCCCCGTGGTCGGTTCGTCCAGCAAATAAATGGCTGGTTGCTTGGCCAATTCGCGAGCTAACTGAACCCGTTGCTGCTGACCACCCGAAATGTGATCCATGGCTGCCTTTTGCAACCGTTCAATTCCTAGTAGTCGCAAACTAGCCTGCACGTTCTTCCGACTAGTCTTCCAGGATTGGCCTGCTAAAAGTGGTCCAAGGCGCACGTTATCGCGGACCCGCGTGTACCAATCGACTAACGGAAACTGCGGACAAAAACCAATTTGTCCAAAGACTGGTTGCTTAGCATCTGTAACTGTCATTCGGACTCTGCCCGAGAGCGGTTTTAGCACTCCCACCATGATCTTCATGAGGGTTGATTTACCGGCTCCATTAGAACCGACAAGAGCGTAAAAATTTCCGCCGGTCAACGTTAAATCCACGTCGCGTAACACCACCTGGGTGGCAGAATAACCCAGCCGTGGTGTGTGTAATTCAATTTTTGGCATCAAAAAGTCCCTTTCTCAATTAAATCAATCATTTTCATTAGTTTGATTTAAAATGGGACTGATTTTGCTGACATAATCAGCAATGTTTAGTTTTAATTAGTCCCATTATGCTTGGGATCTTTTTTTCACCATTGGTTTGGACTCCTTTAAGTTAAAATTCGGTTTTTACAGAACTAACATTCCCAGATGAGAGCTTTAGTTCTGAATTAAAGCAAATCATACTAAAAATCTGACCAAAAAGATAGATCTTTCCTGAATTAATTAGTGGCGGTTGTGATAATCGTGCCAAATGGATTTAATTGCATAACCTAAAATCAGCAACCACACAATTACAAAAAGGACACTGAGTCACGTTTGGTGGAAGTGATAATCCGTTTTTTAACCAAGCAAAAAGGGTACCCCGCAATCGGATTACCCTTTTATTTATAATTGATTTTTAAACAACCATATTCAGCAAGAGCACCACAATTAGTCCCGTTACCGAAATCACGGTTTCGAGCGTGGTCCAAATTCCTAATGTTTGTTTGATGTCTAAGTCAAAGTATTCTTTGAACATCCAGAAGCCGGCATCGTTCACGTGCGATGCAGCCAACGAACCAGCTCCGATGGCCAAAGCCATCATTACAGGATTTACGTTTAAAGATGACATTAATGGCATTACCAATCCAGCAGCCGTCATTCCGGCCACCGTTGCCGATCCCAGCGAAACCCGGAGAATCACAGCAACTAACCAACCTAAGAGGATTGGGGACAGGCTGGAGTGCATCATTAATCCCTTAACGGCATTCCCTACCCCACCATCAATCAAAACTTGTTTGAAAGCACCACCACCGGCGATAACTAACAGTAACATTGCAATTGATTTAACGGCATCAGCGATACTAGCAGAAATTTGCTTCATGTCGCGACCACGATGGAATCCCATGGACCAGATGGCAAAGAGCAAGGCAATTACCATCGCAATCATCGGGTTCCCCAGCATGGAAATTACAGCATCGAACCCTTGTGGATTTTTAACTTCTTTTCCACCATGAACCACTAATTGATAAATCGTGTTCAATGCCATAAAGATGGCTGGTAATAATGAGGTCAAAGCGGATAACCCAAAACTAGGCGTATCCTTTAAATCGTATTGTTTCACTTCACCAAAGGCCGGCAAACTTTTCTTAACCACGAATGCATTCGGGAAGAAGCGCCTCACAACCTTTGTCCACAATGGACCAGCAACGATCACACAAGGAATCGCTACGATAATCCCAAACAGCAGCACTTGACCAATGTTAGCGCCTAAAGCTGTCGCAACCGCCGTTGGAGCGGGTTGTGGTGGTAAGAATCCTTGCGTGGCAGACAAAGCAGCAGCCATCGGAATTCCCAGGTATAGGAACGGTACATCAGCTTCCAAAGCAACCGCGAAGACGATTGGAGTTAATAATACCAATCCTACTTCGAAGAATAATGACATCCCGATGATAAAGGAAGCCACCACAATGGCCAGTTGTAACCGTTTCTTCCCAAACTTTTGAATTAGAGTTTGGGCAATCCGATACGAACCACCAGAATCAGAAACGAGTCGCCCAATCATGGCTCCAAACCCGAAGACGACCGCTAGTTCTCCCAGCGTATTTCCAATTCCCAACTTAATGGAGGAAGCAATCGAAGCTGGATTCATTCCAAGCCCCAAAGCTACCAAAATTGCTACTACGATTAAGGATACAAACGTATTAAGTTTGAGTTTGATAATCAAAAATAGCAATAACATGATTCCTAAAATTAAAACTATAAACGGCATCATATTCTAGTTCCTCTTCTCTTTCTTTTTAATCGGTACCATTTTTAGCACAAAGTATATTGTATGCGTTTTCATTGCGTATTTCAAGCTTTTTATTATTAATTTTGTCAATGTTATTAATATGGTAAAATGAAAGTAAAATTACAAAGGAGAGTCCCATGAATTCAGAAAACAAGAAATTTTGCACTAACTGTGGTAAAGAAATCCCGCAAACCGCCCAATACTGCCCATATTGTAATACCAAACAACCTAGCTTAGAACCTACTTATCTAAACCGGAGTGACGTGCGAACCCACCAATGTCCCCGGTGTAAAAATTTGATTCCCGATGGGGTTTCGTACTGTCCCTACTGTGACGAACCGCAAACAAGAAGTCAGAGTAATTCCAATCAGCAACAAACTGACCAACCCGCTAAAGCGCAAACTAAGAATACGACAAATCATCAACCTCGTCCCCGCAAATCTCATTTCTGGCGTAACGTCATCGTGCTGTTAGTGGTAATTTTACTGGCTGTAATTGCCTTCTTCACGTATCAGAACTATCACAACAGTCAAGTGCAATCCCAAAATCAAGCCAATCAGGCTCAAACTGGTAAAACTACTAATACGAAAGATCAGGACAACCAAAGTAAACCACAAAACAACATTGTTGAAATCGTGAAGTCCTTTACCCAAAACAACAAATACGAGTCGGGACAAGATGCGGCCCAAGCCGTACAAAAGGTCGTCGATAAAGTCCCAAATAGTGAAGGAACAAATGCTACTTGGGATCCAAATGCCCAAACGGTTAACGTGAACATCCCAGCTTCTTCCCCTATCGTCAAGAGTGTCGATTCTTCATCCCCGCAAGTTTGGGACACCGCCGTCAAGGCCTTACAGACCATTTCCAAAGAAATTAGCAATAATTCCACTGGCAACGATGATTACTCAAACATTAAGGTGGTGCGTGATGATACCGGCCAACCAATTTTACAGGTGGACAAGGGAAACGTATCGTTGAATAGTCGAACTAAATAATTAAATCAAAGCATCGCCAGATAGTATCTGGCGATGCTTTTTAGTTAGTAATCAAGCTAAGGTGTAAAAGTAAAATTTGAAAAAACATTCACAAACATTAGAAATTCATGCTAAAATAAAAATCGTTTGATATTAACGCATAAGCTTAGAATAGCTTTAATCTAATCTGGAGGATTGTATGACTATTACTGATGCATTCGTGAAGACTCTAACTAATCCCAGTATTGTTAGTGCCATCACTTCAACGATTTTTATTATTTTACTAGGGTTCTTTTTGCGGAAAAAGAACATCTTTTCCGAACAATTTGGAAAAACCTTAGCCAAGGTGACCCTTACCGTTGCCATCCCTGCTTTAGCCCTTAACTCCTTCATGGCACCCATTGACGGAAAAACGTTATCAGAAGGAATGAGTGTCTTAATTTGGGGCTTTTTAATCATCATTATTTTCCTCATTGTCGCTCCCTTTCTTTACATTAAGTTACCTAAATCAGAACGGGACGTAATGGGAATCCTAACCACCTTTGGTTCCACGACCTTCTTCGGAATTCCCATTGTGGGCGCAGTGCTAGGCCCCAAAGGAATTATGTATAGTTCCATCTTTAACATCGGCTATCGGGTTTTCTTGTATTCATACGCCTACATCAAAATGTCTGGCCTCAAAATGGAATTAAAGAACGTCAAAAAGATGTTGCTTAATCCTGTCGTAATTGCTACTTTCCTAGGTTTGATTTTATGGTTAATTCAAGACTACGTTCCTCACGTAACGGTTCCTACTTTCGTAAAAGGCGTTATTGATCAAAGCGCAGGAACTCATTCGGTAGCATTCTTCCGAATCGATCAAACTGCATTGTGGCTGTGGACTCCACTTAACTACCTGGCCCAATTAGCTTCACCATTAGCATGGCTTTCAATTGGGGTAACCCTCGGTTCTCTTTCTTTCAAACAAGCAGCCGGCAGCAAAATTTCTTGGTACTACGGTTTTAACAAAGTAATTCTGGTTCCATTAGTAACGTTAGTCCTAGCCGGTGGCCTCTCTGCACTGGGAATCCTGCCCATGAGCTTTATCGCCATCGCTACGATGGTCATTATGATGGCCACTCCAACTGCAACCGTTGCCTCTGCGTACGCCATTAGCTTTAATCGCAATGCTATCCTAGCTTCCAATGCCTCTCTGATTTCCACGGTCTTAGCCGTAATCATGATGCCGATTTGGATTGCACTTCTACAAGTAATCAATAGCACGGGACTACTGAAATAGAAAGGAAAACCACCATGGTAAAAATCACTGCATACGGGGTTCGCCCCATTGAAGTTGCCTATTTTAAAGAATTAAATACCCATGATTATGAATTGAACCTTGTTCCAGAACTACTAGACCACGAAAACGCCACTGCGGCACGGGGATCAACTGGTGTTTTACTGCGGGGAAATTGTTTAGGCGATCGGACTAACCTCGAAAAATTTAAAGCGTGGGGAATTAAATACGTCTTCACCCGAACCGTCGGAGTTGATCACCTAGATTTGACCGCTACCAAAGAACTAGGGTTAAAGGTAGCCCGGGTTCCCGCCTATTCCCCTTACGCCGTAGCAGAGCTAGCTTTAACGCTGGGAATGACTTTATTTCGGAAGGTAGCTCCAGAAATTACTAATACCCATAACGGGAACTTTAAAGTTTTGGATCACTATTTTAGTAAAGAAATTCATAGTTCCACGGTAGGAATCATTGGCTGTGGTCGGATTGGATCCGCGGAAGGCAAATTATATGCTGGAATGGGAGCCACTGTAATTGGTTATGATCCCAACTCAGCTGATCCCCACCAAAAAAATGGAATTACACTCGTTGGGCTTCCCGAATTACTCGCAAAGGCGGATATTGTTTCGCTCCACGTGCCCTTAATTCCTGGGAAAACGGAAAATCTCATTGATCAAGCTGAATTACAAGCTATGAAATCAGATGCAATCCTAATCAATACCGCTCGGTCTCAGGTTGTTAACTTACCTGCCGTTAATTGGGCCCTAGCCAATCAAGTGATTGGGGGCTATGGTGCCGATGTAGTGGTTGATGAAGCCCAAATTTTTGGAAAGGAATTCGATCATTTAGCCGCACTCCCCAATCAAGAAGTGCTCCAGCTAAGCCAGCAATTTCCGAATGCCATTATCACTCCCCACGTCGGCTCCTTTACGGAACCAGCTTTAAAAGACATGATTAGCATTAGTTATCAAAATTTTGCCACAACCATTGCTACTGGAACTTGTCCGAATGCGGTTCTTTAAATTTACCCTTGACAGTTCCGCCTAATCATTGTTTAATTAAGCCAACTTAACTTAGAAAGGAAAATTCATCATGACCAGTCAGTCACTTCGACCAACCAGCTTTTATTTTTACTTTACTTGGAATCCGCGCAGATCTAAGTAAGGTAATTTTTGGTTGCCTAGTTAGATCTGAAACGATTTTAACTAGGTTGGTCCGTTTGGATTGGAATTTTCTGGAAAAACTAGCCTAGTTAGAATCTCGGTTCTAACTAGGCTTTTTGTTTAGCATTGTTTAATTTAGAAAGGACCGCTTATGCCAACTTCGCTCAAAACTGCCACCAATAATATTTTAAACGGAATCTCGATTGGATTAATTGTGGCCCTCGTACCGGGTGCCATCCTGAATGCCATTGTGAAACCGTTGGTACCCCACGCCCCCTTTTTAAGCATCATCCTCGCTATGACCGGGATTGCGGCCATGCTACTGCCGGCCACCAGTGCCGTTTGTGTCGGGATGCTGGCCAAGTTCACGCCGATTCAGACTACTTGTTTAGCCCTTGCAGCCGCAGTTGGAGCTGGAAACGCCCACTTTAACCAAGGACAAATCGCTGTAACCGGGAGCGGAAACGTTTTAAACATCGGAATTACCATCGCGATAGCCTATGCCCTCATCATTTTCGTGGGCAAACGCCTTAAAGGTTACACAATTCTGTTATTGCCCACTCTAACGTTACTGATTGGCGGTGAGATTGGACTCGTGACCCTTGGACCAGTGACCGCCTTTACCACGGCCATTGGAAAACTAATCATGCAGTTCACGGGTTTACAACCGTTAATCATGGGCGCCCTCATGGGCATCTGTTTTGCGATTCTCGTCCTTTCCCCGATTAGCTCGGTAGGAATTGCCACTGCAATTGAAATTTCTGGTATTGCCGCTGGTTCTGCCAACCTGGGAATTACGGCCGCCGCCTTCACCGTTGCCATCGCGGGCTCATCGGTGAATTCCCTGGGGACCACCATTTCTCATTTCGTCGGAACCCCCAAAATTCAGATGGCCAACGTGTTAAAGAAACCGAAGTTGTTTATTCCTTCCATAATTAATGCCGCCATCGTGGGAAGCATCGGGGCGCTGTTCAACGTCAAAGGAACTCCAGTCAGTGCCGGATTCGGCCTTTCTGGCTTAGTTGGACCGCTGGCCAATTTAGACGCCCATCCGCATGCCACGGGAAGTGCCATCATCGTGAGTCTATTATTATTCATCGTCTTACCGGTTGCGCTCGCATTTCTCAGTCGCTACCTCTTTACTGACAAGCTCCATCTGCAAACGGCCGAAGATTTTCACATTGATTACCAATAATTTTAAAAGGAGATTTTACCATGCCTAATCCATTAGTGAACCACATGAACTATGAAATGCTCGAACTGTCACCCTCCGCCATTTTAAAATTCAATGACGACGTAAGCCAAATTCCTGATCTGATTCCTTTGACCCTCGGGGAACCTGATTTTCCGACCCCCGAACATGTTAAACAAGCGGCCATTGCCAGCATTAACAATGACGAAAGCCACTACGCTCCTACCCGGGGAACCGCGGCACTCCGGCAGGCCGCAGCCGACTTTTTGCACCAACGCTACGGCTTGAATTACGATCCGGAAACCGAAATTATCATGACCGCTGGGGCAACTGGCGGAATTTACGCAGCCCTCACCTCGATTCTAAATCCTGGTGATGACGTTTTGATTCCCACTCCCATCTTTCCGCTTTACATTCCAGTTACCCAGTTACGCGGCGCCCACCCCGTCTTCATGGACACCTCTAGGACCGGTTTTGTACTGACCCCCGAACAGCTTGAAGAAACGCTAGCAGCGCATCCCAACACTAAAGCTATCGTCTTAAACTTCCCATCCAACCCGACGGGAAAAACCTATGATCGCGCTGCTTTAGAAAAATTAGCTAAGATTATCAAGCAGCACAACATCTTCGTCATTTCCGACGAAATTTACAGCGAACTAACTTACAGCGGCCCCCACGTTTCGATCGCGAGCCTCCTGCCCGACCAAACCATCCTACTTAACGGAGTCTCTAAGTCTCACGCGATGACCGGCTGGAGAATCGGCATCATGGCTGCGCCTAAGGACATCACCGATCAACTTGAAAAAATTGATCAATTTACAATTACGTCTACCACAACCAACGCCCAAGCGGCCGCGACCGAGGCCCTCCAAAACGGAGCAGCAGACACGGCTGCCATGAAGGCCGAGTACGAAAGACGACGGAACTTCATCGTTCCCGCACTCCAGGACATGGGCTTTGAATTAGCTAATCCCGATGGCGCTTTCTACATCTTCGCCAAAATCCCGTCAGATCAAATTCAAGATAGCTTTGAATTCAGCTACGACTTAGCACGTAAAGGTAAAGTAGCGGTCGTGCCTGGGAAAGCCTTTGGACCTGGTGGAGAAGGTTACGTCCGGATTAGTTACGCCACTTCCATGGACAATCTACAAGCAGCAATGGAAAGAATCCAAGCATACTTAAACCGCAACGAATAGAAAAAGCCTCGTCACGATTGTGGCGAGGTTTTTAGTTGGGCTATAAACGCTGTAATGCTTGTTGTAACACCTTGATTTGAGCTGCATAAGTTGCAATCCCGTAATCAACGGTAAACTGTTGATTGGCCGTAATGCCATTTTGCTGCCATTCATCGCGGTTAGCATGGAGCGCATCCAGCTTGAGCTGCTTAAAATCTAATTCTTGTTGCAATAAATTCCGTTGTTGCTGCTTAGTGAGTTGATCCCCAAAGTACAGCTTTAACAAGAAATCCGACTTAAAGGTCTCACCCTTTAAATCAGCATGCAACGCCTTTTGAAAGACCTTTTTTCCCGCCGGCTGAATCGAGAAGACGTTTTTATTGGGCTTTTCCGTTTGGTTAACCTGCTGCTTGGTTACTAATCCCTCTTCTTCGAGCTTGCGCAGTGTGGGATAAATCATTCCATAACTACCATCATAGAAGTGGTTTAACTGCTGTTGAATGATTTCGTTAATTTCATAGCCAGTTAGCGGTCCTCGGGTGTCAAGCAATCCCAAAATTATTTCTTTTCCCTTCATTCCATCGGCCCTCCTGTGTTACTTCGTTGTTGTTATTATAAGCGTCTTTGTCGGGAAAAGAAAAACTTTTTTCTAACCTGAGAACGCTTAAATAAGAATCCGGTTAAAATTGCCAGACCACTCACTGGTAATGTTCGTTGGTACAGCCGTTGAAAGGCGCTCACAAAGTTAGCCTTCGTTTCCTTTTTAATCAAACCAATTTGGTGTTGCAGCCGTGGATCAGGAACTGACCGCGCGGTGAGCGACGGTTGCTGGTGTCGAATTGCTTGTTGGATTTGCCGTTCAATTACGTGCGTGACAGATATGGGAAATTGTAACCGCTCAATCCGCCGGTTGGCATCCATAATCGATTTTTGTTGGGCTTGTAGTAAATTGGTGTGTAGCGCCGTTACGAAAATGGCCACGGCTAACACGACCCCTACTTGGCGGAGCACCCCAGCAACGCTTTGCGAGGCATTCAACAGTTTCCCCTGAAAATCAGCAGCTGCAATAATCGTAATTGGTCCGGTAATTAAGCCAAAACCAGTTCCCAAAAACATTCCCGCCAGGATGGCGCCACTAAGCTGCTGTAAAGCATGCGTTGCAAAGCCCAGGTAACTCACAAAAATCAAGAAAAATCCGATTGTCACCAGCCAGCGTGCCCCGATCCGTTTCAAAAGCAAGCCCGCTACCGGCGCACTGATAAAAATCATCAGCGTAATTGGCAAGAGCAACAGGGATGCCTTTAACGAACTATAGTGTTCCAGACTAACGTAGTAGGTCGGGAGAATGACCGTCACCGCCACTAATAATAAATTACTAAGGATTAACACGACTGCCGCCCCGCGAAACTGCTGCTTTTGAAATAACGCCAACGGAATAATGGGGTCGGCTGCCACCCATTTTTCAACTCCGATTAATAGTAATCCCGCTACCAACGAGCTTACCAATAAAGTCAGCGTCGTAGCAGACCACCAGCCCCAGTCCCGACCGTTCACTAGGGCGGTAGTAAAGCTTAAAATGCCGATCATGATTAACAACGCCCCGAGCCAATCAATCTGGACAACTGAATGCCGGTCTCGTGGTTGTTGCTGCCGTAAATTCCAGGCACAAACCACTAACATCATGGCTACAATCGGGAGATTAATCCAGAAAATCCACCGCCAGCTCCAGTAGTTGGTAATTACCCCGCCAATCACCGGTCCAATGGCTGCAGCTAGTCCCTGCGTAACCCCGAGCGCCGCAATGATCTTGGTCCGGTCGCCGTTACCCACGGATTTAATCCCAAGCGTCATCGAAAGCGGAAACACCACGGCTGCCCCGATACTTTGCACGGCACGACTGGCAATCAAAAAGCCAGTGGTCGACGCACATCCTGACAATAGCGATCCGATTCCAAAGGTTACGATTCCGAGCCCGTAAAGTCGTTCTTCCCCAACTACTTCCCCCAGTTTCGTTAGCGGAATCGTGAGGGCCGCAAAGAGAATTGTATAGATGTTTAGCGCCCACGATAAGGTGTTCAGCTCCACGTGCAGTGAGGTTGCGATGGTCGGCAGAGCCACGTTCATCACCGTGGTATCTAACATGCAGATGAAAATCCCGCTCATGAACACGAGTTGCTTAATTAGTTTGGCTGTCATTAATTTGCTCCTTTTATATTAATATTGTTAATATACATTAAAACAATATAAAAGACAACCATTTCCAGCAAAAAAGTCAAGTGCTTAGCTGAGCACCTGACTTACTTTAGTTACGAAAATAATCTTACAATTGCCCGCAACATCCAAATGAAAAAACCGCCGAACGCAAAAACTAACCACCAATCTAGATGAATGAATTCCCAAAAGTTCATGCCCGTTGCTTTAGTTTTCTGTGGTTCAGAGGCCGGTTGGGCAAAAACCAACTCATCCAACGAACAATCCAAAAGCTGGGTTAGTTTAATCAACGTGTTTAAATCCGGTGTGGCGGTTCCTGCTTCCCACCGTGAAACTGCTTGGCGGGAAATAAACAGCTGCTGGGCTAAATCTTCCTGTGAGAACCCCTGTTTCGTTCGTAATTTTTTTAACTGACTAGCAAAATGATTTTCCATTGTTTCACTTCCTTCCAGGTTAATCTCATTATTCCGAATTAGCTTTCATTTGCAAAGCATTTTTCTGATTTTAGCGGTTGCAGCTTCGTTTCACCCCGCAATTCTGCGTTGCAAATGCGCAACTACCCGTTAACAGCCACAACTACATAAAAAATGGATAGAATGAAGTCGGAATTGCATCGACTTCATTCTATCCATCAAATTAGATTGGCTTTATTTAAGTTTTTGAATCACTTCAAGGTTTACTTACCTTTATTTTTCCGTAATGTTAGTTCCAAAATATTTCAGCGAAAGTCGTTTCAAAGTCCCATCTTTACGTTCTGATTGGATGGCCTTATCCATTTTAGCCTGAAGTTTAGCATTCTTCTTATTCATCATTGG
Source organism: Fructilactobacillus carniphilus (assembly GCF_024029675.1). NCBI lineage: Bacteria > Bacillati > Bacillota > Bacilli > Lactobacillales > Lactobacillaceae > Fructilactobacillus > Fructilactobacillus carniphilus. Next base: position 204,455 of record NZ_CP097121.1, on the reverse strand, counting down.
TGCGATTGCACTGGGTTTAGTAACATTTTCAGGAATTTCAATGTAAGTCAAATCGGTATTCGAATGACTCTTCTTCCAATATTCAAAGGCTTCTCTTGAGTTAACTGCTCCCACTACTCGACCCTGGTTAATCATGTCCATTGAGGTTTGAAATTCAGGTGAAGAAATTGGATTAGCACCTAACTTTTTAGCGTTATTCCAGTTATCAGTTCCCGTTCCTTCAGCAACTTTCTTCCCCTTTAAATCCTGGGGAGCTTTAATCGCACCATTCTTTTTCGTGATAATCACAGACTTAGAATAAACATACGGGGTAGCAAAGCGGAACTTTTTTTGCCGTTCTGAGTTTTCCGCCAAATTATTGAAAACTACATCGTAATTATTAGAGTTCAAACCAGCAATCAACGAATCCCAGCCGGTCGTCACAAACTTAGGCTTTAAGTCCATCCGCTTAGCGGTTTCTTTTGCTAAATCAACTTCAAATCCCGTTAGTTTTCCATTTTGTCGGTAAGAATATGGCGCATATGTTCCTTCCAGCCCGATTGTTAAAACATGTGGAGTCTTAGTTTCAGCTTTCTTCTGGCCACAAGCAGCTAATACGAACGCAGCTAATCCAGCCATTAAAATCAGGGGCCACTTCTTTTTCATGAACCATCCTCCATTAAATTATGCTTAACCTAGTTTTTCCTTTAGCTTAGTAACCCTTCGGCGTCTTCCAGAAACTCTGCTTGTTGTGATCCTTCAGGTACTGTTTAAATTCTTTAGAGTGGTAAGCCTTTTTAACCGCTTTGGCCCACTTCTTGTTTTCACTCTTCTTATCTACAGCGGCCACGAGGTAGTAGTCCGGTTTAATATCTTCCGGCAATAACATCGTCTTCGTGGAAATCTTAGCTGGATAAGCAGTTGAACCTGGTAAAATTACGTAGTCAAAATCAGACCGTGATCGTGGAATCTGCACGTCTTGCATTTCTGTAATCTTTAAATTGTATTTGTTTGTAGCAATGTCCTTGCTAGTCGCTTTGATTGGGTCAACCCCCGGTTTCAAAGTAATCCAGCCAGCCTTAACTAACACGTTATAGGCCCGTGCCATGTTGGACGGATCATTAGGAATGGCTACTTTATCTCCGTCACTAACTTCCTTTAGACTATGTTTCTTGGCGGGATAAATTCCAGTCGGAACCGTCGGAATCTTAGTCAAAGCAGCTAAATGAGCATGCTTTTCATGATTGAAGTTGTTCATGTAAGCCGTGTGTTGGTCCACGTTCAGGTCAGCTTCGCCGTTATTAATGGCCACGTCGGCTAAGGAAAGGTCACTAAAGGACTGATTCTTAACTTTGTAGCCTTCCTTTTCGAGGATTGGCTTCACTCCCTTCAGGAATAATTCACTGTAAGGACCGGGCGAAGAAGCTAACCGAATCGTCTTCGAGTCATCCTGCTTGGGTTTGATGATAAACGTAAACACAAAGATTAGGGCGAAAATAACAATAATTCCGCTGATAATGTACTTTTTCTTCATTATAATGAGACCCCTTTATTTAATTACCAGTTTCTGCGGTGGTTCAAATCTAGTAACAATGTTAACAGGCTTGGCCACCGCGATATTTTCCTAGTAACGTAACTAATTTTTGATTCATTGTAATCCTCCTCAAACAAAAAAGGTCCTGTCAATTCATACTGACAGCGACCCCTTTTTCGTAGGTTGACAAGTAAATCCGCGAAAATGTGTTCTAGTTCAATATGAATTTTCCCAAAAATCCAGCGTCACCACTAATCAACGAGAAAATCCATCGGCTTTCAGCATTGATTAGTTAAGCATTGAACAACAACACATTGACATTAACATTAACATTCTCCACGGATCTCCTTTACTAATTTTTAATAAGTATAACACGAATCATTGACTAAAGCCAAACTTTTTTAATTTTTCTTTAAATTTAAGCTTGATTTCCCGAATAATATCGACACGAAAAGCCCAGGCAGCCACCCAAAAATATAGGAGCCAGAAAGCGATCAATGCAATTATTTTTAACAGTAACATCATGATTTCTCACTCCTTTTGGGATTAGCCAACCTAGTTGCGTAAATAACTGACTGGTTTCTGGACCTCAATCTTAGTTCCATCAAATTCACGCTGAACGTATTTTTGCACGGTTTTACTGTGATAAATCTGCAACAGTTTTTTGTACTGGTGTTTCTGTTGCTTTGAGGCATTTTTGGCGGTCGCTAGCACGTTAATATTGGCCTTGGTCGACTGGTTGACCTGCTCATGGTACAAGGAATCAGTCAACACGTTCAAATGCCCCTCCAGCGCAATCGTGTTACTAATCAACGCCGCGGCCACCTTCTGATCCTTAATTACCCGGGGGCCGGTCGTATCATCGATTTCCTGGAACTTAAATTGATGCGGATTACTTGCAATTCCGTTCAGCCCCGACAACGTGCTAAAGTTGGGCTTCAACTTAATTAAGCCGGCTTGAGCCAGTAACTTCAAGCCCCGGGCGGTATTAGCGGGATTATCCGCAATCGCAATTGTGCTGCCATCCGGAATTTGGTTGAGTTGCTTGTATTTCGTGGAATAAATCCCCAACGGTTCCAGGTACGTGGTTCCGATGACGTCGAGTTGCTGCTTCGGATTCTTCTGGTTATAGGCCTGCAAGTAAGCATCCGATTGAAAGGCATTCACGTTCACTTTGCCCTGTGCCGTGGCCGTGTTAAGCGCCACTCCGTCGGTGAAACTCTTAACTTGCAACTTGATGTGCGCTTTTTTCGTGGCCGGTTGCTTGGCAATGTAATTCCAAATTTTAGCATCCGAACCAATTGTTCCTAACGTAATTTCATCCTTTTGCTGGTGGGCATGCCCCCAAAAGGTCCACACTCCCAGGATCACCACTACGAGGACGATCCCAATTCCAATGATTCTTCCTTTTTTCATGAAAATACTCTCCCTTCTAGTTTTTTACCTCGCAACTAGTGGAAGCGCATCCCTCCGTCAATCAGAATGGATTGGCCGGTAATGTAATCGGCATTGGGTGAAGCTAGAAAGGAAATCACCTGAGCGACGTCCTCGGGAGTAGCGGCCCGTTTTAAGGCAATTTCATCCACTACTCCCTGGCGTTGTTCATCGAAAGTCGTATTTTTTAGTTTCGCAGTTGTTTCGTCAATCCCGTCCCGTAATGGAGTCAACACAATTCCGGGATCATAGGCATTCACGGTGATGTGATCCGGCGCCAGTTCCTTGGCTGCCGACTGTCCCAGTCCTCGAATTGCGAACTTTGAAGCTGAGTAGGCTCCTTGTAAGGCGGATCCCTCCACGGAAGCTAGGGAAGCAGCGTTAATAATCTTGCCGCCGGTGCCCTGCTTTTTAAACTGGGTGGCTGCCGCTTGAATCCCCCAGAAGGTTCCCAGCAGGTTAACGTTCAACAACCGTTTAACCTCCTCTGGATTACTGTCCACGATGGACGCAATGAAGGCGATTCCGGCGTTGTTGACAAATAAATCCAATTGGCCGAAATCCTGCACCACCTCGTTGACTAAGCGAAAGACCTCGTCACGTTCTGCCACGTCGACCACGTACGAACGGGCGGTTTGATTGTCTTGCTGATTGATATCATTAGCGACTTGATCTGCAGTGTCTGAATCAATGTCTGATACCGCAATCGCATAACCTTCTCCGGCTAATTGCTTAGCAATCGCAGCTCCAATCCCGCGACCGCTCCCGGTAATAATTGCTACTTTTTTCGGCATCGTTAGTCCTCCTTCTTTTCCGGCCAAATTTGGTTGGCCGTTTCAATCACAAGTTTAATTTTGTCCCACTGTTGAGCTTCCGTAAGGTGATTTCCTTCTTCCGTTGAAGCAAAACCACACTGAGTACTCAAGCCCAACCGGTCTAAATCGACGTACCGACTGGCTTCTTTTATGCGTTCCTTCAGCGTTTCTGGCTTTTCTAATTCTGGTCGTTTGGAAGTTACTAAGCCCAGCACCACGTTCTTCGTGGCTGGCACTTCCGCCAATGGTTGGAAGTCCCCGGACCGCTTGTCATCAAATTCGAGGTAGTAATTTTCCACGTTTTCCTTGTTAAACAACGTCTTGGCCACTGGTTGGTAACCTCCTTGAGCGGCCCAGGTTGAAGCGTAGTTTCCGCGACACACGTGCGTGCTGGTCCGTAAATCCGCCGGCAAGTCCACGAGTGCAGCGTTGTTAAAGGCCACGTATTCCTGTTGCAACTGCTCAATGTCTTCGGCTTGATCCGTCATTAACTTCCAGAAATCATGATCCGCTAACATTCCCCAGGTACAATCATCGAGCTTCACGTCCCGACAGCCAGCTTCGTACAACGCTAAGATCAGGTCCCGATAGGCTGTTCCAATGTCATGCACTAAGTCCTGATGATTCGGATAATACTTTTGGACCGCCGCAATGTTTTCGGGACCACGAACCAATTCGGCGTATAGTTGCGCGGGAGACGGAATGCTTTGCCGTGCGGTGATGCCTGGATAGTTTTTTACTACCGATTGTAAGTAACAAAAGGCCTGTAAGTCGGGATGGTTAGGATTAAACTTGATCTTGCCTTCCACCTGAGCCGAGTCGTTTCGGGTTTCTACTCCATGAAACTGGTAGCCGTGTTCCTGGTGGGTGTGCTTGATCCCATCAAAGCCCCAGAAGGTATCTAAGTGCCAGTAACTACGGCGGAATTCACCGTCAGTCACGGTTTTTAAGCCCACTTGGACTTCCTTTTGAACTAAATCAGCAATTTCCTGATTTTCCACGTCCGTTAAGTCATGGTCACTAATGTTGCCTGCTTGCCGATCGGCGCGGGCCTGCTTTAAGCGTTCCGGTCGTAAAAAACTGCCTACAATATCAAAATGGGTCGCTGTCATAATTAAATCCTCCTAAACTAATTTCCGTTCGTACGGGTCAGAACTAATGCCTTGGGCTAAAATGGCACGGGACCATTCCTTAGCCGAGAACAACGAGTGGTCGCGATAGTTCCCACAGCTATATTTGTCGGTTCCCTGCACGTCGTCCCATTCAATCTCATCTCGAATTTCTGTGAGAGCTGCTTTGAGGGCTTGTGCTACTTCCGCGGTCGTCGGGGTGCCCCACACAATCAGGTGAAACCCGGTTCGACATCCAAACGGCGAACAATCAATCACCCCATCGAGACGATCCCGTAGCAGTCCGGCTAGTAAATGTTCAATCGTGTGCAAACCGGCCGTCGGAATCGCATTGGCGTTGGGTTGCACCAGTCGTAAATCGAAGTTAGAAATCACATCACCCTGGGTTCCCTCCTCAGCTGCAATCAACCGTACATATGGAGCCTGTACCTGCGTGTGATCTAACGTGAAACTTTCTACTTTTGTCATCAAAAAAACTCCTTTCAAATCTTAATCAACCAATTTTCCAATTAAACGCGCCACAAAAGCCGGGAAAACAAAAAAATCCGCTCCTAGTCATTAACTAGAAGCGGATTTCTCCACGGTACCATTCTACTTTGATAGCTACTTACGCACCTATCCTCGCCAACGTCAAAAATTAACGCGTGCAGTGAATAATGGTTGCCACCCCATCAGCATTTAAATCTCAATGCTGCCAATTTGCGGGCCATATTCGCAAACGTCGATTCGATCTACTCACAGCAACCGTAGACTTTCTGAACTATCGAACGTTTGTTACTATCCCGTTCTTTTTGTTTATGTTTTACATTTAATTGTTGGTATTTATTATATATAGTTCGGATATTTTGTCAACCAGGAAATTCAAATTAATGGCAAAAAAAGAGTCCACCACCTTGTGATGAACTCTTTTAATCGTCTAATTACCAGGGTTTAAAGGATCACTATGCGTCGCACGAAATTCTTTTTTCGCCTGAGCTTCTGTCTTTTTATACTTGGGCGTAAAGTCTTTACTAACTTTGTCAATTTTTTGCTGGGTCGTAGTGGCATCCGCCTGGGCTTCTTTTCGCTGATTATAAATTGAAACGTTCCAAGTTACCAAGCCAGCTAAAATAACCACAGCAACCACCACGATTATCCGGGCGGGAGTCACAATTTGCTTTAACTTTTTCATCATCGTCTCTGCTCCTTAAAGATTTGGATGAGGTGGAACCGAACCTTGTTTGAGTTCAGATCGCCCTTATTTAAGTCCACTTTAAATAAGTACCGGTTGGTGTGTAAGCGCCGATGGTGCCGGCCGTAAAAGGTAACCGTTACGTTGGAGTAGTAGTAATGCCCGTTCCGTGCCTCGGGGCTACTGTAGTTATAGATGCTGACGTTATTTAATTGGGTCGTGCCCGGCACCGAGTTAATTAAAGCGGTTGCATCAGCATTTGACATGTATTGCTTTTGGACGGTTTTAATCGCCTTTTGCTTAGCATCGTCAGTCGGATAATTGCCAAACGTCTCCTGCATGACCTTTTTCAAAACGTCGTTGTTAGTTTGTGCAATCGTCTTCACGTTTTCATACGTCAAATTCTCCTGGTACGTTACGTCATCAGTCGTCATTTCATCGTATGATTTTTTCAACATGTGATACTTGGTATGCAAATTATCCGCTTTGGTTTGCTCCTGATAAAGCTGATATCGATTGACTCCGGTTAAAATCCCCACAATCACAACCACTAGAATTAGGAGACCAATCCCAATTCGTTTACGGTATTTTTTGAACGTTTCCACGACGTCCACCCCTTCTACTCTATTTTATATTTATTTAGTATAGCACCAGTTGATGGTTTCCGGTGGAAAGTTTCTCATGATCTTGGTTAAAAAAGAGTTAAGCAGCTTCGTTCCGTTCTTATGACTTCTCTTGTAAAATAGAACCGTTGAACTACTTTAAATTTCGTGAAAGAAGGATCATCATGCCGAAAAAAATTGCGATTCCAAAAAACCTTGAACCCGCAGGAAAACAGCTCTTAAAGGAACACGGCTTTACAATTGTTGAACTCCCCGACCAAAAGACGAGCACCTTACTTAAACTAGCTCCGGATGCCTTTGGAGTGATTCTCTATTCAGCTCCCTTCCCGAACGATACAATTGAACACATGCCGGACCTCAAAATCCTCGCACGCTACGGAGTGGGTTATGACAACCTTGACGTTCCGTACTTAAACAAGCATGGAATCTTCGTTACCATCACGCCACTTGCGAATGCCAGCACGGTCGCCGAAACCACGATGGCCTCGATTCTAGCGTTGTCTAAGCACCTAGTTCCCGCTACTAACGAAATGCGGGCAGGTCATTGGACCGAAGCGCGTAGCCACGTCGGCTTCGACCTCGCTGGTAAAACCCTAGGGATCATCGGTTACGGCCGGATTGGTAAAATGGTCGAAAAGAAGATGAGCGCCCTCGACATGCGGATTTTAGTCAGTTCACCCCACGCCACAAAAGCGGAGTACGGAACCGTGGTCGATCGCGATACCCTGCTACAAGAAGCAGATGTGGTCACACTTCACATGCCGGTCTTACCAGCAACCAAGCACTCGATTGCCGCACGCGAATTCAACCTGATGAAAGATTCCGCCGTCTTGGTTAATTTTTCGCGGGGAGCAATTATCAACACGCCTGATTTAATCACGGCGCTCCAAACCGGCAGCATTAGCGGGGCCGCCCTCGACGTCTTTGACGAGGAACCATTGCCGCTAAATAGTCCGTTGTACCAACTCGATAACGTTTTAATGACACCACACATTGCTGCCAACACCGTGGAATGTAACGACCGAATGGCCACGGATGCCGCTAAAGAAATCATCCGCGTCGCTGCTGGTGAACAACCACAATGGCCGGTTCACTAACCCAAGCAAAAAACACGAAACTCAACTGAGTTTCGTGTTTTTTAGTTAGATAATTCCAGAAAAAAACCGGATGCTGAATGACCCCACTCAGACTCGAACTGAGATCTGCCGCTTAGGAGGCGGATGCCCTATCCAGTTGTGCTATGGGGCCAAAAGCTTCCTGGTTATTTTCTCATGAAATTTTAGTTTCGTAAAGGTCATTAACGGCGCGGCTTCCCCTTATTCTTTCGGTCTCGTTTCCGGTTTTTCTTCCGCTTGCGTTGCTTAGGTGGGTTGGAAACCGGGCGGTCCGTGGCCGCTGGTTGCGCAGTCTGTTGCTGTGCTGCTCTAGCTATCGGTGTCGTTTTCTTGGGTTTTACCGGCGAAACTGACAGTGCGTCCACGTGGTCCACTAACTTACCGCGGTAGTAGTAAATCGGTTGGAGGTCGTACTCCGTGTCTTTCAAGAGCTTCTTTAGATCCCGGAGATCGTGATCATCACCAAAGTTGATGACCAGGCCTGGTTCCCCCATCCGACCGGTCCGACCCACCCGGTGCACGTAAGTCGTGGCGTCATCCGGCAGGTCATAGTTAATGACCGACGGTAGCTTCGGAATATCCAAGCCCCGGGCCGCCACGTCAGTCGTTAGCAAGAGCTTGATCTGCCCCTTACGAAAGGCCTTGAGCGCCCGTTCCCGTTGGAGTTTGTTTTCCGTTCCACTCAGCTTTTCTGCCGGTGAGTAGCCCTGGTGCTTAAAGAAGTTATAGGCCCGGTTTAACTCCGTGGTTTGGTTGAAAAAGACCAACGCCTTAAAGTTTAGTAACTTGGTGAGCCGGTTTAAGACGTCGTTTCGTTTCCCCCGCGAGACTTGGAATTGGCCGTGGCGCACTTCACCCCGACTTTGGTCTTGAGCACGCACGTCAATAATGTCAGCCGGTTTTCCCATTTCCTCATCGAGGTGGTGAAGAATCTCACTATCGGTCGCCGAAAAGTAGGCAACCTGGGAATCCCGAGGCACCATGGCAATGATTTGGCGCACTTTTTCTAAGGAATCATCCTGGAGTAAGTCATCCGCTTCATCGACGACCACGGTTTCAATCCCTTGCACCTTGAGCTTGTGGTCTTGTAAGAGACTCAACACTCGTCCGGGGGTTCCCACAATGATTTCGGGCCGTTTTTTCAATTTTTCCTGTTGGCGCTTGACGTTCGCGCCCCCAATGATGGGTAACACCTTGGCATGAAACGGTGCTCCCCAGTCTCGGATAACATTCGTCACCTGCATCGCCAATTCCTGCGAGGGTTCTAACACAATGGCTTGGGGCCCTTCGCCGGGCATCAGATTCGCCAAAATGGGCATTAAAAAGGCAACCGTCTTCCCCGAACCGGTTGGCGAAAGCCCTACGATGTCAGTTCCGCCGTCAATCATCGGTTCGTAGACGGCCTTCTGAATTGCCGTGGGCGCAACATATCCCAGTTGGTTAAAGCGAGTGGCAAATTGTTCTAACACGATTAATCTTCCTCCAGTTTAGTGGGGTATTCGATTCCAGCAAAGTTAGCCAGGCGGTTCAAGACCAGGTTCACGTTTTGCATTTGTTCTAACCAACGGTGGTAGTCCGCCTGGTTCTGTTCGTTATCAGGACCATTCAGAACCCGGGCAAAGTCACTCATTTCCGGAATCATCGGGTTCTTCCCGTACAAGGGACTCAAAATCTGACGTTGGTTTTCGCGAATGATGGAGGATTCCGTTACTTCCCCCGCGCTATCAAACGTGATGATTTCGCGGCCGTGATAAATTTCAGAATTATGGGTCGAAGCCGAGATTTTACTGAAGTTCAACGTGACGTCAAAATCCCCGTAGTTTAAGACTGCGGTTCCTTTCCCATCCACGCCGGTAGAAATCATGGTTGGGTAGTAGGCCAAGCGTTCGGGAACTCCAAACAAGCCGACGGCATCATAAACTGGGTACACTCCGAGGTCTGCTAACGCGCCACCCCCGAATTGCGGATTAAAGACGTTGGGCGTTTCTCCGTTTAAGACCTTGTCGTAACGGGATGAGTACTGGCTAAAGGTAAAGTCAGCCCCGTCAATTCCATCAACATCGTTCAGATAGTCAGCCACCACTTGAAAGGCCGGCATGTGAACGTTGCGAGCGGCTTCAAAAAAGTGGGCTTGTGGATGCAGAGCTAACTCATCCAAAATGTTTTGGAATTGGTATTGGGTTAAGACCGCCGGTTTTTCCACAATCACGTTCTTATCGTGTTGAATTACTTGGATAATTTGAGAATGGTGCAAAACGTTTGGTGAAGCAATGTAAATCACATCCACGTCATCCGCCGATAAAAATTGGTCTAGGTCAGTATAAACCGTCACGTCCCCGTGTCCGTTCGCAATCTTTTCACCGCTAGCTTCGTGACGGGAATAAACGGCCGTCAACAGGTAGTCCCCGGTGGCATGGGCCGCTTCGATCATGCGTTCCGTAATCCAGTTGGTACCAATCGTTCCTAGTTTAATCATTTAAATCACTCTTTCTGCTTTCATTTTGTTTTAACACTTGCAGGTACTGATTCCATTGTACCTTACTCCCGTGAAAGGCCGTCATCCGAAAATCGCTACCCTTACCGTTATTATAAAGCTGATCCTGCTTGGTTAAACTGGCAAAGGTCACGTTTTTGCCGGTTTTAGTCCGTGGTAGCATGAATTCCGTATCGGGTAGGTCACGTAGCGTGCGGTAGTTCGCAAAACTAGTCTTAATGAGGACCGGACGGTTGGAATAACGCGCCGTCCAGGCGACCAGTTCTCGCAAACGTCGTTTCAAGCGCTTTTGATCCACATTTTCCGCGTTATAATCGTTGTAATAGGACACGTTAATCATAATGGGCAGATCACCGATGTTATTGCCCAACGTTCGTTTCAGGTTTTGTTCCTGGTCTGGAATCGAACTACTAAAACTGTACTGGTGATAAACGCCCACCTTCAGCCCCGAACCAATGCTCCGGGTGTAATTATCGTTAAAGTCATCATCAGTAAACGTGGCTCCCTGGGTGGCGCGGATGTAAACGTACTTCATCCCGTTCGTTTGCAACTGGTTAAAGTCGGCATACTCATCCGTCTGGTCTAACATCACACCACGCACCGGGTAGTTGCGTAAAAAGGCCTGTTGGCGTTGATGGCGATTGAGAACCAGGTTGAAAACGAGTCCTCCTGCTATCAGGAGCACGGCCATGATGCCAAGGGTCACCAGGCGATGCTTATGTTGCTGACTGCGATGATAATCGGTTCGCTTCACTGTGTTTCTCCATCCCCATCCACTTCGTTTTTGGTACCCTTATCTTACCATGATTGGCGTGCTCTCGCTTGAAGTGCTCCCCGATTTCCCATATAATGTAAGCGTTACAATAAATCAACAACTAGTTGGCTGACCCAGCCAAAATACGCAGCTAAGGGGAATTATTATGGAATACGTAATTGGGCTTGACATTGGAACCACCAGTACCAAAACGGTGCTCTACGACGAAGCAGGAAAGGTCCGCGGCTACTCCAACGACTTGTACAACTTGTATCAAGATACTCCAGACATGGCCGAAGAAGATCCAGAAGAAATTTTCAGTGCCATCATCTCTGGGCTATCCAAGGTGATCGAAAAAGCAGACCTCAAACCGGGTGAACTCAAGGGCGTTTCATACTCTTGTGCCATGCACAGTTTAATTTGTCTGGATGAAAACTACAAACCCCTCACCCGCGCAATTACGTGGGCCGATAACCGGGCCGTTCAATATGCTGACGAACTGAAAAACAACGGCATCGGCATGGAACTTTACAAAAAAACGGGAGTTCCGGTGCACCCAATGACCCCACTGACCAAGATTATGTGGATTCGTAACGAACGCCCTGAAATCTACAAAAAGACCCGATACTTTGTGGGCATCAAAGAGTACGTGAACTACAAACTCTTCGGCACGTTAAAAGAAGACTACTCGATTGCAAACGCCACGGCCCTCTTCAACATCTTTAACATGGACTGGGACGACCAAGCCATGTCAGTTGCCGGGGTAACGCGCGACCAGTTACCTGAATTAGTGGACACCACCTACCAATTCCAAGGTATGAACGAACGCTACGCTAACATGATTGGCATCGACAAGGATATTCCGTTCGTAATCGGAGCTTCTGATGGTCCGTTGGCAAACCTCGGGGTGGATGCCATCAAACCTGGTGTCGTTGCCGTTACAATCGGAACTTCTGGTGCCGTCCGAGTTGTTAGCGACAAGCCCCGGATTGACCCGAAGGCCCGGGTATTCTGTTACTACCTTGCTAAGGACATGTGGGTAATCGGGGGACCCGTTAATAACGGTGGAATCGTCTTCCGTTGGATTCGGGACCAAATCTGCTTGCCAGAAAAAGTGACGGCTGAAGAGATGAACCTCGATGCTTACGACTTGTTAACCAAGATTGCTTCCTCCATTCCAGCTGGTTCTGACGGCTTGATCTTCCTTCCCTTCTTAGGTGGAGAACGAGCTCCAATTTGGGATGCCGACGCGCGCGGAACCTTCTTCGGTTTAACCCGGCAACACACGCGGGCGAACATGATTCGGGCCGCTCTCGAAGGAATCGTCTACAACCTGTACACTGTAATGCTGGCCCTTTCCGAAGTGGTGGGTGAGCCAACTAAGATTCAGGCTACCGGTGGTTTCGCCCGTTCCGAACTCTGGCGCCAAATGTTAGCCGATGTCTTTGAACAAGACGTTAACATCCCTGAAAGCGTGGAAGGAACGGCCTTGGGAGCTGCTGTGTTAGGAATGTACAGCCTCAAGATGATTGACAGCCTGTATGACGTTGACAAGTTTGTTGGTGTTACCAACACGCACAAACCGAACCCCGAAAATTACAAGGCTTACCGAGAATTAGTTCCAATTTACATTCGGTTAAGTCGGGCTTTACAACCAGAATACAAGAACATTGCCACGTTCCAGCGGCAAAGTGAAAACAACCATGACGATGAGCGAAAGTAATTGATAAAATGACCTGTCCCCTTGAGGATGGGTCTTTTTATTTGCCGTCATAATTGACACCCGTAAGTTGGATATTTATACTTACTAATAATAAGAAAATAACCATTAATTAACGTCCTAATTAATTTGTAACTTGCTAAAGGAGTTTATCATGAAATTTGATACGAAGTTATTGCACGGTGGAATCAGCGAAGACCCGACTACGGGTGCCGTTTCGATGCCCATCTACCGGGCCAGCACCTTTCACCAAAAGGAACTTGGTCACCCCGACTGGGAATACTCCCGGACGGGGAATCCGACCCGTCAGGCCTTAGAAGCTTTGATGGCTGACTTAGAGGTGGGGACCGCGGGTTTTGCCTTTAGTTCCGGTTCCGCCGCCATTCACGCGGTGCTGTCATTATTTTCTGCCGGTGATCACATTATCGTGGGAAACGACATTTATGGCGGGACCTTCCGTCTCATCAACCAAGTGATGAAGCGCTTTGGTCTCGAGTTTTCAACCGTCGATACCACTGATTTGGATGCGGTTAAAGCGGCCTTTCAAGATAATACCAAGGCCCTGTACCTCGAAACGCCCACTAATCCATTGCTGCGGGTTTCCGATTTAGTGGCCTTGAGTCAGATTGCCCAACAACACGGGGCTTACACCATCGTGGACAATACCTTTGCAACGCCCTACAACCAACAACCGTTGACGCTGGGTGCTGACATCGTGGTGGCTTCCGGGACCAAGTACCTCGGTGGTCACAGTGATTTGATTGCCGGAATTGCGGTGACCAATGATGACCAGTTAGCGGAACGAATCGGCTTCCTACAAAATTCGATTGGGAGCGTTCTGGCACCGGAAGAAGCATGGCTGTTGCAACGAGGAATTAAGACGCTGGGAGCGCGGATGCGAATTCATGAAGAAAACACCCAAGCAATTTTCCAGTTCCTCAGTCAGGATGACCACATTAGCAAGATTTACTACCCAGGTGATCCCAACAATCCGGGCTATGCGACTGCCAAGCGGCAGATGCGGGGCTTTGGTGCCATGTTGTCGTTTGAACTCAAGCCGGAGTACGAACCCAAACAGTTTATCGATCATCTGCAGTTGATTACCCTCGCTGAAAGCCTGGGTGGCGTGGATAGTCTGATTGAGGTTCCATCCATCATGACCCACGGTGCCATTCCGCGTGAAGAACGGATTAAGGATGGAATTCAGGACAACTTGATTCGGCTGTCGGTCGGAATTGAAGATCAAGCGGATTTGATTGAGGATTTGCAAACGGCGTTGCGTAGTTTGAATCACTAAAAAACTAGCTAGATAATGAAAAAGTCGAGGAGCTCGGTGCTTCTCGACTTTTTTGCGGTTAACTAGTCAATTATTTAAAAATTTCTTTGCAAAAACTTAACTTTTGCTTAATTTATTGTTAAAATGAAAAACGCTCAACTATTTTATAACTATTATTAATTTCAAGGAGACTTTTGTTTTATGAAACTTAAGCTTAACTATTGGGTTGCCGTTGATGACATCATCAATGCCTGCGTTTTTATTGTATCTTGGTTTTTAATCTTAGGAGCATCCTTTTCTGATGCTTTTGATAAAACCTCAGATTTAGCTAGCATCAGAATTTTCCTAGCTTTGTTGGCTTGTTTGGGATTAATTCTCCATCTGGTGCAACTCCAACAATGTCGCCGTTGGAACGTTTCAATCGTAGGCGCTATTTTAGGGATCATTGGAAACTGTTTATTTTTAATTGCACCTTTGTTTGCATTGCCCGCCTTCGTTCTTTTAATTATTGCGGCGGTTTTTGAATTTATTAATAAAGTTAAATCTCCCACCAAAACTCCTGTTAAAAAGGTCTGGTACAAAACGTGGTGGGTCTTGCTTTTAACTATTTTAGCAGTGCTCCTGTTTGTTTTTGCAGCAGTTTCCGCTAATCAAGATCAAAATGCCAGCGATCAACAAAATAAAAATACGCCTAATTTAACCAAAGAGGCCGAAAAAAATACCGAAAAGAATCCAAAATTACAAAAGAAAAACAAAGATTTAATTCACTTTAGCAACAACGTAATCATGACTCCTAAAGGTAAAATTGAAGTCTTAAAAGAGGCTTCCGGAAAAACTACGCATGGTAAATTGGGCATGATTTTTATGTATAAAATTACTAACAATACTGATCAAACTCTAACTCCAAAGCAAATTTTGGAAGATAATCAAATCAACGTTTACGAAAAGGATTCCGGCTCAGAAAAACCAGCCCCAAAAATCTTTGGAACCATGGAATTCGCAAGCATGCAGGATCCTGACGATGCTAGTAACGCAATTGATGATGCCATCAATAATGACTATAACAATTGGGACAAAACTGAAATTGCTCCCCACCAATCTGTGACCATGAGTGACGGTCAGATCTGGGAAATTAATAATGGTAAAACTGCCGTTCTCAAAGTGGGAGACAGCATTAATAACGTCGATAGTTCTAAAATCAATTCCAAACAAAATAGTTATGAGGTCAACAATGCAGTGGAAAAAATTGACATCATGAAGTGGAATGGTTAATTTTTCAATTTAAACAGCAAAATCCAGAAAACCACATTGGCTTTCTGGATTTTTTGTTTTATTCAATAAGCACCTTTATAAACATTTACTTAAAGGCATTATCTATTATTCCATCAAAATTTATATACATTGGATAGTATGGTCTTTCAATTTGATACAAATCAGATTTATCACTATGTTCAACATATTGAAATCCATTTTTCTCATAAAAGTATCTCGAATCATCTAATGCTTTAACGAAAATAAAATTGACACAAACATCATTTGAAATCAATTTTAAAAATTTGAAGAATAAGTCATTTATAATCTTAGTTCCTAGACCTTTATTTTGATATTCTTGGTCAACAGCTAAATCACAGATTTCTAAAACTGGGAAATTAAGCGATTCAAAATTAAATTTTTCAAAATCTAAACCAGAATTCCAAGGCATTTGCATTAAATAACTAATATCATCCTTATTCTTCTCCAGCTTTAATTCTAAATTACTAACTTTATTAGTACAAAAGCCAGCCAATCGCTCAAAATCCTTTTCAATCCAGACATTCGTAGTAGATAGAAATTTCAAACTATCATCTATCGCATATTTACAAAGAAATTTATTTAATTTTGCTTCACCACAATCGAATTTATGCAAATTTAAGTTAAATAGAGTCGCTGTAATCGCTCCACCATAACAAAAACCCATTATCTTTTAACTTCCAATTTTTTTAATGCTTCATTAACGATCTTTTTATCATGGGGCTTTGATTCAATAAAATTATTTTTAATCCGGTTAAAACTATCACGATTATTAACAATAATCGTATTAGATTTATCTATATATTTAAAGTTATTCATAATAAACCACCATCCCATTCATTTGTTCAACAATTGTATAATTTTAACATTTTAAATACAACGATTGTATAACCAAAGTGGTTTATTTATGACTTAAAACGGTTAATCAATCGCGCGTTTCATTTCCCGCACGTAGGCCGTTAATTGCTCCGGTGCTTGGTCACCCGCCTTCTCAATCAGTTCCACGATTTGACTCCCGACAATTACCCCGTCGGCCACTTGACTCATAGCGTGGGCCTGTTCCGGTGTATGAATCCCAAAACCAATTGCAACGGGAGTATCCGTGTACTGACGAATCTCATCTGTCACCGCCCGCAAATCAGTTTGAAAGTTATCCCGTGTTCCAGTAGTTCCCATGGACGAAACCACGTAGATAAAACCGGTCGCCCGTTGCGCAATCTTTTTAATTCGTGACTTAGAAGTCGGCGCCACCAATTGAATCAGATCTAGATCAAATTCCTGTGTGGCTGCCAGTAACTCATCCTGTTCTTCGTACGGTAAGTCTGGAATAATCATTCCGGCCACGTTTAATTCCGCACACCGGCGGCAAAATTCCTGATACCCAACCTGATAAACCAAGTTAGCGTAGGTCAAAAAGACCAACGGCACGTTCGACTGCTCCCGGACCCGCCGAATCACAGCAAAGACGTCATCCGTCGTCACCTGCCGGTCCAGCGCGCGCTTATCGGCTGCTGCAATCACCGGACCGTCTGCAACCGGGTCCGAGAATGGAATCCCAATTTCGATCAGATCCGCCCCGCCAGCGGCAAGTGCCAGAATGTTATCCACGGTCGCGTCCAAGCTCGGATCTCCGGCCACAACAAACCCAACAAACGCCTTGTGGTTTGCAAAAATCTGTTTCACTTTACTCATCAATCTTCACCCCTTTGTAGCGTGCAATCGCAGCGACATCCTTGTCACCCCGCCCGGACAGCGTGCAAATAATCGTCTGGTCCGGTCGCATCGTTGGTGCTAATTTTTCCACGTAAGCAACCGCGTGCGAACTTTCAATTGCCGCGATGATTCCTTCCGTTCTGGCAATAAATTCAAAGGCCTGCACGGCTTGGTCATCCGTAATCGGCACGTACTGGGCCCGCCCGGACTGGGCTAGTGCTGCATGTTCAGGGCCAATCCCCGGATAATCCAGACCGGCCGAAATCGAATACACCTCATCAATTTGCCCGGCTTGGTTTTGTAGAAACTTAGACTTCATTCCATGAAAAATTCCATCGGTTCCGTTGGTAATCGTGGCTGCTTGTTGCTTCGTGTGCACACCCTTGCCGGCTGCTTCACACCCGATTAATTGAACCGTTTCGTCATCCAGAAAAGCAGCAAAACTCCCAATCGCGTTACTTCCACCACCAACACAAGCCACCACGGCATCCGGCAGCTTCCCGGTGGCTTCCAGAATCTGTCGTTTGGCTTCAATGCTAATCACGCTTTGAAAATCCCGGACCATCATGGGAAACGGATGAGGGCCCACCGCAGATCCCAATACGTAGAACGTATCAGTTACATCAGCGACCCAAGCTTGCATGGCCGCGTTGACCGCGTCCTTCAGGACCATCGAACCGCTGGTCACCGCGTGGACCTGAGCACCCAACAATTCCATCCGAAACACGTTCAAGCGTTGCCGTTCAGTGTCTTCTTTCCCCATGTAAATTTCACAATCCATCCCTAGCAAAGCGGCTACCGTTGCGGTCGCGACGCCGTGCTGGCCGGCTCCGGTTTCAGCAATTAGCTTGCGCTTGCCCATGTAGCGCGCCACTAGGGCTTGCCCCAGGACGTTGTTAATCTTGTGGGCTCCAGTATGATTCAGATCTTCCCGTTTAAAGTAAATCTGAGCGCCCCCTAATTTTTCCGTCATGTGCTGAGCGTGATATAACAGCGACGGCCGATTGGCGTAGTTATCCAATAAGTCGTGTAATTCCCGTTGGAACTTCGGGTCCTCGCGTAATTTTAAATAGGTGGTTTCAATTTCATGCAGTTCCTGCATCAGGGTTTCCGGAACAAATTGCCCCCCGTACCCGCCAAATTTACCGTTGGTTGTCATCCTGATTTCCTCCTATAACTGGTGCACTAAGTCCGTTAGTGCTTGCATTTTCGTTACATCCTTCTGTCCGTTGGTTTCCACCCCACTCGAAACGTCCACGACCGCAGGCTTTACGATTTCCACGGCTTCCCGAACGTTAGTTAAGGTGATGCCACCGGATAAAATTTCTGGTTTAGCTAAATGATGTGCTTCAAATTGCGTGGGAGCTTGGCCTCGGCCGCGACTAGCGTCAAACATCACGTAGTCAGCAGCTGGATCAATTTCCGCGGTCGTTTGGACCACTTGAATTAGTTGAACGTGGTGTTGGTGCAACTGATTGATCAAATCCGGAGGCAAGCTGCCGTAGTACTGCACCAGTTGAATCACCTGAGCCTGCACGGCCGCCAGCACCGTTGCCAAGTCAGCACCGACAAAGACCCCAACCGCTGGGATGGTGGGCTCTAAGGCCTGGGTTAACTGACGAGCGGTTGCTAGGTTCACCTGCCGTGGACTCGAGGCAAAGACCAAGCCGACAAAATCCGGTTGCACCTGGTTGACCTTGTCAATATCAGCGAGCGTGTGGAGACCACACAGTTTAATTTTCACCATCACGCAACTCCTTCAATTTAGCCATGGGATCCGCCGCCAGCATCATCGTTTCACCGACCAGAACGCCGTCCACCCCGAGGTTCCTCAGCTCGCGGATGTCAGCCGCCGTTTTAACCCCGCTTTCCGCAATCATCAATGTGTCGTCAGGAACCACTTCTCGAAGTTGCTTGGCATTGTCAAAGTTCACCGTAAAGTTTTTCAGATTCCGATTATTAATCCCGATGATCCGTGCCCCCGCGGCAATTGCCCGTTGGACCTCCGTCGCATTATGCGCTTCAAAGATGGCAGATAAACCTAAATGATCTGCTAGTGCGAAGAACTCGCGTAGCTCCTGATCGGATAAAATCGCGCAAATCAACAGAATGGCACTCGCTCCCACGCGTTTCGCCGCATAAATCATGTACGGATCCACCGTAAAGTCCTTGCGTAACACCGGCAACGAGACAGTTTGCGTAACGACCTCTAAATCAGCCATGCTGCCCTTAAAATAATCAGGTTCCGTCAGTACCGAAATGGCATTGGCACCCGCCGCTGCATAATCCCGGGCTAGTTGGGGAACGTCAATCGTGGTTTTAATGTCTCCTTTAGACGGAGATGCGCGCTTAATTTCACAAATAAAGCTCAGTTGGGGTTGGCGCAGGGATTGTTCAAACGGAAAGTCGGTGGTCAGGTCCAGTTCTTCTACCTGGGATCGTAATTCTGCCAGCGGTTGCTGCTCTTTAGCTCGGGCAACGCGTGCTTTAGTTACGTTGGTTAAGTCATCTAAAATCATGCGTCATCCTCCTCGTTGGTTGCGGCCACAAACTCCGCTAGTTTTTGCGTGGCCTTGCCACTGTCAATCGTTGCTGCAGCTACCTTTAAGCCGTCCTCAATCGTTAAATCAGGTTGAGCCACGTGTAAGGCACAAGCGGCGTTTAGTAGCACCACGTCTCGGCGGGGACCTTGATCGCCCCGCAAGATGGCGCGGGTAATCTCAGCGTTTTCTTGTGGAGTGCCACCGACTAAGTCCTCCGGTTGACACAGGGAAAGGCCCAGTTCTTCCGGATCAATGATTCCCGTGGTAATTTCGTGTTGATGTAACCGGGCAAAGTGGGTTGTGGTCGTCAGGGTCACTTCGTCTAAGCAGTCATCACCGTGGACCACCAGCGCCTCTTTGACTCCCAGTTGGTCTAACACCTGCGCCATTGGCTCTACCAAACTGACGTCGTTCACCCCCAATAGTTGGTAGGTAGCGCCAGCCGGATTGGCCAGCGGTCCCAGGTAGTTAAACAGAGTGGGAATCTCTAGGTCGCGACGCACCGGCGCCACGAAACGCATGGCTTGATGATACTTTTGCGCAAATAAGAAACAAATCCCTTCGGTTGTCAAAGTGTGAGTTGCTTGGGAAGGACTTGTTGCTAGGTTGACGCCCAGGGCTTCGAGCACGTCTGCCGCCCCACTTTTACTGCTGGCGGCGCGGTTACCATGTTTAGCCACCGGGACGATGCCGGTAGCAGCTACCACTAACGCCGTGGTCGTCGAAATGTTAAAGGTATTGGCGTGGTCCCCACCCGTGCCGACAATTTCGAGCACGTTCTGATGCGGTTGAATCTGGGTGGCGTGTTCGCGTAACGAAGCAGCGGCCCCACTAATTTCAGCTACCGTAGCACCCTTACTGGCGAGGCCCATTAAAAAGGCAGCTTGTTCGCTAGGGGTCGTTCTATCGTTCATCATTTCGTCTAACACAGCATGGGTTTGGGCGGCGGTTAAATCGTGGCGTTGGCTCAATAACGTAATTGCGGTTTTAATCATGGTTAACTCCTTTTATTATTCCTAGTGTCGATCAGCTTCAATCCGGCGTTGCCATCGTTTGCTTTTCATGAGTTGTATTCCTCCCTGAATTTTCCAACCAACAAAAAAACCGCCCTTAACTAACTGTTGTAGTTAAGGACGGTTTCCCGCGGTGCCACCTTGAATTTGGGTAAAAGACGGTCCTTCCCAGCGAAAGATCGTAGTTTACCCCACTTATCAGAGGACCATCATCCTCCTGACAACTGACGTATGTCTGCACGTCAAACCATACTTGCACTGCGTTCCGGTTTGCCCTCGATGGTCCATTTAACTAACTGCGTTCGGCTGCCATTCTCACCACCGGCAACTCTCTGGGCGGGCACATTAGTTTTAATCTCCATCTCAACGGTTTCTGTGGGTTGGATTTAGTTGTTGCTAATCATAACGAGCAATGAAATCCTTGTCAAGAATAAATTTAAAATTTTTTTAGCATTGACATTAACTTTGAAATGTTTTAGGCTAAGAAAAATCAATTTGAACCGTCGATAACTACAACCAAACTAGTTATCCAAACCGATGACGTGGAGATCAAGATTACGCGGCCTTGTCAGCGAACTGATGGTGGTGAGAGATCAGTCCAAGCAACCCGTAGTTAAATGGACCACCGAGGGCACTATCAAAGGCCGAGCGCCGAGTACTTAGTGACGTGTTGGAATACGTCAGTTTCCGGGAGAATGATTGTTCTTCGCTGAGGAGGGTGGGGCTTTTTTAAGCACCTCCAATTAAGGTGGCACCGCGGATTAAACTGTCCGTCCTTAACAATTACTTGTTATGGGCGGACTTTTTTATGCTCTTTATTTTGGAGGTTACACAATGACAAACTATGTAAGACACGTTGCTAAGTATTGCGACCCTGACTTTAATCCCACTCAGATCATGGCGCAGGCTCATCAAGAACATCCCGGCGCTGGTTACCTGTTTGATCTCACGGGGCAACCACCCTTTGATCAACAGCACATTATTTACCTTGGCTTGCATCCGCAACACCAAATTACCTACCGGGAAGGCGTGATTACAACCAACGGGCACTCTATTTCAAAAAAACTGCAACCCTACCTCGAACAATTACTGCAGAAATATCATTTCGATGCAGCAGACCAACCGCTTCCCTTTTCTGGAGGATTGGTGGGGTACCTGGCCTATGATTATAGTCGTGAACTTGTTCCCAACATTCCGGCAGTGGCTAATCCATACGATTTTGCTGATGCCGCCTTTCTCCTCTTCACAGAAGTAGTGGGCTTTGCTCCAGAAACGAACGAAGTTACTCTGATTCAGAATCTGCCCGAGGGTGAACCGGACACGTTAGCGGAATTGCAGCAGGAGCTGCAGCGCTTACAGGCTAGTTTTACCACTGAACCCACATTGCACCTAACGCATCCCCTGCAACCAAGCTACGACCAACCGACCTATACACGATTGATTGATCAAGTTGTCGACCATATTTATCGGGGTGACATTTTCCAACTCATCTTGTCCAATCCCCTGGTCGGTCAGGCCGCGGGGAGTCTGCTCGCGTTGTACCAGGAGCTCACGGGTAACTACCATTGTTACTTCAGCTGTGGCGACTTTCAAGCAGCCACTGCTTCGCCCGAAACCTTACTACGAAAGACGGGATCGCACCTCGCCACTTTTCCGTTAGCCGGAACGCGACGACGCGGAAAGGATGCTGACGAAGACGAACAAATGGCGCAAGAACTACTAAGTGATCCCAAGGAAAGTGCCGAGCACAACATGCTTGTCGACTTGGGTCGTAATGATCTGGGAGCTGTGAGCCAGTTTAACTCTGTTCGGGTGACCGAGCACATGCAATTGCACAAATATCAACAGGTCATGCACCTCGCTTCGACCGTTGAAAGTGAGATTGAGCCCGAGCAGTCTGCACTTGATGCCCTGAAAGCCGTCTTTCCCGCCGGAACCTTATCCGGAGCGCCCAAGAGTTCGGCCCTCAAAATCATTGCCCAACTCGAGCAACAAAAACGCGGGCTCTACGGTGGGACCTTTGGCTACCTCGACTTTAACGGCGACTGTAACTTTGCCATCGGAATTCGTTTGGCGCAGCAAAAAGGTGACCAGCTACTAGTCCAATCCGGTGCCGGCATCGTGGCCGACAGCGTTGGCAAGCACGAATATCAAGAATGTTTCAATAAAACCCGGGTGGTGCGCCAGGCACTGGCGCGGGCCACTCATCAGGAGGTCCTCGCAGATGATTTTATTGATTGATAACTACGACAGTTTTACGTATAACCTGTACCAACTGCTTGGTCAGTTTACAACCGACATCCAGGTAATCAAAAACGACGAACTGACGGTGGCTGAGATTCAAGCGTTACATCCAGCCGGAATAATCCTTTCTCCCGGTCCCGGAAATCCAGACGACGCGGGAGTTAGTTTGGACGTGGTGCGCCAGTTACACGGTCAAGTCCCGATGCTCGGAGTCTGCATGGGCTTGCAGGTCATGATTCAAGCTTGTGACGGACAGGTAGTTCCCGCCCAACACTTGATGCACGGAAAAACTTCCCGGTTACAATTGGACCCGCATAGCGTTCTTTTTCGCGGAGCTGGAGATGCCGGAACCGTGGCTCGTTATCACTCCTTAGTGGGCGAGCGTGCTTCTCTTCCGGATATATTTAAGGTTACCGCTATCGATGAAAATCAAGAATTAATGGCGGCTGAAATTCCCAGCCAACGAATGTATGGCGTTCAATTTCATCCGGAATCAATTTTGACGGAGGCTGGTTTGGGCGAACGGATTGTGGAGAATTTTTTACGGGTGGTTGATTAGATATCTAATTAAGGAGTGGGGCAATAATCATGCATACGAAAGCTTTACTACAAAACTATGCTGCTTGGCTTTTAAACAACTTTAAAATTGATTCTCTCAATGAGGACACAGACATCGTTACAACCCCCTACCTTAATTTTATGAATGATTACATTCGCTTTTACGTTACATCTCAAGGCCAAAAGTTAATCCTTAGCGATGACGGTGAAACAATTACCGATCTTATATTGAATAGTATTGATATCAATACTCCACAACGAAGAAAAGAGATTGAGAACATTACCAATCAATTCAATGTTTCCTTAGTAGATGGAGACAATTTAACGATTACTGGTAATAAAGACAATTTTCCGTTGATGGAGCATCAATTAATTTCAACTTTAATTAGAATAGATAGTTTAAACATGTTAAAACGCCAAAATGTGGCCCAATTATTTAAAGAAGATGTTTTAAAATATTTTACTAATAATGATTTTGGTGGCTTAGATAACTATGAGTTAATTGGTTCTAGTGGAGTTAACTATAAAATTGACTACTCAATTCCTCCTCATAAAAAGAATCCACTCAAATTAATTAACATTCAGAACACTCTAAACAATAATCTAATTGCTGCTTCAGCATTTGAATTTCAAGATATTCAAACCGTTGTTTCAAAAGATATCAATTATTTCATCGTTTATAATGACGAACTTGGCCAACCAAGTCCACGAGCTAAAAAAATTGCCGAATCAGCTCAAGTTAATCTCCTTTCTTTTACTGATAAAGCTCAACTAGATCAATTAAAAAATTCATAATCAATAAAAAAAGGTTGGAATCAGAATCGATTCCAACCTTTTTCAGCATTCAAAGCTAAATTAAAACTATTCTACTCCCTTCGTTGCCGCAATCAGATCCAGTCGACGTAACCTTCTCCCCAGTAACAATACCGTCGAAAAGGCCGCCACAATCACAATCAACGAAGCACTGACTAAACTAACCTTCGTAAGAAACGGATAGTAAATTAACTGACTCGTGTTGAAAGTGGTGACGTACCGTGCCAGGAACCACTCGCCAAATGGAACACCTAAGAGCCAGCCCACGGTTGTAATCATCAGGGTTTCCACGATGGTTAAATTCCGAATTTTTCGGCGGGAAAAACCTAAAATTTCTAAAGTAGCATAACTCCGTGATCGTTCCGTAAAACTTAGTGAACCGAGGTTATACAAAATTACAATCGTAAGCAGGATTCCAAACACTTGGACCATCAAAAAGATACTGTTCAGATTGGCAACCATCGCCTTGGCATTTTGCCGCTGTTCGGTTAGGCTTACCACATGACTAACAGCTGGACTGTTTTTAACAGAAGCAGACAACTGGGAACGTTGCGTCAAAATCGAAGTGGGAAGAAATGTCATCCCCTGTTTCTCCCAAGTAGATTGGGTCAGATAAAGTCCTTGAGGTGCATTTGATTTCACAATGCCTTTGATTTTAAGCTTCAAGGTCTTCGAACTGAGCGAAGGTTTGAGGGTCACTAGCTCATTCCGATGTAAATGGGCCGTTTGAGCAATTCCCTCCGTTACATACACCCCACCATTTTGCAGTTGCTGATGGCTAGTAGTTGCCAGATGCACCGGAGCATTCTTGCTTAAAATGGTTAATGGCCGGTCAAATTGTCCCCGCGGTTGTAGACTCGTGGTAATGGTCTCAATCGGCTTCCCATCGGTTTCTTGCACCAGCCGCTGTAATTCTGTTGCACTCGCTGGCTGCTGCACATTAATTTTTTGCGTATATGCATATTCATGGCCATAAGTTTGCTCAACCTGGTGATCCATGGAGTTCTTCGTACCAAATCCGGTCATTACTAGTGCTAAGCCACCAATAATTCCAACTAAGCCCATCGCAGTTTGAATTTTATTGCCCAGATTATCTCTAATTGACCAACGATTTCCAAACGGAATCCGGCGCCATAACGAGTTCCAATGTTCCAACCAAACTCGGTGTCCAGCTTGAGCAGTGCTCCCTTTCCGAAAGGCCTGAGCCGGTAGCAAGCCATGGTTAACCTGAGCCGCTAAGTAGGCCGCCAGCATACAGATCAGAGTCACCCCAAGCGCTACGTAAAGTGGCATCGTGGTATAAGCAATTTGCCAGCTAGGTAAGGTAAACATGGGTTTTTGGGAATTCATGACAAAGGTCGAGAGAAAAGGAGCAGCAATTAAGCCACCAATGGCTCCCATTCCGCCGACTAAAAATCCATACATCGAATAATAAACGGTCAAGCGACCATTTCGATATCCCAATGATTGTAACGTGGCTAAATCCTGTTGTTGTTGGTCAATTACCTTCCGAATCGTTGTATACATTGCCAGGATGGCTAGCAAAATAAAGATGAACGAAAAGAGCAACGAAAGATTCCGAATCTGGCCCACCCGATCAACGGCAGTGGCAATCCCAATGTTCGATTTCCGCGTTTGTAAAGTTAAATAACGATTCTGTAGTAAGGAACGTAACCGCTTTTCAACTTGTTCTGGGTGTTTAGTTTGTAAATCAACGACGTTTTGGGTCGGAGGCACTTGCAACTGGTTGGTTAGCGTGGATCGACTCACGTACCCATACCCATAATTTTGCGCCTGAGGCGAAATAAAGTCGTTCGACCCGGTATAGTACATTTTGTCAGGAGCATTGATTATTCCCGCTACCTTAAGCCGCGCTGCTTGCTGGTTAACTTTAACGGTGAGATGACTCCCCACCCGTAAGCCATTTTCTTGAGCAAAACGTTGATTTAAGTAAATTCCCCGCGGATGCTGAGGCAAGCGCTGTCCATTAACCTGATAAACTTGTGAAATCTGTTGATTTCCCGGGGTGGCAACGGTCAAATAACGTTTTTTCCCTTGGAGCTGAACGTCTGTTTCCACCTCCGTTTTAGCAGCAACCTTCTTTACTCCGGGTAATCGACGAATCTGATTCAGATCATCAGAACTTGTGGAAGTTGTCCGTAACGTTGCACTTGCTAAGTGAGTTTGGGCAGCATAGTGATTAATGTTTTGCTTCATCCCATTCCATGTTCCTTCCAGTCCGGTATAAAAGAGAACACTGAGAAAGGCCATCAGAAAGACCGAGAAGAACTGGGTCCAATTTTTCCGGACCGTGCGGAATAATTTTTTGACTAAAAATCTCATCCCCAATCAACCTCCTCCACAGTTAATGGATTAGCATTGTCGCTAACCTTTTCCACTTCACCATCCCGAATCCGAATAACTCGATCCGCAATTTGCGCCACTAACGGATTATGGGTCACAATTACAACCGCAGTTTGCGGATTCTTACTGGCTTGCAATAACTTAAAAACTTGCTGAGACGTTTGGGTGTCAAGCGCTCCTGTGGGTTCATCACACAGTAAAACCCGGGGATGCTTAGCGAGGGCACGGGCAATGGCGACTCGTTGCATTTCTCCCCCTGATAGTTGATCAGGAAAATTTCGTTCTCGCTGCTGAAGCCCCACTTGTGCTAAACAATCGTTTATAGGTTGTTGATACTGTTTGTTTACCAACTGCGCCGCGATCGCAACGTTTTCTGCCACCGTTAAATTAGAAATCAAATTATAAAATTGAAACACAAAGCCGACCATTTTTTTGCGATATTCGGTTAATTCCCGGTCTGATTCTGTATTAATTACATTCCCATCGTAGGTAACAGAACCGGTGGTCGGACGATCCATTCCCCCCAAAATGTTCAGCATCGTACTTTTCCCAGAGCCACTTGGTCCCAAAATAACCGTTAGTTGATTGGGTTGAATCTCAAAACTAACGTCATTTAATGCGTGAGTAACCTCTGTCCCAGTTTGATAGGTTTTACTGATATGGCTTAGTTTTAGCATGAAATAATACCTCTCTTTCAAATCAAAATCGTGATAATATTCTTATTTTTTCTAGAATAGTTGGTTTATGGTATTGATCAATTATTCTTTGTGATACCATCTCTCTACTTTTTTCAATTCTCTTATTAGCTTCATTTATCGCATTTTCACTTGATACGATTTGAGGTAAATCTAGAATTTTTATTATTTTATTTATACGCTCTATTTGACTGCCACCAACAACATCCATAGGAATACCTAATTTTTTATAGGAATTAAAGATATCTTTATCAGATAATCTCCTATATTTTTCTGATACAGGTCTATGTCCATCTGGTGACATTTTAAATTCAATTGGAAGATGGATAACGTTAGTATAAGTATCCTTGGCATACTTATTTACAACTACCCCATAAGATTTTAGATATTTTTTCATAAATCTATTAGAATTAAGCCCCAAAATAAATTTAATTACTTGATGATACCAAGGCGCTCCTGGATTAATCCCTATTTGAGTTCTAACCGTTCCATATATCCATTCATTTAAAACGGATCCATCAGAAATAAAATCATTATTATTCGCAATTAATTTCTCTTCAGCTTTGATTCTTTCTTTAAATCTGAATAAACCTAATGCAATTAACTCTGTCATATCCATATCTTGAAACCTTCTTCCAGGATAAAGATAAGTCAAAATTTCTCTAGCTGATAAAGAATTTATCATTGGAATTCCCGTAGCAATCGATAAGGCAGTAGTCGTCGTGGTTTTTCCAGTCGAATAAGTTCCTGAAATAACAATATGTTTCTTTTTATGCATAATTTCTCCCTATTCTTTTAAAGCTGTCTTTGCACTGACATCAACCAAATTTCTTAAATCGCTTCCTTCCATATCAAATGAATGCCAAATTTCATTATTCTTATTTATACTTTTGTTCTTTATAACTTTTAACATAAGCGTGTCTTTTTCATCAGTTTTAAGTAAACCATTTACGTTCAAATCAATTTTTAATTTTCTAACCCAAAAATTATTAGATTTTTCCCTAGATGTTTTAGCCAAATTAAATGCTAAGACTTCTCCTAACTGCGCGAAGACAATTAACCAAGACGCTAAATATACGTTTGTTTTTCCTAAATTTGATTCAGGAATATATTTGCAAGTTAAGGAACTATCACCGTCGAATTCAATATTTTCAATATAATTGGTTATATTTTTATATTCATTAAATTCATTAAAAAAGCCATCTCCATAATTTAAGAATCTACTTTCTATTTTCATATCTCCAATACGTAAAAATAAATAATAATCACTTTCATGATTTTCAATAGTACCTTCAACATGAATATCTTCAATATTTTCAACTGGTATCGTTCCGGTTTTTATTTCAAAATAATATAATATATAATTTTCGGTTTTTTTATTTTCATTAAATAAAATTAATGAAAAAATTTTATTTGTTATATCTATTGCATCGATACTAGTCAAATGTTGATTTTGTTGTATACTGTTTTTACTTGACCAAGTACTACATCGAGAGACTTTTGCACAAGCTGTATAATGGGTCTTATCTAAAAATTTTAATTTTTTTATATAATGAGATATTTTTTTATATCCGTTTCCAAAATATCTATATTCATAATTACCTAAAATATTGTCAATGGAATAATTCATAATGATTAACCTCCTTTTATAATATTTATATTAAATGCTATACTTTAAAAAAGAAAGTAGGGTAATTTTTTACAGTATATGTATTCTAAAGAAAGAAGGGATTGTAATGGAAACAAAACGTCATCTTGATGATTGTCCAATTCAACCAGTTGTGGATATTATCAGTGGTAAATGGACTGCTTATGTCTTATGGGAAATTTATAATGGCAATAATCACTACGGAAGCATGGCGCGTGCTTTACCAGGAATTAGTAGTCGTACCCTCTCTACTAGATTGAAAATGTTGGAAAGCCGTGGAATTATTACCAGAACCATTTTTGACACTAATCCTCCAACGGTTGCCTATAAACTAACCAATAAAGGAAACGAGCTGGCTCCAATTCTGATTTCTATGAAAGAATGGTCTGAGCGATTTAAAAACGGTGATTGATAGCAAAATAAAAAGCAGTCTAATGAGAACTGCTCTAAAGAAAAAACTTTAATTAATTTTACATTTCAATATTTTTATACCTTATGTCGTATTTTATACGGCTATTATTTTGCGTAACTAAGTTAATAAAAATTTAATCTTCAATCAACAACGACCAAATCCTGATTGTCGCTAAAAGCTGCGTGGAGGTTTTATCATGGACAATAACTCTTATTTTGACGGCAAACTTCATCAAATGATTGGTTGGTCATTATTAAGTATTATTATTACCATATTCACCCTAGGAATTGGTTATCCCTGGGCAGTAGTTATGAAACTAAAATGGATTAACAAACACACAGTGGTGAACGGACGACGCTTACAATTTAACGGAACCGCACTAGGTCTCTTTGGCAGTTACATTAAATGGTTTCTTTTATCAATCATAACTCTAGGAATCTATGCATTCTGGTTAAATATTAAGTTATATCAATGGAAAGCAAAAAATACCGATTTTGCTGATTAATTCACCAAGCATTTAACTAAAAAATTTAACTTTAAAAACAAAATAAATCCTTGGAGCTTATTTATGCAAAAATTTTTAACAATCACAACGGCAACATTAATGTCCTTATCGTTAGCAGCTTGTTCTTCTACTAGTAAGACAAATGATAGTAAGAAAGACAACGCAAAGACCACCAAGAAAGTTACAAAACCAAAAAAGCATAAAGATAAAAATGAAAGTAAGCAACAATCCACTAAAAATGACAATTCAAAAGAACAAGATCATAATGCTGGGGACGCCACTCAATCCAGTTCCTCTAATTCCCAATCAAATAGCTCAAACAACGGACAAAATCAAGCTACTTCTAATAACCAGAGTGAACCAGCTACAGTTAAAAACTCACAACCGGTAGCAAGTTCAAATTCCAATAGTAATGAACAACCAATAACTGCACAAAATGCAGATAATCCTTATACTAGCTCTCCACAAGTATCAGCCGTCAGGAATAGTAATCCGCAAGAATACGATGCTGAGCAAGCACGAGTGGATAGCGGAGAATCATCAATTTCTGAAGAACCTTTATTAAGTAAAGCACAGTCTGATTATCAATCATCATTTACTGGAAATTAAGAATGGCTTTTTATTAAATTGTTTTAACCTCATATTTACCTTCTCTTAACTTACGTTTGCTAGAATAAGCTGAAAAATTCATCGAGGTAATTATGAACTATAAACCGAAGCTGACAGAAACCGAACTCATAAGTCACATGAAAGCCAAAGGAATCACATTTAATGAAATCAATGAGCAGCAGGCGAAGCATGTTTTAGTTCACAAAAACTATTATTTTAAGTTAACTGCCTACCGAAAAAATTTCACGAAACGTAACGGAAAATATCAAAACCTAGATTTTGCTTATTTAGTTGATCTAGCCTCCATTGACATGCAACTACGGGAATATTTATTGTCACTTTCTTTAGACATTGAGCACAGCATCAAAGTAAAAATTTTAGCTTTAATCACGAATGATTCCACAGAGGATGGTTATTCCATTATCAAAGATTTTAAGCAATACAATGAATCAGCCTACAAAAATACTGTGAAATACCTAAAAAACAATCGCTATATGAATGATTTTTACAATAAACACCACGACCACATTTCAATTTGGGCACTGTTAGAAGTAATGACATTTGGAGCGTTATCTTATTTTGTGGACTTTTATTATCAACGGACCAAGTATAAGTCCGTCAAAAAAATCAAAAATTACTTTAAATACACCAAAAACATCCGCAATGCCTGCGCCCACAGTAATCCCTTACTGGTTAATTTATTTTCGGAAAAAGAGTTGGTTCCGAAGCCAACTGCCCAGGTGACCACTGCTGCAACCTTGATGGGCATTCCTAAATCCGAACTACACGATATGAAGGTTAATGACCTAACTTCCCTCTTCTTTTTACACTCATACGTTAAGGATGGTTCGGTTGGCAAACGGCGAGCACAGCAAGGCAACGCCCTAATCAAGCGCTTTAATCGTCACTCCGAATGGTATGAATCCGTTAGTTCCATTAAAAAAATCAAGAAAATTTTAACTAAATTAATTGACTATTTAGAAAAACATTAGTATATTTTAAATAAGGAAAGAGCTAATGCTCGCTAGCCAATGCTCTGCTGACAGCTAGTTATCTATTTAAAAGAGGAGATTATCAATTAAGATAATCTCCTCTTTTTGTTTACAATTTAATTATTCGTTTTCGCTATTGACTATCAATGTACTTAACAATATAAACATTGCCAGTATATCCTCAAATTCAATCATTAGCTAATCCCAGACAAAAGTGATACAGTTTTAGTTGTGCACCATCAAATTTAACAGATTGGAGTCCTTCTAATGCTTAACTCAGTTTATGATTACAAAACCAAAGAACTAAACGGCGATCCGATTGATTTTGCCGACTTTAAAGGTAAGGTCATCCTCGTGGTTAACACCGCTAGCAAGTGCGGTTTAGCCGGACAATTAAAAGATTTGGAAAAGCTGTACAAAAAGTACCACGACCAAGGTTTAGAAATAATCGGCTTTCCTTCCAACCAATTCTTGATGGAATTGAAGGATTCAAAAAACATTACCGAATATTGCCAAGTTCACTACGGCGTCACCTTCCCCATCACCCAAACCATTAAGGTCAATGGTGCAGACACCGACCCGTTATTCGCCTACCTGAAGAAAGAATCCGGCCACGGTCCCCTTAAATGGAACTACACCAAATTCTTGATTGGCAAGGACGGCAAGTTGATTCACCGTTACGCTCCGATTACGAACCCAGAAAAACTGAAACCTGAAATTCAAAAGGCATTACAGGCCTAACTAAAAAAGCTCGTAGAAATGACAATCTCATTTCTGCGAGTTTTTTGCTGCTCTATTTTTTAATCGAATCACCATTTGGCAACGGTGGTAATCCGTTATCCGGCAACGAGAACGAGTCTAACAATCCCTTGGTCCAGGACGTTTGTTTCAACTGTTCCGGTGAAATCTCATGTACAATTTCATCCGCCTGATCATTAGCTACCTTGTATCCAAACAGCGGATCAATCAAACTTCCCCGGGCCATCCCGACCATGTCCATATAGTGGTTAACAGCATCCAGCGCTGCTTCGGCACTAAATACACCGCCGACCGCCAACAGCTTCGTTTCGTCATCGAGCGATTCGCGGTAAATTTGCGTGTAACTCAGCTTACTGTCTTTCGGACCATCATAGTAGTGGCCAAAGATGGAAACGTGCAGGTAATCTAGTTTTAACTTGTTCAATTCCTTCACCAACTGATTGGAATCCGCAATCGTGTAGCCACTGCCATCCTGATGCAGTTCTTCGGGACTAATCCGGTAACCGACGATGAAATCTTTCGGAGCATACTGATTTACCACGCGGAGGACTTCCTTGGCAACTGCTAGTGGAAAACGCATCCGATTAGCCAATGAGCCACCCCATTCATCAGTGCGCCGATTTGAATACGTTGACATAAATTGTTGCAGCAGGTAGTGATTGGCCCCGTGAATTTCAACGCCGTCAAAACCCGCGTCAATGGCCCGTTTCGTGGCTAAACCAAAGTCGCGAATAATCGCGTGAATCTGATCAGTCGTTAACTCTAACACTTGATAATCCAACTTCAGGAAATGGATGACACTCGGACCAAACGCATACCCGTGTTCGGCGCCAAAGCCGTTACTGCGTAACCCACCGTGGTTAATTTGCAAGATGGCTTTCGCTCCATCTTGTTTCATGTCTGTGGCAAGCGCCTTAATCGATTCCACGTGCTGATCATCATAAATCCCGAGTTGTTGCCCAAACGGACCACCGCCACTGGGTCCCCCGTTCTCACTGACGTAATGATACTCGGTGATCAACATGCCCGCTGTCTTACTGCGAGCCGCGTAGTATTGCAACGTATCTTCAGTTGCTCTTCCATCCACCGTTCCCGACGAGGTCAACATTGGTGGCATAAATAACCGCCCGTTTACTGTAACCCCGCGGCGAAATGTGACTGAATCCGTTAGTTTCCGTACGATAATGGATTCCTCCTTCTCAAAATCTCGTTCTGACTAAGCTAACATTTGTAGCTAAATTATAGCTGGATTCCAAGAAATAGAAATGATATTGATTACTTTTAGTAAGTTATACTGAAAATAAAAGCATGATGCTAGTATCAAACGAAGATCATCCTTTTGTCATTTCTATCTAGTTCTCAAAAATTCAAACACTAACAATAAAAAATTGATAATTCTAAACATATTTAATGTTTAACCGTCTATTTATCTTTGCTCTAATTTCTTCTAGTAATTTAAAAGCTGGATTAATTTCTTAGGTTTCAATTATTGAAATGGTGGATTTTGGTTTTCCTACTATGCTAAGCAAATTTTGCCTGCAAAATATGCCGCTAATTATAAATTATATTATACAAAAATACAATTAGTTTATACGTAAATTTATTGATATTACTTAAAACAATCTGATCTGCTTTAATAAGAAAATAATTCACCAATTGATAAAAAATATCCAATATCTCACAATTATAAGGTATTTTTTACTTTTGATATAACTTATATGAGGTAGGAACCAGCTTAAAACTTTCTTCAATTATTGGGCCATCGTATATTTTAAGTTTACATTTACAAGTTTTAATGTTTAGGTCGTAGATTCGATAAATCTTGTAGTTACTATTTTCAACTAGTGATTCTTTTACTTCGTTATCTGTAATATCAAATCCATCTGCTTGTTTTCTGATTGAGGTTTTAACTTCTATATGAATTTCATTTCCTACAGCATCAAAAGCCAAAATATCATATCCCAAGCCATCACCTCTTGTAACCGAAACTTGCTCTGGGATTTTAAGTCCCTTTTGATTAGCTTTTTTTGTAAGCATATCAAGAATAATAAATTCTCCAATTTTACCGGTCTTATTTTTGGCTCTTTGAACTTTAGTAAAATCAATCTTCCTGGCAATTCTTGTATATCCATATTTTTCTCGTCTACTAGATCCGTCATTCTCAACAACAGTAATTTCAAATCCAGATGTTGGTTCATCCTCATCTTCTAATTCCTGAATCTCGGAATCCGTAAGATTATCTTCTTTATTATCATTAATTGCAGATTCATCAAAAGGAACACAGTTCTGTCCTTTAACTAGAGCCCAGAAATCTTTCATAGAGATACTATTCATACCATATTGATTCCAGAAGTGTTCCCATGAACCTTCTTTTTTCTTTTTACTATCCCATTTGAAATTTTCGAGAAGGGATTCTCCCTGCTTCAATGGTGTTGCAAACGTAAATGCATGAGTAATAGTTGCTATTACGTTACCATTGTCATCTGGTTCAGTAATATTCTTAACATATCCGCCAGAGTAAATTTCAAACTTTCGATCCTTCGTAATCTTACCAGGATGACGATTTAAGACATATGCTCCTTCGTGAAGCTTATTAAACCGTTTAATATTCCATCCATAACTAGTCATATCATCTTTATATTTTAGTGATCCATTTTCGTTGGTTTTACCATGATCAAGAATAAATGCTTCTTGATTTGATACTGGTGATGGCAAAATATCTTCTATTTTCATAATATAAACATCTCTCTCATTTTCAGTCTGGACATTTTCCGTCCTGATTGAAAAATAGCACAGATAAATATCATAGTCAACAATCAGGACTATTTTTGTTCTGATTTGAGTCAACAAACAAATAATTAGAAACAGTTGTCATACTTATGAATCTTGAGGATAGGTGATAACATTGCATTATTGGTAAATTAATCATTAGAGTAGACATAACCAACATCATCAATCATATGATTAGATACATATTGAAAAAATTTATTGTTAATATTTATTCACATATATGCAAGTATCCTTGCTTTATACGCTAAATTAGCAATGTGGAAACTAGAATCGTAAAAGTAATACAAATGCCATTATTTCAACAACATTAAAAATAAGGACATTAAAATCTTTAATCAATCTTACCATGACAAGGTTTAGTTAGTTTTCGTAAACACCGTCACACTTTCCACATGTGGAGTCTGTGGGAACTGGTCTACCGGTTGAACCGGCTGATCAATCGTGTAACCACCATCAAGTAACAATTGCGCGTCCCGTACCAGCGTGGCTGGATTGCACGACACGTATACCAGTCGTTCCGGCTGCATCTTCAACGCACTCTCAATGAAACTAGCATCGAGACCTTTGCGAGGTGGATCCACTACAATCACATTCGGTTTAATTCCTTCCACTTCCCACTTTTGCATCTGGTCTTCGGCCTTTCCAGTGACAAAGGTGGCGTTTTCAATGTGGTTCAACTTGGCGTTCGTCCGCGCGTCCTGAATCGCTTCCTTGACCACGTCAACACCGTAAACGTGTTTAACTTGCGGCGCCATTGCCAACGAAATCGTTCCAATTCCACAATAAGCATCGATTACGATGTCATCCTTAGTCAACTGGGCCTTTTCAATTGCTAACGAGTACAGTTTTTCCGTCTGCACCGGGTTAACCTGGTAAAACGACAGTGGTGAAATTAAGAACTTCGTGCCTAACAGTTGGTCCATGATGTAGTCTTTGCCGGCAAGCACCATGCTTTTATCCCCCAGTAACCGGTTCCCCGTACTCTGGTTCACGTTAACCACGAGGCTATCCAAGTTGGGCAACGCTGATTCAATCGCTTCCGTAATTTCTGCTGCCCGTGGTAAATGCCGGTCGTTAATCACCAGCACCACCATCAGTTCGTGACTATACTTCCCGTAACGAACCATGATATTGCGAATCAGTCCCTGGTGCGTGGTTTCGTTGTAGGCCGGAAGCTGAAATTCTCGTAAGACGTCCCGAACCTTCACAATCGCATCATCAATCGCTGGATCTTGAATGTAGAAGTCTTCAATTGGAATCAAATCATGACTATGCCGCCGGTAAAACCCAGTTTCCAGTTGTCCATGTAGTTCTCGGACCGGAATTTGAGCCTTGTTCCGGTACTGGACCGGATGCTCCATCCCAATCGTGGGTGCTACTTCAACCTGATCTAAGTGGGCCTTTTGGAACAATTCGGCAATTTGGTGTTGCTTAAACTCCAGTTGCTTGTCGTAACTGAGGTGTTGCAACGGAGCAATTCCCGATTGCGTTAGCTTTTTGTTCACGATGGCCACTCGATCTGGACTAGCCTGGTTAACCTTTAGCAACTTGGCAAAGGCAAAGTTCTTCTTTACCTTAATCACCTTCACCGTGACTTGTTCGCCCGGTAGTGCGTCTTCAATGAACAGTGGATAACCGCCGTCAACTTTCGCCACCCCCATTCCTTCGTAAGTCAGGTCGGTCACGTCCACGTCGAGCGTTTCGTTTTTCGTTACTGGTGCTTGTTTATTTTTGCTCATTCTTACTCCTTAACAAAAAGTTTTGCCGCCGATCACGACAAAACTTTTTTTAGTTTATTCTAATAATTGCTGCGGTTGTTGCTTGGGCAGGTTCGAAAAAATTGAAAGATGTTCCTTCAGATTTTCAAACTGCATCGGCGCACTACCCCCGTATTCCCCATCCAGATTGATGGGCATCGGGCGTTTCGTGTCCTTTTGCTCCACCGTGAAGTTCCGCGTTTTCTTGTAGATAATCCGCGAATCATTTACGTGCCGACCACCATTCAAAGCCTTCGTCAAAAGCTGCAAAATCTCCATCATGTTCCCGGTCTTCACGATAATCATGGTGAAGTTTCCGTCATTTAACGAAGCATTTGGCACGGCCTGTTCAAACCCACCGACCGAGTTGGTCATGGCGAGGAAAAACATCGACGCCTTTCCTTCGTAATGGCCGCCATCGTAC
The DNA here is from genome assembly GCF_024029675.1 of Fructilactobacillus carniphilus. Classification (NCBI taxonomy): domain Bacteria; kingdom Bacillati; phylum Bacillota; class Bacilli; order Lactobacillales; family Lactobacillaceae; genus Fructilactobacillus; species Fructilactobacillus carniphilus. The sequence continues at coordinate 167,281 of NZ_CP097121.1, read as the reverse complement.
GTGACCTTCATGTCAATCGGACGCGCCTGCGGCAACATTTCCACGGCCTTCACCAGGTAGGCAATGTAGCCAAAGACGGTCTTTAAGTCGGACGGCACGTCGTAGGTCAGTTCGGTTAACCGACCACCAGCAGCAATGTTAATGAAGTACTGCGTCATCTCATCATTGCTGGCTTTACCAACATCCATCGGCAGTAACTGCCCCCGTGTCATTACCCGCGCGGCTTCAACCAGGTCATCGCGCGGAATCCCGAGGGCCCGAGCAAAGTCGTTGGTCGTCCCGGCCGGGATAATCCCGAGCTTTGGTCGATGGTCTAACGGTGCAATCCCGTTAATCACCTGGTTAATCGTGCCGTCACCACCAGCAGCCACCACCAAATCAAAACCTTCCCGAGCGACCCGCGTGGCCTCATCACGAGCTGAATTTTCCTGGGGAGTCGTAGCGTAGGCACTGGTTTCGTAGCCACCCCGTTCCAAAACGTCTAAAATATCGACCAACTTGGATTTGAGCGTTTCTCGTCCAGAGGTTGGGTTATAAATTACGCGTGCTCGTTTTCGCATGTGGTGCCACCGCTTTCTATTGGTTTAGTGCTTGCATCAGGATTTGGTTCACAATCTTCGGGTTGGCCTTTCCTTGGGTCCGTTTCATGATTTGACCCACGAGGAAGCCGACCGCCCGATCCTTCCCATTGTGGAAGTCTTCGATTGATTGAGGATTGTTAGCTAAAACGTCGTCCACGATTGGTTTCAATTCGGCAGGATCAGACAGTTGGATTAAGCCCTTTTCCTTCACGAAGGCTTCGGGATCTTCACCCTTGGTAATGGCCTTAAAGACCTTCTTTGCCATTTTAGTGGAAATGGTTTCGTCCATCAACATCTTAATCATGGCGGCCAAGGCTTCCGGCGTAATCTTAGTATCTTCTAACTTCACTTGTTGGTCGTTCAGGTAGGCGTTCACGTCCCCTTGCAGGTAGTTTGAGGCCATCTTCGGATCGCTGCCCAGTTCAATTAACCGGTCAAAGAAGTCAGACATTTCCTTGGTCTGGGTTAAGACCATGGCGTCGTAGTCGGTTAAGCCGAGTTCGTTGACGTAGCGAGCACGCCGTTTCCCCGGCATTTCTGGCAAGGCAGCGCGTAATTCGTCAATCCAAGCATCCGAAATGTCCAAACTAGGCAGGTCTGGTTCTGGGAAGTAACGGTAATCGTCTTTCCCTTCCTTAACCCGCATCAGATAAGTTTTCCCGGTTAATTCGTCGAAACGACGGGTTTCAGTGCCAATCGTCCCACCGGCCATAATCACTTGCGCCTGGCGTTGTTCTTCGTAGGCCAATGCTTTGCGGACGTAGTTAAACGAGTTCAAGTTTTTCAATTCAATCTTTTGGCCGAGTTTGTCACTACCAACTGGTCGAATTGAGATGTTACAGTCCACCCGCATCGAACCTTCTTCCATCCGCACGTCGGAAATCCCGGTAAACTGGATTCGTTCCCGGAGCCCTTCAAGGTAGTCGTAGGCTTCTTGCGGCGTCGTCATTTCAGGCTTCGACACAATTTCAATCAACGGCGTTCCCTGCCGGTTCAAATCCACGTAGGAATATTTATTCCCGTGGGTATTCTTTCCGGCATCTTCTTCGACGTGCAGTTCTTCAATCCCGATTTTCTTGGTTCCACCGTCAGCCGTCTTAACTTCAATCCAACCGTTGGTAGCGGCCGGCGTATCGTTTTCCGTGACCTGGTAGCCCTTGGGGTTATCGGGATAGAAATAGTTCTTCCGGTCAAAGTGGGGGTGCTTTTCGATATCAGCGTGCAGGGCTAAAGCAGCCGTAATTCCGTTGGCAATCACTTGCTTATTCACCCGAGGTAAGGTCCCTGGGTAACCCCAATCAATCACGTTGGTATTTTCGTTGGCTTCTGCTCCGTAGCTGACTGGTGAAGGACTGAAAATCTTCGACTTGGTCTTTAATTCCACGTGGACTTCTAGTCCAATTGTTGTTTCAAAGTTCATCCTTATTTACCTCCCAACTGTGGGGTTTGCTTGTGAAAATCAGTGTTTTGTTCAAAGGCGTGCCCCGCTTGGTAAATCGTGCTTTCGGCGAATGGTTTTCCAATTAATTGCATTCCAATTGGGAGACCGTTGCTAAAGCCAGCGGGTAAGGACATTCCGGGGAGCCCAGCCAGGTTCACTGGAATCGTCATCACGTCGTTCATGTACATTTCGGTTGGGTCGGTACTTTCAGCGCCGACTTTAAAAGCGGTCGTTGGTGCTGTAGGTCCCATAATCAGGTCATGATCTTGGAACACCTTTTGGAAGTCTTCGATGATCAACGTCCGAATTTGAGCGGCCTTCTTGAAGTACTTGTCAAACGAACCAGCGGAGAGCGAAAAGGTTCCCAGCATGATCCGGCGCTTAACTTCGTCACCAAATCCTGTCGAACGAGTTTTCACGTACAGGTCTTCCAGATTCTTCGGGTCTTCCGCACGGTAACCGTAGCGAATCCCGTCAAACCGTTCCAAGTTAGAGGAAGCCTCTGAAGAAGCCAAGGCGTAGTAAGCCATCACACCGTACTTGGCGTGCGGTAAGGAAACTTCGTCAATCGTAGCGCCCAGTTCTTCGTACTTTTTGGCAGCGGCTTGAATGGCATCCTTCACGGATTGATCAATGCCATCGCTCAGATATTCCTTCGGTAGAGCAATCCGCATGCCCTTCACTCCTTGGTCGATTCCGGCCGTAAAGTCGGGTACTTCTTTATCAGAGGAAGTGGCATCGTGATCGTCGTGACCGGCAATCGTGTTTAAGAGGTAGGCGTTATCTTTCACCGTCCGCGTGAACGGTCCAATTTGGTCAAAACTAGATCCAAATGCAATTAATCCCCACCGCGAAACTCGTCCGTAGGTAGGTTTCATTCCAACCACTCCGGTAAAGGAAGCGGGTTGCCGAATCGAACCACCGGTATCGGATCCCAAGCTAGCAGGAACTTCGCCGGCCGCAACGGTCGTAGCTGAACCACCAGACGAACCACCGGGCACCGTATTGGTATCCCACGGATTGCGCGTGGTCTTGTAGGCCGATTTTTCGGTCGAGCTTCCCATGGCGAATTCATCGAGGTTGGTCTTGCCGACAATCACAGCGCCAGCAGCTTGCAGCTTTTCAACTACCGTGGCGTTAAAGAGGGAGTGGAAATTTTCCAACATCTTGGAAGCCGCCGTCGTGGGCATGTTGGTCGTCACCAGGTTATCCTTGATGGCTACCGGTACTCCAGAGAGCACGTTGTCAGGGTCAATCCCAGCCGCATCAATTTTTTCTGCTTGTGCTACGGCCTCGTCGTTCATGGCCAGGTAAGCTTGCAAATCCGCTTCGTGGGCATCAATGTTAGCCAACGTTTGCTTGGTTAGTTCCACGGACGTCGTTTCGCCGTCGACCAACATTTGGTGGACGGACTCTAAATCACGGTCAAAATAGTTCATTATTCGTCCTCACTTTCGTCAATAATGGTAGGAACTCGAATCAAACCATCAACAGATTCCGGAGCGTTGCGTAACAAGGCATCGCGTTCGCCCCAGTTATTCGCAACGTCAGGCCGCATCACGTTGATTTGGTCGGTTACAGAGTAGGTCGGTTCGACCCCTTCCGTATCTACCGTTCCCAGTTGATCCAACATGTCGAGCATGTCGTTTAACTGTTCCGTAAACTGATCGAGTTCTGCGTCAGCAATTTTCAGCTTGGCTAACCCGGCAATGTGTTGGGTCCGGGCTTGATCTACTTTTTCACTCATCAAACTTCCTCCTTACCTGATTTCCTAATAGTTGTTAAATACATGCGTGGTAAACTTCCGGGCATCCCGATCCCGGTTTAAGTAACTTTGGACCCCGTTCGTGGAACCGACCGTGATTTCAATCGGCACGTTGCGAGGTAAGTACTTCTGGGCGGCCGTCTGCAGGTACTGGGTGAAACTGTTAATTTCCGTGTAGCTGTAGAACTGGGTCGTGATGTTCACGTGCATCCCGGTCAAGGTCCCGTCCGTGTATTGTGCTTGGGCCGTGACCCCACTCAGGTTCGGGAAGTAACTCTGCGCCTTGTTTTTGAATTGTTCAAAAGCGGACTCATCGTTGGCGTTTGGTACCTTTTCGTTCCCGGCCGTTGGAAAGACGTAGTTCTTTTGGTCAATCTTATTCCAAGTATCGACGCTCTTCGAGCCGGTTCGGTTCATGGAGTAGGCAAAGAAGTTTCCGCCGACCAGGCTGTCATCCGGAGCGGCCTTGTACAGGGCAATCACAATTGGAATGTCCTTGGTTTCCGGTTTCTCGCGCATCCGTTTCAAGACTTCGTTAGCCATTTCTTTCCCTTTGGCTTGAATCTCGTCGTCACTCAGTTTCTTGGAATATTGTGCTCCGTACTTTTCCTTAGTGTAATAGTACACTGAATTCAAGCCTAAACCAATTGTCATTCCCTTTAACTGGAGCTTGCCACCGGTTTGTTGCAAGAAATCCTGTTCGTCGATTTGTTGCAGGTATTCCGGGACCACCTTTTTGTCCGGTTGTTCGGGGTTTAACCCATCTGGATTATCCTTGGTTTTGCGCCCCAACCAGTTATAGGTTTGTTCGGTTGAGATTTGTTGACCTTCTTGAAAAACGTACTTGCTCGGGGCGAATTCCTTTTTGGAAATGTCGAGCAAGCCGTGTTGAAATCCTTCTAGGTTAAACTGGTTACTCGTTTGTTGTTCGTTGACTCCAGACGACTTACTAGTTTGGTAATGGCCGTCCTGAATCACACTTTGGTAGTTTTCACTGGAGTTTGAACCAGTTAATTCGGTTTTGGTCGAGCCACTGTTAGAGCTCATCTTATTTTGATTACCACAGGCTGCCAGTACGACCGCACTGACCGCCAGCATAATCCCAATGCCGACTTTCTTCACAACTGCACCTTCCTCTTCTTTATTGTTCAGCCATGGCGGCGCTAAATCGTTGTTCGTCCCAGACGGGCACGCCTAACGACTGCGCTTTGGTTAACTTACTGCCGGCGGCTTCTCCGGCAATGACTAAGTCTGTTTTTTTCGAGACGCTACTGGTAACGGTGCCCCCCTGCGCTTCAATGAAAGCTTGGGCTTCTCCCTGCGTCATCTCCTGCAGCTTGCCGGTGAGCACAACTTTCTTGCCAAAGAAGAAGCTGTCGCTCTGGGTGACCGGCGCCTGACCTCGGTATTCAAAGTTCACGCCGGCATCCGCTAATTCCTGCAAGAGTTCCTGACTGTTGGCTTCGGCAAAGTAAGTCACCAGGCTGTCAGCAATCGTGCCTCCGATGGAGTCAATTGCTTCAATTTCTTCAGCGGTCGCCGCTCGGAGCTGTTCTAACGATCCAAAGTGCTGGGCTAGCAATAAAGCCGCCTTGCCACCGACATGTCGAATCCCCAGTCCAAACAGCAAACGTTCTAACGAGTTCGCTCGACTCTGATCAATGGCCTGTAACAAGTTCTGAGCGGATTTTTCTCCAAACTTGTCAAGCGTAACCAAATCGTCAAATTGCAGGTGATACAAGCTAGCCACGTCCTTAATCAAGTGCTTAGCAAAGAGCTGTTGCACAATTTTAGGACCGAGGCCTTCGATGTCCATCGCGTTGCGCGAGGCAAAGTGGGTCACCTGTTCGGCTAGTTGCGCCGGACACTGTGGATTAATGCACCGCAGCGCCACTTCATCATCTAGGTGAACTAGCTCGGCTCCACACGAAGGACAAGTAGTCGGAATCACGTACGGTTGTGCATCCGCCGGCCGTTCTTGAGGTAGATAGTGCTCCACCTCGGGAATGATGTCCCCGGCCTTGTAAACAACCACGGTATCACCGATTCGAATATCCTTTTTTTCGATGTAATCAGGATTGTGGAGCGTGGCCCGGGACACCGTGGTTCCGGCTAACTTCACCGGGGCAAAGACCGCCGTGGGAGTCACCACCCCGGTCCGCCCAATCGTCCATTCAATTGCATCAACCTTAACGTGAGCTTCTTCTGGAGGAAACTTGTAGGCAATCGCCCACTTGGGCACCTTTACGGTGTGACCAATTTCCGTTTGCAACGCCAGCGAGTTGGTCTTAATTACGATGCCGTCAATCCCATAACTCAACTGATCTCGCTGCGCCTGGTACTTTCCAATGTAAGCATTGATTTCGTCCAGCGTGTGGGCAACCTGATAGTCCGGGTCAACGCTAAAACCAAGATCTTTGAGTTCCGCCAGCAATCCACTCTGGGTGGTGGCCTCTAAATCATCGTAGTCCGCGACGTTGTACATGAAGGTACTCAGGTGCCGGGCGGCGGTGACCTTGGGATCTAACTGCCGCAGACTGCCCGCCGCAGCGTTTCGTGGATTGGCAAAGGTCGCCTTGCCCTCGAGTTCGCGGCGCTCGTTGAGTTTCAAGAAGGCATCTTTGCCCATGTAACACTCGCCCCGCACCTCAATGTCAATTGGCCGACTCAGCCGTTGCGGAATCGAGGCAATCGTTTTGACGTTCGCCGTGATGTCTTCTCCAATCAATCCGTTTCCCCGCGTTGATCCCTGGACCAACCGACCCTGTTCGTACCGCAGTGAGATGGAAAGCCCGTCAATCTTTAATTCGCAATTAAATTCCTGGACCGCTGGGTAATCTTTTTGCAGGCGCACCACGAATTCGTTTAGTTCATCCGCAGAAAAGACGTCCCCTAAAGATAGCATCGGAATCGGGTGCGGAACTTTGGTAAATTCACTATCAACCTGTCCCCCGACTCGTTGCGTAGGCGAATCCGGCGTCACAATTGCTGGAAAAGCCGTTTCGAGTTGCACCAATTGGTTGTAGGCCTGATCATACTCCGCATCGGGCACCGACGGCTGGTCATTTTCGTAGTATTCTTTGCCCCACTGCAACAACTGGGGGCGCAATGCTGCCGCCCGTTGTGCTGCTTCGGCTTCAGTTAGCTGATTTAAATCAAGTTCCTGCACGACCGGTGCTCCCTTCTATTGTTCTACTTTTTGAATGGGCGCAAAGGCCGCCAGAAGTCGTTTGACTCCCTTCGCCTCAAACGCAATGTCTAGTTCCATGTCTTCGCCAGTCCCGTTGACCTTCACGACCGTTCCGGTGCCCCAGGCTTTGTGGGTCACTTGATCCCCCACTTGCCAACTTTGCCGGTCGGCTCCGGTTCCCTGTGGTTTTGCCACTGGTTGCCGAGATTGATATGTCGGTTGGGTGGCAGCGGCGGTCCGCCGGCGGTAACGATCACTATCAAACGGCGTCCGCGGTCCCCGTGGGGTCGTGGGTTGGCTCATCTCATTTTCTAATAAATCGGTATTAATTTCATCCATAAAGCGCGACGCGGGGTTATTTTGTTGCCGACCGTATAACATCCGGGCGTAAGCGTTCGTCATGTATAACTTTTGTTGGGCGCGCGTAATTCCAACGTACGCTAAGCGACGTTCTTCTTCTAATTCATCGGGATTCTCAGCAGCGCGAGCCAATGGGAAGAGATTTTCTTCCATTCCGACCATAAAAACGACCGGAAATTCAAGTCCCTTCGCAGCGTGTAACGTCATCAAGGTTACTTGCGGAGCCGTTTCGTCGACGTCATCCTGAGCAGAAACCAGCGCCAGGTCGGCTAAGAAGTCCACCAACCGGTTCCCCGTTTCACTCTGATCCGGATCAAATTTTTCGTCAAAGTCCTGGGTCACGGTCAGAAATTCTTCGATGTTTTCAAGGCGGGCCTGGGCTTCCAAGTTGTTTTCCTGACGCAGGCTAGCCACGTATCCCGTTTTTTCCAGTAACGTTTCGGTAATCTCTGTGACCGATTTGTCGGCTACTTCGCCGTGCAATTGCGCCATCGTGACCCCGAAGTCCTCAATCGCGTTTCGAGCTCGAGTAGAGATGTTAGTAGCCAAAGCCACGTTTTGGGCGGCTTCGGAGAATCCCCAGCCGTTTTCCTCCGCAAAGTCACGAAGTTTCTGGAAGCTGGTGGCCCCAATTCCCCGTTTTGGGACGTTAATCACCCGTTCAAAACTGAGCGAATCGTTTGGGTTAGCAGCCAAGGTCAGGTAGGACAGAATGTCCATGATTTCTTTACGTTCGTAGAACTTGTGACCCCCGACCATGGTGTAAGGAACGTTTGCTTTCAGGAAGGTTTCTTCGATTACCCGGGATTGGGCGTTGGTCCGGTAGAGGACGGCAAAATCACTGTACTTGTAGTGGTGTTGCTTCATTTCTTCCTTAATCTTAGCCACCACGTACTGGGTTTCATCCCGTTCACTTTGCGCCCGGTAGTAGGTAATCTTTTCGCCCTGCTGGTTTTCCGTCCACAGGTTTTTATCCTTACGTTCCTCGTTGTTTTGGATTACTTCATTGGCGGCCTTTAAAATCGTTTTGGTCGACCGGTAGTTTTGTTCTAAGAGGGTCACGTGCGCATCTGGATAGTCATTTTCAAAGTCCAAAATGTTGTTCATGTTGGCGCCCCGCCAACCGTAGATACTCTGGTCCGCGTCCCCTACCACACAGAGGTTATGGTACTTATCGGCAAGCATCGTTACCAACCGATACTGGGCTTCGTTCGTATCCTGGTATTCGTCCACGTGAATGTAGCGGAATTTTTGTTGGTAGTAATCTAAAACATCTGGAAATTGTTCCAACAATTGAATGGTCAACATGATTAAATCGTCAAAGTCGACCGAGTCATTGGCATGCAGACGTTTCTGATATTCCGCATAAACGTCCGCAACCACCGTGTGAAACGGATTGCCGTCATCGTGCTTTTGGCGGTAATCAGCTGGAGTTTCCAAATCGTTTTTGGCGTTAGAAATCGCACCCAGAATCGCTCTAGGATCGTTCTTTTTCGGATCTAAGTTAAGGTCCGCTAAAATTCGTTTTACAAGCGTCTTTTGTTCACTAGTTCCGGCAATCGAAAAGGCTTGGTTATACCCTAACTTTTCGATGTGACGGCGCAGGATTCGAACCCCTAACGCGTGGAAGGTCGAAACCCACACGTCGTCGCCACCAACCTCTAAGAGTTGGTTAACCCGGTCTTTCATCTCGCGCGCCGCCTTATTCGTGAAGGTGATCGCCAAAATGTTCCAGGGCAAAACGTGTTTTTCTTCAATTAAATAGGCAATGCGGTGGGTCAACACACGAGTTTTCCCACTGCCGGCTCCGGCCATGATTAACAGCGGGCCATCGACGTGTTCGACGGCTTCTCGTTGTTTCTCATTCATGTTCTGTAGCAAGTCTGCACGCGCCATTCGATTCGTCCTTTCAAATTTCTCAATACGTAGTTTAATTATAGCAAAAATAGAGCCAGCTGATTTGCTGACTCTCCTTTTTTTCTGATTTATTCTTCATGCGGTAGTAACCGGGCTCGTTGAATCCGTTCGTTGGTCAACGCCGGCTCATCGACGGGAATCCAGACGTCGCCGAGGATTTCTGGATGATCGTCTCGATAGCTAAAGTCAAAATCCCAATCCGGATGTTGCCGTTGCGCTTCGAGCGCTGCTTCTAGTTGCGGCTTAGTCAAGCTCAGCCACCGTTCGGATTGGAACTGGTGGATGGGCGTTAGTGGTAAGCCACGAATGGCCCGTAAGTGTTGATCCGCTGGTGTGGTGTTAAGACCCCGTTGCAAGACGTTCACTGGTAGGTCCAGCGCGGGTAATAATCCCTGAACGTACAAGATATCGGTGGTGGTCACTAACAGTGATACCGCAAAGTTACCCACCACGTGCAGTGCTTCTCCAATCTTTTGCATCGTTTTTTCGATTTCCGTTTGAACCTCTGGTGAGATTAACTTGGTGTCCTCAGTGAGGCTGGTAAACGAGCGTCCCTGCTGGTTGATTTGAACCAGCGGAAACGATTCAATCTTCCCTTGGACACTCTTCGTGGCGCTGGCAACCAAATGGTGTTTAACCGGCAAGTCGGGAACAAATAAATAGCTCCCGCGTCCGGCAAGGGAGATAAACTTGGCCACGTCGTCCTTCGTCTTCAGATCCAACGGTTGCTGGTTGGCGCTCCGCTTTGAAATTGGAATAATCCGGGCTGGTAAGCCTAACGTGTCAATTCCTTGTTCCACGTCGCTTGTGTTAATCACCGTACTAAACGGCACCCCGTTTAAATTCAGGGATTGAAAAAAGGCTTGTTCTAACGCCCGGTCTTGGCTGATTTCGGTCAGTTCCGTTCCCTGCGGAAATTCCGATCCGGTTGCGATGGTTTCCAACGATACCAACGGAACCGACTCCGTAATGGCGGTCGTCACGTCACTTTGCTCGGCAAAGGAGTGTAAGAAATCCGCATCAGTTAAGGAATGCGGATGTTCAGACGTCGAAGTGGGATACAATAAAACTTTTAACTCCGTCCGACGAGCAGTATCCGCGAGTTGCTGCAGTTGGTATCCTTTTCCGATGATTCCCAATGTCATTCCTGGATTTAATGGTTTCATTATCGCTGGCCCTCCTGGTGATCGTATTGATTAAGGTGATACTTTTCAATGATGGCAATGACTTTGTCAGCGTAGGCGGGATCGGTCGCATAACCACCTGTGCTTAGGGCTCGAGCGGCATCCTTATAGTTGTCGGCCCGAACGACGTCCTGATACTGCAGGTTATTCCAATCTGTTCCGTTTGCCAGTAGTTTGGCGTGTGCTTCAATCGACTCGTCCCAGCTAGCGTAAACTCGGAAGCGACCCGTCACGTTTTCCGCCTTGCCGTTGGTAAACTCCGTGGTACTTAATTCTACACTAGGTTGGTTGGCAGTGGCTTTCACACCAAACAGATTGTGGTACTGGGCAGACAATTGACTTTGCCCCCAGTTCGATTCCAAAATCGCTTGGGCAATCGTGATGCTGGGCAGAATTTTATATTCCCGCTGAGCGCGTAACGAAGCCGGTAAAATTTGATTGATAAACTTTTGGTGCTGTTGGCTGACGTTTGACTGGGAATAACGAGGTTGAGTGATGTAATTAATCCCCCAGATGGTACCGGCTAACAAAGTGACAATCACAATAATGAGAATAAAACCGCTAAAATTATTGGACTGAGGTCGTTTCTTCTTCGTTGTTTTTCGTTTCCGGCGGGGCCGTCGTCGCTTTTTTGTCACATTTACCACCTAGCTTGTCTTAGATGTATAAATTGTACTACAAAATGGTTAAGAATTGACAAAAGTACGGGAATCGTTTATATTTCATAGGTTAGCAATCCTTGAGGAGGCGATGATTGTGCCAAAGAAAAACGATGAACAAACCGCAACCGAAAAATCACCCTTTGAAGTCGGCGATGAAGTAGCCTTTCAAATTAAGAAACAAGACTTTACGGGAACGATTGAAAAAGCATACAAAAATTCTTTTCTAATTGGGTTTGAAAGCAGTGATCCAGACATCATTGATACCTACCACAACAAAACCGTGATTAACTGGCAAAACCTGAAAATGGTGAAGCAAGGTCCCCGGCCGAAAAAAGAAGAAGAGTCCGCTGAGGATGATAAATAGAGTTACGTAAAAAATGACCACCAACTTCAAATTGGTGGTCATTTTTTATTGGTCTTGTTTGTGTAGCAGCTTGCTAAAAGTGGCAAGTTGTCCGTAGTCAGCGTTGCTATCGTTCGGAACAATAATCAGGTTCCCCTGTTCTCCGGCCACCTTCAATGCGTCAATTGACTGTGCGTTTAGATATTTTTGATCAATGTTAGCCAAAGCAGCTTGCAGTTGTTCAATCCGATACTGGTCGGCTTCTGCTTGTACCTTAGTAGCGTAAGCGGCGGCATCCGCGTGAATCTCCGTCTGTTGCTTGTCGGCTTTGGCAGTCGCAATCTTGGCCGCATTCTTAGCTTCGGTGTTCAAACGAATCTGTTCGGCGTTCCCTTGTGCCTCTGAAATCGTGGCTTGCTTGTTCTTCGAAGCTGTGATTTGATTTTCCATCGCTTCACTCACTCCTTTGGAAGGAGTCAGGTCGCCAATTTGCACCCGTTCAATCATGATTCCGTAGGTGTTGGTGAGGTCGCCGATATTTTGCATCAACTTGGTATTAATTTTGTCAGTCGAATTCAGAACGTCATCGAGGTCCATGCTCCCGATGATGTCCCGCAACGTTCCACTAACTTGGTAAGCCATCGATTGAATCGAGTTACTGTTGCCAAAGGTGTAGCGCTCTGCGTTGGTAATCCGGTAGTTCAACGTCACTTGGATGCTGATGCTGGCGTTATCACGGGTAATTCCGGTTTGCACGGGAAGTGCCAGCGGTTGCGACTGGAGACTAACCGTTTTCACCCGTTCAAAAAACGGAATGTAGAAGTGCAGTCCACTTTCAAATTGACGAGCGTACTTTCCCAAGAAAGTTACCAGTCCGACGTTATTTTGTTGTACAACTTTAATTCCCAGCATGATATTCTCCTTTAGCGACTAAATACACTTTTTGATCAGTTACATCCGCCACCACGTATGTTTCATGATGGTGCCGTTTCGTATCCACGAGTTGGTAAAAGTATAACACACCGTGAAGTTTCACTAAGCCGTCATCCTGAAGCTGGTGATCTGTAATTTCGGTTCCCACCAAGTCTGTAATGCCAACGAGTTCGGGCTTGGCAAAATGCTGGGTGAGGATGGATTCAATTTCGGCAGAGACGCTGATACCTTTGGCGCTGGCCAGCATGGTGATGGTGTGGAGGAGATCGTTATTGAGTTGGATGTTGAGGTTGGTATGGTCGGACATGAGGGACCTCCCTTTGTAAATCAATCACCAATATCTATAACTGAATTTGCAATCCTTCTATAATTGTGAACTTCAGTTGTGTAATATCTTTCTTGAATTCCATATATTAAATTTTTTAAATCCTTATCTGAACTAATTTCCACACGATTAAAACGGTTTATATTTAATTCAGTGTATCTTCCTAAATAGTGTTCTAAATCATCTATATCATTATTAAAATCAATATTTTGTTCATTAACTAATATTGCTATTCTTTTACGATTTTGATCCCTAACATCTCTATAACCAAATCCTCCTACACACTCAATAAATTGTTGATTCAAAAATTCAATAATTTCATCATCAGTTGCATCTCTATATAAAATATATATTCCATTAAATATATTCTTTATTCTCGAGAATTTTTTAAAATAAAGTGTATCATTTTCTTTATTATAAGTTGCATCCGGTTCATCATTTATTGAAATAGATTGACTATTATTAAATACCTCGAATCTATTCCCATCATTTAAAAATCTAAGAATTTTTTTAGTACCTAACATACTTTTAGTGATTTTTTGAAAGTAAAATACATCATTATCATATTGAAGAAGCAATTTCTTATCTAATGCGGCATTAAAATTATCAAAATCAATTGTATTAAAATCATTTCTTAAAATATCCAAGCAAAATTCATATTCAGAAAAATTTTCAATATAATAAATTTGATTATCATCAATAAGAACGTTAGGATTGAATTCAATAAAATCATAACGATTTAAGTCAAAATCATTAAAAATATTATTTTCAATTCCAGCTACTCGAAAAAAATCTCCATCATTATTTAAACTAGACTTAACTAAAAGAACACTCATTTTTCATCTCCAATATTTTTACAACCAATATAACTTAAATTGTTTATTCTAAGTAAACTAATATTCTTTAAATCTTCTGTCTTTCTAATTACATTCCTAGTATTTAAAATAAAAATTGCCGTCACGTTATTAGCAGTCTGTATTTTATACATGTGGTAATTAAAAAGAATAAAAATTGGATTAAAATATTCAATACCTGAAAAAAATACAAAAATAAAAATCAAAAAATAAAAACAAAGCATTTCTAAAAAATGAGTTGCATTCATAGCTACAAAAAAATATCCCAAATATACCGGAATAAATGAATTATCAATTAAATCTATGGATTTTACTTTACCAACTATTTCATCAGAATTATTATGATTACATTTATAAATATAATAAATTGGAACAATTAACATAACTACTGTCCCAATTGTATCAAAAGCAAGTATAAAGGTTAATATATTTAATTTTGATAAGGCTTTTAATATTGTACTATAATAAATTTTACCGTCGATGAATTTTTTTAAATAGTAAACTAGTACAAATACCCACGTTGATGAAAAAGTAAGAAGTATTCTTTTTAATATGTTCAAGTTTTTTTCCTTTAATATTTACTAAATATTCTATAAATGGCTCAATCCAATTTTATCATCTTCTCCATTAAAAAATCGTCGTCCCGCTTGGACGGCGATTTTTATTTACTCACGTTCTACTTGAATGCCAGCTGTGTCTACCGCGAATGGGAAGATCTTCCAATCCGGTAGTTGCTTCATCAACTTTTGCCGTAACATTCCGCGAGTCGGTGTGTCATCCGTAATTGCGATTAACGTCGAACCGCTTCCACTAATATACAGGCTGCTTTCAAAATAATCACACGCTTCCGCCACCACATCGTAGTTAGCAATCAATTTTTTGCGATATGGCTCATGTAGACGGTCGTCAAGGGCCAAGCGTAAGTCAAATAAGTTCCCCGTCATCAACGCGCGCACCAGTAACAAGCTATGACTAATCTGATGCGTCGCAGTGGCATAGCTCACCGAATTCGGCAACAACGCCCGCGCCTCATCTGTAGATACTGTAAAATCAGGCACGATGGCCAGAAAATCCAGGTCATCAGCTACGGGATAGGAAAGCACGGAGATTCCTTCATCCGTTTGTACCCCGGCACACAAACCGCCGTAAATCGCGGGAGTCACGTTATCAGGATGGCCCTCAAAGTCCGTGGCCAATTGCACCAATTCGTTCTGCGTAAACGGGGTTTGAAACCACTCTCCAGCAGCGGCTAGTCCTGCGACGATGCAAGTAGCGGAACTACCGAGTCCCCGGGAAACAGGAATCGGACTGTCAATCTTAATCGCTAACGGTGGAACCGGATCCCCTAACGCTTCACAACCCGCTTGAAACGCTCGATAAACAAGATTGTTTTCATTTTGAAATTGCTCGGGACAACCGGTAATGGTTAATTTTGATGCTGGTTGAAATTGAAACGTCGCCCGCAAATCGAAGGCAAGACCCAAACAATCGTAACCCACGCCCAGATTGGCGCTCGTAGCTGGAACCGTCACTTTAATCATGCTTAAACACCTCGTTCGTTTCCCGTACGACCCACGCGGTCATCTCAGCTGGTTGTAACTGCGGAGCCTGAACCGGAGTTAAATCCCACAGTTTTTGTAAGGCTGGTGGAACTGGCACATTGGTATAATCAGCTATTTGCTGCGTCGTAGCTTGTGCATCCGCCGCATGCTGACCCAGCACCGCATCCGCCACCGCGTCCACAAACTTGTACGGACTCGCCGTACTCAACAGAACCATCGGCGTGTCTGGATCGGATTGTTGATACTGGCGCATCACGTGGTACCCCGTGGCGGTGTGGGGATCCATGAGGTAATGGTCGTCCACAAACACCTGCCGAATCGTGGCTTCAATTTCTGCATCGGTCGTAAACCCACTGGCAAAGTCATGGCGTAATTTTTCCAATAATGTAGCCGGGACTTGGTACTTCCCCTGATGATCCAAGTCGTTCATCAATTGACCGACTAACTGCGTATCGCCATCACTTTCGTAATACAACAGTCGTTCTAAGTTACTGGAGACCTGGATATCCATGCTGGGCGCCAGCGTTTGGTAAAACGGTCGGTTCCGGTCATAAGTCCCCGTCTGCCAAAAGTCCGCCAACACGTTATTTTGGTTGCAGGCAATTACCAGTTTCTTAATCGGTAAGCCAAGTTGCTTAGCATAAAAACCGGCTAACACATCGCCAAAGTTTCCGGTCGGCACCGTGAAGTTAATCTGATCACCCAATTTGATTTTCCCCTGCTCCAGTAACTGTTGGTAAGCACTAAAGTAGTAGACCACCTGTGGAATCAGACGCCCAATGTTAATGGAATTGGCGCTGGATAAACGCGTTCCCGCTGTCAATTGCTCATGTACTTTTGCATCATTAAAAATCCGTTTCACGTTGCGCTGCGCATCATCAAAGTTCCCTTCGATGGCAGCCACTCGGGTATTCTTGCCCGTCGTGGTTAACATTTGCCGTTGCTGCACGGGGCTGACCCCGCCATCTGGATAGAAAACGGAAACTCCCATCCGAGCTTGGTTGCGAAACCCGTTCAAAGCGGCAGTCCCGGTATCACCACTGGTGGCGGCCAATACCATGACTTGTTCGTTTGTTGCCACCGCTCGTTGCATCAACTGGGGCAGTAATTGTAACCCCACGTCCTTAAAGGCGGCGGTCGGACCGTGAAATAGTTCTAACACCTGGAAGTCGCCGACGGCTTGCAAGGGGGTAATTTTAGGATCGCTAAAACTGTGGTCATATGCAGCTGCGATTGCTGCCTTAATTTCCGCCTGGGAAAAATCCGGCAACAACCGTTCTAACACCGCCTGTGCAATCGTTTGATAATCCATCCCGGCTAACTGCTCCAACGGAAAAGGATTGGCACCTAAATCAGGGAGTACAAATAAGCCCTGGTCTGCGGCAAAACCAGTCACAATTGCCTGTTTGGAACTCACGTGCAGTTGGTCATCTCGGGTACTCTGATACAAAGAAGTCACTAAATTTTCCTCCGTTCCTTGTTTTTCAATTATGAACATGGTAACCTGTTTTTATTAATAAAACAAGTGTATATAAAATAAATACAGAAAACGGAGGATATTACGATGCAAATTGCGTTACTAGGATACGGAACGATTGGTCATGGAGTGGTGAAAATCATCGAGTCCCAGGCCACAAAACAATTACGCCGTTTGCACGTTAGTCAGATCTGGGTGCGTCCCGAGAAGGTGGATCAGAATCCCCTTTTTACGGCTGATTATCAAGAAATTCTTGCAAATGACAAGATTGATACAATCATCGAAGTGTTGGGCGGATTAGATCCCGCTTATGCCATGATTAATGATGCGTTGGAACACCATAAAAACGTGGTAACCGCCAACAAGGCCGTGGTGGCCCGCCACCTCACTGAATTTACGACGCTGGCACGGCAAAACCACGTGAAGTTTTACTTTGAATCCAGCGTGGGTGGAGGCATTCCCTGGATTATCAATCTCGAACGGGCGTTGCGCATTGACCAGATTGATTCCATTCATGGAATTTTCAACGGAACTAGCAACTTCATCCTGGACGAAATGATGGAAACCGGAGCCCCCTTCGATGTAGTGCTGGCGGAAGCCCAACGACGTGGTTATGCCGAAGCGGATCCGAGTGCTGATCTCGATGGTGATGACATTGAAAATAAACTCTGCATTAGTGCCTCGCTTGCCTATGATACGGAGATTAAACCGAACGATAACTTGTTGAAGTTCGGAATCCGAAATATCACTGCGGCAGACGTCAGCTTCTTTAAAAAACATCACTGGGTCGTAAAATTAATTGGACGTAGTTTCCGGCGTGATAATCGCTACAACTTTGTGATTGAGCCCACGCTGTACGCTCCCGGTGAAATTGAAGCCGGTGTGCACCAGAATTACAACTACGTTGGGTTACGGGGAACCACGATTGGTAAACTGAGTTTCAACGGCCAGGGAGCCGGGGAACTCCCCACTGCGCACGCTTTAATTCAAGATCTCTTGGATTTAGAGCTACACATGGAGCACCTAAATCGTAATTTCCAGCAAGAACTGGAACTGGATAACAACTCCAAGTTACTGGATTACGTGATTCGCAGTGAACAAGATGTTGCGAGTCTCCTACCCGATTATGAAGTAAAGAAAGAAGAACACGATTACTGGATTGTGAAGCAGATTTCTGCGGAAGCTGCTCATGAATTGATTCAGCAACTGGAACAAACAGAAAAACCGTTGCTGGCTGCGATTAGCCAACAACGGTCATAGATATAGCTATACTAATTTTTTATTGGAGATAGTGTTGAGGATGATTTATCGTTCCCATTAGGATCAATATTAATTTCAAAAGGAATTTCAAAAGAATTCCCTGACAATAGTGCACTACCAGGTAAAAGAACTGGTAGTCTTGACACCATATCATATGAAACAGAAGGTACATTCTTTCTTATATATTCTAAGTCAACGGAATTTTGTATCCTATGAATAAAAAAAGAACCAACTTGCGATAAAATTATACGAGATAATTCACTTGGAATTTGACTTATTACACCAATATAAATATTAAACTTTCTACCTTCTCTAGCAATTCTATCAAAAATAGTCATATCATCTTCGTCAGACTCCATGATATATCTGTGAGCCTCATCAAAATATAAATAGTTAAACGGCATTTTATTTCTATTAGAAATATCATAATTATTCAAATTATATTCAAATAATTGTCTAGAAAAATAATTAGATACTAATCTAAGTGCATCATCATCTAAAGAAGTAAGATTTAAAATATGAATTATCTCACTTCCATTATGGATATTTTTATCTAACACTAATTTTTGACCATTTTTAGCATTTAAAATACCATTTTTAATCCCGTATTTATTTTTTAAATTTCTAAATCTTGAAATCATTGTTTCAGAATTATTCCTTACTTTTCTATTACCTTGTACCTCCTCTTCACCAAAAACTATATCAAAAGCTTCCTCTAGATCATCTAAAGTAAAAGATTCGTTATTGTCCTCGCTTATTATATCGTTTATGGTTTTATATTTTTCCTTGTCTAATGATTCTTTAACTGATTTTAATATAGGAAGATTGTCATTATCATTTCCATAATTCAATTTCCATTTTTCTATTTTGTCAACTGTTTCATCATCTAGTACGCCATTTAATTTCCGACACCATTTTAATACACTTCTTTTTAAAGATGAAAAATTTTCTTGAGTACTATCCTCCAATGCCATTTTAATTAAAATTAAATATATATTTTCACGATTAGACCTTATAAAACTTGCTACATTAATTGCTCTAATAAGGAACGGCTTTTGAGTTTTTTCACTAGGTAATAAAGCGGCGCACCAATCATCTATTTTAAGATTCTCTAAAGGTATATGATAATTTTTAATATTTATATTTTCAGAAAAAGGTAAATCCCCATAGTCTCCATGAACATCGAATACAAAAATATCTAAATTTGAATTTAAATGGTTCTTAATTTTATTAATTTTATCCAGTAAAACTCGTAAAGTTGTAGATTTACCAGATCCAGTATTACCTAATATTGCCAAATGTGATGTTAAAATTTTAGACAAATTTAATTTAGGGACAACTCCAGGATAATTATTAACACTTCCTAAACTAATTAAATGATCACTAACACTATTAAAAAATTTATTGAGTATATCATCTGTAACACCATAAATTTTCTCACCAACCATTGGTAATTTTAAAATACCTGAATAAAAGGTATTATCTTTTAATATTCCCAATGGTCTAGCAAAAAACATACATTTGTCTAAATTACCCAAAGAATTAGGATCTAACCCAGAATAGTTATAAGTAGCTGATGTTATTTTAAATATCTTCATCAACACAAAAGAATCGATATCAATTTTGGAATAAACAAAATCATTTACACCATTGATTTTTAATAATTTTCCATCATAAAGATAATCTTTTGTATCACTGAAATTCACAGAAAATGTTATAAGATTTTCTTCTACTGACTCAATTAATCCTATTTTCCAAAACAAATTATTATTCATCATCACGTACCTCAAAAGGATCATTAAAAGACAATAAATTAGACAATGTCTCAAAATGATGAGCATCTTTAGCTTCGTTTTCTTTTCCATTAGTTATAAAAGAAGCTTCAGAATTCGGACCAACTTGCTGCATAAAATTAAGTGTATTTTTATTGTCCTCATCAACAAAAGCAATTAATTTAAAATCTGTTCTTTGAAGAGCCTGTTTTATAAAATCATTTATATGCTGATCCCCAAAACCAAATCCATTAACTAACAAAATTGAATTAGGTTTTGTTAACTCAATTGAAAACTCTCTAAATAAATCTGAAAATGGAGATCCTTGACTATCAGCATATTTTGAAGATGTAGGTGCAATAACTGTTTTATCTGCTCCTAATGTATCAGAGGAGACTAAGTTATTGTTTCTTTTTATACCATTTTGATCTCTTTTCCAATTTAAAGAACCGTGTAATTTATAAATCCTAAAAAATGGTTTTATAACCGACCATTTATCTCTAAATCTTTGAGTTATGTCTACTGGCCTTCTATTAAATTGTGAAGTGTCGAAATAAGGATTAAATGAATTACGAAAACCATCTGTATAGGAAAAACCAATTTTATCTAACGACTGTTCTAAAAATAAATCATAATTTGGTGTAAAAATATTTATTATGTCGTTTTGATCATTAGACATTTCTTTTAAAAAAACCAATCTTTTTAAAAAGCTTTCATAATAACTTTGGGTTTTTCTATTGTTTTCTGAATCATTATCAAATCCATCATATATAGATTTGATAAGTTCATTTATTATATAATATTTTATTTGTTTTTCATTTAAATTTAGTTCGCCATCATCAGCACCATTTATTCTATTTCCTAACCACGACAAAAATAACTCAATATTTTCAAAATTTTCATCATTTTTCCCTAAATAACTTTTAGTATACTTTTTTTTCAAATCAGATAATTCATCAGTATATTGTCCACTTGTTTTAATATCATTAAAAGTTCTACCCATTGTATTAATAGCTGGCAGAGAAGCTCCAGATCCAATTAAAACATTAAAGTTAACATTTGATGATAAGAAATTTTTCAAATAGTTTTTTATATCATCTTCATCCTTTTCTTTACCATTACCTTCTGTATAACCTGATTCGTAAATTTTAAAATTCTTAACCATATCTGATACCCATCTCCCAATTATTATACTTTTTTCCTGTGTAGTCTTTCTGTTTCCTCAAATCCAACAAAATCATATTCATACAAATTTTTATCTTTAGTCTTATTTTCTAAATAAGTTTTAGTTTTTTCATATTTAAGGTTCTCATTGCATGCAAATCCATAGGTAGATCTATCTATACTAAAAAATAATCCTTGCTGTTCTCTAAGTTCATTTAAAAAATATATATTTATGTATCTCAATTCTTTAAATTTGTCTACTGAATCCAATATATAATATTTACTAATTAAAAACAATTCAGTTCTGGGCGGTATTAAATCTATTTTAAATACTTCCTCTTCATGTTCATATTTAGCTATAATTTGAACAGCAATCATCTCTTTATTAGATACATTGTTAATAGGTATCATATTTGCATTCAAATCTTGTTTTTCTAATAATTTACTTCTAATTTTTTCAACTTCAAATTTTAAATATTCATCTTTTTTTAGGTATCGCTGTGAAGTAATATAAAGTCTATTGCGTCTGTCACCCCTATTTTCGGGATTACCATAACGTATCCTATCCTTTCTAAATCGAATTAAAAAAAATGGCCTGCTTTTCATGAATTGACTTTCACGTGTATCAGCAATTTGCTTATCGGTATTATTAATTGAATTTTTAATTTGCTTATTATTGTTACTAATAGAATTAGCAATTTGTCTATTATTATTAATAATTGATATAACAACGGGAATGAGCCCAAATAACGAACCAAAAATTGATGGAAATAATGGAAGGATTAATTTATAGATATAATCAAAAAATTCATGCAAGATAAAATACATAACTATTCACTCCAAAATTTTTAGTTTAATTATAACAAAAAAACACCCACACCAACGTGTGAGTGTCCAAAATAAGATTGAATATAATCTTAACGTTTTGAGAATTGACCAGCCTTACGAGCTTTCTTAAGACCTGGCTTCTTCCGTTCTTTCATCCGTGGGTCACGAGTTAACAGACCAGCAGTCTTCAAAGCTTCACGGAAGTCAGGATCTACTTCGAGTAAAGCACGAGCAATTCCGAGACGGATTGCACCGGCTTGACCTGAGAATCCACCACCATTTACGTTAACTAACGTATCGTAGTTACCGAGCGTTTCCGTAACGTTGTATGGTTGTAAAATAACTTCACGCAAGTTTGGGAATGGAATGTAATCTTCAACATCGCGTTTGTTGACGATTACTTTACCAGTACCAGGTACTAAGCGTACACGAGCAACTGAATCTTTACGGCGACCTGTGCCAGTATATTGTACTTTAGCCAATTGTGTTTCCTCCTTAAATTAGGTTGTTAATATCTAAAACTTCGGGTTTTTGAGCATCATTTTTGTGTTCTTCACCTGCATAAACGTGAAGTTTCTTAGCAATCTTACGTCCTAATGTACCATGAGGAAGCATTCCTTTTACGGATTGCTCAATTAACTTAGCTGGCTTTTCTTCGCGTAACATGCCAAATGATTCTTGCTTAATCCCACCAATGTATTGAGTGTGGTGGTAGTGCATCTTATCTTTTGCTTTGTGACCCGTTAAAGCCACTTTTGAAGCGTTGATAATAATGACGTGGTCACCAGAGTCAACGTGTGGTGTGTATGTGGGTTTGTTTTTACCGCGTAAAACTGAAGCAGTAACACTAGCAAGACGACCTAAAGGAACGCCTGCTGCGTCAATGATGTACCATTTGTGTTCAATTTCACCGGGCTTAACCATGTATGTTGTACGCACTTTTTCTTCCTCCATGTTTCTGTGTTTGTTCGACACCTTATAAGTTTCCGGGGCTTATGTGGGGCAAACAATACCAACTACCATAATACAAATAATCCCCCGGAATGTCAATCTATTCACGGAATTAATCCCGAACTGGGTGCTTTTTTTCGCTGTGTTCTGGATCATCCCCTGGGTAATAAACACGTTCTAAAAATAAGCCATGGGCCGGCATCGTTAATCGCGCCTGCTGCCGATCCTGGATGGCTAGCAAGCGCTGAATGTCATTAACCGGTCGTTTCTTCATCCCAATTTCAACCAGGGCCGCGGTCATAATCCGAACCTGATTGTACATAAAGCCGTCACCATAGAATTCCAACTGAATCTCATGATTGGCTTCGTCATTAATCGCTTTGGTACTAAAGATGGTGCGCACCCGACTGCCGGGTTTGGCACCGGACGCCACAAACGACGCAAAGTTATGGGTGCCGACCAAGTCCTGAATCGCCGTTTCCATCCGCGCAAAATCCAACGGAAAGCGCCAGTGCGCAGTATAGAAACGCTTGAATGGGTCGGTAAATGGCCCTAACGACAACCGGTACAGATACTTCTTACCGGTCACGTCATAACGGGCATGAAAAGTATCCGAGACAATTTCCACGTCCTTAATCTGAATGTCTAAGGGACACATGCTGTTGAGACCCTTCAACATCTTGTCAGCGGGAATCGGAAACGGGAAGTCAAAATGAGCGACCTGCGCTAGGGCATGCACGCCGGAGTCAGTCCGACCCGAACCGTAAACTCCCAACGTTCCATCCGGCTGCTTAGCCATCTGGTTCACAATTTTAGTGAGCACGCCCTCCACGGTCCGTTGGTGTGGTTGGCGCTGAAAGCCGGCAAACTGCGTGCCGTCGTGGGCAAACGTAATCTTATAACGTTGTGTCATCTACACCCCTCGCAATCCCACTACCAGGACCCCAATCAGAAAAACGCCCACTAACGCCAGCGTGTCCAAAAGGTGCCATTGGTATTGATAATAACTACTCCGCGGTTGACTGGCATCATAGCCACTCGCGCCCAGCGCATCCGCCAGGTTATCCGCATGGCGAAAGGCCGACACCAGCAACGGAATAATCAGCGACAACACGTTTTTAACCCGTTGCCAAAGACTACCACCGTTAAAGACCACGCCCCGCGAGCGTTGCGCGTTCATAATCGTCTGCATTTCGGACAAAAGCGTCGGAATGAACCGAAGCGCAATTGACAACATGATCCCAATCATTGCCACCGGTACCCCCAGCTTTTTCAACGGCGTGAGGAACGTTTCCACCCCTTTTGCAATCGCATTGGGGGAAGTTGTCACCGTCAGGAGCATGGCCACAACGATAATCAGTAGAAACCGGACAAAAATCAATCCGGCCGTGGTCACACCAACGCTGGTCACGTTCAAGGGACCCCAGTGCCAGTATGTTGTTCCGCCGTGCCCAAATCCAAGCTGAATCAAGACGGTAAACGCGATTAGCCACACAAAGGGACGGAGCGACGAGAAGAGCATTCCAAACGGCACCTGGGCCATTTTCACTAACGCTAGAATTACCACGGTTAGCACGGCGTAATTGGCCCAGTTATTGGCTAATAAGGTCCAAGTAATCAACGACACTAAGCCGATAATTTTACCAGTTGGGTGCAAACGGTGCAGCAGGGAATGGCCCGGCAAATAGTTTCCAAAGACCATGTGGTTCATGCCGTTCCCCCCTTTGCTAACCGGTGCACGATGCTTGCCACCAGCTCGCGACGCGTTAACGGCAGCTGATCAAAAGCAACCCCATTAGCTTGTAGCGCCCGTCCCACTCGAACGGCGCCGGGTAACACAAACTGGTTCTGGGTGGTTTGAAAGAACTGACGGGGTGTCGTATCCTGTTCAATCCGACCATGCTTCATCACGACCACCCGTTGTGCGTACCGCGCCACAATGTCCATCTCGTGAGTAATCATAATAATCGTGATGTGGTGTTCCTGGTTTAAGCGCCGCAACATTTCCAAAATGGAACGACGTCCCCGCCCATCCAAGCCAACCGTGGGCTCGTCTAAGACTAATACCCGTGGTTGGCTGGCTAATACACCGGCAATCGCGACCCGCCGCATCTGACCGCCAGAAAGTTCAAAGGGTGAACGATCCAACAATTCAGTTGGGATCCCGACTTGATCTAAACTAGCCCGGGCTTGCTGCTCGGCTTCCGTAGGACTGGCGCCAAAGTTCAGCGGGCCAAATTGGACGTCCTGCAAGACGCTATCAGCAAAAAGTTGCTGTTCAGGGGATTGAAACACCATCCCCACCTGGGAACGCAGTTGCTTTAAAGCAGCTGCTTTCACCTTGGGATGCAAAGTTACCCCTAATACCTCCACCGTGCCTGATTGGGCAAACTGGAGTCCATTTAGGAGCTTAATCAGCGTCGACTTTCCACTCCCGGTCGTCCCAATGATGGTCACAAAGTCACCCTGCTCCACAGTTAAACTAACGTCGCGTAAGGCTTGGTGCACTACGGGCGTCTTTTCGCCATAGGTATAGTTAACGTGTTTTAAAGTAACTTGGTGAGCCATACAATCAATTCCTTTTCGTTTAAATCGGTAGCAGGGAGTGGCACCTGCTGGGCGGCTAAATCACGTTGCACCTGTAAACTAAAGGGAAGTTCCAGCTGCATGCGCATTAGCAAATCTTCCTGACGAAACAACTCGGCGGCCGTGCCCGTGAACGCCACCTGTTGCTGATCGAGCGCAATCACTCGCTCTGCCAACGCCAGCATCTCTAAGTCGTGCGTAATTAAGATGATGGTTAAACCTGCTTGCTGTTGGAGGCGTTGAATGATCTGGTTCAATTCCTGCTTGGCTTGCGGATCCAACATGCTCGTCGCTTCGTCCAAAATCAAAATTTCGGGCGTAATGGCCAAGGCACTAGCCAAAGCAACCCGTTGCTTTTGCCCACCCGACAGGAGTCCCGGTTCACGATCCCGGTACTCCCACATTTCGACCTGCTCTAATGCCGTTTGGACCCGTCGTTGCATCTCCGGACGAGGAACGTTACGATTTTCCAGTCCAAAGGCCGTATTTTCGGCAACGGTTGCCCCGACAATTTGATCATCGGGATTCTGAAAGACTAATCCGATGCGTTGGCGCAGTTCCGCCATATTTTGCGGTGTGAGGGTGATTTGATCAACCAAAATCGAACCATGATTGGGCGTCAACAAGCCGGTTAGTAACTTAGCAATCGTGCTTTTCCCGCTCCCGTTGGCACCCACCAGCGCCACCGTTTGGCCCGGCTGCACTTGAAACGAAACGTGCTTTAGCACCGGGACCTCGGGCTGGTAGGAAAAATCCACATCCTGAAATTCAATTTTTGGTTGCATCGCTCACACCTCTTTTAGCTTAAATTTATGTATAAAAAAATCACTAAAAGATTGAGGCGCATGGTTAGACCACATTCAAGCTAGACTTGGACCTTCCATCATCATAACGCTTTATACCTCAACCTTAGTGATTCAGTGAAAATATGAAATTAGTGGTTCGTTACCATTAAACGAATTCTAAGATAACCATTTGGGCACCATCACCGCGACGGGGCATGGTCTTCAAAATCCGAGTGTAACCACCTTGACGATCTTGGTACTTAGGTGCAATTTCGTCAAATAATTTTTGCAATGCCGTCGTAACTTTGATGTCATCTCCGTCTTCTTGAACGTCAGCAATTTGGTTTTGTAAGTAAGCAGCAGCACGCCGACGAGCAGCTAAATCACCCTTCTTACCTAATGTCACCATTTGTTCAGCTAAAGAACGAACCGTCTTAGCTTTTGCTTCCGTGGTTTCAATCCGATCGTTAACAATTAAGTCAGTAGTTAAGTTACGAAGCATAGCACGACGAGGGCCTGATTCGCGACCAAATTTACGATAACTCATAAGTGGGAGCCTCCTTTTTTAATTAGTCTTCTTTCCGAAATGATAATCCAAGTGCTTCTAACTTCTGTTCGATTTCTTCCAGTGACTTGCGTCCCAAGTTCCGAACTTTCATCATATCAGCCATAGATTTATCAGTTAATTCTTGGACGGTATTAATTCCAGCCCGTTTCAAACAATTGTAAGAACGAACGGAAAGATCCAGTTCTTCAATTGACATTTCGAGCATTTTTTCTTTATGGCTTTCTTCTTTTTCCACCATGACGTTAGCTTGTTGGGCCTTGTCGGTCAAGTCCACGAACATTTCCAAGTGTTGTGATAACACTTTGGCAGCTAAACTAATCGCTTCAGAAGGAGTAATTGAACCATTAGTCCAAACATCGAGAGTCAATTTATCGAAGTCATCACGCTGTCCAACACGCGTGTCTTCAACTTGATAGTTAACACGTTCGATTGGGGTATAGATAGAATCGACTGGTAGCACACCAATGGGCATATCGTCATTTCTAGCCTTGTTTTCTTCAGCTGAGACATAACCGCGACCCTTGTTGGCCGTGACCGTCATGTGTAAGGTGGCACCTTCAGCAACCGTTGCGATGTGTAAATCAGGATTTAGAACCGTTGTATCACTATCGGTTGCTAAATCGGCTCCGGTTACATCGGCCGGACCAGTTACGTTGATACTCATCGTATGAGTTTCGTTCTGATCGTCGTCACCATCGATTTTCAACTTCAACTTTTTCAAGTTCAAAATGATTTTTGTCACATCTTCTGTGACACCTTTAACAGTTGAAAATTCGTGTAAAACACCATCAATTTGAACACTGGTAACTGCAGCGCCTGGTAAAGAAGCTAGCAAAACCCGCCGTAACGAGTTCCCTAAGGTTGTTCCATAACCACGTTCTAATGGTTCTACAACTACTTCACCATAGTTATTTGTTTCTTCAATTTTATGAATGTTTGGCTTTTCAAACTCAATCATTCTAACCTCTACCCCCTTCAAACAGCGTTGAGTCCATTACAAAATGAGCTTGCATTAATATTAAACTCGACGACGTTTTGGAGGACGGCAACCGTTATGAGGAACTGGAGTAACGTCACGAATTGCGGCAACTTCCAGACCAGTAGTTTGTAAAGCCCGAATTGCAGATTCACGACCTGAACCAGGACCCTTAACTGAAACTTCCACAGTCTTCATACCATGTTCCATTGCGGCCTTTGCAGCTGCTTCAGCAGCCATTTGAGCAGCAAATGGAGTGGATTTACGACTACCACGGAAACCTAATGCACCAGCTGATGACCAAGCAATCGCGTTTCCTTGAACGTCAGTAATCATAACCAAGGTGTTGTTGAACGTTGAGTGAATGTGAGCCACACCAGATTCAACGTGCTTTCTTGCTTTACGCTTGCGAGTATTTTTCTTAACCATAGGGACTGATAACCTCCTTTTTAATTATTATTTTTTCGTTCTCTTACCTTTTCTGGTCCGAGCGTTGTTCTTAGTGTGTTGACCTCTAGAAGGCAAACCACGACGGTGACGTAATCCACGGTACGAACCGATTTCTGACAACCGTTTGATGTTCATGCTAACTTCACGACGTAAGTCACCTTCGATGGTGTAGTCGTCGATCGCTACCCGGATCTTATCTTCTTGTTCAGGAGTTAAGTCTTGTGTCCGAACGTCTTCTGAAACCCCAGCTTGTTTCAATACTTTTTGGGCAGTTGTGTTCCCAATTCCGTAAATGTAAGTAAGGGCAATGACAACACGCTTGTTACGTGGTAAATCTACTCCGGCAATACGAGCCATTAATGTCCACCTCCTCTATATAGTGATTATTTTCCTTGGCGTTGCTTGTGCTTAGCGTTAGCTGAGCAAATAATCATTACGCGGCCTTTCCGCTTAATGATTTTGCAGTTTTCGCACATTTTTTTGACTGATGGTCTTACTTTCATTTTATAACCCTCCTAGATAAAAGGTCTTACTTAAATCGATAAGTAATGCGACCCTTAGTTAAATCATATGGTGACATTTCAACAGTTACACGGTCTCCTGGAAGTATCTTAATGTAATGCATTCTAATTTTCCCAGAAACATGGGCTAAAATTTCGTGCCCGTTTTCCAGTTCTACTCGAAACATTGCATTGGGTAGTGTTTCAGTAATTTTTCCTTCAATTTCAATTACGTTGTCTTTCGCCACAACAATCCTCCAAAAATTAAATCCATCAAGTTCTGTTCCAAAAACCGTTATCAATACCTACCAATATAGCATATTAGCGGTGATTCGACAACGAAGCTGTTATTTGTTAATGAAGATCAGACAGAACTTGGTTGATTTCCTGCGTAACATCTGCGATTGGTTGATTTCCGTTCACCGTGTGCAACAAGTTGCGTTGTGAGTAAAAGTCAATTAAAGGGGTATTCATCTTTAAATTAACTTCTAACCGATTCTTAACGGTTTCCGGTTTATCATCGCTCCGTTGATAAAAGGCATGTCCACCACAAACATCACACGTACCTTCAACTCGAGGTTTTTTGTACAATTTATGATAAGTAGCACCACAGTTCTTACAAATGAACCGACCAGAAAGTCGTTCCACCAAAGTATCCGGAGCAACATCAACGTTTAACACCGCATCCAATGGCTTAGCTAATTTCTGCGTCATCTTTTCTAATTGTTCTGCCTGAACAATCGTCCGGGGAAATCCATCTAACAGGTAACCGGATTCCGTGTCTGGTTGTTGCAACCGTTCTTCCACAATTCCACAGGTTACATCATCAGGAACTAATTCCCCTTGATCAATATACCCTTGGGCTTTAACCCCCAACGGTGTTTGTTGTTTAATGGCCGCCCGGAAGATGTCTCCGGTGGAAATATGAGGAATCCCATACTTCTCAACAATAAAATCTGCTTGGGTTCCTTTCCCGGCACCGGGAAGACCCATAATTAACAAATTCATTGACATTCCATCGTCCTCCTACTTTGCGTCTGAATCATTCCGAATAAATCCAGTGTATTCTTGCCGCATCGTTAATCCTTTAATCTGGTTCATGAATTCAATCGTTACTCCGACGATAATTAGGAGGTTCGTTCCCCCTAACCCAATGGAGCTATTTAAATTCCAGACGTTTTGCGCAATTAAGGGAATAATCGAAACAATTCCTAAGAATAGTGCTCCAATTGTACTTAACCGCATCAATAAACGAGAAATATAGTCCTGGGTTCCTTTGCCGGGCCAAACTCCGGGAATATAGCTACCTTGCTTTTGCAAGTTTTCAGCTAGCTTCTGGGGATTTACCTGAACAAAGGCGTAGAAGAACGTAAAGACCACGATTAAAATGGTATAAAAGGTCGCTCCCATTGGAGTTTGCATGTTAAACAGTTTGGTCATGAATTGGAACCAACCAGCATCACTATAGTTCTTCGTAAAGAACATCAAAATAGTTTGCGGTGTTGAAATAAAGGCACTCGCGAAGATCACGGGAATCACTCCCGCTACGTTCACTTTAAGTGGTAAGTAACTAGATTTAGCAGATCCAGCCGCCCGGCGGGTATATTGAATTGGAATTCGCCGTTCCGCTTGTTGCACCCAGGTAACAAACGTAACCACAATTAACATCACAATGACTAAAGCGCCCAAGAAGAGCACTGGCTTCCAGATTTGATCCATCGGCGTGCCTTGCACGTATTCCCGGTAGATGCTTTCAAATCCAGTCGGGATGTTGGCCACAATCCCGGCAAAAATAATCATAGAAACCCCTTGACCAACCCCTTTATCGGTGATCATATCACCCATCCAGGTGGTCAGCATGGTTCCAGCCGTTAAAATCAGACCGATGCTAATGTAAGTCATAATTCCAGGGTTTTTTACCAGGTTTAAACTACTTAAAGCGTTAAACCCGGCTGTAATTCCAATTGATTGGGCAAAGGCTAACACAATCGTTAGTCGCTTGGTGACCTTGTCCAGCTTAAGCCGACCAACTTCACCTTGCTTCCCCCATTCAACGAATTTTGGCACGATGTCCATTTGTAATAACTGAACCACAATTTGTGCAGTAATATAAGGCGAGACTCCCATTGCAAAGATGGAATAATTCGTCAAACCTCCACCACTGAACATGTTCAAAACGTTAACTAACCCTGAAGAAGCGACTTCTTGAAGTGCTTTCGCGTTAATTCCAGGGACTGTAATGTAAGCGCCCAGCCGAAAAACGGCAAGAACTAACAGCGTGAACAAAATTTTGTTCCGAATGCTCTTGTCCTGAAAGGCACTTTTTAAGGTTGATAACATTAGATCACCTCAGCTTTACCGCCGGCATTTTCAATTGCTTGTTTAGCAGTTGCTGAGAATTTATTTGCTTGAACAGTTAACTTCTTGTCCAGTTGACCGTTACCAAGGATTTTTACTCCGTCCTTCAGGTTCCGGATAATTCCCGTTTCTACCAATGCTTCAGGAGTTACTTCTGCACCGTTGTCAAAAGCGTTTAATTCGTTCACATTCACAATCACAATGTCCTTGCGGTTAATGTTTGTGAAACCACGTTTTGGAATCCGACGGTACAATGGCATTTGACCCCCTTCAAAACCTAAACGGGTCTTGCCACGAGCTTTTTGCCCTTTTTGTCCTCGACCAGAAGTCTTACCTTTACTTCCAAGACCACGACCCTTACGAGTCCGGCTGGCACGAGAACCTGCAGCAGCTTTTAATTCGTCTAACTTCATGAATTGCACCTCCTCTTACTTTAAATGTAATTAATCTTTAACCTGTTCCACTTCAATCAAGTGAGCAATTTTGAACAATGCTCCCCGAGTGGCTGCATTATCAGGCTTGATCACACTACTGTTAATTCGACCTAATCCTAAGGCTTCCACAATCTTACGTTGCTTGGGAAGACGATGAGCAGCACTGTGAACTAAAGTAATCTTTAATTGAGCCATCTGTATCTCCTCCTTATTCAGCTAAGTGGTCAGCAGAAACACCACGAAGTTCAGAAACTTCTTCGGCGCTCTTTAGACCCTTAAGGCCTTCGAAAGTTGCCCGGATAACGTTGATAGCAGTGTCAGAACCAAGTCGTTTACTAGTAACATCGTTGATTCCGGCTAAGTCCATAACGGCACGAACAGCACCACCAGCGGCTACTCCAGAACCTTCTTCAGCAGGTTTTAATAAAATCTTACCCCCGCCGTAAACTCCCAGAATTTCGTGAGGAATGGTCGTTCCCACGATTGGAACTTCGATCAGGTTCTTTTTAGCAGCTTCAACAGCCTTCCGGATGGCTTCTGGAACTTCTTGGGCTTTCCCCGTTCCGAAACCAACGTGACCATTTTTGTCACCAACTACGGCTAAGGCAGCAAACCGTAACCGACGTCCACCTTTAACAACCTTAGTAATTCGGTTGATGGCAACTACGTTATCATCTAAATCCAATTTGTTCGGATCAATAAATTTAGCCATGCGCGTGTCTTCCTCCTTTGATTAAAATTCGAGTCCATTTTCGCGAGCGCCCGTAGCTAAGGCAGCCACACGACCATGGTATAAGTAACCACCACGGTCAAAAACAACTTTTTTGATGTTTTTGGCAGCGGCCCGTTCAGCAACTAACTTCCCAACACTAGCAGCTTGTTCGGTTTTGTTGCTTCCAGTTACTTCTTTGTCAAGAGTTGAGGCACTAGCTAGCGTTACACCCGCTACGTCATCAATAACTTGAGCGTAGATGTTTTTGTTAGAACGGAAAACGTCTAAACGTGGGCACTCAGCAGTACCAGCAATTTTACTACGAACACGAGCATGTCTTACTTTTCGTGTTTTGTTCTTGCTTGGTTTTGTAATCAAAATAGTCACCTCTATATTATCAATTTAAAAACTACTTACCAGTCTTACCTTCTTTAAGCACAATGTGTTCGCCTTCGTAACGAATTCCTTTACCCTTGTATGGTTCTGGAGAACGAATGGCACGAACTTTGGCTGCAAAGTCTCCAACGTGTTGCTTGTTGATTCCTTCGATTTCAATCGTGGTGTTGTCAGGAACCTTAACGTCTAAGTCTTCTGGAAGGGGAACTTCAACTGGGTTTGAGTAACCAACGTTTAAGATTAACGTCTTACCCTTTAATTGCGTCCGGTAACCAACCCCAACTAATTTCAAGTTTTTCTTGAAGCCGTTGGCGACCCCTTCAATCATGTTATTGAAGTTAGCCCGAGAAGTTCCGTGCATAGCACGTTCCTTGTTGTCGTACTTACCAGTGGGTTCAAAATTAACTTCGTTACCTTCCACTTTCATTTCCACTAATGGAGAGAAAGTTTGGGTTAATTCACCCTTAGGACCCTTAACGGTCACTTGATCACCGTCACGAGTTACAGTAACTCCTTCAGGAATTACAACTGTTTTGTAACCAATTCTACTCATCTGTTAAACACCTCCATTTCTTGTGTAATGATTACCAAACGTAAGCTAACACTTCGCCACCGACTTTTTTGTCGCGAGCTTCTTTATCAGTAATAACTCCGTTTGAAGTTGAGATGATTGCGATTCCTAAACCATTTAAGACCTTCGGAACATCATCTGATTTAACGTAAGAACGTAAACCTGGTTTAGAAATCCGTTTTAAGCCGGAAATAACCCGTTCGTTGTTCTTACCATATTTAAGGTACACTCGAATTACGCCTTGTTTATCGTCTTCGATGTATTCTACTCGACTGATAAATCCTTCGCGCATCAAGATTTCAGCAATATTACCTTTGATTTTAGATGCAGGTACATCAACCGAAGCATGGCGTGCCATGTTGGCATTCCGAATTCGAGTTAAAAAATCTGCAATTGGATCTGTCATTGCCATAAGCGTGGAACCTCCCTTTTAGTTTGTTTTTTCTACCAACTAGCTTTCTTCATGCCAGGAATTTGACCCCGGTGAGCAAGTTGCCGTAAGCAAACTCGGCATAAGTGGAACTTTTGGTAAACCGCACGAGGTCGACCACAACGTTCGCAACGAGTGTAGTTTTGAGTAGAGAACTTAGCTGGACGCTTGTTCTTTTCTACCATTGATTTTTTAGCCAAATTAAAACCTCCTATTTAGCAAAAGGCATGCCAAATTGTTTGAGCAATTCGTGGCCTTCTTCATCAGTTTCAGCGGTAGTAACTAGGACGATATCTAAACCGCGAACCCGGTTAACATCATCGTAGTTGATTTCTGGGAAAATTAATTGTTCCTTGATTCCCAACGTGTAGTTCCCGCGTCCATCAAAAGAACGGTTAGGAACCCCGTGGAAGTCACGAACTCGTGGTAACGAAACGTTAATTAATTTGTCCAAGAAGTCGTACATTTTGTCACCTCGTAAGGTAACTTTAGCCCCGATTGGCATTCCTTCACGCAGCCGGAAAGCAGCGATGGATTTCTTTGCCTTAGTAACCAAAGGCTTTTGACCAGAAATTAGAGTCAGTTCGTTAACAGCCTCATCTAAGTTCTTGGAATTTGTTACAGCATCACCAACACCCATATTCAAAACAATTTTTTCAAGTTTTGGTCCTTGCATAATTGATGAATAGTTGAATTTTTCTACTAGTGCTGGGAGAATTTCTTTCTTATATCTTTCTTCTAAACGAGTAGACATGCGAATTGTTTCCTCCTTTCACTGACAATCGTTAGTCGATTGCTTTGTGTGATTTCTTTGAAATACGAACTTTTTTACCATCTTTAACTTCGATGCCAACCCGAGTTGGTTCGTTAGTTGATGGGTCGATTAACATGACGTTAGATGCGTTAATTGGTGCTTCAACGTCAAAAACTCCACCTTGGGGGTTACCTTGGGAAGCTTTTTTGTGTTGTTTTACTTTGTTGATTCCTTCAACAACTACGCGGTTATCGGCAGCAATGACCTTGGTGATGTTTCCATCTTTACCCTTGTCTTTACCTGCGATCACACGAACTTTGTCACCAGTTTTCAAGAACATTAATCTGGCACCTCCTTATTTTTGTGAATTGGTTTTAGAGTACTTCGGGCGCTAATGAAACGATCTTCATAAAATTGTTGTTCCGTAATTCACGAGCAACCGGTCCAAAAATACGGGTACCTTTCGGGCTCTTGTCATCATTAATTAAAACGGCGGCGTTTTCATCAAAACGAATGTAAGAACCATCGTTACGACGAGAAACAGCTTTAGTTCTTACGATTACGGCTTTAACGACGTCCCCTTTTTTGACAACGCCACCTGGTGTTGCTTGTTTAACAGTAGCAACAATTACATCACCAGTACCGGCGTAACGAACTCGTGAACCACCTAAAACTTTGATAGTTAAGAGTTCACGGGCTCCAGAGTTATCAGCAACCTTTAAACGACTTTCTTGTTGGATCATGGTAAGTGTGTCCTCCCTTCAACTTTAAAATCAGAATACGATCAAAATGACACAAAGCTAGATGATGATAGCTTCTTCAACAACGTCAACGAGACGGAAGTGGACCGTTTTTGATAGTGGACGCGTTTCCATGATTTCAACAATATCGTTTACCTTAGCACGATTGTCTTCGTCACGAGCTTTGTACTTCTTTGTGTACTTAATCCGTTTTCCATAAGTAGGATGAGTCTTTGTCGTTTCTACGGCAACGGTAATGGTTTTGTCCATTTTGTCAGAAACAACGCGACCTCTGTAACGTTTACGTTCATTACGTTCTGTGCTCATCTAAATAAACCCTCCTTTTTTCGGATTCTTACTTGTTCAATTCCTTTTGCCGCAAAGCTGTTTTGAGCCGGGCGATTGTTTTCCGGACAGTTCTCAAACGAGCGGTGTTTTCTAATTGACCAGTGGCTAATTGAAAACGAAGATTAAACAATTCTTTTTTGTAATCTTGTTCCTTAGCCAACATTTCGTCAGTGGTTAATTTACTGATTTCTTTAGCCTTCATTTGATTCGCCACCTACTTCCTCACGTTTAATAATCTTAGTACGAATTGGCAACTTGTTTGAAGCTAAAGTTAAGGCTTTGATAGCTGTTTCTTCGTTAACACCAGCAACTTCGAAAAGAATCTTTCCGCGCTTAACTGGGGCAACCCATCCAGCTGGACTACCTTTACCTTTACCCATTCGAACACCAATCCCTTTTTCCGTGTATGACTTTTGGGGGAAGATTTTAATCCAAACTTTCCCACCACGCTTCATGCAACGGGTAATGGCGATCCGGCAAGCTTCAATTTGTCTGTTAGTAATCCAATGTGAATCAATGGCTTGTAAACCATATTCACCGAAAGCAACGCTGTTTCCGCCTTTAGAGTGACCGCGTAACTTACCACGGTGTTCACGACGGTGCTTAACACGTTTTGGTACAAGCATGTTTACTTACCTCCCTTGCGATTTTCCTCAGGTTTGTCAGGTAAAACTTCACCACGGTTAATCCAAGTTTTAACTCCGATTGATCCGTAAGTAGTGTGAGCTTCGTTCCATGAGTAATCGATATCTGCCCGTAAAGTGTGCAGTGGAACTCGACCTTCGGAATAACTTTCGATTCGAGCCATGTCAGCTCCGTTCAAACGACCGGCTGATTGAGTCTTAACTCCGGTAGCACCGGCACGCATAACACCCTTCATGGCACCACGCATCGCCCGACGGAATGCAACCCGGCCTTCAAGTTGACGAGCAATGTTTTCACCAACTAAGTCAGCTTCTAAGTCTGGCTTCTTAATTTCCACAATGTTGATGTGAACCCGACGACCCGTTAATTTGTTTAAGGCTTGCCGAAGGCTTTCGACTTCGGAACCACCCTTACCAATTACCATTCCTGGCTTAGCAGTGTGGATGGAGATGTTAACCCGTTTAGCAGCCCGTTCGATGTCAATTTCTGACACAGAAGCGTCCGCTAACCGTTTTTCGAGGTAGCCACGAATCTTCAAATCTTCATTTAAGTATGAAGCGAATTTATCGTCATTTGCAAACCATTGAGCTTGCCAACCACGGGTAACACCAATTCGTAAACCATTAGGATTAATTTTTTGACCCATGTTCTATCCCTCCTTCTTTTCTGATACTACGATTGTGATGTGACTAGTACGTTTGTTAATCGGAGAAGCAGAACCTTTTGCCCGGGGACGGAACCGTTTTAAGGTTGGTCCTTCGTCGGCATAAGCTTCGCTTACAACCAGGTTTTGACCATCAAGATCAAAGTTGTTTTCTGCGTTAGCAACGGCAGAGTGCAACACTTTTTCCACAACTGGAGATGCACCACGAGGGGTGAACTTCAGAATCGAAGTTGCTTCTGCAACGTTCTTGCCTCTAATAAGATCTAAAACAAGGCGGACCTTACGAGGGGCAATGCGAACAGTTCTAGCGATTGCTTTTGCTGATGTAACTTGTTCAGCCATTAGATATCCTCCTTGTTATACAGTTTTCTTATCGGTATTTCCATGCCCGTGGAATGTCCGAGTTGGTACGAATTCACCAAGTTTGTGGCCTACCATGTCTTCTTGAATGTAAACTGGGACGTGGGTTCTACCGTTGTAAACTGAGATAGTGTATCCAATGAAACTTGGGAAAATAGTTGAACGGCGTGACCAAGTCTTGATAACCGTTTTCTTTTCTTGGTCTTTTTGCGCGTCAATCTTCTTTAAGAGCGATTGATCGGCAAAAGGGCCCTTTTTTAAACTACGACTCATTAATGAAACCTCCTCTTCGTGTACTTGTTGTACTTAAGATGTAACGAAATTACATCTTCGAACCTTTACGACGACGGACAATAAACTTAGTTGAACGTGCAGACTTCTTCCGCGTTTTCTTTCCGACCGTCTTCTTGTGCCATGGAGATAAAGGAGATGGGTAACCAACTGGGGCTTTCCCTTCCCCACCACCATGGGGGTGATCGTTAGGGTTCATTACTGATCCACGAACGTGAGGTCTTTGACCACGGTAACGAGTCCGACCAGCTTTACCCCAGTTAATTAAGGAATGTTCTTCGTTTCCAACCGTTCCGATTGTAGCTCGGCAAACGGAGAGGATCATCCGAACTTCACCAGAAGGAAGTTTAACCAATGAGTACTTGCTACCTGGTTCGTTACTCAACAATTGAGCAGAGTTACCAGCAGAACGAGCTAATTGTCCACCCTTACCTGGTTTTAATTCGATGTTGTGAATGGTACTTCCCACAGGAATGTCTTGTAAAGCTAAGGCGTTTCCGATCTTGATGTCAGCATCTTTACCAGATTCGATGACATCTCCGACCTTCAAGCCTTTTGGTGCTAAGATGTATGATTTAATCCCATCTTCGTAAACTACCAAAGCAATGTTAGCACTCCGGTTAGGATCATATTCGATCGTTTTTACAGTTGCAGGAACATCATCATGGTTCCGCTTGAAATCAATCACACGGTACTTGTGTTTGTTTCCACCACCACGGTGACGAACAGTCATGCGACCAGAGTTATTCCGGCCGGCAGTCTTAGAGTTAGCGGTTACTAAACTCTTTTCTGGCTTGTTCGTAGTAATTTGACTGTAATCAATACTAGTCATGTTACGACGACCGTTAGTGGTTGGTTTATATTTCTTTAAAGCCACGTTGTTTCCCTCCTATTCTATGATTTATTCTTCAGAGAATAATTTAATTTCGTCTGAATCATTGGTTAACGTTACGATTGCTTTTTTGCGTTTCTTGGTGAAACCAACGTAACGACCTTGACGTTTTTCTTTTCCGCGAACGTTCATCAAGTTCACTTTTTTAACTTTAACGCCAAAAACTGTTTCCACAGCGTCGCGAACTTGGTTTTTGTTTGCTCGTAAATCAACGTCAAACGTGTATTTCTTTTCGTCCATCCGGTCAGTTGAAGCTTCGGTAATCACCGGACGTAAAATGATATCTCGTGCATCCATTATGCGAGCACCTCCTCTACTTGAGAAAGGGCAGCCTTGGTGATGATAACTTTCTTACTGTTCAAGACGTCTAAGGTGTTAACCCCTTTACCACTAATAACCTTAACGTTATCAATGTTACGTGCCGAACGAACAGCGTTTTCGTTATCGTCTTCCAAAACTACCAGCGTCTTCGTAGCTGCATCAAGATTCTTCAACAAGTTAGCGAATTCTTTGGTCTTTGGAGTATCAAAGTTTAAAGAATCAACTACGAGTAAATCACCGTTAGCAACTTTTTCGGATAGAACTGATTTAACGGCTAATCGAGTAACCTTCTTTGGAAGGTGGTAGCTGTATGAACGAGCTTGTGGTCCAAAGACAACTCCTCCACCAACCCATTGTGGTGAACGGATTGATCCTTGCCGAGCCCGACCAGTTCCCTTTTGTCTCCATGGCTTCTTTCCACCACCGCGAACTTGTCCCCGAGACTTAGTCCCGTTTGTTCCCTGACGGAGTGAAGCACGTTGCATTACAACCGTGTCAAAGACAACGGATTCATTGGGTTCAATGTTGAAAATGGCTTCGTTTAATTCAACTTCACCATTTTTGCTTCCATCTTGTTTGTATAATGATACGCTTGTCATTTACGGTTCCTCCTTTCCTTATTTTCTGGATTCGCTAGCAGCCGTTCTGACCGTAACTAGCGTCTTGTTAGCACCTGGAACGTTTCCTTTGATCAATAAAACGTTATTATCAACATCGGCTTTAATGATTTCCAGGTTTTGAATGGTAACTGTCTTGTTACCCATCCGGCCAGGTAATTTCATTCCTTTAACAACTCGGTTGATGATAACCCCTAATGAACCAGGACGACGGTGGTAACGAGAACCGTGAGTAGTAGGTCCACGACGTTGACCATCTTTGTGGATGTTACCTTGGTAACCATGACCTTTAGTAGTACCCGTAACGTCAACGATGTCACCGGCTGCGAATGTGTCAGCCTTAACTTCGTCACCAACTTTGTAGTCTCCCAAGTCGACATCGCTGATTTCACGAATGAAGCGCTTAGGAGTAGTATTTGCCTTTTTTACATGACCTTGTTCAGGCTTGTTGCTTAATACTGAACGTTTGTCGTCAAATCCAAGTTGAATTGCTTCGTAACCGTCCGTTTCGTTGTTCTTAACTTGTAAGACAACGTTGGGCGTAACGTCAACTACCGTAACTGGAACTAATTCCCCGTTATCGGTAAAAACTTGGGTCATCCCGACCTTTTTCCCTAAGATTCCTTTTTTGGTCATGAGTACACCTCCAATGTTTTGTAATTAAATTAAAGTTTGATTTCGATATCCACACCACTAGGCAAGTCTAACTTCATTAATGAGTCGACCGTCTTGGGAGTGGGGTTCAAAATGTCGATTAACCGTTTGTGGGTTAACATTTCAAATTGTTCTTGGGCCTTACTGTATTTAAATGGTGATGCCAACACAGTGTATAAAGCTCGTTCAGTTGGCAATGGAATTGGGCCAGAAATCGTTGCCCCAGTTCTTTGTGCCGTTGCTACGATCTTGTCCGCAGCTTGATCTAAACTACGGTGTTCGTAAGCCTTTAAACGGATCCGAATTTTTTCTTTTGCCATAATTATCCCTCCTTCGTCTCTTTTCCAAAAATTGACTAACTCCGTAGAAATTACCGGCGCATCTGCCATGGCAAAGCGGCCGGGTGTGCCGCAACCTTCTACATCATCGCTATTCTCGCTTATTTGAGGGCACACTGACCCCACAAATTTAAGCACTATTCCATCTTACTTGATAAACGCTGATATTTCAAGGGTTTTCCCCGAATAAACAAAAAAAGTTTTACAAGCAAAATGCTTGTAAAACTTTTTCCTTAGCAGAGTAACTTTGGCTTAAGCTTCTCCACCGTTTTGTTTAATAATGTCTTCTTGGATGTTCTTAGGAACGGCCGTGTAGTGGTCAAATGACATTGTAAACGTTCCCCGACCTTGGGTAGCAGAACGTAAGTCCGTCACGTATCCAAACATTTCAGCCAATGGAACCATGGCGTGAATATCTTCGGCACCATCACGAGCTTCCATTCCTTCGATGTTACCACGACGAGCAGTAACTTGGCCCATTACATCACCCATGTATTCTTCTGGAACTCGGATATCAACCTTCATGATTGGTTCCAAGATCTTTGGATCGGCTTTCTTAGCAGCTTCACGCAATGCCAATGAAGCGGCAATCTTGAAGGCTGCTTCACTAGAATCGACATCATGGTAACTACCATCGTATAACTTGGCTTTCAAGTCAATCAATGGGTAACCAGCTAAGACACCGTTTTCCATGGCTTCTTTTAGACCTTGTTCAACTGATGGAATGTATTCACGAGGAACTACCCCACCGACGATGGCGTCTTCAAATTCGAAGCCTTCACCTTCGGCATTGGGCGTAAATTCAATGTAAACATCACCATATTGACCTTTACCACCAGATTGACGAACGAACTTACCTTCGGCACTAACTTGCTTGCCAAATGCTTCCCGGTAAGCAACTTGTGGAGCACCAATCGAAGCATCCACACCGAATTCACGGCGCATCCGTTCGATAATGATGTTCAACTGTAATTCACCCATTCCGGCAATAATCGTTTGACCCGTTTCTGGATCAGTGTTGGCTTGGAAAGTTGGGTCTTCTTCAGACAGTTTTTGTAAAGCAGTGTTCATCTTGTTTTGGTCGGCCTTGGTCTTTGGTTCGATCGAAACTTGGATCACTGGTTCTGGGAATTCCATTGATTCTAAAATCAGTGGGTGGTCAACGTCCGTCAAAGAGTCACCAGTCGTGGTGTTCTTCAAACCAATGGTAGCAGCGATATCACCAGAGAATACTTCTGGGATTTCTTGCCGTTGGTCAGAGTGCATTTGCACTAACCGACCGGCCCGTTCCCGCTTGTCCTTCGTTGCATTCAAGATGTACGAACCAGATTCCAAAGTTCCCCGGTAAACCCGAATAAAGGTTAACCGACCAACGTATGGGTCCGTCATAATCTTGAAGGCCAAGGCAGCGAAAGGTCCTTTGTCATCAGCCCGAACTTCAACTTGAGCGTCGTCGTTTTCTGGGTCAGTGGCCATGTAAGGACGAACTTCCAATGGAGATGGGAGGTAGTCAATCACACCGTCCATCATCATTTGAACCCCTTTGTTCTTGTAAGCAGATCCAGCGTAAACTGGGTAAAGTTCCAAGTTCAAAGTAGCCCGACGAATTCCGGCTTTGATGTCTTCTTCGGTGATTTCTTCCCCTTCCAAGAACTTGCCCATTACGTCATCATCAACGTCGGCAACGGCTTCAATCATGCTTTCACGAGCTGCTTGAGCCTTTTCTTGGTAGTCAGCTGGGATTTCAACCGTATCCCAGTTTTCTCCTTCTTTATCTTCGTCGTACACGTATGCCTTCATCGTTACAAGGTCAATGACCCCTTCGAAGTCTGATTCAGCACCAATCGGAACTTGAACCGGAACGGCATTAGCGTGTAAACGATCTTTGATGGTTTGCACGGACCAGTCAAAGTCAGCCCCCATCTTGTCCATCTTGTTGATGAACACGATCCGAGGAACACTAAAGTCAGAACATTGACGCCAAACCGTTTCAGTCTGAGGTTCAACTCCGGCTTCACCATCCATTACCACGATTCCACCATCAAGTACCCGAAGAGAACGTTCCACTTCGGCAGTGAAGTCCACGTGTCCTGGAGTATCGATGATGTTAACCCGGTAACCCTTCCATTGCGCCGTGGTTGCGGCGGATTGGATGGTAATTCCCCGTTCTTTTTCTTCTTCCATGAAATCCATTTGCGAAGCACCATCATGGGTTTCACCAATTTTGTGAATGCGACCCGTGTAGTACAAAACCCGTTCCGTGGTGGTCGTTTTCCCAGCATCAATGTGGGCTACGATCCCGATATTACGGGTTTTGTCTAACGGAAATGCACGTTTGTTAGCCATTTTAAACTCCTTTAATTTTTAAACATTCGAAAAAAGTGGCTAAATAATTAGCCACTCGCCTTGCCAACCTGTAATCAGCAGCTGATTACCAACGGTAGTGAGCGAAAGCCCGGTTGGCTTCGGCCATCTTGTGGGTATCTTCCCGTTTCTTAACTGCTGCTCCAGTATTATTGGAAGCATCGATAATTTCTTTTGCAAGCCGTTCCGTCATGGTGTGTTCACCACGAAGCCGAGCGTAACTTACGATCCAACGTAAACCTAAAGTAGTTCTCCGGTTGGGACGAACTTCGATCGGAACTTGGTAGTTTGATCCACCAACCCGCCGTGCCTTAACTTCTAGCACTGGCATTACGTTTTTCATTGCTTCTTCAAAAACTTCCACTGGATCGTTACCAGTTTGGTCCTTGATTTCTTCGAATGCACCATATAAGATTTCTGATGCAGTTCCTCGCTTACCATCTAACATCAAGTGGTTGATTAACTTTGAAACCAACTTTGAGTTATAGATTGGATCAGGAAGGATTTCGCGTTGTTGAACTTTTCCTTTTCTAGGCATCTAAAGGTCCTCCTCAATTAGTCGATTTATTTCTTGTCCTTAGGCCGCTTTGTACCGTACTTCGAACGTCCTTGACGACGATCTTGAACTCCGGCAGTATCAAGCGCACCACGAATAACGTGGTAACGAACCCCAGGCAAATCCTTAACACGACCACCACGGATTAAGACCACACTATGTTCTTGCAAGTTGTGACCGATACCAGGAATGTAAGCCGTAACTTCGTACAAGTTAGAAAGACGCACACGAGCGTATTTCCGCAAAGCAGAGTTAGGCTTCTTTGGTGTCATCGTACCCACACGGGTAGCAACTCCCCGTTTTTGTGGTGAAGAGTTGCGAGTTGGTTTCTTCTTGTAACTGTTGTAACCAAAGCCCAAAGCTGGGGACTTTGATTTAGAACTTCTAGATTTACGACCTTTTCTAACTAATTGGTTAATTGTAGGCATCTAAAAAGTCCTCCTTTCGTAAAATTTGAGTTGTAAGTCCACACATCCAGGTGAACCATTTTTTGGGATAAAAAAATCGCTTAACATTTATAAGCACAATGAGTAGAATACCACGGTGCAGAATGGATGTCAACTGAACTTGCGTATTTCTCCTTACTAAAAAGGAGGATTCAGCATGTTATTTTTTTGGTTTTACGTCGGTTGCTGCTGCGGTTCATTTCTGACCGTAGTCGCCACCCGCACCGTGCAAGGAACATCATTTCAAACGGGGCGGTCTCATTGTCAGTGGTGCCAACGACCGTTACGATGGTGGGAACTACTGCCCGTTCTCAGTTTCACCTGGCAACGGGGCCGTTGTCGCACCTGCCACCGGCGGCTCCCGTGGTCTTTGTTAGTCTGGGAGGTAACCGCTGGGTGGTGCTTTTGGCTCAGTCCACCCGTCAATCAAACCAGTTGCTCCTGGCTCCTCTTTTTACTGAGCTTTCAACTGCTGAGCACCTTTGACAGCATCTGCTGGGGTTTCCCCACGTGGTTATTAGTCTTTCCAAGCTGCTTGGCCTTCGTGATTAGTCAAAAACCACTCCCACTAGTCATCAGCTACACTTTGTTATACCTCCTACTCCTCATGATTAATCGCAAGGGCAATTGGATTGGCAACGGTGATCTCGATTTATTATGGCTCCTGCTTCTTGTTTTTCCCCTAACCGCCTGGTGTGGCATCGTCTTACTAGCCTCGCTATTCGGCTTGGGTTGGCTACTGAGTACGCGCAAGCGCGCGTTGCCTTTTTTACCCCTGTTATTTGGCAGTACTCTCCTCTACCTCACCGGACTGGTTTGCTTC
The DNA here is from genome assembly GCF_024029675.1 of Fructilactobacillus carniphilus. Taxonomy (NCBI): domain Bacteria; kingdom Bacillati; phylum Bacillota; class Bacilli; order Lactobacillales; family Lactobacillaceae; genus Fructilactobacillus; species Fructilactobacillus carniphilus. Next base: position 123,133 of record NZ_CP097121.1, on the reverse strand, counting down.
TCAGCTTGATTCAGAGTAAGATTAAAGAAAATTGTTACTGCTTATATATGGTCAGAATCGGCTGACCGTCTCTACTCAGAACCGCAATTCTGAACTATAAGTGGGAAGTCGCCCACTATCAACGTGGGCTTTTTTTATGGAGGAATTTGACTATGGACGCACTAAAACACGCCATTGAAACGAACGGAACCGTTTTACCGGGCAACATTTTAAAGGTTAATTCCTTTTTAAATCATCAAATTGATCCCCAGCTGATGCAACAAATTGGGCAAGCCTTTGCGGATTACTTTCAATCGGCTGGCATCACCAAGATTCTAACGGTAGAAGCCTCTGGAATTGCGCCAGCCGTTTTAACCGGCTTAGCCATGCACCTTCCCGTCGTGTTTGCCCGCAAGAGTAAATCACTGGTAGTTAAGGATGACGTGTACAGTGCGGAAGTTTATTCTTACACGAAAAATACCAACAACCACATTTACATTGAAAAACCATTTTTGGATAATACTGACCGAGTACTCATCATTGATGACTTTTTAGCCAACGGAGAGGCCACCAAGGGCTTGATTAAGATTACGGAAGCCGCTGGAGCCAGCGTCAGTGGAATCGGCATCGTGATTGAAAAGACCTTCCAACCTGGAGGAACATACCTACGTGACCACGGTTACAACGTACTGTCGCTAGCTCAGATTGCCTCTTTAGATAACCAGCAGGTCACCTTTGCAAACTAGTTTAGGGAAAGAAAACACAAAAAAGGACGATTACATTTTGTAATCGTCCTTTTCGTTTGGTTAATTATTCAGCGTCGTCGCCATCAGCACTGGTCGTCTGGTCAGAAGGAGCAGTCACTCCTTGATCAGCGGTTTGACCCAGTTCTTCTGGTTCGATGTCTTCATATTCATGAACACCCGTTCCAGCTGGTAACAACTTCCCAATAATTACGTTTTCTTTCAATCCAATCAACGGATCAACCTTACCGCGAATAGCAGCATCGGTCAGAACCCGCGTCGTTTCTTGGAAGGAAGCAGCTGATAAGAAACTGTTCGTTTCGAGGGCAGCCTTCGTGATTCCGAGGAGCACCGGACGAGCCGTAGCTGGCACCTTTCCAGTCATAACGGCATCCCGGTTCCGTTCCTTGAAGTCATCGATGTCAATCAAAGTTCCTGGCAAGATGTCAGTGTCACCCGGATCCATGACCCGAACTTTTCGTAACATTTGCCGAACCATGATTTCGGCATGCTTATCGTTCACTTCCACCCCTTGACGCCGGTAAACTTCTTGGACCGCCGTTAACAGGTAGGTTTCCGTAGACAGAGTATCTCTGATCTTCAGCAATTCCTTTGGATCAATCGAACCTTCATTCAAGGCTTCCCCACGGCGAACCGTGTCACCTTCAGCAACCCGCATCCGAGCTGTCAATGGAACCTTGTACTTTCTGGTATCGGCTTTTCCTTGGATGGTGATTTCCTTAACCCCTTCAGCCGGATCCTCTTCGATTAATTCAACGACCCCAGTAACTTCACTGATGGTTGACTTACCTTTTGGATTCCGGGCTTCAAAGATTTCTTGCACCCGGGGAAGTCCCTGGGTGATATCGGTGTTACTTGCAACCCCACCGGTATGGAAAGTCCGTAACGTTAACTGCGTTCCGGGTTCCCCGATAGATTGAGCAGCAACCGTTCCGACTGCTTCTCCAACTTCCACTTCGTCACCAGTAGCCAAGTTTTGACCGTAACAACGTTCACAAACCCCGTGAGGCGTGTTGCAAGTGAAGGCCGAACGAATTTCGACGGCTTCAATCCCAGCGTCCACGATGGCTTGGGCCTTCTTGTCGTCAATCATTTCGTTCCGATCCACAATTACTTCACCAGTTTGTGGGTTCGTCACGGTCTTCATGGCATTTCGGCCTAAGATTCGGTCGTAAAGTGGTTCGATCATTTCGTTACCTTCCGTAATGGCAGTAACCGTCAAACCACGATCAGTTCCACAATCCTTTTCCCGAATGATAACGTCTTGCGCCACGTCAACTAACCGCCGGGTTAAGTAACCAGAGTTGGCAGTCTTCAAGGCCGTATCGGTCATCCCTTTCCGAGCACCGTGGGTCGAAATGAACATTTCCAAAACGGACATTCCTTCCCGGAAGTTCGAAGTGATGGGCAGTTCCATGATTTTACCATCAGGAGAAGCCATCAAGCCCCGCATTCCAGCTAACTGCGTAAAGTTAGAAATGTTACCCCGGGCTCCAGAATCACTCATCATAAAGATGGGGTTTTCGGGGTCGAAATTCTTCATCAATTGGTCTTGAATTTCATCACGAGCTTCGTTCCAAACGTTCACAACCCGTTCGTAACGTTCTTGATCAGTAATCAAACCACGCCGGAATTGCTTGGTAATGGTGTCCACCTTCTTGTGGGCAGCTGCCACAACCTTCGGCTTTTCGTGGAGGTCCATGATGTCAGACATTCCGACCGTTAATCCAGACTTCGTTGATTCATCGTTACCAAGGTCCTTGATCCGGTCCAAGAGCTCGGAAGTTTCCGTTACCTTGTATTGATCGTAAACTTCAGCAATGATATCCGATAAGAAGCCCTTCTTAAAGGGACGAACCAATTCGGCATTGGCAATATGTTCATGAATGTCTTCGCCCGGTTCCAAGAAGTATTCGTCTGGAACGTAACCGTGTAAGTTAGTATCGGTTGGTTCGTTCAAGTAGGTAAAGTCCTTCGGCAGGATTTGGTTGAAGAGAACTTTCCCAACCGAAGTTACCATAATCTTATCTTGTTGGTCATCCGTAAACGGCTTGTTTGGGTAAGCAGCCGCTTTAATCCCAATTCGACTGTGCCAGTGCACTAGCCCGTCCCGATAAGCTAATTCCACTTCATCAGGATCGTTAAAGATCATGCCTTCCCCTTCACGGTTGGGTTCTTCCATGGTGAGGTAGTAGTTCCCAATCACCATATCTTGGGATGGAGCCACAACTGGTTTCCCGTCTTTAGGCGCCAAAATGTGCCCGGCAGCGGCCATCAAGAGCCGTGATTCTGCTTGTGCTTCTTCTGACAGCGGCACGTGGATGGCCATCTGGTCTCCATCAAAGTCGGCGTTGTAAGCGGCACAAACTAGGGGATGCAACCGCATCGAGTTCCCACTAACCAGCACGGGTTCAAAGGCTTGAATTCCTAACCGGTGCAAGGTTGGGGCCCGGTTCAACAGCACTGGGTGTTCCTTGATGACATCTGGTAAGACGTCAAAGACCACGTCGTCCTTGCGTTCAATTTCACGTTTAGCATTCTTCACGTTGGAAGCCAACCCGCGTTCTACCAATTCGTGCATGATGAATGGTTTGAACAGTTCAAGGGCCATAGAAACGGGAAGTCCCATTTGGCTCAACTTCAACCATGGACCCACGTCGATAACGGAACGACCAGAGTAGTCGACCCGTTTCCCAAGCAGGTTCTGACGGAACCGCCCTTGTTTCCCCTTCAAAAGGTGGGAAAGGGACTTCAACGGCCGGTTTCCTGGACCGGCAACCGGACGACCACGCCGTCCGTTATCGATTAGGGCATCGACAGCTTCTTGCAACATCCGCTTTTCGTTTTGCACGATAATGCCGGGAGCATGCAAATCCAGCAGACGTTTCAACCGGTTGTTCCGGTTGATTACCCGCCGGTACAAATCGTTTAAGTCAGAGGTCGCAAACCGACCCCCTTCTAGTTGTACCATGGGCCGTAAGTCAGGTGGCATCACTGGAATGGCATCCATGACCATCCAAGTTAGTTGGTTTCCAGAAGTCAGAAAGGCTTCCAAAATGTCTAACCGCCGAATGGCCCGGGTCCGTTTTTGTCCGGTCGCAGACTTCAATTCGTCTTTGAGTTCAGCAACTTCCTTTTCGAGATCAACGTCAGCTAACAACGTCCGGATGGCTTCGGCCCCAATTTTGGCTTCAAAGCGCGTTCCGTATTCCCGTTTTTTATCCCGGTATTCTTGTTCCGTTAAGAGTTGCTTCTTTTCCATGGGCGTGTTACCAGGATCGGTTACAACGTAGGCGGCAAAGTAAATAACTTCTTCAAGTGACCGCGGACTCATGTCTAAGACCAAGCCCATCCGGCTCGGAATTCCCTTGTAGTACCAAATGTGGGTAACCGGAGCTGCTAATTCAATGTGGCCCATCCGTTCCCGCCGGACCTTAGCACGGGTAACTTCTACACCACAACGATCACAGACGATTCCCTTGTACCGGATCCCTTTGTACTTTCCACAGGCACATTTCCAGTCCTTGGTTGGTCCAAAGATCCGTTCGTCGAATAAACCGTCTTTTTCCGGTTTCAACGTCCGGTAGTTAATGGTTTCTGGCTTCTTAACTTCTCCAAACGACCAACTGCGGATCGTTTCTGGGGCTGCTAAACCAACTTGCATGCTCTTAAATTTGTTCACATCAACCATTGGCGTTCCCTCCTTATTCAGGTTTTACTGATCTTGTTGCTCGTTATCATCCTGACCGGCAGCATGACTAGCTTCTTGTTTTGCTTCAGTTTGTTTTTCAGCTTGTTCGTGTGCGACCTTGTTTAAGGCGTTCACGTTTACCACTTCGTCATCTTCATCCATATCACGTAAGTCGATGGCTTGGTGGTTAGCCCCTAAGACCTTCATATCCAGTCCTAAGGCTTGTAATTCTTTGACCAACACACGGAATGATTCTGGAACGCCTGGCTTTGGAATTGGATCGCCCTTTACGATGGCTTCATAGGTCTTGACCCGACCAACGACGTCATCAGACTTGTAAGTTAAAATTTCTTGCAAGGTGTGGGCAGCTCCATATGCTTCTAAAGCCCAAACTTCCATTTCACCGAACCGCTGACCCCCAAATTGGGCTTTCCCACCCAGTGGTTGTTGCGTAACCAAGGAGTAAGGTCCAATGGAACGAGCGTGAATCTTATCTTCTGACATGTGGTTCAGTTTCAGATAACCCATGACCCCAACGGCCACTGGTTTATCAAATGGTTCTCCGGTCCGACCATCGTACAGAATGGTTTTAGCATCGTGTGCCATACCGGCTTCGCGAACGGCGTCCCACACGTCGTCACTGGTAGCCCCATCAAAGACAGGAGAAGCAACGTGGATTCCCAGTTTCTTAGCTGCCATTCCGAGGTGCATTTCCAGTACTTGACCAATGTTCATCCGGGAAGGCACACCCATGGGGCTTAAGAGGATATCCACTGGAGTTCCGTCTGGCATGTATGGCATGTCTTCTTCTGAAACCACAATGGAAACCGTCCCTTTGTTTCCGTGCTTACCGGCCATCTTGTCACCGACTTGCAACTTCCGCTTCTGGGCGATGTAAACCCGAACCATCTTGTTCACACCTGGTTGCAGTTCGTCCCCGTTTTCCCGAGAGAAAATCTTGACGTCTTGCACCACCCCGTCGGCACCGTGGGGCACCCGGAGGGAGGTATCACGAACTTCACGTGATTTTTCCCCGAAGATAGCGTGCAAGAGCCGTTCTTCGGAGGACAGTTCGGTCATTCCCTTTGGAGTAACCTTTCCGACCAGAATATCACCGTCGTGCACTTCAGCCCCAATCCGCACAATTCCGTTTTCATCGAGATCCTTTAAGGCATCCTCTCCGACGTTAGGAATTTCCCGGGTCATTTCTTCAGGTCCCAGTTTCGTGTCTCTGGTTTCTGATTCGTACTCTTCAATGTGAATCGAAGTGTAAGCATCTTCTTTGACCAGTTTTTCGCTAATGGCGATGGCATCTTCGAAGTTGTATCCTTGCCAAGTCATGAAGGCCACCGTTGGGTTTTGCCCCAAGGCTAATTCTCCACTTTCCATGGCTGGACCATCTGCGATGATTTCGTCGGCATCCACGTGGTCACCGGTCTTAACGATTGGAGTTTGGTTATAGTTCATTCCATTGTTAGACCGCATGAACTTCGTCAGTTCGTACGTATCTAAAGTACCGTTGTCACGGCGAATCTTGATTTCACGAGCATCAACGTATTCAACCGTTCCGGCGTATTTCGCAATCTTAGCCACTCCGGAGTCATGGGCGGTCTTGTATTCCATTCCCGTTCCCACTAGTGGAGCGTGTGGATTTAACAGCGGAACCGCTTGCCGTTGCATGTTTGATCCCATCAGAGCCCGGTTGGAGTCATCATTTTCCAAGAACGGAATACATGCAGTGGCGACGGAAACCACTTGTTTGGGTGAAACGTCCATGTAGTCCACGTCGACCGTATTAGCTTCCACGTATTCGGACTTATCCCGCGCCATTACTTGTTCGTCGCGGAAAGAACCATCGGGGTTCAATGGTGAGTTGGCCTGGGCAATCACGTACTTATCTTCGTCGCCAGCCGTTAGGTAGTCAATCTTATCGGTTACCTTGTGGGTGTTCCAATCCACCCGCCGGTATGGTGATTCGATAAAGCCGTACTTGTTGACCCGCGCGTAACCAGAGAACGAGTTAATCAACCCGATGTTTGGTCCTTCGGGCGTTTCAATCGGACAGATCCGGCCGTAGTGGGTATAGTTAACATCCCGCACTTCGTAACCGGCCCGGTCCCGCGTAATTCCACCAGGTCCTAAAGCCGATAAACGCCGTTTGTGGGTTAATTCTCCCAATGGGTTAGTTTGGTCCATGAACTGCGACAATTGTGAGGAACCAAAGAATTCCTTCACGGAAGCCACGACCGGACGAATGTTAATTAACTGTTGTGGCGTAACCGTCGCAGTGTCTTGAATTGACATCCGTTCGCGGACCACCCGTTCCATCCGAGATAATCCAATCCGGAATTGGTTTTGAAGTAGTTCCCCCACGGAACGAACCCGCCGGTTACTCAAGTGATCAATGTCGTCGACAGATCCCAGTCCTTCTTGTAAGTTGAAGAAGTAGTTGATTTGTGCCAACATGTCAGCCGGCGTAATGTGTTTGTAGTCCAAGCTAATGTTGTCGTTACCCACGACGGGAACCACTTTTTCTGGGTCCGTGTTGGAGTAAACTTTAATGATTTGAACCGTCACGGGATCAGTTACCACTGCTTCTGAAGACGGATTAAAAGTGTAAGCCTTAAAATCTTGCCGGTCTAAATAAGGCGACAGTTTCTTCATTAATTCTTTTTCCAAGATGTCGCCCTTGTTGGCAATGATTTCACCCGTATCAGGATCAGCCAGCGTTTCTGCTAGAGCAGCGCCCATCAACCGGTTCTTCAAGCTCAACTTTTCGTTGGTCTTGTAACGACCCACAGGTGCCATGTCGTAACGCTTCGGATCAAAGAAACGCGTCGTTAACAGGTTCCGAGAGGATTCAGCGGTTTTTGGTTCACCCGGACGCAAGCGTTCGTAAATGTCCTTTAAAGCTTCTTCAACCCGGGAGTCACTGGCATCCTTGTGGACGTCTTTTTCCAAAGTCAAGTTCAAAGTGTCGCTAGTGGAACCAAAGATGTCCGTAATTTCGTCATCAGAGCCAAACCCAAGGGCCCGCACTAATTCCGTGATCGGCAGTTTCCGCGTCCGGTCAATCCGGATATAGGAAATGTTTTTGGCATCCGTCGCAAATTCCATCCAAGCACCCCGGTTAGGAATCACCGTAGCGCTGTAAGATTCACGACCGTTTTTATCTAATTCTTTGTGGTAGTAAGCCCCAGGGGAACGAACTAATTGGGAAACGATTACTCGTTCTGCACCATTAATAATGAAAGTTCCTTGATCCGTCATCAACGGTAGGTCACCGAAGAACACGTCTTGGGTCTTAATTTCACCAGTTTCGTGATTAGTTAATTTTAAGGTTACGTGGAGAGGGGCGGAGTAGTTAACTTCGTGAGCCCGTGCTTCTGCAACCGTGTACTTTGGTTCTAATAATTGGTAGTCAACGAAGTCTAACGATAACTTTCCTTGAAAGTCGTCAATGGGCATGATGTCTTTAAACATCTCACGGAGTCCTTCGTCTAAGAACCAGTTGTAAGAATCAGTTTGGACCTCGATCAAGTTTGGTAAATCTAAAACCTTCTTGATTCTGGCGTAACTACGCCGGGTTCTGTGTTTACCGTACTTAACAACGTTACCGGCCATTGCTTGTGGTGTGTTTACCTTCAAGTCTTCTGCCAAGTTGTTCACCCTCCTTATAAATCTTGCGAACCGAAATGTTACAATTTGATTACAATTAGGGATTTACCCTAAATTTAAGCAAAAAAAATCCAAAAATAAGTTCATTTACTTATTTTTGGCTTCGTATAAACGTAATTGCGGACAATAGATCGCAATCACACATTTCAATTCATAGTCAATACTTCTGTAGTATACAACGTTAATTAATCGTCGTCAACCAAAAAGCCTAACGATCCTAGGACCGTTAGGCTTTCGTTTTAAACTAGTTTGGGAGCTTTGCTAGTAATGGTAATTTCGTTTTTCCGCGCACCGACTGTAATCCGGTCGCCCTTTTCGAATTTACCAGCTAAGAGGTCTTCACTCAACGGATCCTCAATCAGAGTTTGGATGGCCCGCCGTAACGGCCGAGCTCCGTATTCTGGTTGGTAACCCTTGGCCACCACAGCGTCGATGGCTGCTGGGGTTAAGCGAAGTTCGTAACCCTGGGCTTCCACCCGGGTAACCAGCTTGTGCGTCAGTAACTTCACAATTTGGTGCAGTTCTGACTTAGTCAGGGAGTGGAAGTAAACCGTTTCGTCAATCCGGTTCAAGAATTCCGGCCGGAAGAACTGTTTGACTTGTTCATCAATGACCTGTTTCATTTCCCGATCACGGTTTCGCGTCTGGTCCGTTTCAAACCCAACCGTCTTTTGCTGTTGCAAGGCCGTGGCCCCCAGGTTCGACGTCATGATGATAATCGTATTGCGAAAATCAACCTTGCGCCCCTTTGAATCAGTCAGGTACCCATCATCTAAGACCTGCAGTAGCATGTTAAAGACGTCGGGATGGGCCTTTTCAACTTCGTCAAGTAGAACCACTGAGTACGGGTGATTCCGCACCTTTTCGGTCAATTGACCACCTTCGTCGTAGCCCACGTAACCAGGTGCAGACCCCACCAACCGACTAGTCGAGTACTTTTCCATGAATTCACTCATGTCGACCCGAATCATGTCGTCCGCCGAGCCAAACATCGTGGCAGCTAGTTGCTTGGCCAGTTCCGTTTTTCCAACCCCGGTTGGTCCCAAGAAGAGGAACGACCCAATCGGCCGGTTTGGATCCTTCAAACCACTCCGGGCCCGTCGCACGGCTCTCGCCACTGCCGAAACGGCCTGGTCTTGGCCAATGACGTGTTTGTGTAATTGCGTTTCAAGGTTAATCAGCTGTTCAGTATCAGATTTCTGGAGCTTCGTAACTGGAACCCCCGTCCACTCAGCCACAATCCGGGCCACATCTTCAGCAGTTTCGCGTAAATTGTACTGGTGCTCGTTGTTTTCACGTTGCCGTTGTTGGTCACTTTGCTTTTGCAGCTTGGCTAACTCTTGTTCCAACTCTTGCTCGTGTGCCCGAATGGAAACGGCGTCGTCGAAGCGTTGGTCTTCGATGGCTTGATCCTTGTCGCGCCGGGCTTCTTCTAATTCTTGTTGTTTCTTCAAGACCGGACTCGTGCCCTGCAGTTCGTCAATGCGAACTTTAGCGGCTGCTTCATCCATTAGGTCAATGGCTTTATCCGGCAGAAAGCGGTCACTAATGTAGCGGTTAGATAGGTCCACGGCGGCATCGATGGCCCCGTTTGTGATTTGCACGTGGTGGTGTTCCTCATATTTCGGTCGTAACCCGCGCAGAATTTCTTTCGCCTCTTGTACTGATGGCTCATTGACTTGAATCGTGGCAAACCGCCGTTCTAACGCTGCATCCGATTCAATGTGTTTTTGGTATTCGTCTAGAGTAGTGGCCCCCATCATTTGGAGTTCGCCCCGGGCTAATGCCGGTTTTAAGATGTTCGAAGCATCAATGGCTCCTTCAGCTCCACCAGCCCCAATCAAGGTGTGTAGTTCATCCACAAACAGGATTACATTCCCGCTAGTTTGAATTTCGTTGATCACTTTCTTTAACCGATTTTCAAATTCACCCCGGTACTTAGTGCCAGCCACTAAGGAACCCATGTCCAGCATCATAATCCGCTTGTTCAACATTTCTTCTGGAACTTTCTTTTGGACAATCTTTTGGGCTAGTCCTTCTGCAATTGCGGTTTTTCCAACCCCTGGTTCTCCAATTAAAACGGGGTTGTTCTTCGTCCGGCGACTCAAGACTTGGATGGCCCGTTTGATTTCGCAGCTCCGCCCAATAATTGGATCCAGTTGACCATCGCGAGCCGTCTTAGTCAAGTCCTTTGCCAATGAATCTAACGTAGGGGTTTGGCTTTCCTCGTTTTGTTGTTCGCGCGCGGCGCCCACACCCTGATCCGGTACGCCCATCTTACGAATCGTAATCTTGCGAACTTCTTCAGGGGTAGTACCAAGTCCGGCCATGATTCGGGCAGCAACTCCCTTTTCGTCAGTCGTTAAGGCTAACAACAGGTGTTCCGGTCCGACCTTTAGGCTTCCATATTGTTGCGCAATCCGGGCGGCCAAGGCAATGATTTCCCGCATCTTGGGCGAGTAACTTAGGTACGTGGTCTCTTCTGCATCCAAATTTCCGTAGCCAACTCGTTGTTCGATTTCTTCAAAAACATCTTGATCTGTAATTGAGAGCTGCGTCAAAGTTTCGTAGGCAATTCCAGTTTTTTCTAGCGTTAGCGCCAGCAGGAGGTGTTCGGTTCCCACCGCTTGGTGCTTAAAGCTCCGCGCTTGATCCTGCGCAATGTTTAATACTCGTTTAGCACTCGGAGTCAATGAATCTGCCATAAAGTAAGTCTCCTTTCGGTTAGCATTCGTACCGTAACCGACTCAACAGAGCGGTTAGCACGTTTGCTCGTACTTTTTCTTCGGTTTCAGCATTAGTAATTGCAATTGCTTCATGAGTTAAGATGGAAGAAATCATGTTAACTTCGCGGGTTGAAAGTAACCCGTTGTTATAAAGGGTGGTTAAAATGTCTTCTTCGTCCTTTTGGGTAATTCGGGTGCCAATGGAAGCCACTAACTGGTCAAACACGTCCGTGTCGCTCGCTAGGTCAATTTGTTCAATCCGAATGTAACCACCACCACCCCGCTTACTCTGCACGACGTAGCCGTCCCGCAGCGTAAACCGCGTTTTAATCACGTAATTAATCTGAGAGGGGACCACGTCAAAGTGATCAGCAATATCTGAACGTCTGATTTCCACTTCTGCCGTATCCGCACTAAGTAACAATTGCTTTAAATATTCTTCGATTGTATCTGACATGCTGTGATGTGTCATATCTCTCATCTCGTCTCTGACTAATGTTGACTTTAATTATATAATATCCACAGCAAATAACAAGCAAAGGGCCTTTTAAAACCATTAACTATACAAAAAAGCATTGACTACCATTAGCCAATGTTTTTAATCTATATAAGTTAAATCGGGAAGACAGGATTCGAACCTGCGACCCCCTGGTCCCAAACCAGGTGCTCTACCAAGCTGAGCTACTTCCCGAACAAATGCACCTAGCAGGAGTCGAACCTGCAACCTTCTGATTCGTAGTCAGACACTCTATCCAATTGCGCTATAGGTGCATAAATGCCGAGGACCGGGATCGAACCGGTACGGTCATTACTGACCGCAGGATTTTAAGTCCTGTGCGTCTGCCAATTCCGCCACCCCGGCATAAACATATAAAAAAGCGGAAGACGGGATTCGAACCCGCGACCTCCACCATGGCAAGGTGGCGTTCTACCACTGAACTACTTCCGCATAGTGCCGACTAGAGGACTCGAACCTCCGACCTCATCATTACTAGTGACGCGCTCTAGCCAACTGAGCTAAGTCGGCAAAAATAATGGATGCGGACGAAGGGATTCGAACCCCCACGTCGCTAAGACACTAGAACCTAAATCTAGCGCGTCTGCCAATTCCGCCACGTCCGCATGTTATTATTTTTACATTTACAAATGAGCCGTGGCAGGTTCGAACTGCCGACCCTCTGATTAAAAGTCAGATGCTCTACCGGCTGAGCTAACGGCTCATGTAATGGAAGATACAGGGCTCGAACCTGTGACCCTCTGCTTGTAAGGCAGACGCTCTCCCAACTGAGCTAATCTTCCATAAATGAGAAGCAAAACAATTACATCGTTTTGACAACTATTAAATCATAGCATCAGATCGAAAAATCGTCAACACTTTTCCCCAACTTTTTTCAGACTCAGAGTTCCTCTAATCGTTTCTTCCATAATTATTTTTAATTCACGGATTACCACCACGAAAACGGTTGCAATTGAATGTGAAAAGTAACACTTTCAATGTTATAATTTAGCTGTATCTTAATACTATTACCACTGAAAGGATGACAGTTATGACTAAGAAACACCAAAAAGTTGTTTTGGTTGGAGACGGAGCCGTGGGTTCCTCATACGCCTTTGCCATGGTGCAACAAGCATTAGCTGAAGAATTTGTCATTGTTGACATTAACAAGGATCGGACCGAAGGAGACGCAATGGATTTGGAAGATGCCATTCCATTTACGGCTGCCAAAAACATTTACTCCGGTGACTACCCTGATTGTAAGGATGCTGACCTGGTGGTTATCACAGCCGGTGCTCCCCAAAAACCAGGTGAAACTCGTCTCGACTTGGTTAACAAGAACTTAAAGATTTTAGCTTCCATCGTTAAACCAGTGGTTGACTCCGGTTTTGACGGCATCTTCTTAGTAGCCGCTAACCCAGTTGACATCTTGACTTACGCTACCCAAAAGATTTCTGGTTTTCCAAAGGAAAAGGTCTTTGGTTCCGGTACTTCTTTAGATACCAGCCGGTTCCGGGTGGCAGTTGCCAAAAAGTTTGACATTGACCCCGCTAGTGTTGATGCTTACATTTTAGGTGAACACGGTGACTCCGAATTTGCTGACATCGACGAAGCTTCCGTTGGTAACGTTCCGTTAGTAAAATACGCTGCTGATCGTGGCGTTTCCAAGGACACCCTCTTAGAATTAGAGGATGACACTCGGAACAAAGCTTACCAAATCATCAACAAGAAGGGCGCTACTTTCTACGGAGTCGGAACTTCCTTAATGCGGATTTCTCGCGCCATTCTCCGGAACGAAAACGCCGTTCTTCCCGTTGGTGCACCCATGGACGGTCAATACGGCTTGAACGACATTTACATTGGTACCCCAGCTGTGGTTAACGCGCACGGAATTGCTGATGTGCTTGAAGTTCAACTTAGTGAAGAAGAACAAGCCAAAATGGCTGCTTCCGCTAAGACTTTAAAAGAAACTGCCGAAAAAGGAATGAAAGAAACTGGTTTAGCTTAAGCTAGTTACCAAAAGAAGCGCTTCGCAACTGCGAAACGCTTCTTTTTTTATGTCATTAATTAATGTTCGTCACAATAACTTTGCAACCGTCGAATGGCTTCTTCTAGGTTGCTCATGCTGGTGGCATAGCTAATTCGCACGTAGCCTTCGCCCCCGGCGCCAAAACTTGAACCAGGAATCATGCCAACCTTCACTGTCTTCGCCACGTCCTGGCAAAAAGCAGCACTGTTCAAATGGAAACGTTCCGGAATCTTGGCAAAGAGATAAAAGGCTCCCTGGGGCTTCTCACAGGCAAAGCCCAAGCGCGTAAATTCGTTGTACACGTAGTCCCGCCGGCGTTCGTACTCCGCGCGCATCGGGGCGGCATCATCCATTCCGTTGCCAAAGGCTTCCTCGGCGGCCACCTGGGCTGCGGTCATCACGGAAGTAGACATTAATTCGCGAACCTTGGCAATTTCAGTCATCACCGGGGCCGGTCCAGCAGCAACCCCAATCCGCCAACCAGTCATAGCGTGGGATTTGGACAACCCGTTAAACAAAATGGTTTGGTCCGGTAAATACTTCGCAAGCGAAACGTGCCGGCCGGTGTAAGTTAATTCACTGTAAATTTCGTCACTAACCACCACCAAGTTTGTTTGGGAAATTACCTTTGCTAGTGCCTGAATTTGTGCTGTTGAATAACTGCGTCCAGTCGGATTAGACGGAAAGTTCACAATTAACACCTTAGCGTGGGGATGAGCATCCAGAGTGGCTTGTAACCGTTCTGGAGTTAATAAAAATTCATCGGGTTGGGTATCAATTTCCACCAGTTTTCCCTCGTTAAGTTCCACTAACGAGTCATACACGGGAAAGGCAGGCGTCGGTAGTAAGACCTCGTCACCCTTGCCCACGAAGGTTGCTAACGTTGCATACATCGCTTCCGTAACCCCGTTCGTGATGACGACCTGCGTTGCCGGGTCATAGTCGACGTCGTAGCGCTGTTTCAGGTAGTTCGCAGCTGCAGTTCGGGTGCCAATCCGGCCCCAAGTGGCGGTATAGTGACTTTCGTCAGCTGCAATGGCTGCCATCCCCGCTTTTTTGACGTGTTCTGGGGTCGGAAAGTCCGGTTCCCCAATCGTTAACGACACGAGGTCCGGAATCTGCGCCAATTGTTCACTAAACCCATAAATATCCGATAACTGGGTTTGAATGACGTTTGGTTGCACTGCATCAATTAAATTTACCATTCTTCCATTACTCCCATTGCTTGAATTAAACTTCCATCTCACCTCTAATTATTCTACACTATTCCTAACCCGATGAAATTAAATCTGTTTTAGGCTTCAGCCGGTGCCAAAGGAGAATCAGCCATGAAAATCAACCAATTTGCCCAACTTACGAACGTTCCACTTGCCCAAATCCAGCAAGAACTGGCAGACGTCGGCTTTGCTGTTACCCCGGCGCCACTCAAGGAGATGCTCTGGGCTTACTTACAAAAGGCGCACTGGCACTACACTACTAGGGAGGCCTTGTTAGACCATTTCAACCAGTACCTGGCCACTCCCACCACTACCCTAGCGCAATTCTTCACTGACGACCAACCCCTGACGACCGAAATTTTCACTCTCATCGGCCTCCAGTTACTGGGCTTTCAGGTCGGTCCCGATTTTAAAGCGGAAACGCCCCAGGCCAGTTGGCAACAGTTAGGCCTTGCACCCCTACCTGAAATTACGGATGCTGATTCATTAGAGCGCGCTTGGTATCAGCTGCTCACCACGCACACTCCGCAGGTTTTAACCTACCTCGACCAATTAGCGACCCAGGGCTACTTTATCCAAGCGCAGTTTGACCACCAGCATCCGCTGTACTTCAATGGCAAGGCCCAGGCCGTTTTCAACGTCCGGGACTTTCACTACGAAACTGTGTTTGTGGAAACGGATTTTGACTCCGATAAAGACGGCCAAACTGACCTGCTGAAAGTTGAAATCACTCGTCCCGACGCCTTAACGCCAGTCCCGGCGGTCTACACTGCTTCTCCCTACGACCAGGGCATTAACGAAACGTTGGGTGAACAGCTCACCCACGACGTGAACGTAGATTTACAACCCAAACCCGCTAGTCAGTTTCAGCCCCAACCGACCGTGACCTTAACATCAGGACAAGCCCACGCTGTCCACGGCCAGGCTAACGACGCCACCTTAACTCATGAACCCCATCCGGGCTACACCCTCAACGATTTCTTGTTACCCCGAGGCTTTGCCAGCGTGTATGCGGCTGGGATCGGAACAATTGATTCGGATGGCCTGCAAACCTGTGGTGATCCCTACCAAACTGCTAGTACCATCGCGGTAATCGAATGGCTCCACGGCGACCGTCGGGCCTTCACCAACCGAACCGATGGCATCACCATCAAAGCCGACTGGTGTAACGGCTCCGTCGGAATGACCGGCCGTTCTTACCTGGGAACGTTAGCGATTGCCGCCGCCACGACCGGAGTTCCTGGTCTAAAAACCATCATTCCAGAGGCCGCCATTTCGTCCTGGTACGATTACTACCGCGAAAACGGATTGGTCGTGGCCCCCGGTGGTTTTCAAGGTGAGGATGCCGACGTGCTGGCCGGTGAAAC
Source organism: Fructilactobacillus carniphilus (assembly GCF_024029675.1). Classification (NCBI taxonomy): domain Bacteria; kingdom Bacillati; phylum Bacillota; class Bacilli; order Lactobacillales; family Lactobacillaceae; genus Fructilactobacillus; species Fructilactobacillus carniphilus. The sequence goes on along the minus strand of NZ_CP097121.1, from coordinate 107,186 downwards.
CTTCTCGCGCAGTCTTTGTGCCGGAGATGAACTCCGAACCAAGCCGGCCTTTACCCAGCAACTGCAGGACCTGAAAACGGGTCAAGAGCGTCAGACCGGCAACTACAACCAGTTCTGGGACGACCGTAACTACCGCAACCACGACCAACGGGTGCAAGCCGACGTGCTGTTAGTTCACGGTTTAAACGATTGGAACGTGAAGCTCAAGAATGCCGGTCACTTTTGGCAGGACATTCAAGCACTTCCGATTAGTAAAAAACTGATTCTGCACCAGGGTCAACACATGTACCTAAACGCCTTTCCGTCCTTTGACTACTCCGATTTGGTAAATCTGTGGCTCAGCAACAAGCTGGCCGGCGTGGAAAACGGGGTAGACGAGACTGTGCCCGCAGTAATTGTGCAAGACAACGTCACTCCCGAAACCTGGCACGCTCAACCCAACTGGCTCACAAAGGCCCCCACGAAACATTCGTTACAGTTTAATCGCCAGCACTGGACGCAATCCTACTCTGAGGACCAATTCCACACCTTTAGCACGCATCCCGAGCAGTGGGAACAAAAACTGCTCAGTTTGGCTGACCAGGAGCTGGATCCGCAACGAACGGTGGCTCTGTTAAACCTTGATCACGAACTCACCATCAACGGAACCGTCACCCTCGACGTCGCCGTCAGCAGTGATCAACCAGTGGGAATGTTGAGTGCAGTCCTCCTGGACGTGGGGAACGCCCGTCGCTTACAGCCCGCCCCGACCGTTTCGGCTCCCCGAGGCCTGCCCTTAGGGTACCAATGGTATCGAGATGACATCCGCGAGTTTCAACTGGAAAAGTTCCCGAGTGACCACAAAATTATTTCCCGGGTCCACCTCAACCTGCAAAATCGGACCAGTCCGGCTGTGACGGAAACGATTGACCCCGGAAAGTTCTACCAATTGCATTTGGATTTTCAACCGGTCTACTACCATTTACCGAAAGACCGGCACTTAGCCGTGGTTCTCTATGCCACCGACTTCATGATGACCAACCGAAACCGGCAGGCAATTAATTACCAGTTGCAAACAAAGAATGCCCAAATCCACCTGCCCCAATAGTAAAAATATTCAAAAAATTCAAACTATAAAATATTATAAATGTAAACATGCAAAAAATACTCCACGAAAATTAATTATAATCTAATTTTCGTGGAGTATTTTAAAAATTATAAATAATAAATTTAAAATCAATTCAAAATCTTCTATATTTGTTTATTAAGCTATCGATGATTTTTTAATAAACTTGGTTATATTTATACTGTATTCTTTATCATTGTACAGTATTTATAATAACCGTATGCTAAACCATCATTTATTTTTGTATTACTTTTTTGCATATCATTAAATAAGAAATGAGTTATTTGAGATAAACAAATTGTTAATAAAATTTTAGCAATAATCCCCGCCTACAAGTAAAAACATACAAGGACAATACAAATTATTTCACTTAGAAATATAAAATACTTTATACTTTATAATTTAATTTTAAATACCACTAGCGATAAATAATTTTTAATTACTGTACAATTTAAAAACACGGACAAATATTAAATCCACCATTAAAAAGATGAAGTATAAAATTGTAAACTGAACTCCAAACAATAATTTGAAAATAAAAATATATTAATGACAAGAAGTCAATCAATATCTGATATTTCATTTAGCTTTTCATTTGTAAATTTATATAATATTGATGAACTATCTAGATAATTCATTTTTTCAAAAATTAATCTTCCATAATCAACTCTAATTTTATCAAAAATCAAAAAAAGTTCTTTAAAATTCTTAAATAAATCTTTGTCATTTATTCTTGATCTCACATATGAAGAAAATTCATTTTTTTCGATTTTATTTACACTTGAATTCTGCAGATCAGGGGCATTTTCAAATTGTCTTTCTTTTTGATTCTCATTATCTACATATTTAGGATCTGAAGCATATGGATGATTTAAAAAATCATCTGGAAAATAATTTTCGATTGCTATATCACTTGATTTACATTTTTGAAATGTAGTTGCAATATATAGATTCCCAATAATATGACTATAACCAAAATTTTTTATATTATGTTCTATATCTTTAAAATCAATAGTATTATTTTGAGAATTAATTAACCTTGATTTAATAAAATTAAGAGCATGACTTAATGGTGAATTATTAGAATTAATTTCATAGTCAAATAGAATTATACTTGGTCTAATTGGGATTATTTTTTGTGAAAAATAATCCCAATACGAAGTTAAATTGGTTGTCATTTTTGAAGTCGAAAATCCTGCGTTTCCAAAATACATTTCTAATATTATCTTAAGACTTCCTCCACCACCTGATAAAGAAAATATTTTTTTAAATGTAGTATTTTTGTTTTTTTGTGACTCAAAATCAATTAATTTAATTTTACTATTAATGTTCAATGAATTCATTGCTGCCTTAATATATCTAGGATCAGTTTTCCCCTCACAAAATATATATGAATCTAATCCTGATAAAAAGAATTTGTAAAATAAAAATCTACTATAAGACAACATTTTTCCAGAATATATACCCAGTCTATTATTTTTATAGCTTTCTTCTTTAAAATATGTTGGGGTTATTCCATTATACTCAGAACCATTTTCATGACCAATATACATATTTCTATTTTTATCTTCAATATCCTTAATAAATGCGTATCGTCCACTAATTTTCTGAATTGCAATTCTAATGCTTTTTTCAGAATTTAGCTTACAAAAATAAGAACCATCAAAAAAGAAATTTTTAACATAAATGTTATTAACCATCGCTCTAGTTTTTTTGTAAAAATCATCAGTAACGGAAACTCTTTTATTATTCGATAGCCCTGTAACTTCATGTCTTACATTTGGACCACTAATTATTGTTTTCTTATCATTTATTTTGAAACCATTTTTATTTACTATTTTATAAATTTCAGACTTAAAAGAAAAAAGTTTATTCCTTATAATATTTGAATCATTAGTTGAAAATGTTAAATCATCTGCATATCTAGAATAAGTAAAATGAAATTTTAATGCTACTCTAACTATCTGTTGATCCAATCTTTTACCGATTAAGTTAGAAATTATTGGAGATGTAGGTGACCCTTGCGGTAATTCGCCCTTATAGGTAAGAATATTAGCAAAAAAAAATGCCATTTGTTTATTTAATCCAAATAGATAACTTTTATGTAAGAGCCCGCTAACTCTTCCAAAATGAATAGTAGGAAAGAAATTTTTTAGATCAAGATGTAATAAATACTTTTTATTTCTATGCATTTGTGCATTAGTAAATATTCCTTTTTTATCTTGGTAAGCCTGTACATATTTTTCAAACTTAAAAGAATTAAATTTTAATTGCGCTTTAATTAATTCATTTATTATTTTTTGTAAATCTTTTAAATCTCTGTCTGGAACAGTTAAACACCGTTTTTCATCACTATACTTTTTGGATATATGGGCTTTATGATATAATTCATCATTTTTATCAAATAAAGAAGAGAGTGATAATTTTTCATTTCTAGTTTTATTATTCTGATTAATAAAACCAACACTATGTAGGTAATTTATAAAATCATTTCTGTTATTAAAATCTGAAATTTTTTTCATACTTTTACTCCAAAAATATTCAAAAAAAAAACAGGGCTGCCATTCCGCGACAAGCGACTGTAAATTAACTAAAGATTACCCTCTTCGGTAACCAGTAATAAATTAATGATAGATTAGTAAACTCTGATAGTGGTCAGTATCAACCCTACCATTTTTTTAAAATCCTAAGAAACTTAGGACATAAACCAGCCCTGCATTTTCATTATATCATAATACATAGTATGTTTATATAAATAAAATTATTGTAACAATTTACATATGATAATCACTCTAGTACAGACCACTAATCGTTCCATCGTCCGTAATTTCAATCTTTTCAGCCGCCGGATGTTTCGGCAAACCGGGCATCGTCAGGATGCTCCCGGCCATCGCCACAATAAATCCGGCCCCTAGTTTCGGCACAAACTCCCGAATGTGAATCTTAAAGTCGGTCGGTGCCCCCAAGCGTTTGGCATCGTCCGTTAGTGAGTACTGGGTCTTCGCCACAATCACTGGCAAGTGATCCCAGCCCTGGTCGACTAACTGACGTAGTTGCTTCTGCGCCTTGGGTTCCAATTCAACTCCCTGGCCCCCATAAATTTGGGTGACAATCCGGTTCAACTTGGTTTCCACGTCGTCCGTGGGTTCGTAAAGCGGTGTGAAGTTCGCCGGTTGATCCGCAGCAGCAATGACCCCTGCTGCTAATTCTTGCGCTCCATTTCCCCCTTGACCCCAGACATCGGCTGGGTAAGCAGGAACATCGTGTTCATTGGCATAATCCACAACCATCTGGAGTTCGGCATCCGTATCGTTGGTAAACCGGTTTACGGCTACCACCACGGGAATCCCATAGCGTTTCATGCTGTGGAGGTGCCGGCTGAGGTTAGCGAGCCCCTTGTGCAAAGCATCTAGGTCTTCGTGATCAAGTTGATCCTTCGCCAGCCCCCCGTGCATTTTAAGTGCTCGGACCGTGGCTACCACCACGATCGCATCCGGATGCTTGCCCAGTAACGGCGTCTTAACGTCCAGGAATTTTTCCCCTCCGAGGTCGGCACCGAAGCCGGCTTCCGTAACGGTATAGTCAGCTTTTTGCAGCGCTAACTGCGTGGCCTGAATCGAGTTGGTTCCCTGTGCGATGTTGGCAAAGGGTCCCCCGTGAATCAAGGCTGGGGTGTGCGCAATCGTTTGCACGAGGTTCGGTAAGATGGCGTCCTTTAATAGGGTCGCTAAGGCGCCCCCGACTCCCAGCTCGGCTACCGTGACTGGTTGACGATCATAGGTATAACCCACCACGATCCGGTTAATTCGTCGTTTCAAGTCCGCCAGGTCAGTTGACAGGGTTAAAATCGCCATCATTTCAGAAGCAGCTGTTATTTCAAAGCTCCCTTCCCGAGGTACTCCACTGGTCCGACCACCTAGTCCAATCACGATGTGGCGCAAATCCCGGTCGTTAACATCTAAGACTCGTTTTACGATGATTTGGCGGGGGTCCAGATTTAACGGATTGCCCTGGTAAATGCTGTTATCAATCAGGGCCACCAACGTATTCTGGGCCACGGTTAGGGCGTGAAAATCGCCCGTAAAGTGCAAGTTAATGTCGTCCATTGGGATGACTTGGGAGTAACCACCCCCGGTAGCGCCCCCCTTCATTCCCATCACGGGACCTAAAGATGGTTCCCGGAGCGCTAACATGGTTTGCTGCCCCGCTTGTTGCATGGCGTCTGCCAAGCCCACTGCCACCGTCGACTTCCCTTCGCCAGCCGGCGTCGGGTTAATCGAAGTCACTAACACGAGCTTACCAAATTGATCCCGATCCACTGGTTGTTTTCGTTCAATTTTAGCTTTTTCTCGGCCGTACGGTAACACTTCTTCTGGTTGAAAGCCAGCGGCGGCTGCCACCTTTTCAATTGGCCATGGTTCCGCTGCCTGAGCAATTTCAATATCACTTTTCATGGGGCATCCTCCTCTACGACCAGAACCCAGTCGCTCTTCCTAATTTACTTGGTTTCATTCTGACCGATATCCGGTCGAAAAGTCAACTCTGTTTATAGCTTATGAATCCACAAATATTTCGAAAAAAAAGTCACCCGTAAATGCGGATGACTCTTAATTAACCTAATCGTTTTCTAATTGCTGAAGAACAGGTATCAATCACAATCACCATGACCACAATTCCCAAGAGAATGATCCCCGTTTTGGACCAATCCCGGGTTTGCAATGCAAACATCATCGGCGTCCCGATTCCACCGGCTCCCACCAAACCTAAGATAGAAGCCGACCGAACGGAAATTTCAAACCGATACAGGGTGTACGACATTAACGCCGGCAAAATGGTCGGCAGGGTGGCAATCCGAAAGGTTTGTAGTTTCGTCCCTCCGGCAGCAATGATGGCCGTTTCAGCACTCCGGTCCATTTCTTCGATGGCTTCGGAGAAGAGCTTCCCCAGCATCCCGACCGAGTGCACTCCGATTGCCAGCACTCCGGCAAAGGACCCCGGTCCTACCATTTTAATGAAGAGAATGGCCAAGACCACTTCCGGGAAGGCCCGGATGGCCGTTAAAATCACTTTTCCAATCGTAGACCGCGGGTGAAAGAAGTTCTTGATAGTTTGCGCTGCCAAGAAGGCCAACGGCACACTCAGAATGGCCGAGATGATTGTCCCCAAAAAGGCAATCGCCAAGGTAATCACCAGTTGTGAAACCAGATCTTCTCCACTTCCGTTATAGACGTAGGACCACTCCGGATGGATAATCCCCTTGAAGATTGCCATGCTAACGCTGCTGGCTGATTTTTGAATCCCGGTAAAGGGAATCCCATTAATGGACCAGATGTAGATGATGATAATCAGGGCGGCTACGATGAGCCACTTCAAGCGTTCGAATGCGGTTGTTTTTGTTTTATTCATTATTGAAGTCGCTTCCTTACGTAATTACTAATTGCGTCGATGACTAGAACAACGGCAAAGATTGCCAGAATAATCACGGCCGTCCGCGGGTAATCGAATTGGTCGAGGGTTTGTTGTAAGTACAAACCAATTCCCCCGGCTCCTAAGTAACCTAACACGGTTGAGGACCGCACGTTAATTTCTAGGGTGTACATGAAATCACTCATGAACTGACCAGCGATCTGGGGAATAATTGCCACCCGAATCGTTTGCAACATGGTGGCTCCAGTGGCCCGTAAGGCCCGCACCGGTCCCATGTCAATCGTTTCGATGATGTCGTAAAACAACTTAGCAATCATTCCAAAGGAGAAGAACGCCAGGGTAATCACCCCGGTCATTGGTCCAATCCCAAACACGGCTACGAATAAAGCGGCCAACAGCAAGGTTGGTAACGTCCGAATCAACGATAAGATCAAGCGAATCAGCCACCGACCCACCGGATTTTTCACAATGTTCCGGGCGGCTAAGAAGGAAAACGGTAGGGCAAAAATCGTCCCAATCGTCGTCCCCAAGATCGCCATTTGGAGGGTCTGGGCTAACGTTCCCGTGATTTTAGTTAGGTACGGCCAGTCCGGGTGCTTCATTTGCCCCAGCACGACCCCAAACTGATCGGCATTTTCAAAGAAAGCGTTCACGTCCACGCCGGTAATGATGGCGGAGTAATACATCAAAATGATGATTACCAACGTAATCGCAATCCCCACCACGTGAAAGCGGCGGATAAACGATTGTTGCGGTACTTCCGGTTTCATTAGTTATCCCTCCCGTGTTCGTAAACATCACGCAGGTCGGCTTCGTTCGCTTCGGCAATCGGTTTGTTGTAAACCAGTTTCCCATCCCGGAGCCCGATAATCCGATCCGCGTACTTCAACGCTAGCTCCATCGAGTGCAGGTTCACTAATACGGTAATGTGTTCGTGTTTCTTAAGGTTGTAAAGGTCGTCCATCACACCCTTACTGGTCTTCGGGTCCAAAGAAGCCACGGGTTCATCGGCCAGCACTAACGTGGGGTTCTGCATCAGGGTTCGCGCAATTGCTACCCGTTGCTTTTGTCCCCCAGAAAGTTGGTCTGCCCGCCGGTATAGTTTCTTGACCATATTCACTTTTTCCAGTTGGGCCACTGCTTGTTGTTTGTCTTCCTTAGAGTAAATTCCCAGTAAGGTTTTCCAGGTTGAGTAATAACCGGTCCGCCCGGCCAGTACGTTTTTTTGCACTGTAGTCCGGTCGACCAGATTAAAGCTTTGAAAAATCATTCCAATTTTCCGTCGCATCCGCCGCAGTTGTTTCCCGTTCACCTTGGTAATGTCTTCGCCATCAACCAGAACCTGACCGTCAGTCACATCAATCATCCGGTTAATCGAGTTAAATAACGTACTCTTTCCGGCTCCCGACAATCCGACCACGGCCACGAATTCACCCTCGTGGACCGCAAAGTTAATGTCGTCTAATCCCTTGACCCCATTTGGGTATACCTTATTCACGTGTTTGAGTTCTAATACAGTTTTTGCAGCCACTAGTCTATCTCCCCTTATTCATCTAATCGTCCGACTTTGCGTAGGTATGTTCGCACAATGTCAAAGTCACTATCTTTAACTGGAACGTAGCCTTGGTGACTATAGATTTCGTAAATAATCTTGTGTCCCTTTTTCGATTTAGCAATTGTTTGAAAGGCATTGGCAATTTTCTTATCCCACTTGGGACTCATATCCCGGCGCACGGAAATCGTATCGTTCGGGATTGGCTTGGTTTTGTACAAAACCGAAGTATCCTTCATCACGTTCGGATCATCCTTGGCGGCAATCTTACGCGCCCCTTGGAAAACAAAGGCCGCATCGGCGTTGCCGTTGTAAACGGATAAGACCCCTTGATCGGCTCCCTTCACCGTGAAGGTTTTAATCCCGTTTTTGTGGATGTTAATCCCATGTTCCTCTAACTCCACCGCTGGGAAAATGTAGCCCGCCGTCGAAGTCGTATCTTGAATCGCAATCTTCTTTCCCTTCAAGTCGTTGAGGTTCTTGACTTTCCCATTCTTCCGGACCACGATCTCACCTAAATACGTGTTCGTGGGGATGTTAGTCACGGCTTCCGTTGAATCCGGACCGTACTTATACCGGGTGGCCTGCAAAATAGCTTTGACTCCGTAGTTTGCGTGGCCTAAAGCATAAGCAGTGGGCGCTAAAAAGGCCACGTCGGCCGTTTTAGAACCCAAGGCTTCCACCATCGAACTCCCGCTGGTAGAAACTACCACTTTAACGGGAATGTGCAGTTGTTGCTCCAGCATTTTTTCCAGTGGTTTCGCCCGAGCCTCCATCTTACCGGCATTGGAAGATGGATTAAATTCCACCACGAGCTTCTTGGGTTGGTAATTTTCAGCGTTTGAGTGTTTCTTACAACCACTCAGTCCACCTCCGACCATTAGCAGGACCAACGCCAATAATCCGAACTTTAATACCCTGTTGACCTTCATTACGCTCCTCCTCAAGTTAATAATGAACTCATTTTAGCACAATTTCACCGACAAAGGCAATACAAAATTCGATAACGTTCGTTTTTTACCGAACATTAGAGAATAACTTACTTTTTCATAGCCACAAAATAGCGATAATCCCGAATTTTCGGTAAACAAAAAGAGCGCCGTTCCGACGCTCTCCTGCTTAAAAGAGTTGTTGTTTGGTAATTTTCTTCATGCCGTGCATGTATGGTTGCAAGGCGTCCGGAATTGTCACCGAACCATCTTCGTTTTGGTAGTTTTCCAAAATGGCAGCAACTGTCCGGCCCACGGCTAATCCCGAACCATTCAGAGTGTGGACGTACTGTAATTTCCCGTTTTCATCCCGGTACTGAATGTGAGCCCGGCGAGCTTGGAAATCAGTGGTATTCGAACAACTAGAAATTTCTCGATAACGGTTTTGCGCTGGCATCCAAACTTCCAAATCGTGGGTCATGGCGGCCGTAAAGCTCATGTCACTCGAAGTTAACGTAATGACGTGGTAGGGCAAGCCCAATTTTTGCAGAGAACTTTCTGCTTGGTGCGTAATGTTTTCCAGGGCATCCCAGGACTCTTCAGGTTTCGTGAATTGCACCATCTCGACCTTGTTAAACTGATGCAACCGGATTAATCCCTTGGTATCCCGCCCGGCACTTCCAGCTTCGGAACGAAAGGCCGGGGTTAAAGCCGTAAACTTCACTGGTAGTTTGTCTGCGGGAATCACTTCATCACGATAGAAGTTCACTAAGGGAACTTCGGCCGTCGGAATCATGGTTAAATCACTATCAGCGATTTCAAAGCCGGCCTTGGTTTCCAAGAACTTCGGAAATTGTCCGGTCCCGTACATCGAATCCGAGTTTACCATGTATGGTGGTAAGACTTCCGTGTAGCCGGCCTTATCGTTTTCATCCAGGTAAAAGTTATAAACGGCTCGTTCTAGCATGGCTCCGGCCCCAAGGTAGTAAACAAACCGGCTCCCCGCTACCTTGGCACTGCGTTGAAAGTCCAAAATATCGAGATTTTCTCCGATTTCCCAGTGAGCCTTGGGCGTAAAGTCAAATTGACGGGGGTTTCCAACTTTACGTAATTCGACGGCCCCCTCCTCAGTTAAGCTAACTGGCACCTGGTCGTTCGGAATGTTGGGTAAGTGGGCCGCTACATCATGTTGTTCGGCTTCTACCTTTTCCAAGTCCTGGTCCAACTGTTTGATTTCAGCACCGACTTCCCGCATCCGTTTGATGGGAGCTTCGGCATTCTCTTTGTTGCGTTTTAATTGCGAAATTTGGTCCGAAACCTCATTCCGTTCGGCCTTTAACTGTTCGGTTTGCACAATTAAATCCCGTCGGTGTTGGTCTAATTCCAATAATTGGTCAATCGTTTCTGGACTTACGCCCCGGGTAGCCAGTTTTTCCTTAATCCAATCTGGTTTTTGCCGAATTAACTTAATGTCTAACATCGCTAGTAACCTCCTCGTGTTCGTTGCTATTTTTACGTATGAAAAAAGACCCCGCCCCACAATTGGGACGAAGGTCTTTATTCGCGGTACCACCCAAGTTCCTGACTGACTCTAGTCAGGCCCTCAACTTGATTGGTAACGGAATCACCGTGCAGGATTAACTGCCCTTAAAACGTAGCGGAAAATTCGAACGATGACTTTCACCAACCGTCATCTCTCTACGGTTCTACTAAAACTACGCCATTAGTTTTCGTTTTCTTTATTATACAATACTTACCCCAAAATTTGGGCAATTTTTTGATCAACCAAACGAAAAATTTGCTCCCGCGCTTGCTGATTTTCCACAAATTCCAGTTGATCACCGTCAATTTCTAGCTTGGGCGACAGGTCATACTGAGCAAACCACTGATCGTAACGCCGGTTAAGCTCCCGGTAGTAATCATACAGACTCGCATCGTGCTCAATCTGTTCATAACTCCGACCCCGTTTTTTAATCCGAGCTAACATGATTTCAAAGGAAACGTGCAGGTAGATTAAAAGGTCGGGAATCTTTTGGTAATCATCGGGAGATACTGGATCCAACATGTTGGCTAGTAACGAGTCGTACGTTTCTACTTCCGTCTTGGTAGAACGTCCCAGATCCGCATTCAAATGGAACAACAATGAGTCTTCAAATAAGGACCGGTCCATCACACTGTACCGGTTGTCTTTAGCCTCCTTAATTGCATCCAGTCGTTTGTTTAAAAAGTAGATCTGCAGCAAAAAGGCGTACTTTTGCGGATTCTGATAAAACAACGGCAGAATCTCGTTATCATCCACTGATTCATAAAAAGCGGGTGCGTTCCAATGTTCCGCCAACAGCGTGGTTAACGACGTCTTGCCCGCTCCAATTGGTCCCGATAAAACAATCATGGTGCATCCTCCATTGACACTGATTTACAAAGCACCTTCCATTGTAGCATTAATCCTGGTCCTTGTTTTCCTGACTTAAGTCCGCCGGAGCAACGTCAACCTGGTCCAATGGAATCAAATGCGTATGCTTAACCAGTTTGTAACCAATGTAGAGCGCCAAAACCAGCGGCACACTGATGTAGGTCACCGCAATCTGGAACCATTGACCGTGAACAAAGGCGCCCACGTCTTGACCAAAGATTACCACGATACACAAAATCAAACAGAGAACCGGTCCAAATGGGAACCAGGTCGCGTGATACTTCAGTTCATCGAGATGGTGTCCCTGGGCAATAAAGGCCCGCCGGAAGCGGTAGTGGGAAAGCGCAATCCCGAACCAGGCAATGAACCCCGTTAATCCGGAAGCCGCCACTAACCACAGATAAATCTGCGGACCCATGAAACTAGTTAAGAAAGTTAATAGCGCCACAGCGGTCGTAGCTAACAAGGCTAGGAAAGGAATTCCGCGTTTGGAAACCTTGCCAAACATTTTCGGGGCGTAACCCTCATCCGCCATGGAATAGAGCATTCGGGTCGAAGCATACATTCCGGAGTTCGCCGACGAAATCACGGAGGTTAAAATAACCGCGTTCATAACACTGGCCGCCGCCGCTAATCCAGCCCGTTCAAACACAATTGTAAAGGGACTGATTGAAACGTCACTCGCCGATGAACCTAGCAGGTCCGGACTCGTATACGGAATCACCGCCGCAATTACAAAAATGGCGAGGAAGTAAAAGAGAATAATCCGCCAGAACACTTCGTGAATGGCCTTGGGCACACTCTTGCGTGGATCATCAGCTTCTCCGGCCGTAATCCCCACTAGTTCAGTTCCCTGAAACGAGAACCCGGCAACCACAAACACGCTGATGATTCCCGGAATTCCGTTCACAAACGGTGCGTTCTTATAGGTAAAGTTGCTCAACCCGGTGGCGTGACCACCCATAATCCCAAAGATGGTTAAGAAGCCCACGATGAGGAAGATGATGATGGTAATCACCTTGATTAACGACATCCAAAACTCGGTTTCTCCAAAGGCCGACACGGCTAACGCGTTAATCACAAAGATTAGCGTTAACGCAATCGCACTCCAAATCCAGGCCGGGAAATGTGGGAACCAAAACGCCATGACTAACGAAACGGTCGAAACGTCGACCGCCACGGTAATCGCCCAGTTAAACCAGTAGTTCCAGCCCATCGCAAATCCCAATGCGGGATCCACGTACTTGGCCGCGTAGGTCGAAAACGACCCAGAAACCGGCAAGTTCGTGGCCATTTCTCCCAAACTAGTCATCAAGAAGTACACCATGATCCCCATTAAAATGTAGGCGACCAGGGCGCCTCCCGGACCAGCCTTACTGATGGCTCCTCCACTGGCAACAAACAAACCAGTTCCGATACAACCACCGAGGGCAATCATCGACACGTGCCGGGACTTTAAGCCCCGCTTCACGTGCTGAGTTACCTTTTCTTCTGCCATTCTTTTTCCTCCTCTTATATGTCGGATCCCATAGTTTGCAACTAAAAAGGGACCCTTCCTAATCCAGAAGAGTCCCCACTTTGATATTCGGGTTAGTCCGTTAAAGCGCTCCGCATCAAGTGCGACAGTCCTTGATTTCTTCAACCAAGGCCCAACCAACCCGGTTCCACCCGGCTAGTTTCGGCAACGTTCCCTTTCCAACTATTTCTTCGGAGTGGTCCCCTCCCTAGCTGTACTAATGAAAATTGCTCCTCTTCTTAGATTCTAAGTTATTTAATTCTTCCCCAGTATATGGGTTTCTGCATGGAATTGCAAATCGGCTGAAACTCCACCCCGGATCTGGCTCTGTTATACTAAGGTAAAATTACTAAAGGAGTGTTTCTGATGACCACCAAGCAGGCTTTACTGATTATTGACTATACCAACGATTTTGTTGCGGATGACGGAGCATTAACCCTGGGCAAACCGGCGCAAGTGGCTGAACCCGCCATTATCGACCTTGCCAACCAGTTCGTTGAACGAGGCGACATCGTCATCCTCCCCACTGATTTACACCAACAAGACGATCCTTACCATCCAGAAACTAAGCTCTTTCCCCCTCACAACCTTAAAGATACTTGGGGACGGGAATTTTACGGGCGGCTCCAACCCTGGTACAACGAAAACCAATCCAACCCCAACGTGTGGGAAATGGACAAAACCCGGTACAGTTCCTTTGCTGGGACCGACTTAGACTTGCAGCTGCGGGCCCGTGGCATCACCGAACTTCATTTAACCGGAGTTGCTAGTGACATCTGCCTGCTACACACTGCGGTCAGCGCCTACAACCTGGGTTACCAGCTGGTAATCCATCCTAAAGCAACCGCCGGCTTTTCGCCTGAAAACCAGGAATTCGCCCTACAGCACTTTCAAAATGCCCTCGGAGCTCGCATTGCAGATTAACTAAAATCAAACGTTCTTCTGGTTTAATGCGGAAGAGAGTTTTTTGCTTGATTTATTTAGATTCACGGTGCCAGCCGACCCATAAACTTAGCAATGCAACCGCTAGTAGAAACATCCCCAAATAACTAACCACATTCACCAGCTCCATTTTCGTAGTTAAGAGGCTTACTAGCGCAGACCCCACCGTCAAGATGACCGATTCAGAGAAAGTGGCTAACGAAAAAGCCGAAGCCCGGGTTTGTTCATAGGTCAACGTTTGCATCTGGTTTTCAAACAGCAAATGCCACATTTCAAAAACGATGTTAATGACGACCAAGCCAATCACAATAATAACGTGATTATGCAGTAAGAAAGCCGCAAAAAGTCCCAAACTAAGGATTTGCAACCCCATAATTAACGTGGGAGCGGAAATGAAACGCGTTAATCGTTCCACCACTAGCACCAAACCGGCAGCCACCACCGCTAACAACCCAAAGAGCACGGAAATCATCTGCGTGGAAAAATGCAGTTCTTGCAGAATTAAGGGACCGTATTGGTAGCTTAACGTCACGGCGGCCGCAGAACAACTCATGGCCACCACCAAGAAGCGAAATCTGCGTTCGTGAACTAAAAAAGCGGCAAAATTGTGCAGCACGCTTTTAAACGTAGGCGCTGAACTTTCTTGCAGCGCTTGCCCATCAATTCCCAAAACTAAGAATCCAGAAAGAACTCGAACTTCGATTGACAGTCCAAATAAGAGTGACCACGAATAACTCGCAATAATTCCTCCCGCTGCATTTCCGAGGGCCATTGCCAAAATGCCAACAAAGTTAAAGTAACCTAGAGCTTTTAAATACTGAGGTTGCTCTTCCTTTGCCACCGTTTCATACACCAAGGAAACGTCGGTTCCAGAAATTAACGCCAGTCCTAACGCAAACAAAATCATGCCCAGATAAATTAACCAGTGAATGGAAGGAAAAAAATACGTCGTGAGGTACAAAATACAGACCGTTTCTCCCATCAGCAAAGCCGCTTTATGCCCAATTCGATCTGAAATGACCCCCGCCGGAAACTCAAATGCGGCCTGTGCAATGGTAAAAAGTCCCTCTAGAAAAGCAATTTCGGCTACGGACCAACCCTGCTCCTTGAGATAGATCATCCAGACAATTACTTCTAACATGACGTTTGAAAAGCCGTTGTACAGTAATAATTTTTTCATGTCCCACTCCTAGGTTTTCGAAGTTCGTCTGCATTTAATTGATTCGTTTAAACAAAAGTAATTATCATATTATAAGTGAATAAACAGCGTTTGCCAAACTAAATCAAAACATTATTAATTTTATAAGCATTAATTTCCAAATTTAACCAAACAACCAGGAAAACTCATTTTAAAAAAGGCGCTTTCTAAGTTAGAAAGCGCCTTTTTATTCAACTTGTCTCACTCAGCTTGATCTCGTTGTTGCAACTTCGAATGCCACACCCCATAGGCAAAGTACACGATTAGTCCAATCACAATCCACAATCCAACCGCCAGCTTGGTTGCATTCGGCAGCATGATGATGAAGTAGATACTACACAATCCGGCCAGAATTGGAAGGACTGGGTACCACGGCATCTTAAACCCATCGTTCGGGATGTCCTTGCGCTTTCGCAGCGGAATAATGCCAAAGGAAATGCAGGCAAAGGCCAGCAACGTTCCGGCGTTAATTAGTGAAGCCAGTTGTTCCAGTGGTACCACTCCGGCAAAGAAGGCTTGCACAATCAGGGCAATTAGCACGGCGTTCTTAGGCACGTTCGTCTTTTTATCTACCTGGCCCATTTTCTTGGAAAGCAAACCGTCACGACCCAGCGCATAGACCAACCGGGAACCCCCAAAGAACATCGTTACCATGGCGGTAAAAATGCCAAACAGTGCTCCAATTGTAATCAACTTGTTCCAGCCGTCGAGGTGGACAACGTGCAGGGCGTAGGCAGCCGGATCATCAACGTTTAGTTGCGTGTAGTGTACCATTCCAACCAAGACCAACGAAAAGGCCACGTACAGGACCACCGCAATTAACACGGTCCCCAAAATCCCGCGGACCACGTTGCGTTTCGGGTTAATCGTTTCCGCTGAGTTGGCAGCCAACGCGTCAAACCCAATGAAGGCAAAGAACACGGTGGCTGCCGCGGTTGAAATTCCTCCGAGTCCGAAGGGAGCACCGTGAAATTGTTTCGGATAAAACGGCACGTAGTTACTGGACTTAATGTAAAAGACGCCAAGACCAATAAAGACAATGATAATGGCCACTTTTACCACCACGGCGGTGTTTTCCACCTTCTTCGAGAGATCCGCCCCCTTGGCGATGATTAAGGCAATCACCAAAATAATCAGGACAGCCGTCACGTTCACCACTCCTCCTTCGAGCGGACCAGCCTGCAATGCAGCAGGTAATTTCACCCCAAGGGGAGCCAACAAGTTGTTGTTAAAGTAGGCGGCAAACCCGGTTGCTTCGGCAGAAACCGCCAAGAAGTACTCCAAGATTAGCGCCCACCCGATAATCCAGCCGACAATTTCACCGTAGACCACCGTTCCAAACGAGTAGGCCGACCCCGCAATCGGCATGGCGGAGGAAAATTCGGCATATGCCATGCCCACGACCCCCGACAGTAAAGCTGCCAGTAAGAAAGCAATTGCAACCGCCGGCCCGGCGTGTTGCGCCGCTTCGTGACCCGGCAAAATAAAGATTCCAGTTCCAATCACCGCTCCAATTCCTAGTGCGACCAAGTCCCATGCCCCAAGCGTCCGCTTTAACCGCGCGTCGGCCTTCATGTAATTAGTAACTGATTCTTGTTTAAAAATTCGATTCCGCATGGATTTCTCCTTTCATTTCTAATTAAATTTTAATTGATGTTTCTTATCTTAACGGCTAGACTTAGATAAGTACAATTAATCTTTTTGATAGAAACATTAGGAGAACTAATATAATGAATCGCTTTGCCGTCTTACAAAAAATCATCGAAACGGGTAGTTTCACGCGCGCTGCCCACGAGTTGGGCTACACTCAGTCATCCGTTAGTCAAACCGTGGCAAACCTAGAAGCCGAATTTAACGTCCGGCTATTACAACGATCCCGGCGGGGGGTTCGCTTAACGCTCGCGGGGAAAAAACTGTATCCCGAATTCCAACAACTATTACGTCAGTACGAAACAGCCCACACACTGGCTGACCAAATCAACGGTTTAGAAACCGGAACCGTCCGCATTGGAGCCAGTAACAGTACCTCCCGTTACTGGCTCCCGGGCTTAATTAAGGGCTTTGAAGCCCAACATCCCCACGTACATTTCACCCTGTATCAGGGCGATTACGATGAAATCCTCGCAGACGTCAAGCGGGGCAAGGCGGACCTCGGTTTTATCAAGCAGACCCTCACCCAAGGACTATTCACCAGTCCGCTCAAACGCGAGCGACTGGTTGCGGTCATGGCCCCGGATCACCCCCTGGCCAACCAATCAGTGGTCAGCCTCGCCGACCTCAAAGCCCATTCAAACAACATCATCCTAATCCCCGAGGGATTGCACAGTGACGTTAGGTCTGCCTTTGAAAAAATTGGTATCAATCCCGAGATTAAGGATCAGATTCAAGACGATTACACCGTGATGGCAATGGTGGAAGCCGGTTTGGGAGTTAGTCTCGTTTCCGAATTAATGGTTGGTAACTCCGATTTCAACATTAAGACCGCCCCCACGGAACCAGAGATTGTCCAAGATATTGAAATTGCCTACCAAAATCCAACTGGGCTCTCCCTCGCCAGTACCCATTTTCTCAAATACGTCATCTCGCAGCGAGATCAGTTAGCCTAAAAAATCCCCTTAGTTAGCTAAAATCAGCCAACTAAGGGGATTAATTTTAATCATTAGTAATTACTGCGCTGGAACAACTTTGCTTGCGCTAAGCTGGGAGCATTCCAAACGTATAGATATTCTGCAATTTGCAGCCAGAAGTAAGCCAAAGTAACTGCTCCGATCACGTCTGTAAGGAAGTGCGCGTTGAGGTAAACCCGGGAAATCATGACCATAATTAACCAAATTACCAAGATAGTGCGCACAATCCACATACTATTTTTCTCGTTAATCATAGGCACTAAGATAATCCAGACGACGCTTAAGACCAGCATCGTCCCTAAGACATGCCCACTTGGGAAGCTGTAACCCGTGTCCTTGGCTAAGTGCATGACCGGACGAGCACGACCCACCAAGTTCTTTACGACAAAGCCCAATGCGTCACCCCCAACCAACAAACATAGTGAGAACAGCGCCGGAATTCTTGCCCGGCAGCCCCAAAGAATGAAGGCCAACAGAATCATCCACACTACGTCCATTTTCGGACTGGCAATGAAACTCACGATTGTGAAGAAACTCGTCCAAAAGTTCGAGTTCCATTGTTGGGCTATTCCCACTCCAATCATATCTAAAAAGTTAATGAAGCCCCAGTTAAACTTGATTGCAAGTACTAAAATCAGGGTAATTAACCCTGAAATAATCAGTTTATAGTGACGACTTGGATCTCTTTTAATCATCATTTTTCTTTTTCCCTCCGCATTAATTCAGTAGTGCTAGTATAGCATACTCGACGGAATAACCTCGAATGGAACCAGAGAATTCTGCGTTAGAGTACTTTTTGCGTTACAATAACCTATATTTAGGCTAAAGGAGAATAACCATGTTCAATAGTATTGTGATTATGCTGGGCGTCGGCGTCTTAGTCGGCATCCTCGGCGCCATCTTAGGAATCGGAGGCGGAATGATTATCACTCCAGTTCTGACCCTCGGAATGGGACTAGATATCAAGTATGCAATTGGAGCCAGTCTAATCGCGGTGATTGCCACCAGTTCAGGTGCTACGATTGCATATCTGCGCGATAACGTCTTAAACCTCCGAGTGGCCATGTTTTTGGAAATTGCGACGTCAGTTGGGGCCATCGTTGGTGCTCTCTTAACTGGAGTGCTGAACCCCATCTTCCTCTACATTTTGTTCGGTTTCCTGTTGTTCTTTTCTGGAGCCAACATGGTTCGTAAACTCTGGGGGAAAAATAGTGATCAAATTACCCATACCGATGACAAGCTTGCCAAGGACCTCCGGCTCAGCGGTTCGTACTACGACAAAAATCTCCACAAGGAAATTGACTACGGTGTGACGAACGTACCGACTGGTTTTGGAATTATGTTTGGAGCTGGCGTAGCCAGTGGGTTGCTAGGTATTGGTTCGGGGGCTTTTAAAGTCATCGCCATGGATACCTTTATGAAGATGCCACTCAAACCATCCAGTTCAACTAGTAACCTGATGATGGGAGTCACGGCCGCTGCTAGTGCCACCATTTACTTCTTTAACGGTTCGATTCTGCCCCAGATTGCGGTACCACTCGCCCTCGGCATCATCGTTGGCGCCGCCATTGGTTCCCGGGTCATGCAGATTATGCCGACCCGCTTGATGCGGATTATTTTCATTCCAATTCTCTTGTACCTCGGATTACAAATGATTTTAAAAGGATTTGGGGTGACCATCTAATGAAAACCAGTAAACCTGCTACCAACGAAATACAAGCCGTCGAACAAACCATCGGCAAAATCCTCCGTTGGGGAGTAATTGTGGCCGCGACCATTATGATTTTGGGTCTCTTGCTCTACCTGATGAACGGCAGCTTGGGCGTCGCCACTCATTACCACGTCAAGAACTTCTCCGAGTTATTGCAAGGACTGCTGACCGGGAAACCGTACGCCGTGATGATGACCGGAATTTTTGCCCTCATCCTCACGCCGGTGCTCCGGGTGGTTGTTTCGATCTATTCGTTTTACCGCGAACACGATTCGTTGTACGTTGTGATTACCAGCCTGGTGCTCATAATTCTAATGGCTAGTTTCTGGCTTGGCATCGAATTTCACCTTTAAAAATAAAATAACAATTAAAAAAGCTGAACCACTCACATGTGGTCCAGCTTTCTTAGTATCTGCCGTCTGGTGTAATAAAACAGTTGAATAAATAATTCAGAGAGCAAAAAGCCCATTGCAATCGAACCCGCAATCATCACGACCTGAGTTAAATAGTAAAAGGCCATGTGTGGCTGATTCATCGCGACGTATTTCATAACCTGATAAGCCTGACCACCAGGAACTAGTGGCACTAACGCGGGGGTATTGAACACAATCACCGGCATTTTTTTATACCGGGCGGCCATCATACCGAAAATTCCGATGGAAAAGGCCCCGAAAACGTTCCCCCCCACGTAACCACCAACAAAGGTGGAATAAGCTAGATAAACAAGGTACCCGGCTACCGCAACGACCCCGCCAAGGTTAAGTGCCCGGGGTGAAACGTTGATTAACAAAGCAAAGCCAATGGTGGCACTGTAAACGCCCACGATTACAATGAAAAAATGGAGCATTTTAATTCACCTACCCTAACCAAATTAGTGCTAGCGACACGCCAAACCCGAGAGCACAAGCACAAATAAAGGCTTCAATTCCTCTAGCTGGTCCACTAATTAAGTTTCCAGAAATCAGATCCCGCACGGCATTCGTAATCGGCACCCCAGGAACCAGTGGCATGACAGCTCCAATGATGATATTATCAACGCTTTGACCCAAACCAATCTTCACCGCATAAATGGCCATCGCGCCAATTGACATCGCAGCTACAAACTCACTAATGAAACTCGCATGCACCCGGATACTAACCTCACGAAAGATGAGCCAGCCAAACATTCCCACCAAACTGGTAATGAAAAAATCAGGAATGTCATTGTTAAAGACCACGGTGATGGCCCCAGAGAGCACCGATGCTGCAACCATCAATAGCCAAAACGGATAGTATAATCCGATATGTTCCACCTTCAATAACAAGCGGTAAAACTGGTTAATGGTTAGCTTTTTTTCTGCAAATCGGCGGGACAGCTTATTGACGGCCGCAATTCGGCGCAGGTCAAAGTCCCGCTTTTCAATTTCTTTAATTTGGGCGCCTGCTTCGTCGTTCGCAGAAATCATGAGCCCCGTGATGGTAACGTAGGCGTTTAAGTCCTTTAATCCCGCGTTGTCAGCAATTCGTTTAATCGTATCAGATACCCGATTTAGTTCGGAGCCATTTTCGATTAAAATTTTTCCGGCTAACAAACAGGTTTGGACTACTTTATTACTGTAGGCCTGCTTTTTTTTCGAAACATGTTCATGCTTGCCCACCACAGTCACCACCTTTACTCGCGTCGATTTCCTTCCCTGCCTACTCTACTATATTTGTCCAAATTTTAAAACTAGCAATTAAAATGATTTTACGGATTTCCTGGTTATCGTTATAATAAAGAACGATACTACGCGCGGATAGCACAGGAGGATTAGCATGAGCGATAATTTATCATTTTCCGAATTAAGTGACACGGCGAAGGCCAAGGCCCTCAATGACTTTGTTCCCTTTTACTTTACCTTACTAACCAACGAAGAACTAGATGTAATGGCTTCCTTTGACTTTAATCATGTCATTGCTGACATTAACCGGACCATCATGGACGTTAGCAACCAGGTTCCTGAAGAGATTTGTGCCTTTTCTGCTGACTTCAACCGCAATGATTACCACAAACTCCTCAGTCAATTACCCCAAACCTTCTTTGACAACGGGAACCCGACCACGGATTGGCGCGAATGGTACGTGGAAGAAACCAACAAGCTTGATCCATTTGCCACGCTGTAAGCTACCAAAACAAAAAGCAATCTCGATTTGAGATTGCTTTTTGTTTTGGTCAATTTTAAACGGTTGCTTGAACGATTTTGAGATTACCTGTGAGTTGGGCGACCGGAAAGCCCACCGGCAACACAAACGTCTGCCCGATGTGAATTGGGTAAACTCGATCCCCCACGGTTAAATCACCCTGTCCAGCAATAACTACGTTAATCGACCACTGGGTTTGCGGTTGCAGTTCCACTTGCGGGTCACTATCCAGTTCGGCCACCTGAAAGTACTGAGACCGTAAGATTTCCGTTCGTCCCGGTTGCTGCGGATCAACCCGTGCTTCTGTAACCGTTGCCTCCAGTGCTTGCACCGGAAAGTGAGTAGCTGCCAGTGCTTCCTCAATTTGTAACGGCCGTTTTTGTCCGGTTTGTTTGTCGACCCGGTCAAAGTCATAAAAACGGAGCGTGTTATCAGAACTTTGTTCCACTTCAAGCGCCACGATTCCCGCTCCTAGAGCGTGCAAAGTTCCCCCCGGAACGTAAATGATTTCTCCGGGATGAACCGGACGAGTAATCAAGTAATCGTCCAAGCGGTGTTCTACAATTGCTCGTTCTAACTCTGCCTGAGTTTGCGCCCGATGCCCATAATAAGCCCGCGCCCCTGGTTGCACGTCTAAAATGTACCAGCATTCCGTCTTCCCGTTGGGTTCATGAAATAAGGTACGAGCCGTTTGGTCGTCGGGGTGCACTTGAATCGACAGGTTCTCATGAGCGTCCAGTAATTTAACCAGCAACGGAAATTCGACCCCTGCTGGATGAGCAAACAACTCCGGATGCTCGTTCCACACTGTTTGCAGCGTCTGCCCGGCACAAGGTCCAGTTGCCACTTTGGACTGAAATTGACCATATGTAGAAGCCGCCCAGGATTCTCCCATCCCCTTCGTCTGTAACTCTGGATAATATTTATGTAAAGCATCGCCGCCCCAAATCTTTGGTTGTAAAACCGGGGTTAAAAATAACGGTTGTGCTTGCAACGTTTCACTTGTTTCCATCTACTAAAACCTACTTTCTTTTTTCCGTACATTTCAGCATAACATGAAAGCGATTACACCAACGTTAAATTCCGGTTACAAAAAAAGCCAACTCCGTCAGAGTCAGCTGTTTAAATGTCATAATCACGATCGTAAAAGAAGGATTCATCCTCTCCATGGGTGGTTTCTGGTTGAATCGTCACGTGATCAACGTGGTATTTAGTTTTTAACATCTGGTTAATCCGCGCGTAAATCGCCTGTACCTCATCCAGGTCCATGTTATTCATGTTGACGTGAGCCGAAAACACAATGCTATTTTCGTCCACCATCAGAGCGTGCACGTGGTGGACTTTTTTAACGCCGTCAAGCGCCAGCAGATCTCGGTTAATTCCCGCGTAATCTAGCTGGGGCGCACATTCCATTAGAATCTGCACCGTCTTTTTAATCACCGGCCAACTTTCATAGATGATATACACGGCCACTAAAATCGTAATAAGTGGATCAATCCAGTACCAACCGGTCACCATGATGACCAAGCCCCCGATAATAATGCCGACAGATGCCAAGGCGTCACTCAACAAGTGGAGGTAGGTTGCCTTCAAGTTTAGGTTGTGCTGGGCACCCCGGTTCAATAACACGGTTGAAAGTAGGTTAGCGGCAGCACTAATCACCGCTACCCAAATCATCACCCCACTGGCAATTTTTTCCGGGTGGAAGAGGCGGCTCCCCGCTTCAACCAACAGGAGCACTGACAAAATTACCAAAAACAACGAATTAAACAGGGCCGAGAGGATTTCGGCCCGCTTAAACCCGTAGGTATTAACCCGGGTTTGCTTGCGCTTACTTAGAACATGAGCTCCGTAACTAAAGATAATCGAAAGTGAATCGCCCAAGTTGTGGGCCGCATCCGATAGTAGCGATAAACTCCCAGACAGTAATCCACCCAAAAATTCCAACATGGTAATCGTCGCGTTTAGCAACGTCACCGCCAAAAAACGGCGCCCCGTTAGTTGTTCTTCGTGTTCGTGCATCAAAAGTCTCCTTCATCATTCGACTTCAGTTGATTCCAATGGTTAATTTTTAAGTTGATTGGTTAAATAAATTTCCCGTCGTATTCACTGGTGGGCATGGTCTTAAAATCATATTGCGCCACTGCTTCCGGGGTCTTCAAGTAAGCATGTAGACTTTCGCCAATCATCAGGTTCACCGTGCCGGTCTTTTCGTGAAAGACCACGACGGGCGTCCCCTTTTGGACGGCATACCCAATTTCGAAAGCCGTTCCACTATCCACGTGTTCCCCTTCAAAATCAATGATAGCAACGACGGCCTCTGCCGCGTCAATGTTGGACACGTCAATGTGGTAAATATCCGTGGCCCACGGTTTCGTGTACGGTTCGTTGTCCGTTTCCTGGTTTTTACGGGGCGAAAAGAAATCCTTTACCGTCGGATTTTGCGTTAATGCGGCCTCAATCTTTTCAATCCGGGCTACTTGTTCGTCACTAAAAAAGGGACTTGCTAAATAAATTTGTGCCATCTGTCTCGCTCCTTTGCGTCTTTAAGCTTGGACCATCCGCCAATCACCTTCGTTGGCCTTTGAAATCTGATTTAAGAAATGGAGGACATTTTCGGCCCGGTCATGATCATGCTCCTTTAGTTTATTTAACCCGAGCCCCGTGTTCATCGGTTGACTAAGGGCAAATTCCCCCTCTTCATCTTCCGAACCAGTCGCAAACGCCATCACGGTTTCTCCGGTCTCAATCTTGGTCACGATGAAAAATAACGAAAATTCATCGTCATCCTGCATGTACACCGGCATCGCCCAGATGTCTGGGGCAATTTCCGTCATTTCATACTCCATGAACTTGTAATCTTTGTGGTTCTTTTGGGTAACCGGGGTCTTAAGCGTAAACATTAGGTTGGCAAATGCTGCTCCCCCGAGCTTGATTCCATCTTCCACGGTCAGTCCTCCTTTATTCTCATTCATATTTTAGCATATCAGCTGGCAACGGCGCGTGAAATTCAAACAGTCGCTGACTAAAGGGGTCAACGAAGGTCAGTTGAATCGCATGTAATGCCTGCCGCGTAATCCCTTGGTCTAAAGGTCCGCCGTAGAGTTGATCCCCGAGTAAGGGATGTCCCAGGTGGGTAAAGTGAACCCGAATTTGGTGCGTCCGACCGGTATGAAGCTGCACTCGGACCCGAGTAGCTTCCGGAAATTCCCGTTCCACCCAGTATTCCGTTTGGGCGCTTTGGCCCGCCGGGATTACCTGCCGGGCAATCTCCGTTCCAACCCGGCCAATCGGCAGGTCGATTAGGCCGTGTTCCTGGTCAAGGTGGCCCGCTACGACTGCCTGGTACTCCTTTTGGAGCTGGTGCTGCGCCAACATTTGGTTGGCTAATCCAGTCGCCATCCGGTGTTTAGCCACCAGTACCACTCCACTGGTAAAGCGGTCGAGTCGAGTAATCACGTGGGGACGTAGGTCGGTCGCCCCCGCTCGTTCGAGGTGTCCCTTAACCCGGTTCACTAAGGTATCAGTTCGGTTACTAGGACCAGGGACGCTGGTGAGACCCGCCGGTTTGTTAATCACCAGCCAGTTATCGTCTTCAAAGAGGATTGCCAGTGGTTTGTTACTAACGGGCACCTCTGAATCGCCGGTTTCTGGAGGAAAAGTCACGGTCAGGGTTTCTCCAGGCGCAATTAAGCGGGTCGGCGCAATCACCGTTCCAGACACGGCAAAACTAGCCGATTGCCGCTTAGTCACCTCATAGAACCGTTTACTTACCCCTGCGTTAGTCAGGATTTTTTTGACGGAGAGGGGCTGCTCCGTTTGATTTTGAAATTGAGCTTGCATGTTCAGCCTCGCTTTTCTTGCAAGTGAAAAAAATTTCCCATCACCAACTGGCCATGGGAAATTAACGTAATTTAATTAACGAAATAGTTTGTGGCGAATGAAGAGTAAGTCATAGATTCCGATGGCACCCATCACGAGCAAGGCAATTCCGGAAACCCAGAAAGCTAACCGTGGGCTATCAGAACTAAAGACTTGGTTAATTCCACCAAGCACAACGGGGGCTAAGAAAATCCCGATGTTACTTCCGATTAAGAGAATCGAAGTCGTGACGTTCAGCGTTCCCTTCGGTGAAATATCCGAAGCCACATTTAGAATGTACGTTACCACCATCGTATCTAGCATGGTAATTAAAAACATTCCTAAAGCAGCTGTAAAGAAACCGTGCGCCATTCCCACGACTAACTGGCTAAGCCCCGTCGCAATCAGGGCCAGTGGCAACATAAATTTCCGGAAAGTGGTCAGCGCATTTCCAAATAGGATTCCTCCCATCAAACCAAAGAACGGCGCAATACTAATGACCATCGCTGATTGGGCAATCGTCCCTAAGTTAGCGTGTTCAATAAAGGAGGATAAACGTACCGTAGCACCCACGTACGTGACCTGATAAGCAGCCAAAAGCATCGTCCAAAAGATGACATCCGGATTTAACCGCGGTGAGCGCTTGTCGACCTCCATTTTCGGTTCTTCCTTGGGTTCCGGCACAAAGTAGTAGAAAAGAACCGCAACCGGAAAAGCGATGGCGTACACCAGAAAAGAACTGTGCCAACCATGGTCTACCAACAGGGCTCCGGCAATGTAGGAACAAATAGCGTTCCCTAACATTTCAAACCCACTCCGATAACCCATCAGGCGATCTTTAAGCTTTCCTTCAAAGAAGGTTCCAATTAAACTCACGGCTAAGCCGTTAATTAACCCTAATCCAATTCCAAAACAGAAACGGGACAATAACACCACGTAGTAATTCGTGGCAAATAGCGGAATCATTCCAAAGACTCCACTAATGATTAGACCCACAATCACCGTTCGTTTTGGTTTCATGTACTTGGCCACCCAGTTACTCAAGAGCAGCATAATAATTACCGCTAACGCGGGCATCGTTGCAATAATCTCAATTGCAGAATATGAATGACCTGGAAAGGCCCTCTGCCACTGTGGCACCGCAGCGGACACTGAGAGGGCACTTGCTAGCACCAGAGAAACTGATAACAGGGAAAACCGCATCATGGGTGAATACGTTCCTCGTACCAGATCAGAAAATCTGAAGCGTTTCATTTTTTCCACGCCATTGTTTCTTTTTGCCATGCCGTTTCTCCTTTTGCTTTTTTATGATTGGAGACCCATGTTTGGGGCTTCTCGTACCAGTATAGGAAAAGCCAGACGGAAATAAAAGGTTTCTTCATAATTTCTTGCTTGTGAAGTAAAAAAAAGCGTGCTAAATTTAAAGGAAAGCCGAGAAAGGAAGTTTTCCATGTTTAAAAAAATCATGGGGCTGGCCGTTGCAAGTTTAGCCGTGGGTACCTTTGTGACCGTTACCACGCCAAAACAATCATTAGCTGCCCCCCAAACAACGCAAAAAGTGAAGAACACCGCCCAGTTAGACACCCTAAAGGTCAACGTTCCCGCTCAAGTGACCGTCAAAACGGGGGACGAGTTTACCGTCACATCAAACTTTGACGGCAAACAAAAACCTAACGTAATCAAGAACGGTGATCACATCGACGTCACGTTCAAAAATCAGCAACTGTGGGACCAATTAAAGCATAATCATAAGCTGAAAACCGAAGTCGTGGTCACAATTCCCAAGATTACCAATCCTAACACCGTCAAAATTAATGCCAGTGACGTTACCTTCAACACGCCTGCTAAAGTTAAAAACCTCCAAGTTAACAGTAACGGCGGAAATGTAACATTAAATAAGACGAAGTTAACCCAAACCACGATTAACACTGCTAACGGAGATGTAACTAGCAACGACAGCCAACTGGGAAAAACGGACATTAAATCTGCCAGTGGGGATGTTCGCTTGCGCAACTCGAACCCCACTGAACTTGCAATTGAATCTGGGAGTGGTGATGTCACGTTACACAAAGTGGATACCGTCAAGCCAGTTAAAATTAACAGTAGCTCCGGCGACGTAGCTTTATCCCAAGCCAACCTCAATCAGGTTAAGGTTAATTCTGGAAGTGGTGAGATTGAGACCCATGATTTAGCCGCCAAAAACCTAATCTTTAACAGCGGTTCTGGAGATGTCACCATCGACAGCAAGAAACAAGCCAATTACCACCGGGTTAAAATCGACAGTAACTCCGGTGACGTCCAAATTAAGAACGCCAAGATTAATTACAGTGAAATTAATACCGACGGTGGTGACCTCGATTTAAAGAACGTCGCCATCAAACACAAAGATACTGAAACTAAATAGTTTTAACCAAAAACAGGTGCCCTTCCGCATGGAGGGACACCTGTTTTTTAATTTACTAATCTTCTTTTTTCAAGTGTAACGTCAATGCGTTGACCGCCACAATCACCGTTGATAGTGACATGATAATGGCTCCCACCGCTGGGGAAAGAATAATTCCAATTGGAGCTAAAATTCCAGCAGCCAGTGGCATTGCAATGATGTTGTATCCGGCTCCCCACCAGAGGTTTTCGACCATCTTGCGGTTGGTAGCCTTCGCTAAGTTCAAGAAGTTAATGATATCTTCTGGGTCACTGCGCACCAAGACCACGTCAGCAGAGTCAATTGCCACGTCGGTTCCGGCCCCAATGGCGACCCCAATGTTAGCGCGTGATAAGCTCGGAGCATCGTTGATTCCGTCTCCCACCATCATCACGTGGTTACCAGCAGCTTCGGTCTTTGCTACGACTTTTTCCTTATCAGCCGGTAGCAGTTCAGCGTGGTACTCAATGTCACCGAGTTCGTGCGCCACTCGTTTAGCCGAGAGGTCGTTATCACCCGTTAACATCACTGGTTTGATGTGCATCCGTTGTAACTGACTAATCAACCGTTTGGATTCGGGACGGAGGACATCGCCTTGGGCTGTCAAACCAAGCACGTTATCGTCTTGAACCAGGTAACTGATCGAGTTTCCAGCCCCGGCTAGTTTAGCAAACTGGTCGTGATCGTAAGCAATCTGGTGTTGATCCAGGTACTTGGCGGACACAATTTGGTAGAATTTGCCATTGACGGTTCCGGTGACTCCGACCCCTTGAATGGCTTGCATGTCCGTGGCTGGATCAATCGTTAAGCCTTGCTTTTTGGCTTCATTAACCACCCCAACGGCCAACGGGTGGCTCGAGTTAGCTTGCACGTCGGCAAACAGATTTAACAGGTCTGTTTTGGGAAGGTCACTAGTGCTGACCAAGTCATTTAACTGGAAGACCCCTTGCGTCAAGGTTCCCGTTTTATCCATGAAGACGTAGTCGAGTTTGTTAACCTCTTCAATCGCCTGCCGGTTTCTAATCAACAAACCGTTTTGAGCGGCAATCGACGTACTCCGGGCAATTACTAGTGGAACCGCTAATCCTAAAGCGTGGGGACAAGCAATCACTAAGACCGTCACCATCCGTTGCAGTCCAACGCTTAACCCACTAATGATCGTCCAAACTACCAGGGCTAAAATCCCAATGCTGAGGGCAGCGTAGAACAACCACCGCGCCACCTTGTTGGCTAACGTTTCGGCCTTCGATTTTTCCTTTTGGGCTTGTTGAACCAGGTTAATTACTTGGGACAGATACCCATCACTACTCGTGGCCGTTACTTGAACCCGTAAACTTCCATCACCGTTGACGGAACCACCAATCACCTTGCTGCCCTTGTTTTTGGCAACTGCCTTGGCTTCCCCGGTAACTAACGCTTCGTTCACATCACTTGCTCCCGAAACGACTACTCCATCAGTAGGAATCTTTTCTCCAGGTTGCACGACTACGATTTGTTCCTTTTGTAGTTGACCTACGGGAACGTCCTTAGTTTGGCCTTCCGCCGTCACTAAGTGTGCTGAATCGGGAAGTAACGCCGCCATCTTCTGCAAGGCATTCCCAGCATTCATCACTGCACTCATTTCAATCCAGTGCCCCAGCAGCATAATGACAATTAAGCTGGCTAGTTCCCAGAAAAAGTCCATCACGTGCGCTTGCGGATTGATGAAGGTTTTAATCACGAAGGAATAGAGACTGTAGAGGTATGCAACCGAAATCCCCATCGTAATCAACGTCATCATGGCGGGTGCATGGGACTTTAATTCCCCTTTAGCTCCGGAGAAAAATGGTTCGCCTCCGTAGAAGAATAGAATCGTCGATAAAATCATAACGACCCAGTTGGAGCCGGGGAACGTAATTTGGAAGGGCAGGACAATCCCCATGAAGGGAGATAATAGGAGAATCGGAATCGCTAGAATTAGTGAAATCCAAAAGCGACGCTTAAAGTTCCCCATGTTCATCATGTGGCCGCCACCCATGTCCATTTCCATTGAGCCAGGACTCATGTTCATCCCGCCCATGTTCATCGACCCATGGTTCATCTGCATGCCGTGCATGTCTTTTCCGTCAGATTTCATATCCATGCCCTTCATGTTCATCGAATCACGATCCATTTGCATGCCGTGCATCTCATTCTTGTTTTCGTCTGGTTTCATAACCTACTCCTTTCCGTGTTCCTGGCAGTTTGCCATCCGATCTGGTAAGCAATTACAATCAACTTCCTCGGGGGCCGTCGGCAACTTCTGCGCTAAAGCAGCTTGCAACGTCTGAATGTCTCCTCGACTGATTTCTGATTTTTGGACGAGATCTAACAGCACCTGCCCCTTGTGCATCTCACACAATTGGGTAAACAGCGCTTCCGCCGTCTCGTTCATCGCTAGTTGCTCGCTCACCTGCGGATGGTACATAAATTGCCGTCCGTCCTTAGTGGTGGTTAACAAATCCTTGTCGCACAACCGCCGCAATAAGGTCTTAATCGTCGACGTCTTCCAATCCGACTGCCGTTGCAGCTCCGTAATGATGTCCGTTGTCGAACTCGACCCCAACGACCAGATTAACCGCATCACCTTCCACTCGGCTGGTGTAATGTCAATTTGGTTAGTTTCCGTTGCCATCTAGTCACCCCGTTTCGTCTACATTTGTAAATTTCATTGTTAATCTTAATCTACAACTGTAAACTTTGCAACCATTTTGCCCATAAAAAACACCACCTCTGAAAATGGAGGTGGCGTTTGGTTAGTATTTACGCAGGTACAAGCGTTCAATCATGTGCTGTGGACCCTTATGAATAATCAAGTTGGCCCGATCCCGAGTCGGCAAAATGTACTCGTTAAGGTTTGGGAGGTTAATCTCCTGCCAGGTTTGTTTGGCAATCGCCAGCGCCTCAGCCTCCGAGTACTTCGTGTAGCGGTAAAAATAGTTTTCCGGGTCGGTAAAGGCCGTTCGCAGTAACTTTTGAAACCGGGTTAGATACCAACTTTCAATCAAATCCGGGTTCGCGTCAATGTAAATCGAAAAATCAGTAAAGTCACTGACGTAGAGATGTGCCTCAGCGGGAATTTGCAACGTATTAATCCCCTCAATAATCAAAAAATCGGGGCGTTCAATCCGCGTTACTTGATCTGGAACGATGTCATAGGTCTGGTGGGAATAAACCGGAGCTTCCACTACCGATTCCCCCGCCTTGACCTGGAGCAAGAAGTCAATTAAACGAGCCATGTCATAGCTCTCCGGAAATCCCTTCCGGTCTAAAAGCCCTCGTTCCGTAAGGGTTTTGGTCGAGTACAAAAATCCATCAGTCGTCACTAACTGAGTCTTACGATTCGGCAGCAGCTGGGTCAACAGATACTGCAACAGACGCGCCGTGGTCGACTTTCCCACCGCGACACTCCCCGAAATTCCGATGATAAACGGAATCGTCTGGGGCGTTTGGTGCAAAAAGTCACTCTTGCGTTGCTGCCACTGGTGATAAGAGTCAAAAGCGCCCCGTAGCAATTGAATCAGGGGCATGTAAACCTGCTGCACGTCCGTAATCGAAATTTGGTCGTTAAAGGCTTTTAATTGGTCTAGCGTCGTCGCGTCAATCGGTTGGAGCGTGGTCGGATAAAACTGGGCCCAAGTGGCCTTATCGTACGCGTCAAAGTTTTCCATTGCTTACTCCTTTACCAGCTGGTAATCGGCCGGGTTCACCGCTGCAAAGAGGGGTGATGGCTGGCCAATGGAAATGATTTCCAAGCGATGCATGGCCCGGGTACAAATGGTGTAGACCAGCTTGTCATCCTGATCGGTTGGATAGTTATCCTTGGAACCGTCCCACATTACCACGGCATCAAATTCGAGCCCCTTGGCGAGGTAGGCTGGCACAATCACAACCCCCTTCGCCAGGCGTTGGTTTTCCGTTTGAATTAGCGTCGTGGAGACCTCACGGTCCTTTAAATCCGCCGCAATTTGACGACATTCGGCAAGCGTCTTGCCAATCACCGCGGTGGTTTCTTCGGCCTTTTGATTGGTAACAATAGTTTGGAATAATCTCTGGATCGCTTGCTCGTGGTTCTTAGTCACGGCAAGCACCGGAACCTCACCCTGACGCGCATAGGCTTCGATGTCTTGACCATCTGGAATTAATTGCTTGGTAAAGTCCGTAATCTGGGCCGTTGACCGGTAGGACTTCAACAGCTTGATGACCCGAATCTTGTCGGGATTAAAGAGCTGCCGCAAGTCTGCCATCAACGTTTGACTGCTGTCCCGGGTAAAGATGGCCTGGTTTAAATCCCCGAGAACCGTAAACTTCGCCCGCGGGTAGTTCCACTGTAAGTAGGCTAATTGAAACGGAGTGTAATCCTGCACTTCATCAATAAAGAGGTAGCGCATCTTGAGATCTGGTTGTTTTCCCGTTACCAGGTCAAACAAATAGAGGTAAATGGAAACGTCCGCCATACTGATTTTGCCGGCTTGGAATCGTTTCACCGTAGCTCGCACGCTAGTCTGCCATTCAGACAACGTTACGTGCCAATCGGACAGGTTAACTAGTTCCGGAACTTGACGTAAAAAGTTAACGAACTGCTGGTTAATGTTAAAGAAGCGGTTCCGTTTAATCTGTTGGTGAACCTTAGCAAAGGCCGCTTTGACTACCTGGCGCGCTAAGAAGCGGGCATCACGATCATCATCTGTCCGTTGCCGCCCAGCGTTCGCGTGCAATATCTCAATCTGCTCGCTACTGAGTCCTTCCACGGCTTCTTCCACCCAGCGTTTCTTCATTTCCATGCCCATCCGTTGCTTCAAAATCTGCAGCAGCTTTTCCTTAGTGGCCTCTAAGCGATTTCGCAGCCGGTAGTTCGGGTTAAAACTCCGGTAAATTTCATTAATTTGTTCCTTAGAAATGAAAACCTTACCTTGAAACATGATGTTCCGAAAGGCCGCCCCCGTTTGATTTAAGGAGTCCGCGTACTCACCTTCGGCCTTAAACAACGCCAAACTATTTTTCAACGTCGTCACGTTTTGGGTTTCGTCCGTCAGGCTTTCGTCAAAACGTTGTTCCAGGGTTTCCACCGTTAATCGGGGCACCCGCCGGCGCATAAACTGGTAGTAGGTCATCTGCACCATGTTTTGTTCGCCTAGTTCGGGCAGCACTTGGTTAATGTAGTCGTTAAAGAGTTGGTTCGGCGAAAAGAGAATTACCTGCCCCGGCGTTAGCTTGCCGCGGTACCGGTACAACAGGTAGGCGACCCGTTGTAGCACCGCCGCGGTCTTCCCGGATCCAGCGACCCCCTGCACAAACAAGAGGTCCGAACTAGTATCCCGGATAATCGCGTTCTGTTCCTTTTGAATCGTGGTTACGATGCTCTTCATCTTGGTGTCTGATTGGTGTTGCAGGTTTTCCAGTAACACCCGGTCCCCGACCGCTTCGTCGGTGTCAAAAACCTGGATCAGCTTGCCATTCTTAATTTGGAGCTCCCGCTTTAAGGTTACATCCACCCGTTGCGGCCCACTCGGTGCGTTGTAGGTCATTTCTCCGACACCACTGTCGTAGTACACGCTACTGATGGGAGCTCGCCAGTCGTAAATGAGGTACTCATCGCTATCATTCGGATTGACAAAGGAAGACAACCCAATGTAAATCTTTTCGGGCTGTGCTTCTCCATCTTCCTTCAGGTCAATCCGGGCAAAGTAGGCGTTTTGGTATAACTTTTGCAACGTCTCCATGTCCCGCGTTGCCGACTGCCACCGGTTTTGCCGTTGTTCCAACATTTGTTGTTGCTGCCGGACGGAGACTCCGGTTTCCATTTGACCTTCGTAAGTACTGGTCTTTAAGCGAACATCATCATAAAAATGATCCTCTAAATCCTTTTGACTCTGCTTGGCCTTCGTAATCGTTTCGGCCGTTATTTCTTCTGCAATTTTAATCTTGCCCCGCACGTAGTCGAGGTGGGCTTGTTCTGCTTGTTTAATCTTGGTGTCTTCTGTCGCCATCGTGCACCTCCGTTAGTTTAATCGATGAACCATTCTACCATATCTAGCCGCTAAACACGATGAAACAACCGGTAAGTATGGTAAACTGAAGCTAAATTATGCCGTAGAAGGAGGAATTTCCCATGACTGGAATCAACCTGTATTTTGTTCGTCATGGACAAACCCAACTAAATCATTACCACCGCATTCAGGGGTGGGCCGATTCTGATTTAACTGATAAAGGCGTGCAAGACGCGGTTACAGCCGCAAACACCCTCAGTCAGATTACTTTTGACCAAGCGTATAGTAGTGACACCAAGCGGGCTAGTCGAACCGCTCGGATTATTTTAGAGGCTAATCCCGCCCCACTCACCGAACCCATCCAAAAGCCGGCGCTGCGTGAAGAAAACTTTGGTTACTTTGAAGGCAACGATACCGGCCAAACCTGGAGCATCGTCGGGGGACGAACCGGCTGCTACTCCTACCCCAAGTTAATTGAAACCTTTGGAATTGAAAAAACCCGAGATTTAATTGCAGAAGCGGATCCCTACGGAGAGGCCGAAAACGACCAACAATTCTGGGCTCGTTTGCAACCCGGACTAGACGAAATCGTCGCCAAAGCCGAACCCGGTCAAAACATCCTGGTGGTCGCCCATGGAACCCTAATTAAGAGTGTCGTGAGTCAATTTAGTGACTTAGACATTCGGGATTCCATTTTAAACGGCAGCATCACCAAGGTCATTTTCGAAGACGGAACCTTTACCGTCGACTACTACAACCACAAGGAGCATTAATGGAACCAACACCAACCCCGGTCATTACGATCGGACTGAACGTTAATCACCCCAACTTTGACTACTCAATGGCTGAATTAGAGCAGTTAGTGATCGCCAACCACATGCAAAGTATTGCCACCCTCGTGCAAAAACTAGATCATCCAGACGCCGGTACCTACTTTGGGAAGGGCAAGATTGAGGAACTAGCCGACCTGGTGCGCAGTACGGATGCCGACACGATTGTCGCAAACGACGAGCTTAGTCCCAGTCAGATCCGCAACATTGAAAATGCCACCAAGGCCACGGTGATCGACCGGACCGGCCTTATCTTAGAAATCTTTGCCAACCGGGCTCACACCAAAGAAGCCCAGTTGCAGGTTCAACTCGCCAAGTTACGCTATCAACTGCCTCGTTTACGAACTAGTGCCAGTCAACGCCTGGACCAACAGGCCGCGGGAGGTGGCTTAGCTAACCGGGGAGCCGGAGAAACCAAGCTCGAATTAAACCGGCGAACGATTGAACACCAGATTAGCCACGTTCGCCACGAACTAAAAGAACTCGGCCGTTCTTATGAAACGCAGAGCCAACGCCGCAAGGAAAATCGGGTGAAAACCGTGGCCCTGGTCGGTTACACCAACGCCGGCAAGTCCACGATTATGAACGAGCTGGTCAAACGCTACGGTGAAAACGAGGACAAACAGGTCTTTGTAAAGGACATGCTGTTTGCCACCCTAGATACCAGCGTGCGAAAACTCGAATTACCCGGCAACAAGCAACTTTTACTCAGTGATACGGTCGGATTTGTCAGTGAACTCCCCCACCAATTGGTGGAAGCCTTCAAGTCCACGTTAAAGGAAGCCGCCACGGCTGATCTCTTGGTCCAGGTGGTCAACTATTCCGACTCTAACCAAGAACTAATGATGGAAACCACGCAACGGACCCTCCAAGAAATCGGCGTGCCTAACCTACCGATGATTACGGCCTTTAACAAAGCGGACCGGACCGGTAGTCGTTTCCCCGAACGAGCAGGTGAAAACCTGATTATGTCAGCCTTGGACCCCGCTTCGATTAATGAGTTAGTGGCTATGATCAGCGCCCAGCTGTTTTCTGACTACGTGCAAAAGACCTACCTCTTCCCGTTTCAAGCCGGAGACCTCGTTTCGACCTTTAACCAGGAATTCGACGTCCAACAAACGGAATATCAAGCTGACGGCACCAAACTAACGGTTTCCTTACCCGCTAGTGCCGCCGAACGCTACCAAAAATATGAAATTGACTAATTAATTAACATTGATTGTTGACAACTGTTCAGGTTCTGTATACAATAATGTCATTGCTTAAAGATGAAATTGGGATGAACGTCTGTACAGAGAATCCACGGAGCTGGGAAGTGGATCAGACGAGCCCTTTAGCCACTTTAAGCCTCATGAACGTTAATCAACTAAAAGTGCTTCCAATCATTTGGAAGAATTTGGGTGGAACCGCGCGTCACAACGTCCCTAACAATTGGGTTAGGGGCGTTTTTTGTTCGGTTCCGACCGTTTTAAGGAGGAATCATCATGGAAAAACCAACTTCACAAGCGGATGTTTCGTTAAACCGATCGCTGGGCCTCTGGTCGGCGCTCGCCCTCGTGGTGGGAACCATCATCGGGGTCGGAATCTTCGTCCGCCAGGCTGCCGTCATTAACGACGCGGGCTCTGCTAAGGCCGCCCTCTTTGCCTGGCTCGCCGGGGGTCTCTTAACCCTGGCTGCTGGACTGACAATTGCAGAAATTGCCTCCCAGATTCCTAGTACCGGGGGACTCTATGCGTACATGGAAGCCATCTACAATAAATTCTGGGGCTTTTTGTCCGGGTGGATGCAGATTATTGTTTACGGACCAGCCATGATTGCAGCACTTGGTTCATACCTCGCCATCTTGGTCCTGGACTTCTTCCACTTGCCATCATTCTGGACCCTGCCAATTGCACTGGGATCGATCATCCTGGTGGGAATTTTAAACATCTTTCCCAACCGGTACGGTGGTGCTTTTGCCATCATCACCACGATCTGTAAGTTGGTGCCGGTGGCAGCGTTAATTATTTTTGGGCTCTTCTTCGGTCACGCCGACGCCTTTTCGCAAAGCGTGGGTGACCTACACACCACGGCCGGTGGCTTTGGAGTTGCCATGTTAGCCACCCTGTTTGCCTTTGATGGTTGGATTTTAGTGGTCAACCTGGGGGGAGAAATTAAAAATCCAAAGAAAATGTTGCCACGCGCTATTTCTTTAGGAATCATGCTGGTCATGGTCATTTACCTGCTGGTTTCCTACGGGGTCCTCAAGAGCATTGGTCCCGCTAAGATTCACGAACTGGGAACAACTGCCATTCCTTACATTGCTAACAAGGACTTTGGCGTTTGGGGTGGAAAAGCGCTCAGTATCGGAATCATCATTTCCATCATCGGGTGCATGAACGGAAAAATCATGACGTTCCCCCGGATTATGTACGCGATGGCTGAAGAAAAGCAGTTACCGGGTTCAAAGTGGCTGTCCTACCTGAATCCGAAAACACGGACTCCGGTCTTTGCCATCATCGCCACCTTAATCATTGCCGGCTTGATGATTTGCTTCACCAATCCCGACCGGATTTCTGAACTTTGTATCTTTACCGTGTACTGTTTCTACGTGATGGCCTTTGTCGGCGTCTTCTTACTGCGGAAACGGAACCCGAACCAAGTCCGGGTCTTCTCCGTCCCACTGTTTCCCTTCACGCCCATCGTGGCCATCTTGGGTTCCCTCTTTGTAATCATTTCTGAAATTACGTCTGATCCCATCGGGGTTCTCGTTTCATTAGGCATCGTAGCCATCGGGATTCCGGTGTACTACTTCAAAGTGATGCGTCCGCGTCAAGCAACTAAATAACACGCAAAAAAGGAGCAACCGCGGTGGTCGCTCCTTTTTTAGTGGAAATCTTGCATTAATTCGTTGATTAGTTCGGCAACGGTCGGTTCCGTTTGGATCAAATCCAAACCGGTGTTAACGGTAACTTCACCGGCTTCCAGTTCACCATGCAACATGGCTGGTCGGACGCCCCCGAGTTCTAGAGTTTTGCGGAAGGTCGTGTGGTCGCCCTCCCGAAATTGAGTGGCAAGTTCTTCCATCAGCCGATTGCGAAGTGAGCGCTTATTGGGCGCCACCAGCAACAGATCTTCCGCGGTACTAGCCATAATCTTTTGTTTGGTAACTGGAGCCGTCCGGGCTTCCTGCGTCACCAAAAAGCGACTACCGACAAAGACGCCTTCGGCTCCCAGCGACATGGCGGCTCGCACGCCGCGGTCATCGTTAATGCCACCGGCCGCTAACACCGGAATCGAAACGGCATCCGCAATCCGGGGCACCGTAGTAAAGGTCCCGTTCCCATGGGTCGGAATCACGCCCCCTTCGTCATATCCAGTCGCAACGATTAGATCAGCCCCCAGTTCGACCTGCCGTTGGGCCTCCGCGGGCGTCGGATTATAGCTACGGGCAATCAACGTGGCGTCCGCCGCCTTGACCTCGTGATAAATGGTTTCGTCCGGTTCACCACCCACCAAAAAGTAACGAATCCCAAGGGCTAACGAACGCTCTAACACTTGTTGCGCGTAGGATTGATCTTCTCCCTGCGGGTTCAAGCCCAGGGTCATTGCAATCGGTCCGTTAGTGAGTTCCTGGGCCATTTTAATCTGGTGTTCCATGATTTCCATGCCATTCTGCTTTAAAGAATCCCGGCCGGCATTGGGTCCAAACGTCCCTAATCCGCCCGCATTGGTGACAGCTGCGACTAACCGCGCATCCGTCAGCCAGTTCATGGGTGCTTGAATCAAGGGATACCGAGTTCCTAAAATCTCTGTTACACGATTTTGCATTTTGTTTCCGTCCTCTCTACTTACTTTTAGTAATTAATACTACTAGACCTGCTACTTGAACACAAGAAACCCGGCTTCATAAGCAAACCATTCGAAAAAAAGCGGTTAAGTAGTTATA
This sequence comes from Fructilactobacillus carniphilus, assembly GCF_024029675.1. Lineage (NCBI taxonomy): Bacteria > Bacillati > Bacillota > Bacilli > Lactobacillales > Lactobacillaceae > Fructilactobacillus > Fructilactobacillus carniphilus. The sequence continues at coordinate 68,556 of NZ_CP097121.1, read as the reverse complement.
ATGACCCTTTAGAATGGCAGAAAAGGAGAGCTTTATTATGAAAATTATGATTATTGGTGGTTCCGGACGAGTGGGAACTGCCTTAACGCACGACTTGCTCCAGAATCCAGCAAACGAAATTACAATTGCCGTCGGCCATCCAGAAAAGGAAGCAGCCCAAGCCCTGGCTGCACTGGACCACGTAACGGTTGAAAAGTTGGAACTGGGGACCATCGGTTTACCAGAACTTACTAACCTGGAAACCGGCTTTGATGCGATTTACTTTGTCGCTGGCTCGCGGGGTCACGATTTGGTCAACGTCGATAGCTTTGGAGCCATCAAAACGATGATTGCCGCCGAAAACGCGCACGTCGACCGCTACATTATGCTCAGTTCGTTTGGCGCTTTAGACATCGATAGTTGGCTTAACAACGAGCACTACGCTAGTTTACAAGCCTACCAAGCTGCTAAGTTCATGGCTGACGACTATTTGAGTCACCGAACGAACTTGAATTACACCATTTTACAACCTAGTTCGTTAACGGAAGAACCAGGGACGGGCTTAGTGACCCTGAATCCCGCTCACAACACCGCTAGCAATCCGATTCCCGACGTAGCGGCCGTGTTAGCTGCTAGTCTGCAGGATCACCACGCAGACCATCAAGTAATTACAATGGAAAGCGGTCAAACTCCGATTGAAACAGCGCTCGATCAACTTTAATCGAGTGCATAGAAAAAGCCAGTTGCTGACGTTTAATCAGTGACTGGCTTTTTGACTGGTTTAAATGACATCTCCACCTGCGACCAAAGCTTCATGGTAGTTCACCATTGTGCCCATGTAGTACGGAACCAGCCAGAAAAAGCCAATTCCCAAGGTCATAAAGGACAAAATTCCCCATCCGATAAAGGATAGATTTAACCAGAAAAATTCTAGCTTATGCCCGTTCATGAGGCGCCGACTTTCCGTGATGACCTCATTGATGTCAGGATCAGTTTCACCCCGTAACACGTGATCGCGGTAGATAAAGAGTGCTTGTGAGTAAGCTAATCCCTTCACGATTCCCGGTACAATCAACAGTAACGACCATAGAATCATAAACCCATAAACAACGATGCAAAGCAAAAATGGTCCCCACGGTTTGGGCGTTGAGAACATGTTACGAAAAGTTGCAGTTAAGGGGGCTTTCGGGACCTGGTTAAAGTCAAACCATTCGCTGAGGGTGAATACCATTCCCACCAAGACCAAGATGCCCAAAATGGCTAAAATGGCTAAAATGAAAGATAAGAACCGGAACCGAACTGTAGCATAATTCATAATTACATATGGTAAGCCAATTAAAATAGCGGCCACCCAGTTCCCGGCAAAGTTATGTAACGTTTTTTGTTTTAATAGTTGAAAGTTCATAAGTCCACCTCGTTTTGTTTTTTCATTATATATTATAGATTGTATAATATAAAGTCGCAACAAAAAAAGCGAACAATTCAGAAATTGTTCGCTTTCACTACTTTAAATTTACTTTACTTTGCGTTGCTTGTTGCGATCAAACAGGATATATCCAATGATCATCGCCGCAAAGAAGATTACGGTTGCAATCACTGAAAGCCGAGTTTGACCGTTCACCAGCAGCACTACCAAAACCACGAGATAGAACAAAATCGTGGCATAGCTAGAGCCTGGGAACCACGGCATCTTGAAGTGGTCCTCCGGATTAACGTTCGTTCGCTTATATTGAATGTGAGTAATCATGATAATAATCCACACGAAGATAAAGCTCATTGTGGCGACTCCGGTAATCAGCAAAAAGATCTTGCTGGGGTAGAAGTAGTTTAATAACACGATGCCTAGGAAGAGAAGCGATGAAAACAAAATCCCCACATACGGAACGTTGTGCCGTGATAGTTTACTAAATGACTTCGGTGCCTGGCCGTTCTTCCCTAAAATGTACAGGGTTCTAGACGTCGAAAAGATGGCAGAATTAGCAGCTGACAAGGCAGACGTTAAGACCACAAAGTTGATGATGTCGGCTGCATACCGAATTCCTAGTCCTGAGAAGATTTGCACAAACGGTGACTGGCTGGGATTAATTTGATTCCACGGGTAGACTGACATAATAACGACCATGGAACCCACGTAGAACAATCCGATCCGCATTGGCACAGAGTTAATCGCTTTGGGGATGTCCTTTTGCGGATCGCGGGTTTCCCCAGCGGTTAATCCCACCATTTCAATCCCGGTAAAGGCAAAGATTACGATGGGAAAGGCCATGATAAATCCCAAGAATCCAGTGGCAAAGAAGCCGCCATGGTCAAACAAGTTAGCTAAGGAAGCGGTCGTTCCGTGGGTATGGAACCCGACGGCAATCATCCCGATTCCAGCCAAAATCAGCGCTAAAATAGCAAAAATTTTAATGCTCGAAAACGCCGATTCTAGTTCTCCAAACCACGCTACATTGATTAGGTTAAAAATCACTAAGATCGTTACCACGATTAACGGCATGATCCACTGCGGCAGCTGAGGAAACCAAAAATGCATGTAAATCCCGGAGGCCGTTAAATCGGCCATCGCCAAACTAGCCCAACTTAGCCAGTAGGCCCAGCCAATCGCAAACTCCCATTTTTCACCTAAATACTGGCGAACAAAGTCGATGAAAGAATGAAATTTCAGATTCGACAGCAACAATTCTCCCACGGCCCGCATCATGAGGTACGAAAAAATTCCGGTAATTAAGTACGCAAGGATTAAGGCCGGTCCTGCCGACTTAATTCCCTCTCCAGAACCTAAGAACAGTCCGGTTCCAATTGCGCCTCCGATGGCAATCATCTGGACGTGCCGCGAAGTTAGACCCCGGTTTAAATCTTGTTCCTGGTTCGTTTGTGCTTCTTTTGCCATATTCAACACCTTTCTAAAAGAAAAATGCCTCCGTTTCAAATCAGGTCGGTTTGGCGTCGAGACATTTTTTTCATGCAATTTATAAACTTTTTCTTAAACAGTCTGAAAACCATCCTATCAAGATTCAGAATTAGTGTCAACCAAGTTAGCTAACTTGAGTAACATGCTACACTAAGGGTTAGGGAGGTCTTACCAATGAAAATTCGGAACTTACTGGTGGTCATCGCACTGGTACTCATCTTTTTATCAATTATGGGACTATCATGGTATGCCCAACGCTAATTTAGACCACACAAAAAGGACGGCAGCACCGCTGCGCGTCCTTCTTTGTGATTAATCAGTTAAAGCGTCTTTGGCATCTTGAACTTTTTCTTTTACAGCGCCTTTACCACTTTCGAGGTCGCCTTCCAGCTTGGCCTTGGGGTCATCCGTCAGAGCGCCTTCAATTTGTTTGGCTTTGCCTTCTGCTTCATCAGTAAAGCTATCAAACTTTTCAGCCGCCTTGCCACTTAATTCATCAAATTTTTCGGTTAAGTCTTCTAAAGCATCAGTATCCTTTAATACGACGTATCCTAATGCCACGTTGGCAGCTAAACTAAGTCCTAAAAGTACGTTTTTCATAATGAAACCCTCCTTTAATTATGCTTTAAATGTAGCACATTCTGGGTAATTCGACCACTAATAAAGTACTAATTTTCCTTATTTATTTTGTAACTCGTGTTGTTGCACGTCTAAAACTTCTTGATACGTTTTGGTAATCCACTTAACGTATTTCTGATTCTTCGGAATGGTTTCCGTTACTTTTACCACCGGTACATCGTGTTGTCGGGCTAACTTGACCATCTGACCAACCGTTTTACTATCGGTTTGGGTATTATCAACAAAGAACGCGATTCGATGGTCCGTAATGTCTTTTTTCATTGCCTTAATGCTAGCGGGCGATGGGTCCACTTCCTTTTGGGTTGCATTTTCAAAACTCTGGTTGTTAACTTCATAGCCCATCGCCTGTAAGGCATAATCAAAGACCGGTTCACTCACATCGACCTTCCGATTTAACTGGTGCTCTTTGAGGTTCTGCCGGCTAGTAGCCGCTAACTGGTTCACCTTTTGCAGGCGATCTAAGTAGTCCTGTCCGTTTTTCGTAAATTCTTGTTTGTGGTTGGGCTGCAACTTGCTGGCGTCTTTGACCAACTGGTGAACCACTTTCGGTGCGGTTTGCGGATTGTACCACAGGTGTTCGTTATCCCCATCCTTTTTGTTCATTAACTTACCAACGTTCAGCTTGACCGCTGCATCGCTGGCATTTTGATCCAACTTGTTCATCCAATCATCGTACCCGATTCCGTTTTGAATGATAATGTTAGCGTCACTAATCTGATTGGCATCCTGCGTGCTCGGGTTAAAGTCGTGCGGATCCACCCCACTATTTACTAGCGATTTCACCTGACCATGTTTCCCCACTACGGCTTGGGCCATCTGCCCGTAAATGTTAGTGGAAGCAACCACCTTGATCTGCTTGGGATGAGTCTGTTGCTGCGTTTGCTTTTTACTCGTACTACAAGCAGCTAGTCCCACCGTACACAACAGTGTTATCAAAACTAGTGCAACTCGTCGTAATTTTGCCATTTTCCCGTTTTCCCCCTATAATAAAAATAGTAATATCGATGCATTAATCCCCATCGCTTCAATTTCGTTTAATAATATAACACTGTTATCTAAATTATCGCAACCATTTATCTAGGAGTTTTTTCATGACGACTAAACAATCTACTCACGATCTGCTGTTACAAGCAGGCTTAGCGGCCTTTTTAGAGCACGGCTACGAACAAACGACCCTCAGAGAAATTTGTCGTAAAGCTCATCGCACTACCGGCGCCTTTTATCAATACTTTGCATCTAAAGCTGAGTTGCTGGACGAACTCATTGCCCCGTTGTTTAAGCAGCTCACGACTGATTATGAACACCAACTACAGCATGGCTTAGATCAACTTACGCGACACAACGCAGCTTCCTTTTGGCAGAAAACGGTCTTAAACCTCGATCAGGTGATTAGCGCGCTCTACCAGGACTCCGAACTAAAGCAGCTCCTTCTCTTTCGGACCGATGGTTCCCGCTACGACCAGCTCGCAGAAATTGCCACCCAGTACTTTACTACCAAGATCATCCAGGTCATTAGCGTGATGCAGGAACGGGGGATCATCGCAATTACCTTCCAGTTTAATTACCAGGAACTCCACTTCCACGCCTTCTCCTTTTATGCCACCGTCTGTGACATTCTCAAGCACGATTATCCCCAGCAAGAAACTCTGGTGCTGACCCACAACCTGGAACGTTTCTTCACGCCAAGTTGGCTCAAATGGCTGGGTTTACCGACCCCAAATTCCTGAGGCGAATCCTTGAAATTTGGCGCGGTGAAAATGCTATAATGAGGGCGTAAAAGCAAAGGAGGAAATTAATCATGAAGATTATTGCTTACGGAATTCGTGACGATGAAGCACCATATTTAAAGGACTGGGAAGCACAACACCCAGACGTTGAGGTCAAAAGTGAATCCCAGCTCCTTGATGAAGACACGGTCAAAGAAGCAGAAGGCTTTGACGGGGTCGTCGCTTACCAACAAAAGCCTTACACCAAGGCAGTATTAGACCAACTAGGTCAATACGGGGTCCACGCGCTCTCCTTACGAAACGTGGGAGTTGATAACGTCGATGCTGACGCTGCCAAGGCTAACGACATTCACGTTACTAACGTTCCGGCTTATTCTCCATCTGCAATTGCTGAACTAGCCGTGACCGAAATGATGCGGCTCCTCAGAAATACGAAAAAATTTGAAGATAAAATGCGGCACGGGGACTTAACCTGGGCTCCAGACATTGCCGAAGAAATGAACCAACAAACGGTCGGGGTTTACGCCACCGGTCGAATTGGACGCGAAGTGGTTAAGATTGTGAAGGGCTTTGGCGCTAAGGTCATTGCCTACGATCCATTCCCCAACTCTGAACTGCAAAAAGAAGGCATCTACGTTGATACCCCAGCAGAGTTATACGCAAACTCCGACATTTTGACTTTGCACGCCCCCGCTTTAAAAGAAAATGACCACATGATTAACGATGAAACCATTGGGCAAATGAAACCTGGTATTCGGATTATCAACGCCGCTCGGGGTTCCTTAATTGATACCGATGCTTTAATTCGTGGTTTAGACAGTGGTAAAATTGCTGGTGCCGCCCTGGACGTTTACGAAGACGAAGTGGGCGTCTTTAACACCAACTTCGGTAGCTTCGACAAGATTCCAGACGCTCGGCTCAAGGACTTGATGCAACGCGATAACGTTTTAATTACGCCACACATCGCCTTCTACACGAAGGTCGCCGTTAAGAACATGGTTCAATTTGCCATGGATGCTAACTTATCCCTGTTAACCACCGGAAAATCTGATAAAGAAGTAAACCTTTAAATTTAAGGGTTTAACTAGCGGTTTGCTGCTCCCGTTTTGGGGCGGAGCAAGCCGCTTTTTATTTTTTCTTAACATTCTCGTGGACAAATCAGGTAAAATCTTTTATAACTAACTGTGAATCTTTTAATTTCACAACCAAACGGAGGAACTTATGAACCAACTGTCCTTAGTGATTATCTTACTGGCAGCCCTGTTAATTCCCTTGCTGCTCAGCCGCTTCAAAATTTCTGCGTTACCGACGTCCGTCGTAGAAATCCTGGTCGGAATTATTCTCGGTCCCAGTCTTTTGAACTGGATCAATCCGCATGATACCATTTTATCGTCCCTATCAAGCATTGGGGTGATTATCCTGCTGTTTCTAAGTGGGATTGAAATCGATTTTGACCTGTTTCGACCGAAGACCAAAAACCCCAGTCAACTGGAACAAAAGGCTCGGCAACAGGTGTCCAAGTACACGCCGGTGCGCTTAGCCATTTACGGTTACCTGACGATTGTAGTCCTTTCCTTTGCGCTCGGGTACCTGACCAAAATCACTGGGATGTTCAGTGACGTCTGGCTGGCCTCCATTCTGTTTATGACCATTTCATTAGGGATTGTACTGGCGGCCCTCAAGGAACGCAGCGCGCTCAGTACTCCCTTTGGGCAGACTATTTTGCTAATCTCGGCGCTCGGAGAAATCGTGCCAGTCTTTGGCTTAACCATTTACGCGTCCATCTTTGGATCAGATTCCAAGTCACTGTGGCTGATTTTAATTCTCTTTGCGGTCGCTGCCTTGATTTTAATGCGGTTTCACAACTTCTTTGATTACTTCGATAAGATTAATAAATCCACCACGCAAATCGACGTTCGGCTCGCCTTCTTCATCATTGCCCTGCTTTCCGTGGTAGCTGTGACGGTGGGTTCTGAAGCCGTCCTGGGGGCCTTTGTCGGTGGGATGGTTTACAAACTCTTGAAACCATCCGAATCAACCAAGGACAAACTAGATTCCATTGGGTACGGGTTCTTCATTCCCATCTTCTTCATTATGAGCGGAGTTGGTCTAGACCTTAAAAAAATCCTGGGGGATCCCAAGGCGCTCTTGCTAATTCCCTTAATTTTATTGGGATACTTAATTGCCAAAATGGGGCTCTACCCAATTTTCCGGCTCCGGTTTAACCGCCAGAACTCGATTGCCGGGATGGCACTACCAATGACCACTTTAACCATGGTGCTAGCCATCTTGAGCGTGGCCAACAACATGAAGGTCCTAACCAGCCAACAATCCGGGGCCTTCTTACTGGCCGCCATCATCACCTGTTTAATTGGACCCCTGGCGTTCAACCACTTCTTCAACCCGAAGGCTGATATTTACCACAAACTAAAGGTCAATATCTTTGGGGTGAACCTCACCACCATGCCCGTTGCCCAACAGTTAGAGAAAAGTTGGTACGACGTCAATATCTACACGGATCATGAGCAAAATTTCAAAACCTTTCACAGAGAAGCTAAAAACGTCCACTTGTTACCGAGTTTGGACGTCCAACAGCTAATTAACCAAGCTGACTTCGACTGTGACATTGCCGTTTTTGCCTACTTTGATTCGGAAACGAACTACCGGTTGGCGAAGGCTGCTAAGCAATACGGGGTCAAACGGGTGATTGCCCGGTTTGAGGACCGCAATATTTTAAACAAACACGAAAAGGAACTTACCAGCCTCGGGGTGGAAGTTTACAACACCTTTGCCATTAACATTGCCATGCTGCGCGAAATGATTGAGGTCCCATCAACCTTCAACATGATTAAATCCAACAGCATCGAACTGCACGAAGTTAATCTCCAGAACCGGAAATTTGTCGGCACGCGCATTAAAGACCTCCCGTTTGGGGAAGGCATTACCGTCAACCGGATCTTCCGAGACAAACAAATTATCCAACCCACTGGAGATACCATCCTGCGCCTAGGTGACAAAATTATTTTCTCTACCGATACGGACGATAGTGCCAAGATTCGGGAAGAAATGGCAAAATTAAATTAGCATTTATGCAAAAAACCGCTCAGAAAATTAATTCTGAACGGTTTTTTAGTTTATTTCAATGCTTGGAGTTGGTGCGTCAATGACTTAGTTTGGGGGTACACTTCGTGGTACAACCGGTAAATCTGGTTGTAGCGCGCAACGTTCGCCGGAATTGGTTGGTAAACCTTGTCAACGTGCACAAACTGGTCCGCGCAAGCTTGGTAATCCGGATACCAACCGAGGCCAACCGCGGCAATCATGGCCGCTCCCAAACCGGGACCCTGTTCGTTGGCTAGTTTTTGCACGGGAACGTTGAAAATATCAGCCTGCATTTGTAGCCACATGGGACTCTTGGCTCCACCTCCGATAGCTACCACTTGCTGGAAGTGCGCGCCAGCCTGCCGATAAATTTCCAGTAAATCCCGGAAACTAAAGGTGACCCCCTCAATCACGGCACGGGTAAAGTCGCCCCGTTTTTGGGTGGCATCAATCCCAATGAAGCTTCCCCGCACGTCTGCATCTGCGTACGGAGTTCGTTCCCCGACGATGTACGGCGTAAAGAGTAACCCCTTGGCACCGATTTCTGATTCTGCTGCTCCGGCCATCATCTGGTCAAAGGTAATGTCTGAACAGAAGGTCTTTTTAAACCAACTCAAAGAATAGCCGGCTGCGAGTGTCACTCCCATCGAGTAGTAGGCATCGTTAACCACGTGGTCTTCCATTTGGACCTGGCCGTGATAGGCATCCGTCGGTTGATCTTCATACTTCAAGATTACTCCGGAAGTCCCAATGCTAGAAAGCACTACTTCGGGACGAAGAATTCCGGCTCCAAGGGCTCCACAAGCATTATCGGCTCCCCCAGCAAAGACCTTGGTTGCTTGACTCAAGCCCGAGAATTCCGCGTATTCAGCGGTAATCGTTCCTGCTTGGTCGTCCGAATGCAGCAGGGGTGGAAGAATGCTTTCTGGAATGCCTAACCGGTCACAAATCTCCGTACTCCATTGATTCGTGTGGATGTCTAGCAATGTGGTTCCGGTTGCATCAGAATAATCAATCCCCAGTTGTCCCGTCATCCGATAGCGCACGTAGTCCTTTGGCGTTAAAAAGACGGCTGTTTGCTGCCATAGTTCTGGTTCGTGCTTTTTCACCCACAAGAGTTTTGGCAACGTGAACCCTTCGAGCGGCCGGTTCCCCGTAATTCGCACGAACTCGTCGCCCATAATCTGTTCAATTTCTTCGCGTTCCGCCGTAGTCCGGGTGTCGTTCCACAAAATGGCGGGCCGTAGCACGTGGTAATCCTGATCCAGGAGCACTAAGCCGTGCATCTGGCCGGAGTAGCTAACCCCGGCAATGTCATTGGGGTCAATGTGATCATCCAAAATCAAACGGACAATGGCGACCGTGGTCGACATTACCCAGTCGTTGGGATTTTGTTCACTGTAACCTGATTGGGGTTGGCTTAACGGATAGTCAAACGACTCCTGGGCAATAATCTTTCCGGACCGATCCACCGCAGAAACCTTCACCGCACTGGTTCCCAAGTCAATTCCTAACACACACTCTGTCATAACGTTGTCCTCCTCATCTTCTTTTCTCTATTATAGATGATTTAAGCGCTTCCAACGCAAAAAACCACCCCATTTGGGATGGTCTTTTGCTTAATTGGTGGCCTTTGAGGCAATTTCTAGTTCAATGTGATAATCAGCCGGTTGTTCCAGAACGCCCCGACGCCCTAACTGTTTAAATTTTCCGCCGGTTAAGTACGCCGCAGCTAAAAAGATTTGGACGTGATTAGCGTCGACTTGGTCAATGCTCTGCAACCCAACTTGAGTCACCGTTCCGATTGGTTGCGCATGGGCTTCGTTGAGTCCCGCATACACCACGTGGTGACCGTTTTCGGCCTTCATGGCAAAGTACGGCAAGAGGGTTCCCTGACCAATGGCATCCACCCGTGGTTCGTGTTGCAAGCGTTGCTTCAACTCCCGATCACTTAAGCCTTCATAGTTAGCTTTCAGCAGTCCTTGTTGTAACAACTCAGCAGCTAATTGGTTGATGAACTGTTGCTCTGGTGCATTACTAGTTAACTTACCGGGCATCGTTTTACGCTTATCGTAAATCCCATTCGCAGGGATGTTGCGGACCTTAGGGCCTTGTGCCTGCGGCTGTGGTTTAATGTGCAAGATCTTGTAAATCCAGGGAGTTACGTCAATCTTAGAGGTCCGATTGGTAAAGTAATAAATCGTGTTCAGGTACAAGAAGTAGGCCAACACCACCGTCACCACTAGAAGGAGTAAACCGCGCGCCCAAAAACCATTCGCGAGGAACCGGTAGGTAATGTAAGCCATGTAGAGTTCTCCTAAAAACGACAAGATGTCGTAAAGGCGACCCTTAGTCCTTGGTTCAATATTGATATACCCTAGCCACGAATTAATCGCATCTAAAAAGCTAAACATGCTTAGTTACCCCCTTCCTGACTCTGATTGTTGCTAGTTGAGGACGAGCTTGCTGGTTGATTGGAAGTGGAACTACCTGTACTTCCTGAGCTTTGTTTGTTGTCAGAATTAGAGCCACTCGTTGTCCCTGATTCATTCTTCTGGGTGTCGTTCGTGGTGTTATTCTGGTTCTGCTTAGTGGTATCGCTGTTCGTTTCTGAATTGTTTTTAGTCTCGTTATTCTGCTTTGTATCAGTTTGATCCGTAGTATTTTGTTTTTGATCAGTCTTCTGATTATCGTTATTCGTGGTGTTGTCAGTCTTATTCTGATCCGTTTTGGTGGTATCATTTGCCTGATTTTGCTTATTCGAATTATTCTGATTGTCATTAGTGGTTTTTTGGTTGGTAACCTTCGCCCCTTCCTGGGTGTGGGTCACCTTATTCGTCACCACGTTTGTTGTTCCTAACGCCAAACAAATGGCGAAAATGGCAAACGGCGTGATGAATGGTGGAATGCGATTCATAACCTCAGCTCCTTTACAACCTAGTATCGCAAAGCGCATTTAAAAATTGCTTAACCGTTGTTTAATTTTTCAATAATTTGCTGCAGTTGCGCGGTGGTCTGCTCCCACTCCCGGTTGGGCAGATAAATCCCCACGTCTTTCAACTCTGCTGGCAACTCCAGATCGCGCTGGGTTTCAGCGCTATGTAACCGCGCTTGCACGGCAGCCGGAGAATCACCCCGTTTCAACATTCGCCGGTGTAACTCCGCCGTTTCCGGCACGGCCAGGTAAATAATCACGGCTTGCTCACCGAGCCGTTTTCGATATGTCAATGCTCCCTGGGTATCCAGCACGATCGAAGCCAGAGGGTTTTGTTGCCACACCCGGTCCAGTGCCTCTCTCGAGGACCCATATTGATGACCAGCATAGTGCACGGATTCTAAGAGATCCAACTGGTTAAAACTCGCCGGCGTTTCAAAGTAGTAATGGACTCCCGCTTGCTCGTGTGCTCGCGGCGGTCTGGTGGTATGTGTGATGATCTTGGGAATCCCGTACTCCGTCGCTAAATAATTTTGCACGGTCGTCTTCCCGGCGCCCGCCGGACCCGTTAGTACGATGATGTAATGTTGCTGTGGTTGGCGTGATTTCATCACAATTCCCCCGGTTTCTAATTTATTTTTTAAGCCCCCACTTTAACATAATTGGTGACAAAATGGTGGTTAAGATGATTACGAAAATAATTTCCGAGTACAAATGGTTCGATAGTAAATGACTGCTAAGTCCGACCTGCGCCACAATCAGGGCCATTTCCCCTCGCGAAACCATCCCGGCTCCAATCACGTTACTATCCTTCCAGCTAAAGCCAAAGGCGCGCGCGCCCAGGCCACAGCCGACCCACTTGGTGAGCAGAGCCACCACTGTCAATAAGATCACGATTAAGAACCCATTCCAACTGGTAACCAACTTTAATTCTAACCCCACGGAGACAAAGAAGATGGGAATTAGCAAGGCATAACCAATGATGTTCGTACTGTGTTCAATCGTGTCCCGGGCGGGCGTAAAGCCGACGGCGATTCCGGCAAAGAAAGCCCCTAACACGGAACTTAGGTGGCACACCTCGGCCAGTTCGGCTAAGGAGAAGCACAACACGATTCCAATGATGGCTAGCGCAATGTCATCGTGAAAGTACATCCCGATTTTAATGATTTCTGGCACCACCCACTTCACCATCACGAAGAGGAAAATCAGGTAAAGAACCTGCAGGCCGATCACCAGGGCGATGTTGCCACCGCCCGTAAAGAAACTGGTAAACAGGCTCAGCAGCACGATTGAGATGATGTCATCGACTACCGCGGCCCCCAAAATCACCGCTCCGGCCACCGACTGCAATTTGCCGTATTCCTGCAGCACGGCCACACTAATCGAAACGGAGGTCGCTGAGAAAATTACCCCCCAGAACAACGCTTCGACCATCCCCTGCTTGAGCAGCATTCCCAGTCCAAAGAAGACCAGCATCGGCAACACGACCCCGCAGACGGCAATCCCCGTGGCGGACTTCAAGTATTTTTTAACCTGATTGAAATCGCACTCCAGTCCGGCTAAAAACATCAGTAAAATAATCCCGAGATCGGCGCTCACCGACAGAATCTCGTTTAACTTGACCCAGTTCAGTAACGCCGGGCCAATGATGATTCCGGCAATAATCTGTCCGACCACGCTGGGGAGCCCGATCCGACTGGCTCCGTATCCAAATAACAGCGCGGCGACTAGTACAATCCAAATGCTTCCTAAATATTCCATTCTTACCTCAACTTTGCTCTTTTCTTGTCAATCTAATTACTATCTTACACACTTTCGATCAGTTTGGGTACTCCGAGAAACTGCTCGGTGTGGACCCCAGCTCTAATCGTGGTATCATACAGTTAAACTAATAAAGTAGGTGGAAAAGATGAAAACAGGAACAAAAATCATTACCCTTGAGAACGGTTATCACTTATGGACCAACACGCAAGGAACTGGCGACATTCACTTGCTCGCTTTACACGGTGGCCCCGGTGGCACCCACGAATACTGGGAAGACACAGCCCAACAATTACAAAAACAGGGCTTAAACGTCCAGGTCCACATGTACGACCAACTGGGTTCATGGTATTCAGACACGCCCGACTGGGACGACCCTGCGGTAGCGAATAACATTGAAACCTACGACTACTACGTCGACGAAGTAGAAGAAGTTCGGCAAAAATTGGGCCTCGACAACTTCTACCTGATTGGTCAGTCCTGGGGAGGCGCCCTCGTACAACTGTATGCCGCTAAGTACGGTGACCACCTGAAGGGAGCTATCATCTCTTCCATGGTCGACCGGATCAGCGACTACACCGACCATCTGGCCCAAATTCGTAAGGAAGCCTTAACTCCCGACGAATTAGCTTACATGCAAAAATGTGAAGCAGAAAATAACTACGATAACGACCGTTACCAGGCCCTCGTGACCCGGTTAAACGAACAATACGTGGACCGGAAACAACCGGCAGCCATTGCCCACCTCGTCGACACGATGAGCGTACCGCTTTACAACGCCTTTCAGGGTGACAACGAATTCGTGATTACCGGAAAATTGAAGGATTGGAACTTCACCGACCACTTAAAGGACATCCAAGTTCCAACCTTGGTTACCTTTGGGGAACACGAAACAATGCCACTTGCAACCGGAAAACGGATGGCGCAGATGATTCCTAACGCCCGCTTTGCTTCTACTCCCAACGGTGGTCACCACCACATGATTGACAACGCGCCCGTGTACTACGACCACTTGGCTAGTTTCATTCGTGACGTGGAAAATAACCAATTTTAATTTAACGCAGCACACTAAAAAGCCTAGCAGAAACCAATCTGCTAGGCTTTTTACTATGCAATCAAGATTGCACTAATTGAAAATTATTCTGCTTCAAAGTTGGTGATTTCCTGCAATAACGACGCCTTAGTGACTTCGTCCGCAAAGGAATGGCGCACGGCGTTTTGGTTGCACAGGCGCAATTGGTCCTTGGTCAAGCCATCGTGGTGCGCCAGCTGGAAGTATTCCTCCGTTAAAGTAGTGTCAGAAACGGTCCGGTTGTCGGTGTTAATGCACAATGCTTGTCCCTGGTTTAACCATCGTTGTAACGGGTAATCCTCGATCCGGTCCAAAGCTCCGGTTTGACAGTTGCTGGTGGGGCAGCCTTCGATGCAGATCTGCCGTTCCTTTAACAGGCGTTCAGCTTCCGCGTCCCCATTGGCGGCAATCCCGTGCCCGATCCGTTGGCTTCCCGCTTGAATCGCTTCGACCACGTTGTGAGCACAACCACATTCACCGGCATGTAAGGTCAGTTGCACGTCTAAGTCGGCCACGGCTTCCTGCAGGGCCTGTTCGTATTCGGGAACGAATCCGTCTACTTCGGGACCCGCGAGGTCAATCCCCGCCACTTGGTCTTGGACTTCTTCAAGAGCCGCAAAATCGTGGTGCACGGCGTCGCCATCTTCCGTTCGCATTCCACACACAATCAAGTTCCCTCTGATCCCATAGGTCCGGTAGGCTTCGTCCATTCCGGCGGCCACGGCTTGCACCGTTTCTGGAATCGTCAGTTGTCCCTGGGTCGAAAGAACCGGGGCAAAGCGTAGTTCCAAATACACCACGCCATCTTGATGCGCCTGTTCCATCACGTCATAGGCAGCGCGTTGTAAGGCTGGCACCGTTTGTAAAAAGGGCAAGACAAAGTCAAAGGTCTTTAGGTACTCCTCTAAGTTCTCACACCTTTTGGGCGCCACCATTTTGCGGGTCAACTCCATGAGGTTAGAATCCACTGCCATTCCCTGGCTCCGGGCAATTTGGCGCAGGGTGTGGGGGCGAATCGAACCATCAAGGTGACAATGAAGTTCGGCTTTGGGGAATCTTTGAATCTCAGCTCGAGTTAACATTTTATTCCTCCTCAGTTCAGAATTTGCTTAAATTGGTACTATGTTACCGAATTCTGAGTTAGAATGCAACTTGAATCAAAACTGACACCAGAAAAAAAGCGAACCATTTGCGGGGTCGCTTTTTAATTTATTCGGTTTAACTCAAACTCAGTTTTTCCACGTCAATCACTTTATCAGCCAGGCCCTCGGCAAAACTCTCCTCGTGACTCACCACGATGACGTTGCCCGGGAAGCGCTTAATCGCCTGCTTTAGTGATTCCTTGGTTTCATCATCCAAGTGGTTGGATGGTTCGTCTAGAATCAAGAAGTTGCTGGGTTCAAATTCCAGCAAGGCTAGTTTAACTTTGACCTGTTCACCCCCGGATAACGTTCCAATTGGTTTAAAAGCGTTCGCGGCGTCTAGGCCGGCCTGGGCCAACTTAGTTCGAATTTCCTTTTGGGTCAGCTTCGGGTACTTGTTTTGAATCAACTGCATCGGTTTTAAGTCTGGATCATCCCAAACTAAATCCTGGCTAAAGTAGCTGACCTTAGCTGAGGGCGAAAAGTCTGCCTCTCCACCTAGAGCTGGGATTAAGCCCAAAATGCTCTTGATCAAGGTCGACTTTCCGACCCCGTTAAATCCCTGTAAGACCACCTTTTGGTCCGTATCAACCGAGAAGGTCACCGGGGCCAGCAACGGTTGCTCATATCCAACCGAGAGTTGGTTCACAACCAGCGCGTTTTGCGATCCCGTTTCAGCATACGGAAACGCAAACTCAGCCTTAATGTTACTCTTGGGTGGTTCAATGACGTCCATCCGATCCAACATCTTTTCCCGGGACTTCGCCATCGTCGACCGACTCCCGGCCTTGTTCTTTTGAATGAACTTCTTGGCCTTGTCAATCTCAACTTGCTGCTTCTCGTATTCGCGTTGTTGGGTCTTTTCCTTTTCGGCCCGTTGCCGCATTGCTGATTTAAAATCGCCCCGGTACTTGGTAATCTTGCCAAACGCCAGGTTAATGATGCAGTTCGTAACTGGTTCTAAGAAATCGTAATCGTGAGAAATGATAAGCGCAGCACCGTCAAAGGAGTTTAAGTAATCCTCGAGCCACTTAATGTGAGCTGTATCCAGGTAGTTCGTCGGTTCATCCAACAACAATACATCCGGATGTTCCAGGATCAACTTAGCCAAAATAATTTTAGACCGTTGTCCGCCACTCATCTCGGCAATTTCGTGGTCCCGACCGATGTCGTCCAGTCCCAGCCCACTAATCACTTGTTCAATTTTGGTTTCCACTTCGTAAAAGCCCTGGGCGTCTAATTGCCCAGACAAACGAGTCGCTTTTTCCATTAAACTATCATCCATGGTTTCCGCGTACCTCGTGTACAGTTCAATCATCCGATCGTTCATCTCGTACAAATCGGCAAAGGCGGTATGCAGGAAATCAATCAGAGTCATCCCCTTCGGAATGTCCACGTACTGATCCAGATACCCAATTTTGGTTCCCTTTTGCCACTGAATGGAGCCGGTCACCGGGAGTTCTTTGCCAGTCAAAATCTTAATCAGTGTGGATTTTCCCACTCCGTTTTGACCGACCACTCCCATGTGTTCCCCTTTATTTAACTGAAAGTTGGCGTTTGAATATAGTTGCTTATCCGCAAAACTCATACTCAAATTAGATACTTCTAAAAGTGCCATTAATCTCCCTCATATTCCGTGTTTTAATCCATAACTACTACAATATCATCTAGCTGGATTTGGAGTCAATCAATATTAATGTTATACTGGTACGTATCTTTTTGAAAGGAGTTGAAATCTTTGCGCGTAAAAGACGTCGATCAAGTGGTAATCACGGTTGATGACCTAGAAGCTGCTCGTGGTTTTTACCATGAAGTTTTAGATCTGCCGGTGCTAGCTGAAACGGAAACCAAACTTTTGTTTCAATTAGGAAAACAGACGTTGGTATGTCAGTTACCAACCGCTGCCGGCCTACAGTCGGCTCACCCGACCGTTGGTTCTACGACCCTAAGCATCCTCGTAAAGGATTCTTTAGCAACGATTGAAGCGCACTTAGCCAACTACTTTATTGATATCGTTGCTGGTCCCCTTGATCGGCAACTGACTAAGCATCAGGGACATTCGCTGTTGATTAACGATCCAGCCGGAAACCTGATTGAAATTAAAGAATCCCAATCAAATTAGAAGTTCGTTTTTAAGAAAGGAATTTAGTTAAACTTTATGGAGAAAAATACAACGAAAGTCAAAAAGACCAAGATGTCTTTATTTAGTGTCGTCATGTTGGCACTAAGTTCGATTATCGGTTCTGGATGGCTCTTTGGGTCTTGGGAAGCAGCCAAGATTTCTGGTCCCGCTGCCATTATTTCATGGATTATTGGAGCCATCGTGATTGGTTCCATTGCCTACGTTTACATTGAACTGGGTACCATGTTCCCGGAAAGTGGGGGAATGAGTAAGTACGCCGGTTATACCCACGGGCCGTTGCTAGGTTTCATCGCCTCGTGGGCCAACTGGGTATCCTTGGTAACCTTGCTTCCCATCGAAGCTGTAGCCGCCGTCCAATACATGAGTTCCTGGCCTTGGAGTTGGGCAAGCTGGACCCACGGCTTTGTTGCCAACGGAACGGTTACAACCATTGGTTTATTCGCCGTTTTCGTGTTCATCTTGATTTTTACATTATTAAACTACTGGTCTGTGAACCTGTTAACTCGGTTTACTAGTTTAACCTCGATTTTCAAACTGGTGGTTCCATCAGTTACCATCATCATGTTACTGATTTCTGGTTTCCACATCGGTAACTTTACCAACGCCAACTTCGGTGGTTTCTTACCATACGGAACGGCTCCAATTTTTGCCGCTACCACGGTTTCTGGAATTATCTTCTCTTACAACGCCTTTCAAACGGTGATTAACGTGGGAGACGAAATTACCAACCCCAAGAAAAACATCTGGCGGGGAATTGTAATTGCCCTCTTAATCAGTATTGTAATCTACGTAATGCTGCAATTTACCTTCATCGGAGCCATTAAGCCGGACATGTTAGCTAAGGTTGGTTGGCACGGAATCAACTTCGAATCACCGTTCGCCGACTTAGCCATCATGTTAAACATTCACTGGTTAGTAATCCTGCTGTACTTGGATGCGTTTGTTTCCCCATTCGGAACCGGAGTTTCCTTCGTGGCCTCAACCAGCCGGACACTTGCTGCTATGACTCAAACTGGTCACTTACCGAAGTTTTTAGGTAATATTGACAAAAAGTGGGGAACTCCACGGGTGGCCATGGTTGCCAACTTTATTATTAGTTGTATCCTGGTTTCCGTATTTAAAAACTGGGCGATCTTAGCCAGTGTGATTTCTACATCAACACTGATTGCTTACCTAACTGGTCCGGTAACTCTGGTTGCTTTGAGAAAGCACGCACCTGAGTTCAAGCGGCCCGTTCGGATTAACATTGCGGATATCATTGCCCCATTTGCCTTTGTTTTGGCTAGTTTAGCCATCTACTGGGCAATGTGGCCAACGACAGTGGAAGTAATCCTCGTAATCGCTCTGGGATTACCGTTCTACTTCTTCTACGAAGGAAAGCTGAACTGGAAAGATTCCAAGAAGAAATTCAACGGAAGTTTATGGATGCTAGTTTATCTAGCCTTCATGTCGTTCTTCTCTTACATTGGATCGACCCCGTTCCACGGTCAAAACTGGGTCCACTATCCGTTTGACTTCGTAGTCATCATCATCGCTTCGCTACTCTTCTACTACTGGGGAGTTAATAGTTATCAAAACACCGAAGAAATGGCACACGCCAAGATGGTTAACGATAAAGTAAAACCCAACTAAATCTAGTATAATAATGGCATGAGAACTCGCTTCTCATGCCATTATTTAAGTTCACTTGAAATGGATGGAGGAACGCTTAATGCAAAAACCAGATCCAAACTCAAGATATCAACGTTACAATTTTGGAGAATCAAAGCAAACATCACAACGCAAGGAACCATTAATTTGGCCCTGGATTCTGTTATTAGTCGTGGTGGTTTTAGCCCTTGCCTTCGGTCTCCGGTTTGCCATTAGTAAAACCACGAAACCACAAACGGCCACTGCCAAGCAACCGCGCAGTGCCAAGGTGGCAAAGTCCACCAATAAAACCAAAACAACTCCAACCAAAAAGCAGACCACCCAATCCGATCAAACGCAAGCAGATCAGGGCGCAACTAACACGGCTGATGATGATTCTAATGGCAACCAAACGGCGACTAAATCACAAACTAGTACAACTCCCAATAATAGTAGTACTAATAAACAGGGCTCCGAAACAACTAACTCCGCTAGCTCTAGTACGCCTAGTAAGTCCGTTACGACTACCAATGAGCCCAACACTGATGACTTTAGTCAGCCCCGGACCTTTAGTTCGGTCGAAGACGCCAAGAATTGGGCCCGGGCCACACAGTCACAATGGTTAGCCGCTGGGTACAACAACTACACGATTACCCAAAACGGACAAAGTTTCTACGTACTCACCTTTACCAAATAAGCGACTTAATTTGCCCTTGATTGTTTTTTCATTTGGCTGGATTTAAGTTATAATGAAGCCAAGGGAGGCGTTTAACAATGAAGATTAACGTACCATTACAAGCTGGATTACTGTCGGATCAATTTACCAAGCATGCTGATGCAGCTGATAAAATTGACCAGCATCCCGTTGTTTCTTTTCCCATCGAGTTTCAGAATGTGCCTGAAAACGCAGCCTCGCTAGCACTGACCCTCATCGATCCGGATTCAATTCCGGTGTGTGGGTTTGCCTACATTCACTGGGTCGCTGCGAACCTCGATCCGAGTTTGACGGAGCTTCCCACCGATGCCAGTCAATCCGGAAAGATTCCCATGACCTTGGGTAATAATAGTCTTGCGGGGGGCCTTTTACACGTGACGGACGAACAACTAAACCGTCATTACATCGGTCCCACCCCTCCAGACCAACCCCACGATTATCACCTAACCGTGTTCGCTCTGGATCAAAAGCTCGATTTACCCGACGGATTTTGGCTAAATCAATTAGAAAAGAAAATGACTGGTCACGTGCTTGCGCAAGCAACGGCCGTGTTACCAGTTCGTAACTAGGGGGAAAATACCATGTACAACGAATACAAAAACATTCTAGTTCCAGTCGATGGCTCCCAACAAGCCGAAAATGCCCTGATGAAAGCCGCTGAAGTTGCCATTCGGAACGACGCTCGATTAGACGTTTTAAACGTCTTAAACACCACGAGCTTCGGCTTTTCCTACGGAGTGGTCGACGGCGATGCCATCACTGATATGGTAAACGACGAAATTGACTACTTAAAAGACCTGATTCAACGAGTGAAAAAACAAACCGGCATTAAAAACATTCACATGCACTTGCGGTTTGGAAGTCCCCGGAACGTGATTACCTACGACTTTCCCCATGACTACGCCGTTGACTTGATCATAATGGGCGCCACTGGTAAAAACGCCGTTTCACGCTTATTAGAAGGTTCTGTGGCTAGCTTCGTCAACACGCACGCTAGCTGTGACGTTGCTATCGTCCGAACCGGTTTAGATAACAAACCAAAACCGACTAAATAATTTTGTTATTCACTGTAATTTGCTTACTGGAAATTTTCAGTAAGCTTTTTTTCTGACATGGATTAAGAGAGGAGGAGCCAGAGATGGAACTCGCCGACCGGTTAAAAACGATTCGTCAAGCCCGCCAGTTAACTCAGGCAGAGGTGGCCGAACAACTGAACGTGTCCCGTAAAACCGTGTCTAGTTGGGAAAACGGTCGGAGTACCGCTAGCCTAGACGATCTCCGTTCCCTGGCTACTCTCTACCATGTTTCTCTAGCGGAACTGCTGGATGAGCAGCCCCCGGCAAAGAACGCTGACGCCTCCCCCTATCGGAAGCGGTTGATTCGCTACAAACGCTGGGGCTACTTTAGTAAGTATGCTTTTTACTGCAACGTGTTGTTCACGGCGCTGGCGCTCATGCTTTTAGTTCTGCCGTTTACCGTCACAAAGCTGTTAATCGTGCCACCACTAGTGCTCACCCTCGTCATCATTATTCTGTGTGAGCAACGCTGGCAGACGATTACCACGAACCGGCCCTTTTTGTGGAAATTAGTCCTAGTTACCCCGATTTTGTTGCTCATCTTGTTGGCCACCGGCTACTTATTAAACGGCTACGTTTATCATTCGTTGGCTTTCATGCACCAACCGGCAAACTGGATGGGCCTGCTTTTATTAGCCATTACTACCACGGCTGGCGTCTTGATGACGATTATTTTTCCGCTTAAACGCCTCACGGTTAAACGGTCAACATCCGTGTAACCCCTTGTGTAACTAAGGATGTAACCGTTAATTAGACATCTGTAACAGAGGTTTGACTGGTAAAATAAACTAAATTACGTACAATTAATATTAGAGTTTAAAATGAACAAGAAAAAGGAGATTTAACTATGTGTGGATTTTGCGGTTACATTAACCAAGCTGGGATTCCGAAAGAATCAATCGAAAACATGGCTAATAAAATTAAACACCGGGGCCCTGATGACAGTGGGTACTTCCAAAACGAAGATGTCTCACTCGGGTTTCGGCGGCTCTCCATCATTGACTTAGCCCACGGGGCGCAACCAATGTATGGTGACAACAACTCACTCGCATTAACCTTTAATGGTGAAATTTACAACTACAAGGATTTACAACAAGAACTGGTCAGCGAAGGCCAAACCTTCAAGACGGACTGTGACTCTGAAGTATTGATTCGCGGTTACGAAGCTTGGGGTCCAAAGAAGTTGCTCAGCAAGTTGCGTGGGATGTTTGCCTTCGTCATCTACGACGAAAAGAAACACCAAGTCTTTGGCGCTCGGGATCACTTTGGAATTAAGCCGTTGTACTACTACGATGACGGTACGAACTTCATGTGGGGCTCAGAAATCAAAGCATTCTTGGGCAACCCAAACTTCAAGCGTGAATTTAACGAAGACCTGTTGGCCGTCCACCTTAGTTTTGAATTCATTCCGTCGAAGGAAACGATGTTCAAAAACGTCTACAAGGTGATGCCGGGTCAATACTTCATCTACAAAGACGGCAACGTAACGACTGACACGTACTACAAATACAACTACGACCACATTGACAACAGTCAAACGATCGATGGCGACGCCAAACAAATTGAAAAATTAGTGGATGACTCCGTGAAAGCTCACATGATTGCCGACGTGCCAGTGGGAAGTTTCTTATCTAGTGGAGTAGACTCCAGCTACGTCTTTAACGAAGCGGCTAAGTTACAACCAATTCACTCCTTCTCGCTTGGATTTAATGACTCAAAGTTCAGTGAACTAGCTTGGTCGACCAAATTTGCCAAGGAAATTAAGCAGGAAAACACGCCAATTACCATGACTGGGGACGACTACTTCGACTTCTTGCCAACCATGATGTACTACATGGACGAACCGTTGTCGAACCCATCGGCTCCGCAACTCTTCTACCTCTCGCAAGGAGCCCGGAAAGACGTCCCGGTTACCCTATCTGGTGAAGGTGCCGATGAATTCTTTGGGGGTTACAACACCTATCTCGAAGCCTTTACTTTCGAACGCTACCAAAAATGGGTCCCACAATTTGTTCGGAGTGGCTTGGGTAACATTGCTGCTAAGTTCCCTCGTTTCCACGGTCGTCGCTTCTTAATCCGGGGGGCAGAACCACTTTGGCGCCGTTACTACCGGGTCAACTACGTCTTTGATGAAGTTGACCGTGCTAAGGTTTTGAAGAATCCCAAACTTAACCGCGATACGGCCGAATACTCCAAACACATCTTTGACGAAGTGCAAGGAAAGGACGAAGTGACCCAAGAACAATACTTCGACATTAACACTTGGTTGCCATTCGATATCCTCCACAAGGCGGACCGGATGAGCATGGCCAACAGTCTCGAAGTCCGGACGCCATTGGTTGATAAAGTAGTCGCTAACTTTGCCGCTACGATGCCAACGAAGACCCGGATTACCTTTAAAGACGGCAACCCGGTAACGAAGGCTTCCTTCCGAAAAGCAGCTGCTTCACAAGTTCCAGAAGTCGTAGCCGACAAGGAAAAGCTCGGTTTCCCATCTCCAATCGCGCAGTGGATCAACGATCCGAAGTACCACGAACGGATTGTGGAAGCCTTCCACTCAGACATTTCGCAACGCTTCTTTAACGTTGATCAGTTGGATTACATCTTGGAACAACATGCCAACGGTAAGTCCAGCATGCAGAAGATCTTCACAATCTACACGTTCATTCTTTGGTACGGGGTTTACTTCCCAGAAAACACCAACATGGACTACAACAAGAAAGTGGTTTTGACACCGAATGATCGGTAATTAAATAGTTTAAACGAAAAGGATGTCCATCTACTGGACATCCTTTTTTGTTTGTCTTCTATTTGCCGAGCATATGCTAAGCTATGCATAAATTACTTATTAGTAAAAGATATCTATAATTTCCAACCTGTTTAATTTTTACGATAAGAGTAAAATGTCATTTAAGTTATTTATATTTTGTGGAAAATATATGGAGATTAAAATGGATAGACCAATATTCAATTGCTACATGAAGTCTGAAAATTTCAAAAAATATTATTGGTATAAATCAGAATTACAAGATATTTGTAAAAAATATGATTTACCATCCTACGGAACAAAATATGAATTAACAAGTTACATCGTTAGCTTTTTAGACGGAAAACCCAGCAAAGAAATAAAGCCTGTGAGAATCAAAAGACGTAAATCAAAATCACTAAATCATATAACATTATCAACTCCAATTTTAGATTCTGGTTTTAGTTTAAATAGTGATGCTCGAAAATTTTTTTGTAAGTTCTACGGTGTCAAAAAATTTTCTTTTACTAAAGCAATGGGAATTAAAATGAGAGAAATTGAAAGGTCAAATGACAAAAAGGCAGTTGTAAAAGATTTGTTAGCTGTATATGAAAATAAAGACATTATAAATTTAGATGTTAATAACGAAGAAAAAACATATCAATGGAATACTTTCGTGAAAAATTTCAGGCAGGATTGTCAGTCAACTAAATTTAATTCAACCATGAAGGTTGCATCTATATTATGGAAACACGTTAAAAATAGTGATAAAGAAAAAATATACGCTAAAGATTTAATTAATCGCTATTATGACGAGATAAAAGGATATTTAAAAAATTAAACTAGAGGTCTTCCATGGATTTAGCCACTAAATTAATCACCCTGCGCAAACAACACCAGCTCACTCAGTCCCAACTAGCAGACAAAATTCACGTTTCCCGCAAGACTATTTCAAATTGGGAAAATCACCGGAGTACTCCTGATTTAGACTCACTCAATTTACTGTGTGAACTGTATCAGGTTCCTCTCGATTACTTTGCAGCTAACCATCAAAATCCGACACAACCAGCGGTTAAATCGAGCCGCTGGCACCGCTGGGTCTTGGCCGGCAGCTACGGTGCTAACCTGCTACTCGTGGCACTTAGCATTTACAATTTATTTGTGGTCGGACAAGATCATCTCTTCTTCATAACTCCGTTGATGATATTCAATTTCTGCATTTTCTTCGTATTACATCCGCATAATGCACGACCATTGCGTCAAAATCGCTTAGCTATCATCACCATCAGTTTAGTGATATTTTCCTTTTCAATTCTCGCAGAACTAGGCATCGTCCTCGAAGTCCAACAAATGAATATGACACTGGGTAATTGTTTTGGCTTACTAATCCATGGAGTCGTATTAGCCATTGGATTCATTATCATGCTATTCTTGGGAAAAAATTAGGCGAACGGGCATGAGTAAAAAGGGTTACATTGCTCAATGAGCTCTTTTTGAGCTAGTTCTGACCACTTAGATCTCCTAAAGTTAGAAATAAACGTCACCAAACTTTCGGAGGTTTTCTCATGACTAATCATTTCCACCTTAAAATTGGATTAACTCTAATAATTTACATCGGCTTAATTCTCGGTTTAAACTTTTTTCACCGGTTAGTGGTCCCGCAGTTGTCCCGTACCGTCATCCTCAGCATCGCCCTCCCCATCATGTGGCTGGCGCTAACCCTTCTGAATCATTTCTATCTCCATCAGCCCCTGTTCTACTATCATCGGCTAACCCAATCAGAATGGAAAAATAGTTGGCCCAGTTTAGGAGTCACCGGAATGCTGATCATCTTGATGACTCTGCCGGTCTCATTTCATTTAAACTTGCAAACTTTTCTAATGGCACTAAATGCAGGAATTTTAGAAGAACTTTGTTTTCGCGGATTAATCTTTCCGTTAACCTTGCAATTATTTGGAGCCCAATACTCTCCGATTGCCACAACGCGATTAGCTATCCTAACGAGCAGTGCTCTCTTTAGTTTCCTACACATCTTGAACCTTATGACGTTAGGTCAGGCTTTACTTCCAACCATTCTGCAAATCTCCTTTACCTTTTGCTTGGGCACCATCACCGCCATTTTGTATTTCCAGACACGAAATCTCTGGCTAGCAATGGGACTCCATTTTTGGGTTGATGTCACTAATAACGCCCTCCAAATCAATTCAATCTGGGGTTTCATTAGTATCATAATCGTTTGTCTGGGACTGGTCAGTTGCCTTTTGCTGGGCTTGGTCCGTTCCACTAAGTGTGAGCATAATTTACAGGCCTTCCAACTAAAAAAGATTGCGAAATAAATCGCAATCTTTTTAGCTTATTTAATTAGTTAGGCCGACCACAACAGCAATAACATCACGATTAAATTGGATAGACCGTGAGCTAGCATGGGGCACTTTAAATCCTCCGCATAATTGAACGCCAATGCATACGCTAATCCCGAGAATAATAATTCGAGGGTGCCAATTCCAAACGCATAGCCATGAATCACTGCAAAAATAATGGCAGTAATTACCACCGCTAAATAAGGATTGAGTTTTCCCAGAATTCTCTGCTGTAAAATTCCTTGAAATAGAAGTTCTTCTAAAATGGGACTGAAAACCAGTAAAGTTAAAACCGTAACGCTTCCAATCCCGGAATGTAACGCCATCAAAGTTTCTGGATCACTAGTAGGTGTCTTAGTGATTATTGATAATCCAAATTGAATCGTTTGCGAAAGGACCGCGGCTACAACAGCAATCCCAATTATTTTCCAGCTCCAATCAATGGAAGTCCCACCTAATCCTTTATAAATTAAAAGTAAGACCAATCCTAAAACTAAAAAACTCCCACCACTAACTCCCAAATGAGCCCAATAATTGAAATGGTGGCTTGTTTCATTACCCCACAATAATTCTCCCAAAGTCGGAATTTGAATTAATCCGACCAAAAATGGGAATGCTAAACAGACAAATAGCTTTTTCATCATCGTCCCTTCATAATTAGGTATTTTCTTGATTCAACGTCTTATCTGCATGATCGACATAAATCAAGAATAGCAAAAGCTTAGAATTATCTAGTTAAAATGATATTGATTTTTTTATTTTAACAATTAACTACTTCTAGTACAAAAAGCAAAATCCTAATTAATCTAAAATTTATTTTCTTTTATGAATTTTTGCCGTTTATTATAAATCGTTTTGCGGCTCACTCCTAATGTTTCCGCAATCTGACTATCTCCAAGTCCCACGTTAAACATCTCTATCATCCGTTTTGCAACGATGCGCCCCTGTGGGTTCTTGGAATTTAAAGAATATTTAGTTGCCCGTCCTTTATACAATCCATTCTGTTTGGCAATTTCAATCCCTTGTCTTTGCCGTTCCCTAATTTTTTGTCGTTCTGCCTCTGCCTGATACTTATAAATTTCAATAATTAAATTGTTCAAAAGTGCTTTTAAATTAGGGTCAGATACCCCATCAAAAGAGGGCAAAGATAAAATCCGAAAGGTCGCATGTTTTTCTCTAATCTGGTTCATAACATTAGTAATGTCCTGATTGTTTCTACCTAATCTGTCTAAGTCTAAAACTACCACTTCATCATCGGCCTTGATTATCCGCAATAAATCATTTAATTCGGGCCGTTCTAAATTCTTCCCAGAAATTTTTTCTTGATAAATCTGCTCACATCCCTCCTGTTCTAAAGCTCTAATTTGCCGCTCCAAATTTTGGCTAGCTGAACTAACTCGCGCATATCCAAATTTCATACCTGATTCCTTTTACAAATTTTCAAATAAATTAAAAGTAAAGAAACATTTGAATAAAATTATAAATCATTTACCATGTGAATAGATAAAAGCCGTATAAAAAAGGACATCAAGAATCATCCTGATGTCCCTTTTCATAACTAATGTGTAATTTAGTTATTATTTATTTTCTTTACGTAATTTACTTAATCCCAATAAACCAGCCACAGAAATCAAGGCAGCACCTACTAAACTCAAAATAGAATTATTAGCTTGTCCTGTTTGTGGTAAGTTACCCTTACCACTCGTTTGAGCAGTAGCCTTATTTTGCGCTTGTGGAATCACAACTTGGGTTCCTACTTTAACGTGATTAGGGTCAGAAATGTTAGGATTGGATTTAACAATTTGTCCCACCGAAACTCCATGGTTTTGAGATAAACCACTCAAAGTATCACCATTCTTAATCGTTACCGGAGTGGTCTTCGTGGTGGTAGCATCTTGTTTTTGAGTCTGAGTTCCTGTGCCGTTCCCAATTTGGTCTTGATTTTGTACCTCTTGTTTAGTTTTACTACCATTATCAGATGGGGTAGTTGGTGTCATCCCAGAACCATTAGCTCCTTGATCGGTCTTACCAGCGTTGTCATCATTACCTTGGTTTGGAGTTTGACTACTCTGATTACCTTGGTTACCGGTGTCAGGAGTTCCAGGATTGGTAATTTGACCACCTTGGTTTCCTTGATCCGTTTTACCAGAGTTTGAACTATTGTCTGATTGTCCAGGAGTTTGGGTTCCTTGATCACCCTTGTTGCTAGTGTCAGTTCCAGTTGAACCACCGTTGTCGGTTGGGTTACCAGGATTTACGTTTCCAGCATTTCCTTGATCACCTTTGTTTCCAGTATCGGTTCCAGTCGAACCACCGTTGTTGTGGTCACCAGGGTTCGTGGTTGATCCACCATTACCTTGGTCAGTATTACCATCGTTATCAGTGCCTTGACCGGGGTTCGTAGTGTTTCCACCTTGATTTCCGGATCCCGTGTTGCCACCAGGATTAGTAGAGCTGTTCACCGGAATTAAGGTTCCCGTAACGTCTTGCTGGTTCGCTACGTTATTGATGATGAGTTTTCCATCACGGCCGATATCGGGAATAAATTCCGTGCCGGCTGGAGTTACGTATTGAGAATCAACTGCTCCTCCAACACCTTTTCCAACGATTTGTTCCACACCAAGATATAGGTAGTACGGTCCATAAGGTTCAGTCGCTTTTCCCATAGTTGAAGTAGCCACCCGGGTTCCGGCAGGATAAATGTGACCAGATGGTCCTTTCATGTCTTGCTTTAATGTACCATAGAATACCGTGGCTTCATTACCCCAATTTTCATCCATACTGGTATTAATATTAGCACCAGATTTGGCTAACACTGTTGGGGCTTGTTGTACTGATTGGATTGCACTTTGTGTTTGTGCGGCTGGCTGTGTCGTAGTGTCCGCACTAGCAACTAAAGGAGCAGCTCCTAAAGTTAACGCTGCAGCTAAAGCTGCAGTTGGATATAATTTAGTCTTAAAATTTTTCATAATAAACTCCTTCTATAAGATTAAATGTGTAATATACCTCTACCCTTATTACACAATTGTAATAAGTTACGTATACGAACTTATTATATACTAATAATCAAAATTTGAACATAATCAACTTATTAGAGCATAAAACTTCTTAATTTAATTAAGAATTAAGTGAATAATGAATTGGGTATTAAGGGTAGACCCAAATTACCATAACAATAAAAATAAAATCCTAGTTACTACAACAAAGAGTAACTAGGATTTTTTAATTATTAATGTATAAATTGGAGATTATTTCATTGCCTTTACCGCCGCATCCACGTAACTCAAGAAGAACAGGAACTTAGCATCGTCCAGTTCCGGCGTCACTTCTACACCTTTCACAACCAACTGGGTTTGGCTGGCATCTTGTTCGTCCGGTTGAGCTTCCAGCTTAATCACTAACTCTAGTGAAGCTGGCAAAGCACCCAGTTGCACGTTATCGGATGCTTCCACAATCTTAGAAAATTCATGATCGCCAATTTCATCCAAAATGCGACGAATTTGTTGGGTGATAAATTGTTTCCAAAAGTTCCCAAATTCTTGCTTTCCAGCCGCCGTATCCAACTTCAGTGGTCCAGTAATTTCTAATTGTCCGTTATTCAGTGTAATGGTAATGTCCATGGTATTACTCCTTTAGTAGTTATTTGGTTAGCTTCATTATAACGAAGCCGCGGGCAGAACCCAATTAATTCCCCTGCCGCCCGATTTATATTAAGATAAGAGATAAATAACTGGAGGTCATTACAATGGAAAAGAACTTACAAACCCAACTGTTGGATCGCTTTTTAGGGTACGTGAAACAAAACACCCGCTCGAATCCTGACTCCACCACGGTTCCGTCTGACAAAAAAGAAGTCGAATTTTTAAAGCAGCTAGCCACTGAACTCAAGGAAATTGGCTTAAGCAACGTCCGGACTAACCAAGCGACTGGCTACGTCTTTGCCGAATTACCAGCAACAGACGACACTCCGCGTCCCGTAGTGGGCTTTATTTCTCACGTGGACACGGCCGACTTTAACTCCGTCAACATCCAACCCCAAGTGGTGGAAAACTACGATGGCCAGGGAATAATCAACCTGGATGACGACGGCAAATACCAACTTGATCCCGCCGTGTTTCCCAGCTTAACCAAGTACAACGGTGACACCTTAATCACCACCAACGGAGAAACTCTCCTCGGAGCCGACGACAAGGCCGGGGTCGCTGAAATTATGACGGCCATGCAATTCTTGATTAACCACCCAGAAATCAAGCACGGTAAGATTGTAGTTGGTTTTGGTCCCGACGAAGAAATTGGAACCGGAGCCGATCACTTCGACGTCAAGGACTTCGGCGCCGACTACGCCTACACGGTGGACGGTGGTCCGCTCGGCGACTTGGAATACGAAACCTTTAACGCCGCCGCTGCCACGGTCACCTTTCACGGAACCGACGTGCACCCCGGTGACGCCAAGGACGTGATGGTCAATGCTTCCCAACTCGCCATCGAATTCCACAACCAATTACCCGCTACGGATCGTCCCGAAACCACCAGTGGCCGGGAAGGATTCTTCTTCCTAATCTCCATGAACGGAACTTGTGACGAAGCCAAATTAGAATACATTATCCGGGACTTTGACAAGGATAACTTTGAAAAACGCAAGGCATTACTGGAAAAGATTACCCAACAAATGAATGCTAAATATGGGGCTAACCGCGTCGACCTCGACATGAAGGACCAGTACTACAATATGGGTGAAATCTTAGAAAAGGACCTGACGCCAGTCAACCTGGTTAAGGACGCCATGCACAAACTGGACATTCAACCCAACATCTTCCCCGTTCGCGGTGGGACCGATGGCTCCAAGATTTCTTTCATGGGGATTCCAACGCCCAACATCTTTGCTGGTCCGGAAAACATGCACGGTCGCTTTGAATACGTCTCCTTGCAGACGATGGAAAAGGCGGTTGATTTAATCGTCCAAATCACCGAAGACGTCCCGACCCAGGAAAAATAAATGTTATCCCAAAAAGTTTATCAATCGCCACTGGGACCAATCTTACTGGTGAGCAATGAAACCGCGCTCGTGGGTTTGTGGTTTCAAGGTCAACAGCACTACGCAGCTCACTATCAACTGAACCACATTCCGAATCAGTTCGCCAAACCTATCCTGCTGGCAGAAAATTGGCTCGACCAGTACTTTGCCGGGCAGAATCCTGACCCCCAGCTAGTATCCCTGCATCCAGCGGTCACGCCCTTTCAAAGTCGAGTGTTAACGGCTCTACAACGGGTTCCCTACGGTACCACGACAACTTACAGTGAACTGGCCGCGGCCGTCCCGACTAAATCGGCCCGGGCGGTCGGCAACGCAATTGGACGTAATCCGATTAGCCTGTTGATTCCCTGTCACCGGGTGCTCGGCAAGAACGGTCAACTGACCGGTTATGCCGGCGGTTTGGACCGGAAACGCTTTTTATTACAATTAGAACAATCTCATACAAAAAATGGAGCCTGACCACGATGGTCAGACTCCATTTTTTGTATTTTCACACTATTCCTTAAACTGAATCTTCACGTATTCCCGGTACTTCGGCAACGTCTCTAATAGTTGTTCATGCGTTCCGTGTCCGCTCACGTGACCGTTATCAATAAAGTAAATTTCGTCCGCGTCCACAATCGTGCTCAACCGGTGCGCAATAATCAGCGTCGTCCGGCCTTGCATCAGTTGTTGAAGGGCTTTTTGAATCATGGCTTCTGATTCAGAATCTAGACTAGCCGTTGCTTCATCCAGCATCAACAGCTCTGGATCCCGCAGAAAGGCCCGGGCAATCGCCAATCGTTGCCGTTGTCCTCCACTGACCTTGATTCCGCGTTCTCCCACTTCTGTATCGAGCTGGTGGTCCATCTCTTTCACAAAGCCGTCCGCATAAGCCAGCTTCAGGACGTGCCACAGTTCTTCATCCGAATACTCTTCGTCTAGTCCGTAGGTTAAGTTGTGCCGAATCGTGCCGGCCACAATTGCGGAGTCCTGACTCACGAACCCAATTGCCTTCCGCCAGGCCGCGAGGTCCAACTGGTTAATGTCTTGCTCACCAACTGTAATCTTCCCGCCGGTCGGCTGGTAGTAACGTTCAATCAGGTTCAAAATCGTGGTCTTTCCACTTCCAGACGGGCCCGCAAAGGCAATCGTGGTGTTCGGTTGCGCTTCCACGTTCACGTCCTCTAAGACCGGTTGTCCGTCTCCGTAGGCAAAATCAACGTGTTGCAAGGCCAACGGTTGGTTCTGAATCCGGGGTGTTTCTTCCTGATCAAAGACTTCCTCTGGTTCCCGCAAAATGGCCTGCAGGTGTTCCGTGGCTCCACTTGCCTTTGATAACCGAACCGAGAACTGCCCCAGAATCGAAACGGGGGAAATGACTTGGAAGAGGTACATCAGAAAGGCGAACATGGTTCCCATCGTCATCGTACCGGTGGCGACCCGGTGTGCCCCGTAGGCTAAAATCCCCACAATCAGGGCCATCATGGTGGTCCCCATCAACGGATATGTAATCGATTCGTAGATGGCTTCCTTGAGCCCAATCCGGTAGAGCCGGTGAATTAATTTTCCACCACTCTCTTTTTCGTAGCTTTCGGCGTTCGAAGCCTTGACCAACCGAATCTCACTCAGGGTATCGTCAACCTGACCACTAAAGTCGGCTAACGTCTTTTGTTGCGCGCGCCCCACCTTCATCGTCCGGTTCATCAGTGGCCGCATCAGGGTAAAAACTAACGGTACCGCGATTAACATGATCAAGGTCATTTTCCAGTCCATGACAATCATGAACAGAAAGGCTCCCACTAATTGAAAAATCGAGGTTACCGCGTTGGGAAACGATGTCGCCAGTAAATCCTTAATTTGATCCGAATCGTTCACCAACCGGGAGGTCAACTGCCCCACCTTCACGTTGTCAAAGTAGGGCACCTGCAGGTGAATTAGCTTATTCCAGAGCCGCCGGCGCAAATCAGCGACCACTCGTTCTCCAAACGAACCCAGTAACCCGCCGGAAACCGCGTTAATCACCGCACTGCCAATAAATAGCACAATAATCCCAACTAACAGCCAAACGTTCACCCCGGTTTTAAAGTTATTAACCAGCGTCTGCGCGAACTTCGGTACAAGTAACTGCGCCAAGGTTGCGATTAGCCCGAGGCCAAGTCCCAACCACAGTTGCCAGTACTTCGGATGGGTATCGCGAATCAACTTAATGAAACTGCGAAATTGAAACTTTTTTGGTGTCTGTTCTTGTTCTTGCATCACAATCCTCCTTTTTTAAATTAAATGGAAATAACTTCCTATCATAGCGGATTGTGGCAAAAATGCAACTATTTCACTTAACGGGTGGCGGGAAATTGTTGGGTCAGACGTTGAACTTCCTGCCGAGCGGTCGTCAGGACGGCTTCGTCCTGGGGATGATTTAAGACGGTTCCAATTAAATCAGCTACGGTTTGCACGGCTTCCTCCGTAAAGTTGCGGCTGGTAATCGTGGGTGTTCCAATCCGAATTCCTTCCATCACGTTCCCGATTTCTAACGGCAACAATTCCTTGTTAGTCGCAATTCCGACCGAGTAGAGCAAGTTCGCAGCTACTCCCCCCGTCATGCCAGTGGCGCGGACGTCTAAAGTTAACTCGTGGTTAACCGTGCCTCCGGTAACCACCCGCACGTTGGAGGTTTCGTTCAAAACCTGCGCCATCAACTGCGCGTTGTTAACCACCTGTTGCGCGTACTGCCGAAATTCTGGTTGTTGGGCTTCGCGATACGCAATTGCCTTAGCGGCCACAATTTGTTCTAACGTTCCACTTTGAGAACGGGGAAAGACCGCTTCGTTAAGCCGGTCAGCATATTCCCGCTTGGCTAAAATCATCCCGCCCCGGGGTCCCCGGAGGGTTTTGTGGGTGGTCGAAGTCACAACGTCGGCTACCGGTACTGGACTCGGTA
Source organism: Fructilactobacillus carniphilus (assembly GCF_024029675.1). NCBI lineage: Bacteria > Bacillati > Bacillota > Bacilli > Lactobacillales > Lactobacillaceae > Fructilactobacillus > Fructilactobacillus carniphilus. The sequence goes on along the minus strand of NZ_CP097121.1, from coordinate 34,664 downwards.
ACACCTCACCCGCAATCAGACCGGCAATGTGCGCCATGTCGACCATCAGTTAGGCGCCCACTTCGTCAGCAATTACGCGCATCCGTTCCCAGTCAATTAACTGACTGTACGCAGAAGCTCCGGTGATGATTAACTTCGGCTGCCACTCCCGTGCCTGGCGCTCAATCTGCTCGTAATCCAATAGTTCCGTTGCCGGATCCACACCGTAAAACTGAGCATCATACAGTTGCCCCGAAAAGTTATGCGCCTGACCGTGGGTAAAGTGACCCCCGGCGTGTTCACTCATCGCTAAGATGCGATCCCCCGGCTCCAGCAAGGCCGCGTACACTGCCTGGTTCGCCTGGGTTCCAGAATGCGGAAAGACGTTCGCGTATTCGGCCCCAAAGAGGTCCTGGGCTCGTTGCCGCGCTAAATTATCAATGCGATCGATCGCTTCGTTTCCGGTATACACCCGGCTTTCGGGATAACCCACGGCGTACTTATTGGTTAAGACCGAGCTCTGGACCGCCCGGACTGCCTGTGAAGCAATGTTTTCCGATGCAATTAATTCAATCACGTGTTCCTGCCGGTCTGCTTCTGCTTGAACTGCCTGCCAAATTTCTGGATCTTGTGCTTGCCAATCAGTCATATCATTTATTCCTCTCTAACTAAAAAAGACGCCTCTGTACATTCGTACAAGGGCGTCTGATCACTGTTCCACCTTATTTTACCGCTTGCTCTCACAATCGGCCTCATTTTCTTAGCGCTAAGAAAAAGTATTCATCTGTCGTTAATCCCTAACTGCCTTCCCAGTCGAGCAGTTGTTCTTTGCAGTTTCCGAACAATCCCTGGTCTAACTCTGCCTCTGGTACTCCGTTTAGGGTAAAATTAGCATACTAAATCCTATATTTTTTGTCAACGTTCGTTTTAAAAATTCCTATGCCCGTTTCAAACTAATTTATGGCATTTCCCAACTACAAGATATACAATTAAATTGTTGAATATTAAATTGGATAGTTTGAAGGAGCTGTTACTGATGTTAAAACGGAAGTTATTTACAATTGCTGCCCTAGCTGGTTTGGGTCTTTCGACCGCCACAAGCATTATTCCCAGCACGGTTCACGCCGCTAGCGACAAAACCATGAGCAGTAAAAAAATGGACAAGAAGTCTGAAGATCAGATGAACATGGGCGATAACATGAAGATGGAAATGAATCATGACGCCCAGTTACCAACTGATTTGAAGAAGGCCAAGCATCCGAAGTACAAGGTCGGAGAAAAGGTAACCATTACTGCCGACCACATGATGGGCATGAAAGGTGCTAAGGCGACCGTTGCCGGTGTTTACGACTCTCCGTTGTACGTAGTTGACTTCAAAGACAGCAAGACTAACAAAGAAGTTAAGAACCACAAGTACGTGGTTAAGTCTGAATTAAAGGCTGAAAAAGGCAAGAAGTTATGCAAGGGAACCAAGGTCACTATCAACGCTGATCATATGGACGGCATGAAGAACGCCAAGGGTAAGATTGTGAAAGTTTGCTCCGGCCCTGCTTACGCCGTCAACTTCACTCCAACTAACGGGGGTCAAAAATACACCAACCACAAGTGGTTAAGTCAATCTGAATTGAATAAGTAACTACTATAAACCAAATCAATTTTTTATATAATATAGTATATGCAGTTAATTATATAAATATTTATTAAAAATATTTTCAATAACTTAGTTATTTTTGTTCTACACTTTTTGGTACTGATGACATTCACTAAGCGAATGTAGTCAGTACCTTTTTTGTATAATTAGTGAAAATAAAAAGAACATATCGGTCGCTCCCGATCTGCTCCTACTCCCTAAAAAGAGTTAATTGTTATAAATAAAATAACAATTGTTAAAACAAATGGAGTTACTAAAAACTATTGGCGCTTTATCCTGACCTATAAATTAAGATGCAAGAATTGTGGACATTACTTGAATAAGAATGGCTTTAAAACAGTTTAACACTTAGCACCTGCAGGGCTTTGGGGCTTAAACTTTCTTATCACAAAGAAACAAAAATAAATTTGTAAATACTGTCATCATACGGAATTACCCTAATTAAAAGACATTAATCCTAACGATCATATTATCAGAAACGTAAAAGTAAATTCAGCACTACAATTAAGCTCTAATATCAACATCAAATAAATCGCTGAAAACTTTGTTATCTCAACTAATATCGCTATGAAATAAGTCGAAGGCTTAGCTAAATATCATAAAACTGGTTATAGCTATTTACCCCAACATATTGCCTTTGATGATTTCAAATTGAGGAAAATGTCACCAAATGGCATGAGCATGGCACTAATGAATTCAGAAACACATCAACTAATCAACATCATTCAAAGCAGAAGTGGCAAATTATAACGGACCGCTTCCATGTCGTTAACCAAGCATATAAAGCCCTAAACAAAGAACGAATTAATGTAATGAAAGCTTATGGCAGTAATACTCCCGAATACCGCCAGCTAAAAAGGTTTATATAAGTTACTTTTCAAGAAATTTTAAGAATTAAACTACCAAATCTTCAAACGAAGAAGAAACTATAAATACGCTTGTTTGACCGATACAGAGCTTGTCGAAAGATTACTTTCCTTATCACCATCACTTCGTGATGCCTATGAATTCTATCAAAATATTAATCATTAGTAACCAAACCGCATAATAAGCATAAGTTAGCAAATCTTCTTAATTCAGCTAAGCATAAAGATTAATATCAAAATCTTCCTGAGAAAATGAAACGTGCCAGACGTACATTAAAACGCAATAAGTTATTAAAAATTTAAAAAAATAATGCATAATTTTTATAGAAAAATGAATAAATTATTTTAGTTACTACTTTTCATAATAAGTTAATGGAATTATAAAATTTGTGAATATCTCCGAAATAATTAATTAGTTTCAAAAATTTTCATCTCTTAATATTAGGTTATTTTTATTGAGAAATTAATTTAATCCAAATTAACTATTCAAATTATAAAAAATGGTATATTATTAATTAAAATATAATTCTACTAACATCTTAATTATACTAATTAATTTATTTATTGTTTTGAAGGGATTAATATGGTTATTGAAAAAAGCAATTCCGCTGAACCATTTGTTAAATGGGCTGGGGGAAAAAGACAGTTATTACCAGAGATAATGAAATATATACCAGATAAAATTAATAATTATTATGAACCTTTTATAGGTGGAGGTGCTGTATTTTTTAATATAAAATGTAATCATCCAATAATTAATGATTTTAATAGGGAATTAATTAATTCTTATATGGTCGTTAAGAATGATGTCGAAAATTTAATCAATCTATTGAAAATACATGAAAATAATAATAGTAAAGAATATTACTACAAACTACGTTCATGGGATAGAACTAATTCCATTGAAAATAAATCCAATACAGAGCGTGCAGCAAGATTTATTTATTTAAATAAAACTGGGTTTAATGGACTATTTCGCGTAAATTCTCAGGAACAATTTAATGTACCTTATGGTCGTTATAAACATCCTTCAATTGTTAATGTTGAAAATTTAAGAAAAGCATCATTGTATCTAAATAATTCAGAAGCAACTATTCTTAACGGGGATTACTATAATGCAATTAAAAAAGCAAAAAAAGGAGATTTTGTATATTTAGATCCTCCATATGCTCCGTTAACTCAAGATAGAGAAAGTTTTGTTGGATATACAATAAATGGATTCGGAAAAGATCAACAAATAAGACTTCGTAATGTTTTTGACGAGTTAACTAATAAGGGTGTCTATGCCATGTTATCTAATTCAAAAGTACCTTTAATAGAAAATTTATACGAAAAATATAAAAATACTACTAAAATTGTTTCAGCAAAAAGAAATATAAACTCGAATACTTCTGGACGCGGTGAAGTTCAAGAATTATTAATAAAAAACTATTAACAATACTATATTTTTAGGGGAAAAGGGCATAATGATAAAAATAAATTCATTTACTATAGGCAATTTTAGATCATTTAAAGAACAGCATAACAGTAAAGATTTTAATAATCTAAAATCAATAAACGTTTTAACAGGAGAAAATAATACCGGAAAGACAAATGTGCTACGTGCATTAAATTTATTTTTTAATCCCGATTCATACAACGAATACGAAGATAGAAATTATATAAATAGAATAACTGGTGGTGGATCATCACATCCAATTTTAAGAATTGACTTACTAGATACTAATCAGGATAAGCATCTAAAAATAAAACTAGCGTTTAGTAAAAAAAACAATGGCATACAGTATAACTATGACATCGTTGATGGAACAAGTTTAAATAATTTAAATGAACATAGCTCAACAAAGGATATTCTAAATTTTATACAAAATAAATTTAAAATTGTTTATCTAGGCGCAACTGATGAATCAATTACTGATCAAGCAGATAGAGTTTTAACAGATATGATTCTTTCTTATTATAAAAGAAAAAACAGAAAAATAAAAAAATCAATTGATGATTTTGAAAATTCATATAAAACTTTAATTACTAATCTAAAAAATAATTTACAAATTTTATCAGAAGGGATGAAATCTGATTTTCAAAATTTACCACAATCATTTTATCCAGAGTTAGAAATTACTAAAGAACAAAAAATAACAGATTTCCTGATCGATAACTTCCAAGTGAAGATAAATGATACTTACTCACAACCTTTAAAAGTAAAAGGATCCGGTGTACAAAGAAGTAGTATAATTTTAATGAATCTTTTTTTAGTGAATAATTTATATAAAAATAAAAATACAATTATTCTTCTTGATGAACCTGAAGCATTTTTATATCCTACATTAGTTAAATCTCTAAAGAATATATTTCAGAAAGTAATTGATTCTAACGATCAAATGCAATCTTTTATAACAACTCATTCACCACAATTTATTGCTGAAACTTCAAACAAAAAATACAGTTTTTATAATCTAACTCAACATAGTGAAATGAAAAAATTTTCTCGTTCAAAAAATGAAGAGGATATTGTAAAATCATCGATAATATCAAAATATAATCAAAAAGTTAAAAATGAAGTTTTAATAAAATATGGGTTAATAGATAATGTGGATGATTGCGAAGATATCATTATTGTCGAAGGAATTACAGATAAAAATTATTTAGATTATCTTTTACCAGATGATCATAGACCTCAAATAAGATATGGTAATGAATACAAAAAATGGAAGTTCATTTCATCTGGAGCAAATGGAATATTGCCAATATTAAAGTATTTAGATTACGTAAGTAAGATTGAAAGAAATATTTTTATTTTATTAGACGGTGACAATGAAGGCCAAAAAGTTAAAAAGAATATTGAAAGTGAAAAAGAATTAAGAAAAAATTCAAAATTAAAAATATATAATTTAAGCAATGATTTAACAATTGAAGATTATTTTTTTACTAAAGAAGATCTTGCAGAAAAAATTATAAAAATACAAAAAGAAAAAACAAGAAATGGAGAAAAATTTATTGATAACCTAGATGAAGAATTATTGAAACGTAATTTAAAGACCAGTAATCAACCTAATATAAAATCTTTAGAATCAACTTTAGAGTTACAAAATAATAACTATAAAATTGGACAAATCAAGTATGAATTATCAAAAGTTCCAGGAAAAAATGAAAATACTGATAAACTTTCACAAGATATTAAAAATTTCTTCGATGATTTATATAAATAAATAAATTTCAATAAATATATATTAATATTTTTTAAAATTTTGTGTATAATTTAGGCTCTTTGTCAAATGGTACTGATGAGTAGATAATTTAATAAATGAGTATGACACTAGGCGATGGAATCCTTAACGGATTCTGTAGCCTTTTGTTTATAATTTACTTTTTTAAATAAACTTTAGTTTTCAATGTTATCAACAATTCCATCAAGGGTTTCTGCCAGATTACCCATAAATCGTTGCACGTTCTGAGCATCGCTGTCCGCATCATAAGGGTCATTGTGCGACGTTAATAAGAGGATCTCCTTATTGGTCGACAAAATGGATTGCTTGAGCTCAGAAACCTTCCCAGACAAATCAAAGAAAGAGTCAATCCCCTGGATAATACTCATTGCCACCCCAGTCAATGAAACAATCGCTAAAATCTTAATGTTATGCGAGGCCATCGACACCAGCAGTGGGATCGAAGCAGACAGGATAATCCGGGTAATGTTACTAATCGCCGAAAGCGTCCGGTAGTAAGCCAGTTTTTTCCGTAGCCGTGTGACCGTAGTTTGGGCCTGTTCAATAATTTGTTGTTCCGTCGGTAATGCCATGTTCGTTGTTCCTCCATTTTAAACTAAAAAGGAGCGGTACCCGCTCCCCTTTGTTATTCGTAAAATGCGTCCCCTCGGAGTCGAACCGAGATCATGAGGACCGAAATCTCATGTGCTATCCGTTACACTAGGGACGCTTTACAGCACTATTGTACTGATTTCAACCCTGGTTTGCAACCCGGCGTTAGCGACCACCCGCGATTCGTTGGGCCGCAGCTTCTAAATCCAGGAGCATCTGAAACGAATCTTGTTTAAAATCTGCCACTAAACTCGTGCCCTTGGCCGTGTAATTTCCGAGGTGTTTGCCCATCACGCTAACAAACTCCAGGGTCTGGTCGTCAACTGGTTTGACCGAATCATAGTGCCCTTCTTCAGCATTAATTAGGTAAGCCTGCAATAAATCACAAACGGTTTCGTAAATCAGTTGGTCTTCCGTAATCTGCTCCCCGTGCGCTTGGCGGTCGGTGAGTCGCTTTTGGACCTCTTCCATGTTCTCTGGAATCATCTTCATCATCCTCTCGTTCTGCTTCATTATAAACATATGTGAGAAGTTAATACCACTATGGTAAAGTAAGAAGCAGAAAGGAAGTCACCTAGTTATGAAAATTGGAATCATCGGAGCGGGCCCCCGGGGCATCCTGCTTCTTGACAGCCTGAAACGCCACCTGCCGTCCAAGCAAACGGTCCAAGTTGAGTGGTTTGATGCTGCCCCCACCGGTGGCAACGTCTGGGATCCGCATCAGGATCTCCACCTCATCATGAACTCACCGGCACAGCTGGTCACCCTGTTTAACGACTACCAGTCAGATAAAGTCACCGGACCCACGTTTTACCAGTGGACCCAACTGGCTGAAGCCACGGACTTCATTAATCAGGCCGGCTTGCCCGCTGAACTAGTGAACGTTTGTCAGCACCTGCAACCCAATGACTACGCGCCGCGAGCCTTATTTGGTGCCTACGCCCAGTGGGTCACCACGCAAATTGAAGCAAAATTACCAGCTAACCTGACCGTCACTAGACATCACACCAACGTGATTGCGGCCACTCCAACGGATCAGCAAACGACTCTCCAAACAGCTGACCACCAACAAGTCGTCGTGGATCAAGTTGTCCTCAGCACCGGGAACACGCCCAATCAGCTTAGTCGCGATGAAGCGGCCCTACAGGATTACGCGGACCAGCACCAGCTCATCTACGTGGCCCCCACGTTACCCGCGACCGCTGACTTTGATACAATTCAACCCCACAAAACCATCTTAATCCGCGGCCTAGGACTGTCGTTTTTTGACTACCTCGCTCGGCTAACCAGCAGTCGAGGCGGGCAATTCGTCCGTCAGGCTAACGGTCAGTTGGAATACCAGCCGTCCGGACGAGAACCCCGGATTATCGCGGGTTCGCGCCGGGGTGTTCCTTACTATCCGAAACCAATTAATCAGGAACAAATGGGCGCACAACCTCATTTTTACTTTTTGAATGATGAAACGGTCACCCAAAACCTCGTTCACGGTCAGTTGCCCGGTCCCAAGTTCATTGAACTCTTACGGGCTGAAATTGAACTCCGGTACTACCAGCTTTTACTAGCGGATCGTTATCCCGACGTTGACCTTCAAGCCTTTACGCAGGGATTTGTGGCTGCCGCTGACCGGAACCACTTCCTCAATGAATCTCCGATTCAAACCGATGAATGCCTCAACTGGGAGCAGGTCTTAAATCCGGTCGCTGGCACCAAGATTACCACCACCGCTGCTTACCAACAGACGTTGTTACAGTGGATGGACCAAATTATGGCCGATGCCGCCTTGGGATCCAAGCACGCACCGCTGACCGGCGCCCTGTCCCTGGTCATTGAACTCCGGCCCTTCTTACAGCACCTCGTGGTCACCGGGAAATTTACCCCGGATGACTACGTCCACTCCTTTTTGCAACAGTTTAACGCCACCAGTGGCTTTCTAACTGCCGGTCCGCCACTCATCCGGTATCAGCAACTATCCGCCCTCATGCGCGCAGGGATTGTCACCATCTTAGGCCCCCAACTCCGCGTGGTCGGCGCTCAAGGTCATTTCATGGCTTTCTCGCACTTCTATCCCCAAGAACCGGTGGCTGTCGATGCCGTCGTCGAAGCCCGGGTTCCGGCCACTAATTTGGCCCATTCGTCTAGTCCGTTGCTTCACCAACTAGCGGAACAAAGCCTAGTTCGTCCCGCCCGTTATCCACTGGCGGACGGAACTACCTACACCAGTGGCGCGATTGACGTACAGTTTCCGACCTATCAGGCCCTTAAAGCGGACGGTCAACTAAATCCCACGCTGTTTGTCTGGGGTCTCCCGTTAAGTGGTAAGGAATGGATGACCACGGCTCTTCCGCACCCGTTGGCACACGACCACAACTTCGGCGTGGCCGACCAAATTGCGACCACCCTCTTTCCCACAAGTTAACTGAGAAAAAATGCTATAATAATCACAAACTAGCAAGGAGGTTTCTCAATGGCATACATTGACGAAGAATTCAGTCAACTCGCAACCGAAATGATTAAGTACGAAGAAAAACACAACTTGGATGATAACCAAATGGCCGTGGCTTTGCACATGACGGTGGAACGGTACCACGACATTAAAAGCATGTGGTCCAAGCCCACTCCTGATGAGCAACAGTTAATTCAATCCTTTTTAATTCACAATAAGTAAACAAAAAAGTCGATTCAAAATTGAATCGACTTTTTTGTATTAACGGTTCACATTCACAATTACCTTGCCGTGCGCGTGCCCACTTTCTAAATAATCATAGGCGGCTTGCGCTTCGCCAAAGTCATAAATTCGGTCAATGATGGGGAGCAACTTTTCGTTTGCAATCATCTGACTCAGAAGCTGCAGTTGGGCGCCGCTGGGCTGCATAATCAAGAAATCATAGTACACGTGATACTTTTTTGCTAAGCGTTGTAGCGGCGCACTCGCAGCCGCGAACAACAGGGATTTTGCCATTCCCAGGTGGTGCTGTTGACCAAATTCATAGGTCGGTAACCCGTTGATGGTCACTAGATGACCACCCGGCTTTAAAATCTTAAAGCTATCCTTGAGATACTGACCGCCCAGGGTATCAAAGACCAGGTCGTAGTGAAACAACACGTCAGCAAAGTAGGTTTCGTGGTAGTTAATCACCTGGTCGGCTCCCAGCGACCGCACCAAAGCGGTCTGTTGGGGACTAGCCGTGGTGGTAACGGAGGCGCCTAACGCCTTCGCAATTTGAATCGCCATCGTCCCGATCCCACCAGCGCCGGCTTGAATGAAGACCTTTTGTCCGGGCTGAATGTGACCGAGTTCTACCAGGGCTTGATAGCTCGTCAATCCGGTTAAGGGAACTCCACTAGCGGATTGAAAGTCTAGCTCCGCGGGAAAGCGCGCAATCTCACTTTGATCAAGCGCGATGTAATCGGCTAACGTTCCGGTATGTTGGTTATCCGGACGACCGTACACGCGATCACCCACCTGAAAATCCTGCACGTTGCTCCCAACTTGAGCGACCTCTCCGGCAAACTCATTGCCCATCGTCAGCGGCAAATGGAACGGAAAAATCATTTTCATCTTTCCCGCTTGTACCTTATAGTCCACTGGATTTAAGCCAGCGTTGTGAATGTAAACCAGCACTTCATTCGCACCAATTTCTGGCACGGGAATCCGTTGGTTTTCAGCTGGATCACCGTAACGGTTAAAGCGAAAGGCTTTCATCTGGGTCGGAATTTCCATCATTAATTCTCCTTACATAAACTTCGGGATTAACCAATCCTTGAGCGCCGTTGGTAACAACTGGGTGCCCCAGACGGTTGGTTTGGCTAGGTACCCAATTAGGTACCGAGCACGAGGATGCTTTGATTCTAACGCCTTTTGGACCGTCCGCGCAATTAATTCGGGATGAGACGCATGTTTAGAAGCATAGGTGTGATCCATATTGCGTTGCATGGCCCGGGCTTGAGCTTCGTACGCCGTGCCCGCTGCTGACTGTTGTAGGTGTTGCATCGCAATCGCTTCCCAGCGACTCTTGACCACACCAGGTTCAATCAAAATGACCTTAATTCCAAAGCGACGCACTTCCATCCGTAACGAATCGCTTAGCGTTTCTAACGCGTGTTTAGAAGCAAAGTACCAGCCGGCCATCGGACTACTAAACCGTCCCGCCATCGACGAAATATTGATGATGCGGCCGGACTGTTGCTTGCGCATGTACGGCAGAACAAGCCGGGTTAGCGCCATCAACCCGAACACGTTTACCTCAAACTGTTGCTTGGCTTCTGCATCGGTCACCGTTTCCTGGGCTCCAAACGACCCGTAGCCAGCCGCGTTCACGACCGCATCAATCCGATGTGCCCGTTGGATTAACTGGTGCACAGCCGCCGTCCGGGAGGCCTCGTCCGTCACGTCTAGTTGTAGTGGAATCACCCCAACCGTTTTTAACGGTTCCATCCGGTCCACGTGCCGCGCTGCTCCAAAGACCTGGTAGCCCGCCGCTGCCAAGTTATGCGCGATTCGATATCCCATTCCTGAACTAGCACCCGTCACTAAAATTGTTTTCATTGTCATTGCTTCCTTTCTTGCCTTTGCGTATGTTAAGTAACAAGTGTATCATATCTTTGAAAAGACCGGTCGGCAAGGGCCAAATTCGGTCTTTTGTTACTTAGGAAACAGATTGAAGAAAGTGGGTATTAACATGAACCAAACTGACCGCCGTGTGCGCAAAACTAAACAGGCGATTCACGCCAGCCTTGAACACCTCTTGCAAAGCACCAGTAGTTTAGAGCAAATTAGCGTCACCCAAATTTGTGACCAGGCTGACATTGGCCGCAAAACGTTTTACAGTCACTACGCCGATAAGTACGCGTTAATGGATGATTTTCTAACTGACTATTTAGACGAACTCCGGATCACCTGCACCAACGTCACTGATCCGCATGACGTGGCGAAAAAGACCGCGATTTGGGTCGCTTTCTTCTGGGAGCATCGGCGCTTCTTCCGCCTCTTGTTCGCCGACCAAGGTCCCTACCAGTTCCGCCAAAAGCTGTTTGACTTTACCTACGAGCAGTTTATCGAAAAACTAGAGTTACCTCCGAGCGCCACGGTTCGTTTCATCTGTCACGGGATTGACGGCTTGATTAACGACCTCGTCACCAGCCAAACCGAACCAGATCAGGCCGCCCTGGTCCAAGAAATCACCCAGTTATTACAGCTCAACCTGGATTCGTTGCAATCGTGAATCAGAAGCTAACGGCCAAAAATGTGTTAGGATAGCCCCGTAAACACTAATGATTAATTAGCAAAGGAGTCTTCATTGTGGAATATTATCAGTTAGCCAACGGCATGCAACTACCCAAAATCGGCTTTGGAACCTACAAACTAAAGGGTGCTGCGGGGGCTCGTTCCATCACGGCGGCCATTAACAACGGATACCGCCTACTTGATAGTGCCTACAACTACGAAAACGAAGGAGCGCTCGGCCGGGGCATCCGGGACGCAGACGTCAGTCGCTCCGACTTACTGGTGACCTCGAAGTTACCGGGCCGTTACTATCACTATGACGATGCGATTCAGACCATTCAGGAATCGCTCTACCGCAGTCAGCTAGATTATTTTGACCTGTACTTACTACACTGGCCGAACCCGAAGGACGACCACTACGTAGAAGCCTGGCAAGCTCTGATTGACGCCCAAAAATTCGGGCTCATCCGGGCCATTGGGGTCTGCAACTTCCTACCAGACCACTTAGACCGTTTGGACCAAGAAACTGGTGTCCTGCCCCAACTCAACCAAATTGAACTACACCCGTACTTCAACCAGTTAGAGCAACGCCAGTATGACGACCAACACGGCATTCTTACCGAAGACTGGAGCCCATTGGGCCGGGCCAGCACCATGCTCAACGATCCGACCTTGATTGAACTAGCGCGTAAATATAACAAAGACGTCGTTCAGTTAATCCTGCGGTGGGAAATCCAGTTGAACACCCTTCCGATTCCAAAGTCGTCTAGCGATCAGAACCAACTGAATAACCTGAAAGTGTTTGACTTTTCAATCGATCCGGCAGACATGGAAATCATCAACGGCTTAACCAAGCCTGATGGTCGCACCCATGACCAGGATCCCGCCACGTATCAAGAATTTTAGGTAAACCGAAAAAGCCAGCTTCCTAAATTAATCAGGAGCTGGCTTTTTTTAGTGGTCACCGCGAATCCGGCGTTGAGTTAGTTCAGCATCTAAATAACCAAACGCTAACTCATCAATCTTACTCAGTTCAATCGTTTTCTTTTTTGTCCGGGTGGGATCATCCCGATTTAAGTACCGGAACGTGACCTTACCGCCCTCCAGTTGGTACGGAATCCCGAGGTAGGCCTTCCCCTTTTCGGTTTTAAAGCGCAAGAAGCGTCGGAAATAGACTGCCTGCCGGACCGTCGTGTAGATTAAGTCCACGGTTCGGTCAAAACTGCGGTCGTCGTTTAAAATCGGTTGCCGGTAGGTGCCCTGGGCGAGGTTTACCGAAACCAAGTGGTTAATCAGCCGGAGGTAGTCACTCTTTAACTGGAGTTCCTTAATCTCCTTTAGCCGGATTAACTCATAGCCGCCAAACTGACCGTTCATATCAACAACGGCTAAAATGGCAACCTCGGCGTTAACTGCCTTCACCTGACCGATGAAGAAGAGGTCTGAATTAACCTTCGGTACCAACAGTAACCGGTGTCCGGTTTCTGCAGCGCGGTGCAAACTCGCAAAGATCGGCAAAGCCCCCGTTTCCACGACCGGTTCCTGATGCGGCGCTTGCAACTGTGCTCTGGAACGCGACAGTAGTTGTAATTCCTGGCCTAAAAATTCGACCGATCGAATGGCGGTCTTATTGATGCGTACCGACTCAATCCGACTGTTATCGAACTTGTCAAAGCTCAGCACCGTCAGTTGTTCATCCCCGAGCATTTGGATGAAGCCCTCGAGCATCTGACCGTTTTGCTTGATTAACAACAGCGCCTGGCCGTACACGTAGGCATTCCCGAGCACCTGGGTCAGTAAATCAACCCGATCGTTGACCTTCATGCTGCTCGTCTGAGTGCCAAACAGGTGTAACTGCTGGGCCGTTTGAATCCGGGCCTCCATCCGCATCAAGTCGTCACTATCAAAGTCCACGTCAAAAATATCTGGATAGGTCAGGTACACCAACCCATTGGCCAGACCATTTTCGGTGTAGGTAGTTAAAATGGTCCCCTCGTCATCCATGGCAATCACCCGGCCGGTATAAAAAATCGAGGAACTATTTTGCAACACGTTGACCAGGGTCTGCTGCTGTTTGGCTAGCCGCAGGGTCTTTTCAATTTCTTCTGTTTGATAGTTATCCATCATTTCACCTCGTTATTACGAAAGCGCGTTGGACATGTACTCCTGTAAAGCAGAACCGCTTTTTCCACAGCTTAATCCAACGATTAGTTTAATTCGGGCTTTCGGTCCGTTGAGCTGTTCGCAAAAAACCAGTCCCATGGACTGCAGCTCAATCCCACCCCCGGTGTAAGCGTAAATTGGTTGGGCGTACCCGCTAAAGCACCGCGATACCAGTACCACTGGAATGCCGGCGTCCAGCAATTTTTGTACTGCTGGTAAAGTTGCCTTGGGGAGGTTTCCTGCTCCCATCGCTTCAACCACGACTCCAGCTGGACGGGCCGCCTGAATTGCTGCAAAGAGGGTACCGGTCATGCCCGCGTATGCTTTCACCATGTACACGCCGTCCACCACGTGGTTAATTTCAGTATACTCACTGCCGATTAGTTGTTGGGCAAAAATCACCTGATCGTGATCCACCGTTCCGAGGGTTCCGTAAATCGGATCCTTAAAGGTGTCCACGCTAGTGGTGTGGGTCTTGGTTACGTACCGGGCCGAATAAATCCCGGTGTTAAAGACCACCAACACGCCCTTGTTGCGGGCTGCATCGGAAGACGCCACCTGAATCGCACTCTTAAAGTTAAACACCCCGTCGGCCCCAATTTCGTTGGAGGACCGCATTGCGCCCGTTACCACCACGGGAATCGTGTTTGGCAGAGTTAAATCCAGAAAGTAGGCTGTTTCTTCCAAGGTATCGGTTCCGTGGGTCACCACGACCCCGTCAATCCCGTCGGCAATCGCTTGCTGAATCCGGTTTTTAACCTGTAACATCGTGGCCGGTGTCATCTGCGGTGACGGCAGGTTTAACAACTCGTCATTTTCGACTTCAATCTCATCCAATCCCAAGCCAGCATTATTGTCGATTGGATTTTTTTCGTTTTGAACCACACTACCCTGATCATCCAGGGACATCGAAATCGTGCCCCCCGTGTGGATGGCTAAAATTTTTTTCATCATTCGAACTCCTATTCGCTATCGTCAGCCCCCATCTTATCATATCTACCCCCTAAACCAACAGCGTCTGGCTGGGGTTGGAAAGATTAAGAATTAGCAAAACTTAGCAATCGGTGAGTTTTAACGGTATGGTTAGAACTATTTTTGTTTTATAATGAAAGCTGAGGTGATTTTTAAATGTCGAAAAAGAAACTAGAACGGCAGGAACGAGAAAAAATCGTAACTGATATGAACGAATTTCTCATAACCTATGCTAAGTCGGTTTTAGCCAAAGACAGTAATCTAGCTGAGCAACTCTATCAGGCTGCTCAAGACGATGTTACTGGTTTAGACGGACTCTTTAACGACGGTGGGTACGGTCGCAAGGAACGCTACGAAAACATCGCACAGGGCTTCATTTGTGACTATTACCACATCGAACCAGAAGACGGCGCAGCCGAAAAGCAGGAATTGATCAACGAAGCGGTCCGGTATCTCGGTCGGAATCGGGATCAGTTGAATCAATGGATTAAGGAATAACTCAAGCGTAACAGCAAGCAACCCACTCCCAACGGTGGTTGCTTTTTTTCTTTGAAAACGGGAGGTAACGGTGCAAAAAATTGGGGTACGTGAACTCGTTGGTTTTATCCTCCGCAGTGGTGATTTAAATAGTTCTCTAAGTAGTTTTAACACGCCCCAGGCTGGTACCCGGATTCACAAACGGCTTCAGCACCACCGCGGCCCCGATTACCAAGCAGAAGCCACGCTACAAACAGAGGTTGAGCTCAACCGACGGCCGGTGCTGATTCACGGTCGGGCCGATGGCCTAATCGTTCATGATAATCAAGTTGAAATTGAGGAGATTAAAACCTCGGACACCGCTTGGGATTTCCTGCCCGAGAACCAACTCATCCTGTATTGGGGGCAGGCGAAACTCTACGCGGCCTTGTTAATGCGAGAACAGCCAGAAGTTCACGAGGTCAAACTCACGCTCACCTACGTTCAAACTCCAGACGAAATTCAGACGACGGAGCACCAACTCATTACGCGGACAACAGCACTTGCCTTCTTTGAACAAGTCGTCAGTGAATACGAAGATTGGCTCGCCTTACAGGAAAGTTTAGCTCGGGATCGGGTGCAAACCGCAGCTCAAATGGACTTTCCCTTCCCTACATATCGTAAAGGGCAACGCAAACTAGCCGCTGCCGTCTACAAATCAGCCATCCTGGGGAAACACCTTTTATTAGAGGCTCCGACTGGCACTGGCAAGACGATCTCGACCCTCTTTCCAGCAATCAAAGCCTTTGCTACCGACCAGGTCGAACGAGTCTTCTACTTCACGGCCAAGCAAAGCACCAGGCGGGTCGCAGAAGCGGCGCTGGCGCAACTCCGCGAGCACGGATTACGGATCCAAAGTATTACATTGACAGCGAAGGAACAAATTCAGTTTCCCGAAGAGGTAGACGTCGAACCGGAAAATAATCCTTACTTTCAGGGCTACTACGACCGCTTAAAGCCAGCCCTCAAAGCCATCCTCACGGAAGGACGGCACCTCTCAAAAGACCTCATCCAAACCTACGCTCGTCAGTATACCTTGGATCCGTTTGAATTTTCCTTAGACGTCAGCCTGTTTTGCGACGTGATTGTGGGCGACTACAACTACTTGTTTGATCCCGTGGTCCACTTGCAACGCTTCTTTGCGGTGGAAAATCAGGGGAACTTCTTTTTAGTTGACGAAGCTCACAACCTAGTAGACCGGGCTCGGGAAATGTATTCAACTAGCCTGAGCCAAATTGATTGCGAGGTCCTTCTGAATGACTTACCACGCAACATGCAAAACCGAGCCCTCCGGCGTCGCTTACAGGAATTGTCCCAGCAGTTTCAGCGGCTTCAGGATGAATTGCCACCGCACCAAACCGAGCTGGATTTAGTCGCACCAGACGAACCATTTACCCAGGCCGTCGGCAAACTCAGCGAACGGATCAGACAGTGGTTGGCCAAACAGCCGACCGGTCCGGAAGTCGAGGCCGTCCGGCAGTTTTTCTTTGCCTGCTTAACCTACAGCAAGATTAACGAACTCTTTGGGGATAATTTTCGCTTCCGAGTGTTACTCCAGGACGGAAAAAGTACCGTCCGTCTCTTCTGCATGGATGCGAGTCCGTTCATTAAAGAACAACTAGAACTAGGGCGCGGTTCCGTTCTCTTTTCGGCTACTTTATCACCTCTCACATACTACCAACGGGTCTTAGGTAATGAGCCAGATGGATTAAAATATCAGCTACCATCTCCATTTTCTCCTAATTCCCAAAATATATTGATTGCAACTTACATTGATACAACTTATAATCAAAGAACCAATAGTTTAGCACCAATTGTCGCCAGTATTCACAACTTAGTCACGAGTAAACGTGGCAACTACCTTGTTTTTGCGCCCTCGAACGCATATCTGGACCAGATTTATCAGGCCTATCGCGCCCGATATCCAGAACAAGCAGTCCAAAAACAAACTTCGAATATGAACACGGCCGAGCGTGAGCAATTTTTAGCAGCGTTCAACCAGCCAGAAACACACCCTATCTTGGGCTTTGCCCTGTTAGGGGGAATTTTTTCGGAAGGCATTGATTTAGTCGGGGACCGGCTAATTGGGACGGCCATCGTTGGAGTCGGGTTACCGGGACTCAACTCCGAAACGAACCTGATTCGCGATTACTTTGACCAACAAAATGGACAGGGTTTCGCCTTTGCCTACCAGTTGCCAGGCTTAAATCACGTGTTTCAAGCAGCCGGCCGGGTGATTCGCAGTTTACAGGATCGAGGCGTGATTTTATTGTTAGATCGTCGGTTTACGGAACCCCGCTACCAACGCTGGTTTCCGGCAACCTGGCGAGCCACGCACCTCGTGCACAATCAAGCTGAGTTACAACAACAATTACAACATTTTTGGCAAACACCGAAAAATTTATAAACGTTATTACTTGAAATCTGGTCTAGTAACCGACTATGATATAATTAGGTTTCGTGGTTTTCCATTATTTTTAAGTTTTAAGAAAGAGGTGTCATTCAAATGACAGACAAGCGTTATGATCAGGCAATGGAACGTTTAAAGGAGAACAACGTTCGCATTACGCCACAACGACAAATTATTTTGAAGTACATGATTGAAACGGATGACCATCCGTCCGTGGAAACGATTTTCCATATCTTGGAAAAAACCTTCCCGAACCTCAGTATGGCCACGGTTTATAACAACCTCCGTTTATTCAAGAAGCTAAACCTCATCATCGAAATGCCAAGTTCCGATGGTGGTTACCGGTACGACTTCTTTGACCACCCGCACCTCCACGCTACTTGCGACCGGTGCAACAAGATTATCGACATTGATGATCCCGAGTTTGACAAGATTAACGAACACTTCATGGACTTAGCTAAGGAGAAGGGCTTTGATCCGAAGGTTACGAACGTAGAAATTCACGGGGTTTGTTCCGAATGTCAAGCCAAAGAAAAAGCTGAACAAAAATAATTTATCAATTTGTCCGTTGCGGTTCGCAATGGGCTTTTTTTTACCACGCAATTAGGTTAAAGTAGCAGTATAACCAAACTAAACTTAATTACAGAGGTGAACGTTTTGAACCTTTATTCTTATCAGTACCTGATTAATAATTTCAGCGCTGTCAACTACTTTTACATCGGTCTAATCGTTTTTGTGGCTGCCATCATGTTAATCACCGGTTACTTTTATTACCGCAATCAAAATGACTTTCGGTTCCGGAACCTCTTTATTTTGGTTTCGCTCGTCGGAGCCCTCGTAATTGTCATGCAGGTCAGCCGCTTTAACAACCAGCGCAGTAGCGATAGTCAAACGGGACAAACCGTCCAGGTTCTAAAAACGTTGGCAAAACAAAAGCACGTACCGCTGGACCAGGTTTATTCCAGCAGTAACGTTCTAAGTGACGGCATGACCATTAAACTGGGCAAGCACTTCTACTTGGTCCACATGAATAACGACAAAACCAACTATAGTATTCAAGAAACCAAATTGGTGAACAAGCCCAGTTACGTCTATAAGGGGCAGTTTAAATTCTGGGGTAACAATAGTAGCAACGGGATTGACTATGCCTCTGTCGCCCTCAAATTCATCGTCGGATTAATTATGATTGTCTTGCAGATTAACCTGTCGGGGAAAGGAAACCTGGCCCCATCAAACGCCCTCGACCAGTTACAAAACTATATTCTGGGGGGAATTATCGGAGGTGTCATCTATAATTCTCAGATTACCGTGCTCCAGTTCGTCGCCATCCTGCTAATCTGGTCAATTATCGTCTTCGCCATTAAGTACCTAACCAGTCAAAGTAATATACTGGATACCGTTATCAACGGAGCCCCGCAGGTCTTAATTGATAACGGAAAAGTAAACGTTAAACGGGCTCTAAAAAATGGAATTAACGCCAACGAGCTGTCCTTTAAGCTCCGGAGCAACGGGGTCAATGACTTTAGCAACGTCAAAAACGCCACGCTGGAACAAAACGGACAGTTAACCATTACTACCTTTGACGATGACGAATCCCAAAACTACCCCTTAATTACTGACGGTCAGGTTGACTTGCCAGCCATGAAACGGTTCAACTTAGATCCAGAAGAAATCAAACAGTTACTGAATGAACAACACGTCTCTCTGAAACAGGTTTACCTGGGTCAATACCAAGATCATCAGTTAAACTTGGTCTTATACCCGACTAACAGAAAAATCCTATAAGCACCATTTCACTAAACCTTGCGCATTACTGCGGAAGGTTTTTTTATTTAGCCCTTTACTAATCTAGGCAAACGAGTTAAAATATATCTGTTATAAAATTATAAACTTTATAAAGGACTGAGGAATACATGGTAAAGCAAAAAAAGCAGTTTTCACTTGCCCAAAAGATTAACGTGCTCCGGGCGAGCGTGATGGGCGCTAACGATGGAATTCTCTCCATTGCTGGAATTGTGCTTGGAGTGGCTGGCGCTTCGACCAGTAACTGGGCGATCCTGATCTCAGGATTAGCTGGGATGTTAGCCGGCACGGTTTCCATGTCAATGGGAGAATACGTATCGGTGAACAGTCAAAAGGACTCTGAACGCCAAGCGATTGCGACCGTCAAAACGGCGCTGGACACTGATTATCAAGCCCAGTTCAACTACGTCGAGAATAAGTACCGGCAAACGGGCATGAATCAGACCCTCGCCCACAAGGCTACCAGTGAAATGATGAACGATGATGCCTTAACGACCGTCGTGCGGGAACGCTACGCCTTTGACCCGAGTAAGTTTACCAGTCCCTATGCGGCAGCAATTGCATCCTTGATTTCCTTTCCGCTAGGATCACTCCTTCCGTTAATTTCTATCTTCATCGGATCCGCCAACTGGCACATCGTAACCACCTTCGTAGCCGTGATTATCGCCCTCGCCATTACCGGCTATCTTGCCGCTCTTTTGAGTAAAGCCAACCGCTTTAAAGCCGTGCTCCGCAACGTAATTTCCGGAGTCGTGACGATGTCCGTTACCTACCTGATCGGGGCCCTCGTGGGCTTGGTGGATTAGAAGGGAGAAATCAGCATGAAAAAGAAAACCAAACAAAAACAATCAATGGATGAAAAACTCAATAACTTACGAGCGGGGGTGCTGGGCTCAAACGACGGAATTCTAACCGTTGTCGGCGTCCTGTTCTCCGTCGGAGTCGCCACCACCAATCCGTTTACCATCTTCATCGCCGGGTTGTCCGACCTGTTAGCCTGTGCCTTTTCGATGGCCGGTGGCGAATACGCCTCGGTTAGTTCCCAACGAGATACGGAAGAATCAGCTGTGGCAGAAGAAAAACGGCTCTTAGAAACCGACTACGCCGGGGAACGCCAGGACGTGATTAATTATTACCAAGGGAGAGGAATTTCAGCCGCCACGGCCACTGAAATTGCCGATGACCTCCTGAAAAAGAGCCCGTTACAAACCCTGGTATCGGTCAAATACGACCTGCAAATTGGTCAATACATGAGTCCGTGGTCCGCGGCCTTCTCATCCTTAGTTTCCGCGGCCGCCGGGGGCACCCTACCGTTGCTCGCCATGACCCTCTTACCAGGACCCATCAAGTGGGAAGGAACGATTGTCGCTGTCATCATTGCCGTCGCCTTAACGGGGTTCTTAAGTGCCAAGCTCGGAAACGGACTGGTCAAAATCGCCATCATCCGCAACGTGATTGTCGGCATTCTGACGATGTTCATTCACTACTTCGTCGGCATCATGCTGGATTACTTCATGTAATTACCATGTAAGCCTTTCCAAAAATCCGAACCTTATCATTAACTGTAACTAATTTAATCCGTAAAATGCCAATAAAATCCCCCTATCTCGCCGTTTTTAACCGGTCTTTATTTGACAAGCCAAACAAGAACTTGTTATGTTAGATAGAGGGTTCTTTATTTAATTTTAAATTTTGCCCTGGATATGAAAGGAGAAGTTCTGTGACAGAAAATCGAGAAAAGATCAAAGTGGACCACTTAACCAAAATATTTGGTTCGCACATCAATAAAGCACAAGAGCTTTTATCTGAAGGAAAAAGTAAGGCGGAAATCCTCGCCAAAACCGGTAGTACCGTCGGGGTGGATAACGCTAATTTCACCATTAATGACAACGAAATCTTTGTTATCATGGGACTTTCTGGTTCCGGAAAGTCCACGATGCTCCGGATGTTTAACCGATTGATCGAACCAACGCTGGGAACCATCTACGTCGACGGTGAAAACATCATGCAACTCGACAAAAAGGGGTTGCTGGAACTGCGACGGAAGAAAATGAGCATGGTCTTTCAAGGCTTTGCCCTCTTACCCGACCGGACGGTGTTAGAAAACGCTGCCTTCGGTTTAGAAGTTCAAGGCATTGCCAAGGACGAACGGGAAAAGAAAGCGCACGAATCACTGGAAATGGTGGGCTTGAAGGGTTACGATAACCAGCTGCCGAGCGAACTATCCGGTGGGATGCAACAACGGGTCGGGTTAGCTCGGGCCATCACCAATGACCCTGACATCCTGCTCATGGACGAAGCATTCTCCGCTTTGGATCCGTTAAACCGACGCGACATGCAAGACGAACTGATTGACCTGCAACACAAGTTGCACAAGACCATCATCTTCATTAGCCACGATTTAAACGAAGCCCTGCGCATCGGAGATCGGATTTTGATGATGCACGATGGGGACGTGGTGCAAATCGATACGCCAGAAGACCTGTTAACGCATCCCAAGAACGACTACGTCAAGAAGTTCATTCAAAACGTGGACCGTTCGAAGATCTTAACGGCCGGAAACGTCATGATTCACCCGAACACGATTAACATCGAAAAGGATGGACCAAAGCTGGCTCTGCGACGCATGAAAGAAGATCACATCTCCAGTATCTTTGCTGTGGATGACCAACAACGTTTAGTCGGTCTGATTGATGCCGATGACGTGATTAAACTGATTGAAAGTAATCAACGGGACATGAAGCAGATCGTAAATGCTGGTCTGCCAAAGACTAGTCCTGACACGCCGATTGCGGAACTCTTCGAAAAAATTTCGAAGTCACCACTACCATACGCAGTGGTTGATAATGATGGTCGCCTCGAAGGAATCATCCTCCGGAGTACCATTCTAGAAGCAATGTCTGGCTCTGATACTGATGACGAAGGAGGCGCTGATCATGAGTAGTTTTCTGACAATTTTAAGCGGAATTCCTGCCATTCCCCTCGCCAAGTGGATTAACGCATTTGTAACTTGGTTAACCGGGTTTGCCGGCTTCTTTAACGCCTTAACCGCGGGAATTGGTGCAATTTTAGATGCCATCCAATGGGTCTTAGACCTCTTTCCAGCATGGCTCTTTATCATTTTAATTTTACTGTTAACCTGGTTTATCCTTAGAAAAACCAAGCACTGGGGCTTCATGATTTTTGAAGCATTAGGACTCGGTTTAATCTGGAACCAAGGTTACTGGCACGAAATGACCCAAACGTTGACGTTGGTGTTAGCAACCAGTTTAATCATCATCGTCATTGGGGTGCCACTGGGAATTTGGATGGCTAAGAGCCACACAGTGAACGTCATCGTGCGTCCCATCCTCTCCTTCATGCAGACCATGCCCGCCTTCGTGTACTTGATTCCAGCCGTAGCTTTATTCGGAATCGGAATGGTACCCGGAGTGGTTGCATCTGTGATTTTCTCGTTACCACCAATCGTTAGCACGACCTGCTTAGGGATTCAACAAGTTCCCGCTGACCTTGAAGAAGCAGCGGTTTCCTTTGGTTGTACCCCATGGCAAAAACTGTTCAAGGTGGAATTACCGTTAGCCCGGACCACCATCATTTCCGGAATTAACCAAGGAATGATGTTAGCCCTCTCCATGGTCGTAATTGCTTCCATGATTGGGACCCTGGGTCTTGGTTCACTGGTTTACTTCGCTGTTGGTCGCAACGATGCAGGGGCTGGTTTTGCTGCCGGAATTGCCATCGTTATTCTTGCAATTATCCTAGACCGCTTATCCGAAGGGGTTAGTGGTAGCAACCAATCCCACAACAAATAAAGAAGGGAGCGGTTAGATGAAAAACAAAAAGTTAAAACTCTTCCTTGGCTTCATCGGAGTGAGTTGCTTAACCATCATGCTCTCGGCCTGCAGCGTCACGCCGAAGAAGTATGATGCCAACAAACCGGTTGGTCCCCAGGTGCATGAAACCATCACCGGGATTGATGCCGGAGCCGGAATCATGGCTTCGACACAAAAGGCCATTCCTGCTTACGGCTTAAAGCAACAAAACTGGCAGTTACAAACCAGTTCCACCGCTGCGATGTGTAGCCAACTGGAAAAGTCAATTAAGTACAAACAACCCATCGTGGTGACCGCCTGGCAACCGCACTGGATGTTTAAAAAATACCCAATTAAGTTCTTGAAGGATCCGAAGGGTGTCTACGGAAAATCTGAACAAATTAACACGGTGGCTCGCAAGGGCTTCCAAAAGGACAATCCCGGCGCCTACAAATTCTTCCAGCAATTCAAATGGAATTCCAACATGATGGGTGACGTCATGTACGCTAACTTTAAGGGTGCGGATCCGCAAAAGACCGCCAAGAAGTTCATTAAGGACCATCCGAAGGAAGTCGCTAAATGGACCGAAGGCGTGCCAGACGGACACGGCAAGCAAGTGCGGATGACGTACGTTACTTGGGATGACGCGATTGCCTCAACTAACGTAACGGCCCAAATCCTGCGGGATAAGGGTTACAAGGTTACCATCTCCGCGATGGAAGCTCAACCAGAATGGGCTTCAATTGCCCGTGGTTCAGCGGACGTCACGACGGCTGCTTGGCTTCCCGTTACCTCTGGCCCGTTATACCAGAAGTTCAAGAACCAAGTCGAAGTCGTGGGCGTTAACTGTCCGGGTGCCAAGGTCGGCCTAGCCGTTCCGAAGTACATGAAGAACATTAACTCGATTGAAGACCTGAAAAAGTAAATAAATCCGAAAAAACGGTGGTTAAGTTGTCCTTAACCACCGTTTTTTGGTAAGATAGCCCATAACCTACCTAAAGAAAGAAGGACTTTTTATGGCACAAGCTGATTTTCCCGTGAATCAAGCGGAAATTAAAGATGATCTCTACGCGGCCGTGAACGGCGCCTGGGTCAAACAAGCCACCATTCCGGGGGACCACTCCTCCGTGGGTGGTTTCATGGATCTTGTCGATGGCATCGAAAAAACCTTAATGCACGATTCTGATGCGTTAGCGAACGGAACCTTGCCAGCGAACACGCCGGAACTCCAGGAATACGTGAAGTTTTATCAATTAGCGATGGATTTCAAGCGTCGGGATCAAGATGGGGCTACTCCCTTACAACCGCGCCTAGATCAAATTGAAAAGCTCACGGACTACGCGGATCTGAACGACCAACTGGCCGACTGGATTTTAACCGGCTTCCCCGCTCCGTTGGACTTTGACATTGACGCCGACATGAAGAACGCGCAGGTTAACGCCCTCTTTGCCGGGAGTCCAAGCCTCTTTTTACCGGACAAAACCTACTATGAAGACGATAACCCGGCTTACGACCAGTTAATGCCAATCTTCACCAAGATGAGTGAACAGCTCCTAACCCTGGCTGGCTACCCAGCAGACCAAGCGCAGGAACTAGTGGCAGCTGCCAAGGACTTTGACTCCCAAATTGCGCCCCACGTAAAATCAGCCGAAGAAGCCGCTGACATTAGCAAGACCTACAATCCTTACACCACGGATGAATTAGCCGCTTCAACGAGTGCACTGGACCTGAAACAAGCGGTCAAAGGTCTCGTTGGGGCCATTCCAGAAAAAATCATCGTGACGGAACCCGAGTTCTTTAAACACCTGAACGACTTGCTGACGCCGGACAACTTTGCAAAATTCAAGGCCTGGATGTTAGTTAAAACGGTGAATGGCCTCGCGGGTGCCCTTTCGGAAGAATTCCGCCAGGTTGGTGGTCAATTTAGTCGGGCCCTCTCGGGAAAAAAGGAAGCCGCTAAACCCGAAAAAGCTGCCTTTTACTTGGCCTCTGGGACCTTTAAACACGTTGTGGGTGACTACTATGGGAAGAAGTACTTTGGTCCCCAAGCGAAGGCTGACGTCCACCACATGGTCGAAAAGATGATTGACATCTACGAACAACGCCTCGCAAACAACGAGTGGTTGGGTGACGACACCAAGCAAATGGCCATCAAGAAGCTCAAGAGCCTGGGAATTCAAGTGGGTTACCCCGACCAACTCGATCCAATTTACCAACAATTTAAAGTCGACAAAGCAGCCGGCTTATTACCGAACCTGCTCCACTTCGACTACTTAGAAACTAAGGAAACCTTCTCCAAGTGGAACCAACCGGTCGAACGGGAAAAATGGGAAATGAGCGCCAACACGGTGAACGCCTACTACCACCCGTTCAAAAACATCATTGTCTTCCCCGCTGCCATCTTGCAGGCGCCATTCTATAGCCTGGATCAATCGGCAAGTGCTAACTACGGGGGGATTGGATCAGTCATCGCACACGAAATCTCGCACGCTTTTGATAACAACGGTTCCCTCTTTGATGAATTTGGAAACATGAATAACTGGTGGACGAAAGCCGACCATGAACACTTTGAAGAATTGGCCCAACAGATGATTGCTGAATTCGACGGTCTTCCGTACGCCGGTGGGAAAGTAAACGGGAAGCTGACCGTTTCTGAAAACATCGCCGATGCCGGTGGTTTAAGCTGTGCGGAAGCGGCCACGAAGGAAGAAGCGGACGCCGATCTCTACGAGTTCTTTACGAACTGGGCCCGGATCTGGCGGATGAAAGCAACGCCTGAGTACCAAAACCTGCTCCTCACGGTCGACGTGCACGCTCCTGGTCCATTACGAGCTACGGTCCAAGTCAAGAACCTCGATGACTTCTACACGACCTTTAACGTGCAACCCGGTGACGGGATGTACCTCGAACCAGATAAACGAGTAAAAATTTGGTAAACAAAAAGCTCTGACAGTAAATTGTCAGAGCTTTTTTGTTGTTATTCGTTAAATAAGAAGCGGTTAATAATTCGTTCTGAAATTTGATTATCAATAATCTGCCCGTGTTCTGCCATGGGTCCTGTGAGTCGTAAGGATTCATAATTCTTAGATGGAACCAGATTCTTTAGCGCGTTCGCTGAGGAAGCTGGAACAATCCCGTCAGAATTGCTCTTCTTATCGACTACGCCGTAGATGTTCAGCACCTGCGTGTTGGGATCTAACTTTTTCGACAATCGTTTTAACTCGGCGTAGCTCGGATGCCGATCGTTAATGGCCTGTTGCCGATCTAAGATCTGTTGACGTTGCATCATCTCGGGATTATTCTGCTCAGGACGCTGTTGGTCGTTAGGACGTTGATTATTATTCCGGGTCCCAGTCTGCCGGTTCGCAGGTTGTTGATTTTGGGCTCCAGTCTGTCCCTGCTTCAGTGGTGGAACGTTGAGCTTCACCCCTTGGTACGGACCCGCGACTGACACAAAGTGCTGCAAGCGCATCCCGTTTTTAGGAACACCATAACGAGTGGCATTGGTAAAGACCGTCAAACTGCCGGCGCCAAATCCAATCGCATCGTACTGTTCGTAATCATACTTCTGGTTTAAATGCCGAAGAATCTGGTTTAATGACTTGGCTTGTTCGTGAGTGGTTTTCGTCCGGTCACTGAAGTTCACTTCAATAATCGGTTGTTTAGCCTTCACGTTCCCATTTTTATTGTACTGAATGTCACCGTTAGCCAGCACGTCAATGTGCATAGCTACAGAACCACCGGAGCGACTAGCCGTGGTCACGAGGTGCCGGGCCGCGGATGACGTCCGATTTTGATCGGAAACGAAGATAATCGGCGACTGCATCGGTTTGTGCATCTTGCCACCCGTGCTTTGCCCGTTATTATAGTTCATGTAAAAGAAGCCAAAGATGGCTGCTGAGACTCCAATAATGAGGACAATCAGATCCAATTTATTAAATCTTTTTTTATTCAAAAAATCACCTTTTTAATTTCATTCTGCTAGAAACATCATTACCTATGATACCATAGCGAACCCGGTTCCCACCACGTTCACCAGCAGGCAATTGCAATTTAGAGCAATTAGTTATTTAATAACAAGGTAACTAATTTAGGGAGGCACACGCATGGAAGTTATTATTGGAATTCTCGGTTTTTTCGGTGACTGGTTACTGTTCATCTTTCCGATGTATCAGGGCCGGATGGAGCTGATGGAATCAAACTCGGTCTTTGCCAAGTACCAAATCAAAGGGCATAAACCTAAACCCATCAGCTTACTAGAATGGATCATTCCCCCACTAATTTTTCACCGCTTAAAAAAGACGGCGGGGCGGGCCCAAATCAAGGACCTCGTCAACAACAAGGAAGACTTTAAGAGCTTCTACAGTTTCTACAATAAGGGGCTGGCCTGGTACTTCGTCGCTTACGCCGGCTTTTTAAACGGGGTTTGTTCCACCTATGAATTATTAGTGGAAAAACTAGAACTAGGCACGCTCGGAATCTGGTTGTTAATTATCATCAGTCTGATCATCTTCTTTGCCGGGCAGTACTACGTCAACTACCTAACCAGCTGGAAGCGCGAAAAACGATTTATTAAAGGACTCTTTCCCGTGATTAAAAACACGCTGAAGCAGAAGCGCCAATAGCCCAGGGTGCCGTTTCTATAAAATTAGTGCTATCATTGGACGTAGTGACCCTTGTCACAATCGAATGAGCACCAAAGGAGAAACTAACATTGATTACCTTAAAATCAGATCGTGAAATCAAGAAAATGGCCGAATCTGGCGCTATTTTAGCTGGCGTCCACCAGGGCCTGCAGAAGTTAATTAAACCCGGATTAGACACCTGGGAAATTGAAGAATTCGCCGATAAATACATCACGGAGCACGGCGCGACGCCGTCCGAAAAAGGCTTTGATGGCTACAAGTTTGGAACTTGTATCTCCATCAACGACGAAGTGGCCCATGGGATTCCCCGTAAGGGCTTGAAGTTGAAGTCCGGAGACATCGTCAAGGTCGACATGTGTGTGAACAAGGATGGCTTTGAAAGCGACTCCTGCTGGACCTATGCGGTCGGTAAGATTAGTCCGGAAGCGCAAAAACTGATGGACGTGACCAAGGAAGCACTTTACAAGGGCATTGATCAAGCCCAGGTCGGCAACCGGCTTGGTGACATTGGTTACGCCATCCAACACTACGTGGAAGACGAAAACCACATGGGCGACGTCCGGGAACTGATTGGTCATGGAATCCAACCTACGATTCACGAAGAACCTGCTGTCCCTGCCTACGGAGAAAAAGGGCGTGGCTTACGCCTCCGTCCCGGTATGACGATTACCATCGAACCGATGGTAACGCTCGGAACCTGGAAGATTAAGGACCGCTTTGATGCCAAGGACGACTGGACCTACTACGTTACTGAGGACGGTTCCCTCTCAGCCCAATACGAACACACCCTCGCCATTACGGAAGATGGACCTAAGATTTTGACGTCGCAGGATCCGGTGGTGGATGCGAAGTATTTGTAGGATTAAATAGTTAAACTTAAGCAAGATCAGCTACTAATGTGACTGGTCTTTTTGTTTTCTTCTGTTTACTTACGCTTTGATAAAGCATTAGTTTTGTTATAATTAAAAGTTAGCATTAACTAATCAATAGAAACGGAGTCAAATAAATGGCCTTAAGCGCAAAAAAAGAAGCCCTCGTGTGGAAAACTTTAAATGAAACGCGAGGAAAAATTGAACCATCCGAATACAAAAACTACATCTTCGGAGTCATGTTCTATAAATACCTCTCAGACAAAGCTCAGAACTGGGTGCAATCCATTTCTCAAGGAACCAGTTGGGCTGAAATCTGGCAACAAGATCAACAACAAGCTGCCGGTTACATGCAGGATAATCTAGGTTACGTGATTCAACCCGGCGATCTATTTTCAGACTGGCAGGACGCTATCAACACAGATAAATTCAATATCATGATGATGTCTGACGCACTAGCGCGGTTTAACCGAGGGATTGCTCCCAAAGCCAAAACGGCCTTTTCCGGAATCTTTGCAGATATGGATTTAACCTCCACTCGACTTGGAAACAACACGCAGGCTCGGACGGCCACCATTACCGACATGATTAACTTAATGAGCGAAATCGAGTTAGACGAAGATTCAGACGTGCTCGGTGATCTGTATGAATACCTGATTGGAATGTTTGCAGCGAACTCTGGTGCTAAAGCCGGAGAATTCTACACACCCCACCAAGTATCTGAAATCATGGCGCAAATTTTAACTTCAGACCGTGAAGATGTCGATAATTACAGTCTGTACGATCCAGCAATGGGATCTGGTTCCCTGCTCTTAACCACTGCCAATTACATGCATAATGCCGGAAAACAAGGTGCAATCAAATACTATGGTCAAGAATTAATCACCACCACCTATAACTTGGCCCGAATGAATTTAATGATGCACGGAGTGGAATATAACGATATTCACCTGCGCAATGCTGATACTTTAAATAGTGATTGGCCGGATGGTGTGGTCGACGGCGTTGATGCTCCGCGGATGTTTGACGCGGTAATGGCCAATCCACCCTACTCACTGCGATGGGATAACCAAGACCGAGAAAATGATCCTAGATTTAGAATGGGTGTGGCCCCCAAATCAAAAGCTGATTATGCCTTTCTTCTGCACTGTCTGTATCATTTGAAGCAAGACGGACGGATGGCAATCGTGTTACCACACGGAGTACTCTTTCGAGGTGCTGCTGAAGGAAAAATACGGAAAAACCTGTTAAATAATCACAATATTTCAGCGGTAATTGGTTTACCAGAAAAAATCTTTACCAATACGGGAATTCCAACTGTCATTTTAATTCTGGAGAAAAATAGGGAAAACGATGACGTGCTCTTTATTGATGCTTCCAAGGGATTTGAAAAGGCCAAAAACAGCAATAAGCTGCGCAAACAAGATATTGATAAAATTGTAAAAACCTATTTAGATCGTGAAGACGTCGATAAGTATGCCCACGTGGCTTCGATGGACGAAATTGTAGAAAATGACTACAACCTCAACATTCCCCGCTACGTAGATACCTTTGAAGAAGAGCCACCGGTTGATGTACAAAAACTAGTCGATGATATGCATGAATTAGACCAACAAGAAGAAGAATTAACTAGTGAAATCAAAACGATGATGGATGACCTAGTTGGCACCACTCCAGAAGCACAAAAGACACTGGAATTACTGAAGAAGGTGTTGAAATAATGGCGGAAAAAGAAGAGAAGAAGGTGCCGGAAATACGGTTCAAGAGATTCTCTGATGATTGGGAGAAGCATAAGTTAGGCGAATTGGGAAATACCTTTACAGGAATCTCTGGAAAAACTAAAAAAGATTTTGGGCATGGAAATGCTAGATACGTTACTTATCTTAATGTTTTTAAAAATCCAATTACTTCAAAAAGCAATTGGATAAAATTGAAATTGATAGAAAACAAAATGAAGTGAAAAAAGGTGATGTTTTTTTTACTACTTCTTCAGAAACCCCTTTAGAAGTAGGAATGTCTAGCGTTTGGATTTATAATTATAAAAATATTTATTTAAATAGTTTTTCATTTGGATATCGTCCTACTTATAATTTTAATTTAAATTACTTAGCTTTTATGCTTAGATCTCAAAACATTAGGAAAAATATTGTTATTTTGGCACAAGGCATTTCTAGATTTAATATTTCTAAATCAAAAATAATGAATATAATGGTCCCGATTCCCGATTTAGATGAACAAGAAAAGATAGGAAATCTGTTTAAAAAAATTGATGATCTAATTACTGTCAATCAGCATAAATTAGAACAACTGAAATTACTAAAAAAAGCGCTATTACAGCAATTATTCCCCCAAAATGATGAAATAACTCCTCAAATTAGATTTGCTAATTTTCACGATGATTGGGACTATCGAAAGTTAGGAGAAATGGGTAAATCGTTTTCTGGAATTTCAGGAAAAACCAAACAGGATTTTGGCCATGGTAATGCCAAATATGTTACTTATATAAATGTTTTTAAAAATCCGATTACTTCTAAATTTGCTTTAGATAAAATTGAAATTGATAAAAAACAAATTGAAGTTAAATGTGGAGATATATTTTTTACTACTTCATCAGAAACTCCAAACGAAGTTGGTATGTCTAGTGTTTGGAAATATAATATGCCAAATGTATATCTAAATAGCTTTTCATTTGGATATCGTCTACTACAAGAAGTCGATTTAAATTATCTGGCATTTATGCTTAGATCTCAAAATATTAGAAGAAAAATCATTTTATTAGCACAAGGTATTTCTAGATTTAATATATCTAAAACAAAGATGATGGATATATCTATTCCTATTCCTGAAATTAAAGAACAAGAAAAAATAGGAAATATTATATTAAAAGTTGATAATAGAATAGATACTTGCGATGAAAAAATTAAACACATAAAAGATTTAAAAAAGGCACTTTTGGAAAAAATGTTTTTATAATTAACCAAAACTCCGAGATAATAGTATTTGTGTTTTTAATTGCACAAAATATACTTATTGAGGAGTTTTATTATGGGAAGAAGAAAGAAAAGTCAATTATTTTATGAGTACTTTGATGAGTGGATCGATTTATATAAGCAGGACGCCGTTAGAGAAGTAACTCTAAATAAGTACAGAATTAATTTAAAATGGGTTCGCAGAATTGCACCGAATTTATATTTAAAGGATTTGTCGAAACGGGCCTATCAAGAAATCATTAATGAATATGCTTCTACTCACGAACATCAAACAACATTAGATTTTCATCACCAGATTAAAAGTTCGATCCTAGATGCAGTTGATGAAGGGTTGATACCAATTAATCCAACTAGGAATGCTGTAATTAAGGGAAAATCTCCACAGAAAAAGAAAATTAAATTTTTAAATGAGGCAGAACTGCAAAAATTAATTCATCGATTAGATTTAGGAAATGAAATTAATTGGGATTGGTTTTTAATGTTAGTCCTTAAAACTGGCCTTCGGTTTTCTGAAGCGTTAGCGGTAACTCCCAATGATTTTGACTTTCAAAGTCAAATGCTTCGAGTTAATAAAACATGGGACTATAAATCATTTCATGGTAGTTTTCAAAAGACCAAAAATGAATCATCAGTACGTAGTGTTCGAATTGATTGGCAATTAGCAATGCAATTATCACAACTGATTAAAGATTTACCAAAAGATAAGCCAATTTTTGTTACTAAAAAACGGATATTCAACTCTACGGTAAATCACTATTTAAAAACATTATGCGAAAAAGCAAAAATACCAGTGATTACTGTTCACGGGTTACGTCATACTCATGCTTCACTTTTGTTGTTTGGAGATGTTTCAATTGCGACAGTAGCCCAAAGATTAGGGCATTCAAGTATGACAACTACTCAGGAAACTTATATTCATATTATTCGTGAGTTAGAGGCTAAAGATAGTGAAAAAATTATGTATCAGATGTCTAAATTAGTTTAGTTAAAAACCACCAAAATTTTTATGAATTTTGGTGGTTTCTTTTATATGAACATGTTTTGGAGAAGTGCTTTTTTTATAGATTTTAAAATTGAAATTTTATATTTTGATTTATTAATTAGAAGATCCATTTTTCTAGTTATACATCCGATTAAATTTGTTTCTTTAAAACTTGGAACTAATATTTTATAAATCCCAAGTTGTGGAGCTGTAAGTTGGGGTACTCCTGTTGATTCATTATATATTTCTATACGATTTATATACTCAGTAGTAAAGTCTACATTAATTTTATTTTTAGGAATTAATACAAGAACCCTAATCACTGGAGTTATTCTTTCATGTCTAGATATTGCATGACCTATTGATCCTCTTCCAGTTACTGTTATTGTTGGACTATCAAATTTAAAAGAATTACTATATCCGATTATTCCATTTTTTTCTAAGGAATTAGAAATGACAGGATATATACCTGTTTCAGATAATTCTTCCTTATGAAGGTCTCCACCAGCTTTTATTAAGAATAGATCACTTAATTTATGCCGTTCCCAATTATCTTGAAAATTAGCAAATCTAATTTGAGGAGTTATTTCATCATTTTGGGGGAATAATTGCTGTAATAGCGCTTTTTTTAGTAATTTCAGTTGTTCTAATTTATGCTGATTGACAGTAAGTAGATTATCAAGAATACTAAAAAGATCACTAATTATTATTTGTTCTTTTTTAGCTGGAATATATATTTGTTGGTTACGAACTAAATCTGAATTTAAATTAACTTGGCTTCCTGGTTGTCCATATTTATTCCAGTAATTTTTAAAATATTGTAACCATTGAAACATGAATAATTTATCGAATTTTGGATTTAAAAAAATTAGAAATCCATCATGCACTCCAGTTGGAATATAGTTTATAACTGGACTCCCAACTGTTGCAGCAATGCTTAAAAGTAAATGAGGTGATTTTAAAATTCTAGTTTTTTCTTGACCTAATTTAGATAAATGTTGTTCTAAAAAGTGAATTTTACCATTTTGTTTAGTAACATCTGCGATACGAAGCCACCCGATATCAGAATTTTCGTCAAACCATTTTGGATTTTTTATTGGTCTCGGAGAAGCACCACGTACAATTTTAGATAAGTCTCCTAACCTATGCTTCTCCCAATTATTAGCATCATAAATATCTATGATAAAATCATACATAAAGAACCAATCAATCATTAAAAATCAAAAGGAATACTTACATGGCCGAAGATCAATTTGAAAAAGCAGTAATCAAAAAATTAGAAGATGAAGGCTGGACCTATCGTCCAGAGCTATCCAACAAACCAGACGATATCTTATACCGACACTGGCGCGATATTTTAAATCGTAACAATCGGGCTAAACTAGATGGTACGCCCCTTTCTGACGAAGAATTTAACCAGTTAAAATTAGAGCTAGAAAAAAATAAAACGCCTTGCGATGCCCAACTCGTCATTGCAGGTGCTGGGGGAATCGGTACTCTCCCATTAACTAGAGATGACGGTTCCCAAATCGAAATAGAAATTTTCTACGGTGACGAAGTTGCTGGGGGACGATCTGAATATGAGGTCGTCAACCAAATTACATTTAAACATTTAGCCAACACGTTAAGTCAAGAACGGCGGATTGACGTCCTATTGTTAATCAATGGTCTTCCCGTTGCTCATGTGGAAGAAAAAGACGAATCACTACAAAATCAGTGGAACGCCTTTG
This sequence comes from Fructilactobacillus carniphilus, assembly GCF_024029675.1. NCBI lineage: Bacteria > Bacillati > Bacillota > Bacilli > Lactobacillales > Lactobacillaceae > Fructilactobacillus > Fructilactobacillus carniphilus. The sequence goes on along the minus strand of NZ_CP097121.1, from coordinate 233 downwards.
AACAGTTAAAAAAATACGATGATGATGGAATGTACACCGGTTTAATGAGTTTTGTGCAAGTCCAGTTCATCCTTTCCCAACATTCTGCCCATTACTTCGCCAGACCAAAAAATCCTTCTGAATACAATCAAGATTTTGTCTTCGGATGGCGTGATACTAACGGAAAAGACGTTACCGACACCATGGAATTTATCCGCCAAGTGATGGGAATTCCTGCCCTGCATCGTTTAGTC